>LS483371.1:1246875-1870312 GCA_900475325.1 Paucimonas lemoignei
GCAGCGGATTGCCTGTAACGCCTTCGCTTCCCTTCGAGCTGTCTGAATGATCAGCGTGCCTATCGGCCAACCTGCTTACGTGTTGCACAGCCGGGCGTATCGGGAAACCAGCGCGCTGGTGGACTTCCTCACGCCTCAAGGTCGGCTGCGTGCCGTACTGCGCAGTGCGCGGGGTAAGGCGGGCACGCTGGCACGGCCGTTCGTACCCCTTGAGGTGGAGTTTCGCGGACGCGGCGAGCTGAAAAACGTCGGGCGCATGGAAGGCGTCGGTGTTGCCAGCTGGCTGGTGGGGGAGGCGCTGTTCAGCGGCCTGTACCTTAATGAACTGCTGATACGCCTGTTGCCCTCCGAAGACCCTCATCCCGCGGTGTTCGAGCACTACGCTGCTACGCTGCAAGCCTTGGCCGAAGGCCGCCCTCTGGAACCGCTGCTGCGCTCTTTCGAGTGGCGCCTGCTCGACGACCTCGGCTACGGCTTTGCGTTGGATACCGACATCAACGGCGACGCCCTGGACGCAGGTGGCCTGTACCGCCTGCAAGTGGACGCCGGGCTTGAGCGGGTCTATCTGCTGCAACCCGGCCTGTTTCAGGGCACCGAATTATTGGCCATGGCCGAAGCCGACTGGAGCGCCCCGGGTGCACTGGCCGCCGCCAAGCGCCTGATGCGCCAAGCGCTGGCCGTGCATTTGGGCGGGCGGCCATTGGTCAGTCGGGAACTGTTTCGCAAGCCGTAATCAGGCTTTATGCTCATCGACCTGTTTCGATCATCTTTCAGGAGACACCCGTGACCCACAGCACCCGCATTTTGCTTGGCGTAAACATCGATCACGTCGCCACGTTGCGTCAGGCCCGAGGCACGCGTTATCCAGACCCGGTCAAAGCTGCGCTGGATGCCGAAGAGGCCGGTGCCGACGGGATCACCGTGCACTTGCGCGAAGACCGCCGTCACATCCAGGAGCGCGATGTGCTGCTGCTCAAGGACGTGCTGCAAACCCGCATGAATTTCGAAATGGGTGTTACGGAAGAAATGCTCGCGTTCGCCGAACGCATTCGTCCCGCTCATGTGTGCCTGGTGCCGGAAACGCGACAAGAGCTGACGACTGAGGGTGGTCTGGATGTGGCCGGGCAGGAAGCGCGCATTCAGGCCGCCGTTGAGCGGTTGAGCAAGGTCGGTTGTGAGGTGTCGCTGTTCATTGATGCCGATGAGCGCCAGATCGCCGCGTCAAAGCGTGTCGGCGCGCCCGCCATCGAGCTGCACACCGGCCGTTATGCCGATGCGCAAACGCCAGCTGAAGTGGCTGACGAGCTGCAGCGTATCGCTGATGGGGTAGCGTTTGGTCTGGCGGAAGGCTTGGTCGTCAACGCTGGTCATGGCTTGCATTACCACAACGTCGAGGCTGTAGCGGCTATCAAGGGCATCAACGAACTGAACATCGGCCACGCCTTGGTGGCCCATGCGCTGTTTGTTGGCTTTAAATCGGCTGTGGCAGAGATGAAAGCGTTGATTGTTGCGGCGGCTTACAAGGCCTGAATTGAACCGCGTGGCAGATGCACCTCGGCTCTGTAGGAGCTGACCGAGGTTACGAGGGCTGCGAAAGCGGTGTGCCTGACTCACCGCCGTTCGCAGCCTCCGGCAGCTCCTACAG
The DNA here is from genome assembly GCA_900475325.1 of Paucimonas lemoignei. Taxonomy (GTDB): domain Bacteria; phylum Pseudomonadota; class Gammaproteobacteria; order Pseudomonadales; family Pseudomonadaceae; genus Aquipseudomonas. The sequence goes on from LS483371.1 coordinate 1,248,521, forward strand.
GTTTCCGGGGTTGCAGGTGAAGATTTACCCACAGTGGAATGGTGAGGGCTGACCTACGGCTTACGCCCCACAATCACCGCGCGCATTGGCGCGGGCAGGCCCTCTACGGTTTTGCTTTGATCTTCTGGATTAAGAAAATCGCTCAACGACTGATAGCGCATCCACTCGGTGCCGCGCTGTTCTTCAGTGGTCGTCACGCTGACATCCACGCAACGTACATCCACGAAGCCCGCCCGGCGCAGCCAAAGCTCCAGGGCTGCGACTGACGGCAGGAACCACACGTTACGCATCTGCGAATAGCGGTCTTCCGGCACCAGCACCTGATGCACGTCGCCTTCTACCACCATGGTTTCCAGCACCAGTTCGCCACCTTTGACCAGGCAGTCCTTGAGCGCCAACAGGTGATCAATAGGCGATTTGCGGTGATAGAGCACGCCCATGGAAAACACCGTGTCGAAGCCTTCCAGACGCGCTGGCAGGTCTTCCAGTGCAAAGGGCAGATGCCATGCGGGCAGATCAGGCAGGTAACGCTGCATGGCCTGGAACTGGCAGAAGAACAGCCAATTCGGGTCGACACCAATCACGCTGTCGGCCCCGGCGCCAAGCATGCGCCACTGGTAGTAGCCATTGCCGCAGCCAACGTCCAGCACGCGCTTGCCGTTGAGGTCCAGATGCGGCGCCACTCGCGACCATTTCCAGTCCGAGCGCCATTCAGTGTCGATGTGCACGCCGAACACATCAAACGGGCCTTTGCGCCACGGCGACAGGCCCATCAACGCGGCGCGGGTCTGCGCGCGGGTCTCATCGTCGCACTCCACATCGAGGGTAAAGCTGTCCTTGAGGTCAATGCGCGAGGGGACCAGATCCGGTAAGGCATTGAGCGCACCTTGCCAGCGCTCCAGGTCGCCATGACCCTTGGCCATTTTCGTGTCGAGCTGGGCCTGCAGGCCGTTGGCCCATTCAGCCAGAGGGGTGCCCGCCAGACGGCGGACCAGGGGAGCAAGATCAATCATGGCAGGGCAATCAACGAGGCAAAGTTCAGGCATTGGAACCACGGCACCACCTTGCTGAAACCTGCGTCGAGCAGGCGCTGGCGGTGTTCTTCGAGGCTGTCGGGTTTCATGACGTTTTCGATGGCGCTGCGCTTCTGGGCAATTTCCAGATCGCTGTAGCCATTGGCGCGTTTGAAGGCGATGTGCAGGTCGGTGAGCAAGGCATGTTCCTGCTCATCGGCAAAGCGCAGTTTCTCGGAAAGGATCAGCGCACCACCCGGCAGCAACGCCTGGCGAATGCGGCTCAGCAGCGCAAGGCGTTGATCCGGGGCGATGAATTGCAGGGTGAAGTTCAGGGCAACCACCGAGGCCGGCTGGAACTCCAGGGCGAGGATGTCGCCGTCAATCACCTGGACGGGCAGCAGCTCCTGAAACATCGAGTCTTGCGCATTGAGGTATTCCCTGCAGCGCTCGACCATGGCCGCTGAGTTATCCACAGCAATAACGCTGCAGCCCTCGCTGCGCACATGGCGGCGCAGGGCCTGGGTGACAGCGCCCAGCGAACTGCCCAGGTCATACAGCACGCTATTGGGTTGAGCGAATTGTGCGGCCAGCACGCCGAGGTTTTCGACGATGGTCGGGTAACCGGGCACTGAACGCTTGATCATGTCCGGGAAAACCCGCACCACGTCTTCGTTGAAAGCGAAGTCCGGCACCTGGGCTAGCGGCTGGGCGAAAATGCGGTCGGGTTCTTTGCTCACGGTGATTCCGGCGGCGGGCTGAAAAGTGCGGCATTTTAGCCAAATCCGCGCTCAAGCCGAAACATCATCTGACCGCAGGGCGGCAAAAGAGCCTCAATTGACGGTTATTGCGCAATCGAAGGTCTGCTCAGGGGCTACTTCCGGTGCCCAGGGCTGCTGATACACCATCGTCAAACGGCCATTGCCAGCAGTCGCTGCCTGATAACGCCAGACCGACTGACCGGCGCTGCCGACCATGCTTTTGTCCTCCGGGTTGTTATAAACCTCTGGGCCCAGGCTGCGCAGGATCGATTGCGCCGGGTTCTGCACCTGCCAGCGAAAACCCGTGGTGGGGTTGCTCGGCAAGGTCAGCATCATGGTCTGGCCGGTCTTGAGCGTGAGCGGGCAATCACCTTGCTCTTCCAGGGTCACAACCTGCTTGGGGTGCTGCGCGCAGGCAGCCAGGAGAGAAAAACTTAGCGGGAGTAGCAGACGGGCAGAGGGCATGGTGGCTCCAGTCTTCGGACGAAGCTGGAGCATAACCGATGACGACACATTCTGTAGGACCGGCTTCAGCCGGGAAGAGGTCGGTACATCCGCAACATATATGCCGTCAGAAATGCCGCCTTCCCGGCTAAAGCCGGTCCTACAGAAATGAGCTTTGCTGCCTAGAACAACACCTTCGCCACATCCGCGAAGCGTTTGGCGAAGTGCACGGTGATGCCTTCTTTCAGGTAATCCGGTAGTTCTTCAAAGTTGCCACGGTTGGGTTCCGGCAGGATCAGCTCGTTGATCTTCTGCCGACGGGCCGCGATGACTTTTTCCCGAACGCCGCCAATCGGCAATACATGCCCGGTCAGGGTGAGTTCGCCGGTCATGGCCACGCCTTTTTTCGGCGCCTGATTGCGGGCCAGGGACAGCAGGGCGCTGGCCATGGTCACGCCCGCACTCGGGCCGTCTTTTGGCGTGGCGCCTTCGGGTACGTGCAAATGCACGAAGGCTTCGTCGAAGAACGTCGGATCACCGCCGAATTGCTTGAGGTTGGAACTGACGTAGCTGTAAGCAATTTCCGCCGATTCCTTCATCACATCACCTAACTGCCCGGTGAGTTTGAAGCCGCGGTTCAGCGTGTGAATGCGGGTTGCTTCGATCGGCAGCGTGGCACCGCCCATGCTGGTCCAGGCCAGGCCGGTGATCACGCCGGTGCCTGCCAGAACCTGCTCATTGCGGAACACCGGCATGCCCAACGAGGCTTCCAGATCTTTCGGGCCGATTTTGATCGCCGATTTGGGCTCGTCAATCAGCTTCACCACCGCTTTGCGGACGACTTTGCTCAGTTGCTTCTCAAGCTGCCGCACACCGGCTTCCCGGGCGTAACCTTCGATGATCGAACGCAAGGCGGTGTCACTGATCGACAGGCTGCCTTTGGACACGCCGGCTTTCTCCAGCTGTTTAGGCCACAGGTGACGCTTGGCGATGGCGAGCTTTTCCTCGGTGATGTAGCCCGACAGGCGAATCACTTCCATCCGGTCCAGCAACGGGCCGGGGATGGAGTCCAGCGTGTTCGCGGTGCAGACAAACAGCACTTTGGACAGGTCCAGGCGCAGGTCCAGGTAGTGATCGAGGAATTCGACGTTCTGTTCCGGGTCGAGGGTTTCCAACAGTGCCGACGCCGGGTCGCCCTGGAAGCTCTGGCCCATCTTGTCGATTTCGTCGAGCATGATGACCGGGTTCATCACTTCCATATCTTTGAGCGCCTGCACCAGCTTGCCCGGTTGGGCGCCGATGTAGGTGCGACGGTGGCCCTTGATTTCGGCCTCGTCACGCATGCCGCCGACGCTGAAGCGATAGAACGGACGCCCCAGAGATTCAGCAATCGAGCGGCCGACGCTGGTTTTACCGACGCCCGGCGGGCCGACCAGCAGCACGATGGAACCGCTGATTTCGCCTTTGTAGGCCCCGACAGCGAGAAACTCCAGGATCCGCGACTTGATGTCGTCCAGACCCGCGTGATGCTGGTCGAGCACTTTGCGCGCGTGCTTGAGGTCCAGTTTGTCCTTGCCGAACACACCCCATGGCACCGAGCTGGCCCAGTCCAGGTAGTTGCGTGTCACGGCGTACTCAGGCGAGCCGGTTTCAAGCACCTTGAGTTTGTTGATCTCTTCGTCAATACGCTTGCGCGCCTGGGCGGGCAGGGTCTTGCCTTCCAGGCGGGCTTCGAACTGTTCGATGTCGGCGCTGCGGTCGTCCTTGCTCAGGCCCAGTTCTTGCTGGATGACCTTGAGCTGTTCCTTGAGGAAGAATTCGCGCTGATGTTCGCCGATCTTGCGGTTCACCTCGGCAGAGATTTCTTTCTGCAAGCGGGCGACTTCGACTTCCTTGCGCAGCATCGGCAGGACTTTTTCCATGCGTTTGAGCATGGGCACGCAATCGAGTACCTGCTGCAGGTCCACGCCAGTGGCGGAGGTCAACGCAGCGGCAAAGTCGGTCAGCGGCGACGGGTCGTTGGGGCTGAAGCGATTGAGGTAGTTTTTCAGCTCTTCGCTGTAAAGCGGGTTGAGCGGCAGCAGTTCCTTGATCGCATTGATCAACGCCATGCCGTAGGCCTTGACCTCGTCGGTCGGCTCATTGGGCTGATGCGGATATTCGACTTCCACCAGGTACGGCGGACGATGGTGCTTGAGCCAGGTCTTGATGCGTACCCGGCTCAGGCCCTGAGCGACGAACTGCAGCTTGCCGTTTTCCCGGCTGGCGTGGTGCACCTTGACCAGGGTGCCGTACTCCGGCAGCGCGTCGGTGTTGAAGTGGCGCGGATCTTCCGGCGGCGTGTCCATGAAGAACAGCGCCAGGGAGTGATGATCGGACTTGCTGACCAGCTCAAGGGTTTCGGCCCACGGCTCTTCATTGACGATCACCGGCAACACTTGGGCCGGGAAGAACGGGCGATTGTGAATCGGGATGATATAGACCTTGTCCGGCAGATTCTGCCCAGGCAAGGCAAGCGTGGTGCTGCTGGAGTTCAGCGTAACTTCGTGCTCGCCTTCCACATCATCTGGTAAGTCTTGGGAATCTGCTTGCTGGTTGCTCATGGGGCACCTGCATGATTGAACATGCACCTTAGATGGGGCAATGGCTCTCAGGTTTCAATGGTCGCGGTCGATAGCCTGTTCAAGAGCAGGAAAACAATACCGCCCCACGGCCTGCAGGCAACCTTTCGTCGATATGCTTTCGATGATGGCCTTATGCCTTATTTGGTGCGTGATCTTCCGTGCCGCTGCAGTTAATCTGCTCGCGAGACACTTCGTTGCCAAGGCTGGCATTTATTGACTCGGCCTTGCCGTTGTGGATTGACTTCATGAACAAAGCTATTTCTCTTGTTGTTACCGCCTGTTTGCTCGCCTGCGCCGTGTCGGCCTCTGCGGCGGGCTTGACGGCGCGCATCCTGGATAAAAGCGGCAAGCCGCTGTCTGGCGCGGTGCTGACCCTGCAAGGCCCGCCCGGCAAAGCGCTGACGCTCAAAGCCAACATGGACCAGCGCGATCAAGAGTTTTCCCCCCGTGTACTGGCCGTGCACACCAATACCGAAGTGAAATTCCCCAACAGCGACAACATTCGTCACCAGGTCTACTCCTTCTCGCCCACCAAGCGCTTCGAGCTGCGCCTTTACAGCGGCACGCCGTCCGAGCCTCTGCTGTTCGACAAATCTGGAGTCGTTGTACTCGGTTGCAACATCCATGACTGGATGTTGGGCTACATTTATGTCACCGATGATCCGTGGTTCGCAGTCAGTGCTGAGGATGGCACCGTGAATTTTGATCAATTGCCTGCCGGGCACTACTCGGCAACGTTGTGGCACCCCAAGGCGCCAGACATGCAGCCCATTAGCGGCGGCGAGTTCGACGTGCCCGCTGCGGGCCTGAAAAAAGACTTCGCGCTGGAGGTTGAAGTCAGCGCCGAAGACGCAGCGCCTGCCCCTTCCTCCAGTGCATTTGGCGATGCTTTCCACAAGGCCACTCATTGATGAACCTGCGCACCAGCTTTCAGGCGCGCATCGCCTGCGTGTTGACCGCCCTGCTGCTGATCGTGGTTGCAGCGGTGTTCTTCGCAGTCAAGGTCGCCACCAGCGACGCGGTCCGTTCCCAGGCCCAGACTCAGCTGGAGGTTGGCTCTCGGGTGTTTGAAGACCTGATGGACATGCGCGGCAAGCGGCTGCGCGATGGTGTGCAGTTGATGTCAGCCGATTTCGGCTTTCGCGACGCCGTGGCCAGCTCCGATGCGTCGACCATTCGCTCAGTACTGCTCAACCATGGCGGACGCATTGGCGCCAGTGACATGTTCCTGCTGAGCATGGACGGCACTGTTGTTGCCAGCACCGTGTCGGCAATTGCCGAGGGCTCCAGGTTCCGCTTCGACAAGTCATTGCGCGATGCCAAGCGCAAGAACCAATCCATGGTCATCGTCCCGATTGGCGGTATGCCGCACCTGCTGGTCGAAAGCACGGTACTGGCGCCCTTGCCGATTGGCCGTGTGGTGATGGGTTTCAGCATGGATGACGAACTGGCCCAGGCCTTGCGTTCCATGAGTGGCCTGGAAGTCTCATTCCTCACCACTGAAGCGGGCCAGCCGGGCCGAATGATCAGCACGCAGCCCGAAGAAATGCGCGCCAGTCTGATCAAACTGATGCTGGGCTCATCCCAGGGCCAGATCGGCATGACTGAGCACGCCAGCCTGAGTTTTCTCAGCCAGAGCATGGTGCTGGATAACATCGAAGGCGATCAGGAGCAGGTCTTCGCCTTGCTGCAAAGCCCTATCGATAAAGCGTTGATGGCCTTCGCGCCGCTCGACGAGAAAATCTTCTGGATCTCGATCATCGCCTTGTTGGCTTCGCTGGTCGGCACGCTGATCCTGGCCCGCAGTGTTTCGCTGCCGGTGCGTGCGCTGGCGCTGGCGGCCAAACGCATTGGTGATGGCGACTACAAAACGCCAGTGAAAATGGCGCGCAGCGATGAGCTGGGCATGCTCGCGGTGGCCATCAACACGATGCAGCAAGGCATTGCGGTGCGTGAGGACCAGCTGGCGCACAACGCCCTGCATGATGCCCAGACAGGCTTGCCCAACCGTGCGCTGGCGATGGAGCGCCTGGGCAGCTCTATTTCGGCGCAGCGCCCCATGGCGATACTGTGCCTGGGTATCGACAACTATCTGGCGATCAACGAAAGCTGCGGCGCGACGGGCACCGATCAACTGTTGCGAGACATCGGTCAGGAGCTCAAGGCAACACTGAATCCCGGCGATACCCTGGCGCGGCTGACGGCCAACGAATTCCTCCTGCTGCTGGACCACATCGGCAGCGACGGCGCCGTGGCATCGGCTGACCGGTTGCAGCGCATGCTGAGTCAGACCCAGCACGTGGACGGCAATGACGTGGTGCTTGAGTGCACCATCGGCATCGTCGGTTACCCCGCCCATGGCAACTCCGTGGATGAATTGCTCCAGCGTGCCGCGATTGCGCGCCGCGATGCCTTGCACATGCCAGGGCGTTTGCAGGTCTATGAAGACGGTCGTGACCTGGCCCACCAGCGCCAGATCAGCCTGATCCGTGATTTGCGTCAGGCGGCAAAAAAAGGCGAACTGCAACTGCATTACCAGCCCAAGCTGGATATCCGCCAGGCCATTGTCCGCCAGGCCGAAGCGCTATTGCGCTGGCACCACCCGCAATTTGGCAACGTATCGCCAGCCGAATTCATCGTGCTGGCCGAGCGCACTGGCAGCATTCAGATCCTCACCAACTGGGTTATCGAAGAATCGATGCGGCAGATGGCCGAGTGGGCGCAGAGTGGCCTGCTGGTTCAGGTCTCGGTGAATATTTCTGCTGACGACCTGCTCAGTGGTGACCTGGCCGATCGCGTCATGGGCCTGCTCAAGCTGTATCGGGTCCCGGCTGAACAGCTGATTTTCGAGATCACCGAAAGCGCAGTGATGCGTGAGCCGGAGCAGGCGCTGGTGGTGCTCAACCGCCTGCGCGAGTGTGGCATCAGCCTGTCCATTGACGATTTCGGCACCGGTTATTCGTCGCTGGCGCACCTCAAGCGGCTGCCGGTGCAGGAACTGAAAATCGATCAGTCGTTTGTGCGCAACCTGGATGAAACCAGCGAAGACGCCGTGATCGTGCGCTCGACCATCGAAATGAGCCACAACCTGGGCCTCAAAGTGGTCGCCGAAGGGGTCGAGTATGAGCACAGCCTGGTCCTGCTCGACCGCTGGAACTGCGACACGGCGCAGGGCTACCTGATCAGTCGTCCGCTGACTGCCGCGGCGTTTGAAGCGTGGATGGCCAAGTCTTTATCTACACTCAGCCTGATGGTTCATTAAGCTATGTCTCATAGATATTCGGTGGTTCTGAGTTGCGTGTTGGGTGCCTTCGTGCAGTTTGCCGAGGCCGATAACGGTCGTTTGATTGCCACCGGTGGCGGCTCCAGCATTGAAGGTGCTGCGGGCGGCGGCATTACCCCCTGGGCGGTGCTGACCGGCTATGGCGAGCAGGGCGAATGGGGCTCCAGTGTCTTCGCGACCCATGTGGATTTGCCGGATTACACCCTGGACGTCGCGGGCATGTCGGTGGCCTATGGCAACCGTGTGGAGCTTTCCTACGCTCACCAGCGATTTGACCTGGGCACTCTGCAGAAAAACCTGAGCCTGCCGGAAGACAATCTGACTCAGGACATCTTCGGCTTAAAAGTGCGTCTGTTTGGCGACCTGATCTACGACCGCCTGCCGCAGGTGTCGCTGGGCATCGAATACAAAAAGCAGAACGACTTCCTGATCCCCAGCCTGATCGGCGCCAAGCGGGACTCGGATGTCGAGGGCTACCTGACAGCCAGCCGTTTGTTCATGGGGGCGGCGTTTGGCTACAACGTGGTGCTTAACGGCGGCGTGCGTTACAGCCGCGCCAACGAAACCGGTCTTCTGGGTTTTGGCGGCGACCGGCGTGATACCCGCAGCTTGCTTAAAGAGGGATCTGTCGCGGTGCTGTTCAATCCGCGTTGGGCACTGGGCGTCGAATATCGGGAGAAGCCGGACAACCTGTCGTTCGCCGGTGAGAGCGATTGGGCGGATGTGTTTGTCGGCTATTTCCCCAACAAGCACCTGTCGGTGATTCTGGCCTACGCCAAACTGGGCGAAATCGCCACGCTGGATGACCAGAACGGGGCTTATCTGTCCATTCAGGGGAGCTTCTGACATGCGGCTTAAATTACTCGCCTGTTTGATGCTGGTCCTGCTGGCCGGCTGCGCGCAACAGCCGCCCAAGGACGACAGCCTCTATCAAGCCCTTGGCCAGCGAGCGGGGATCCAGCGGATTGTTGAAGGCATGTTGCTGAACGTTGCCAAAGACCAGCGCATTGTCGAACACTTCAAGAAAGTCGACATCACGCGGCTGCGGGACAAGTTGACCGAGCATTTGTGTGTTGAGGCAGGCGGGCCGTGCAAATACACCGGCGATACGCTTGCGGAGGCTCACAAGGGGCTGAACCTGACCCGCAGTGATTTCAATGCGTTGGTTGAGGACTTGATTGATGCGATGGATGCCGAGGGTGTTTCTGTGCCCAACCAGAACCGCCTGATTGCGCGGTTGGCGCCGGTGCGGGGGGAAGTGATTGAGAAGTAGGGTGTTTGGGGGTATGTGATTGGGTACATATCCATTATTTTTGTAACGACTAGTTATGGTTCCGCCCTTACGGCGGGTCACTTTTGGCAAACGCCCCAAAAGTAACCAAAAGGTCTCGCTCCTTTGTCCGGGTCTTCGCTGAGCTCAGACTTCCCTCGCTCCGGCATTGCTCCGTGGGGACGCCGCAATGGGCCATCCATGGCCCGGTGCGGCTAGCCCGGCATCCATGCCGGGCTCCCCACTACGCAATACCTGCGCTCGGCCTGCCACAAGTCGCAATTTGTGGCGCCTGCACTATCGCGTCCTGGCACATGGTCAAGATCGACTGTGGGTCAATGAGATTTGGTTCGTATTAGCTGGCGCTATCGCGAGCAAGCTCGCTCGGATCGCATTTCAACTGTAGGCGCGCGCTTGGTCTGGTCAGATCCGGAAGATGACGCGGTGTGACTGGCAAATCTCCATACTGTGGGAGCCACCGGGGTGGCGCTCCACCTTGCTCGCGAAGAGGCCGGTACATCCGACTCATTTCTGAGTCTGAAACACTGTCTTCGCGAGCAAGCTCGCTCCCACGGGTTCAACACTAATCTTGTGGGAGCGGGCTTGGTCTGGACCGCATCCGGACGATGAACGATGGCGCGGTGTGACTGGCAAACCATCGTACCTGTGGGAGCGAATTCATTCGCGAAGGCGATATCAAGACCCATAAAAATGCTTCGGATGTACTGACCTTATCGCGAATGAATTCGCTCTCACTGGTTCGGTGATAGTCGGTAGGAGCGAACTTGTTCGCGAGGCGACATTCTTGGCAACACAGGTCCAATGCCTCGCCAACAAGTTGGCTCCTACAGTGATCCGGTTCTGCTTTTGATCTGCTTTTGATCTGCTTTTGATTTTGATCTTAAGCGCCCCGTCAAACCACGCTGGCCGAACGCAGGGCTTGAACCGTGGGCAACCCGGCAGGACGCCGGGTTAGCCGCGATGGGCCAGGGATGGCCCTTTGCGGCGGCCCACGGTTCAAGGTCTGCGGGCGGGTACACCGAGCCTAGGCGAGGTGCCGAGTGGTGGGGCAAGAGCGTTTTGCTTACTTTTGGCTGGGCCGGCATTCCGGCTTTCAAAAGTGAGGCGCCGTAAGGGCGCAACCTCAAGTAGCCGTTACTGCAACAACGGATATGTACACAAAAGACAAAAAAACGGCCATCTCTCGATAGCCGCTTTTTCATACAGATCACATCAAACAACCATCAATCAGGCAGTTTGAACGCCATCACGTAATCTCCCTGCTTGGTCCCCAGCGAACCGTGACCACCCGCCACGACCAGCACGTATTGCTTGCCGTCCTTGCCGGTGTACGTCATCGGCGTGGTTTGAGCGCCTGCTGGCAGGCGGCCTTCCCACAATTGCTTGCCGTTACGAACATCGTAAGCACGCAGATACTGGTCAAGCGTACCGCTGAGGAACGCCACACCACCGGCGGTGGTGAACGTACCGCCCAGGCTTGGAACGCCCATGGTCAACGGGATCGGAACCGGCGCGCTATCACGCACGGTGCCGTTCTTGTGCATCCAGATGGTCTGATGATTGGTCAGGTCCACTGCCGCAACATAACCCCAGGCCGGCGCCTGGCAAGGCAAGCCCATCGGCGACAGCAACGCTTCGAGGATCACGCCGTACGGCGCGCCTTTGTTCGGCTGTACGCCTTCGGTTTCGCTCTTGCGGCCCGGCCCACCTTCGACTTCTGCCGCAGGCACTAGCTTGGAGCGGAACGCCATGTAGCTTGGGTTGACGAACGCGATCTGGCGTACCGGATCCACCGAAATGCCGCCCCAGTCGAACACGCCGAAGTTACCCGGATAAACCAGCGAGCCTTGCAGCGATGGCGGCGTGAACGGGCCTTCGTAGCGCAGGGATTTGAAGTCGATCCGGCACAACGCCTGGTCAAACGGCGTGACGCCCCACATGTCGCGTTCTTTCAACGGCGGCGGCATGAAGTTCAAGTCGGATTTTGGCTGGGTAGGCGACGTACGATCACCTGCAACCGCGCCTTGTGGCACCGGCACTTCATTGATCGGGATGATCGGCTGACCATTGCTGCGGTCCAGCACGTAGATGCTGCCCTGTTTGGTCGATACCAGCACGGCAGGCTTGATGCCGTCGGCTGTCTTCATGTCCATGAGGGTCGGTTGACCGCCCACGTCCATGTCCCACAGGTCATGGTGAGTCAGCTGCATGTTCCAGCGGACTTTACCGGTTGCGATGTCCAGGGCAACGATGCTGGCGCTGTATTTCTCGGACTCGTCAGTGCGGTCGCCGCCCCATTGATCCGGGGTCTGGTTACCCATTGGCAGGTAGAGCATGCCCAGCTTTTCGTCGACCGCGAACATCGACCACATATTGGGCGAGTTGCGGGTGTAGGACTGACCGGCCGCAATAGGAGTCGTGTCGTCCGGATTGCCGCTGTCCCAGTTCCAGACCAGGCGGCCGGTGTGCACGTCGAACGCACGGATCACGCCCGAAGGCTCATCCACAGAAACGTTGTCGGTCACGTGACCACCGATCACCACCAAGTCCTTGGTCACTGCAGGTGGCGACGTGGAGTAGTAGCCGCCCGGTGCGAAGGTGCCGATGTTGGCACTGAGGTCGATGGCGCCTTTGTTGCCGAAGTCTTCACAGACTTTACCGGTGTCGGCGTTCAGCGCGATCAGGCGGGTGTCGGCCGTTGGCAGGAAGATACGACGCGGGCAGACGTTGCTGTCAGCCGAGGCCACTGCCGGTGTTGCAGGGCTCTGCGCGGGGGCGGCAGCGTAGGCGGCGTCATCGTGATACGACACGCCACGGCAGGTCATGTGCGCCCAGCCTTTGAAGTTGGCCGCATTCTGGGTGCTGATCTTCGGATCGTAGCGCCAGATTTCCTTGCCGGTGTCCGGGTCCAGGGCGATGACCTGGCTGTGCGGGGTACAGACATAGAGCATGCCGTTGACTTTGAGCGGCGTGTTCTCGGCGGTGGTTTCACCCGGATCGTTCGGCCCTGGGATGTCACCGGTGCGGTAGGTCCAGGCCGGTACCAGTTTGTTGGCGTTTGCGGGCGTAATCTGCGCCAGTGGCGAATAGCGATCGCCAAACCCGGTACGGCCATAGGACTGCCAGTCGCCATCAGGCATGGCAGGCGCGGCGCTGGTGGTGCCAGCCGTCTCGCGATCCAGCTGACCTTTGATTTCACCCGGGTTAGTGAACTGGCTCGCCAATGCAGCAACACCGGCCAGCACCACGGCAACGGTCAGGCCGCTGGTGCCCATGCCGCCAGGCTGCCCACGCAGCACCGGGCGACGGAACCATGGCAGCAGCAAGACGATGCCGATCGCAAACCACAAGGCCAGGCGCGGCACCAACTGCCACCAGTCCAGACCCACTTCCCACAATGCCCAGACGGTGCTCGCGAACAGGATCACGGCATACAGGCCAAAAGCCGCGCGACGCCCGGTAATGAGCAGCACGCCCGTGATTGCCAGGCCGATACCGGCCAGCAGGTAGTACATCGAACCGCCGACTTGCAGCAGTTTGATACCCAGGCCCAGCAGGACCAGGCCCATCAGCAGTATCACCGCCCCGAGCAACGTCGGTAGCAGGCGATGTCTACTCAAAGCACCGTCAGTGCTCATAGTGTGAATCTCCAAGACAGATTAAGTGATTGACGCTTTGTTTTTCGCACAGGATTCAGTGAAGAATTCGCTGCAATACTTTGAAACTAGTTGTTGATACGAACTAATGACAGCAGAAATCAGCCGTCGGTCAGAACGACGACTGAATTTTCAAGCCAGCCACCAGCGCATCGTCCACATGGTTCACGCCACCGGGGTGCCGAATGAACTGCAGATTGGGGCGCACCGTCAGCCAATTGCTCACGTGCACGCCGTAATACAGCTCGGCGTTGTACTCGGTGTCCTGCAAGGGCATGAAGGCCGGATCGTTGTAGTCGTACACCGCTGCTGCCTGATTCTGTGCAGCCGCGTTCTTGCGGTAGGCCGGATTGACGTGGATGCGCGCGACAGCAAGGCCAATGTCGTCCTTGGGACGGGCATCGAACGGGCCTTTGTAGAACCCGCCGAGTGACACGTAGTTGTCGACCTTGTTGGTTTTCTTGTCATGCATCGTGGCGTTGGCGAAGACGCTCAAGCCACGGCTCTGATCGCTGGCGTTGCTGGTGACCTGTTGAAGCAGGTTCAGCCACATGCCGTGTTTGCTCGAAGCGCTGCGATAGGTGCCATCCGTCAAGGCGGCGGACTGGCCATTGCCGCTTTTGTAGACGTCCTGGCTGTCAGCGGTGCTGTAGTAATAACCGGCGCGGTATTCGCCAGGCAGGCCGTCAACCTTCGGCGACCAGACCAGCTCGACGGGCAGAACCATGCCCTGGGTGCCGCTGCCGCTGAGCTTGAAGCCGTTGTCGTTGTCCAGATTGGATGGGTTCTGTTCGAACACTCCGACCTGGGCGAACACCTCAGGATTGATCTGGTACTTGGCGCGCATCGCCCATTGGCTAATCGGCCAGTTGTAAACGGTGCCGCCGTCCCAGTTGCCGACTTGGGCACCGCACAGGGCCAGGTTCTGGAAATCACACGGGAAACTGCCGAAATCTTCGCCCTGATTAAAGCGGCCGAGTTTGATGCTCAGCGCCTGGTCGAAGAATTTCTGCTGATACCAGAGCTGCGTCAGGCGGGTCACGCTGCCCCGGCCCCAGACTTCCTGGGACGAAGACAAGGTACCGGTACGAGGATCGCTGACCCGGTCATTACTGATGTTGTCGCCGTTGCGGTTGTTCACAGTCAGCTGGAACTCGGCGTCATGCCAGCCGAGGATCTTCTGCAGATCCAGATGCGCGCCAAGGGCGTACTGATCGCTGTAGCGCACTGCGTTGTCATGGCGGTAACCGCCGTGCAGGTTGGAGCCGGTCTCGGAGGTGTAGTCGAGCTTGAAGTCGTAGCCCTGTTGCGAAAGCTCGCTGCGCTTACCATTCCAGTCGCCCAGCATCCACGGTGAATCACTGTCGAAGGCGGGCGCGGCATGAACGCAACCCGCAAGGCCTGCGGCAGTGAGGCCGATGACTCGGGCGGTGAAGGTAAGGCGGGAAGGAGCGGGCAGGGCAAAAGCCAAAAAACGTCGCGTGTGGGCAGACATGGGTATCGTTCTTTTCGAGTTATCTGGAGAGGAATGCATGTGGCGTTATGTCGCCGCTCTGCAAGACGAAAGCAGTTGCAAAATCGGTTCAGCGGGCAGTGCGTAATGATAGGGGCCTAACGGATGCGTAAACAGCGCGGAAACTGACATGGATCATTGCGGGGATTGCAATAGTGCGGGGGGGAAGGGCTTTGGGATCTAACGCGGGAAATTCTATGTTTGCCTGAAATCCCCCAGGACTCCACGCTCAACACAGTTCTCGGTGGGAGCGAGCTTGCTCGCGAAGGCAATGCTCCTACCCCCAGAAATATATTCGGATGTCCCGGCCCCTTCGCGAGCAAGCTCGCTCCCACAAGGGGCGCGTTCGCCTCATGGCCACCCGCATCTTGCACGGGGTGGCCGGTTATTGATTTGATCAGAACGTCGTGCGCAACCCCACCTCAACGCTGCGGCCTTGCGCCGGGGCGATGTCGCGCAGGATCGAGCTCGCATAGCGTACGGTCTGGTTGGTCAGGTTTTCGCCGTTGACGAACGCCAGCCATTGACTGCCCGCCAGATCAAACCTGTACCCGGCACTTGCGCCCAGCGTGGTGTAGCCGTCCGTGCCGGTTTCGTTCTCCGGCACGCGATGCTGTGAGCTGGCGTGCTCCACATCAATACGTGCCTGCCACTTGTCCAGCTCCCACAACAGGCCGCTATTCAGACGCAGCGGTGCGATGCGTGGCAGGGCTTCGCCGGTGTCGAGGTTCTTGGCACGGGTGTAATCGCCGGACAGCTCCAGCGCCAGGCTGCCGTACTGGTTTTGCCCAAGCTTCCAGTGATCCTGCGCCTCGAAGCCACTGAAGCGTGCGCGAACGCCGGAGTAGTTGTATTCCGGGATGCCATCGGCGTCTTCTTCGCCGTCATCATTCAGGTTACGACCACTGCCCAACAGCCCGATGTAGTTGGAGAAGTGGCTGTAGAAGACCCCGACGCTGCCTTTGTGTGTGCCGCTGTCAAAGCGCAGCGCCAGGTCGCTGGACACGGCTTTCTCCTTGGACAACCCGGCGTCGCCGCGCTCGTAAGTACCGGTCGCGACGTGGGCGCCATTGGCGTACAGCTCATAGAAGGTGGGTGCGCGTTCGGTGTAACCCAGGGTGGCAGCCAAGGACCAGATGGGCGTCAGGGTGTAGATCGCGCCGGACGACAGGCTACCAGCGGTAAAACTGCTCGAGGTTTCGGCGCTGGCGAAACGCTCGTTGCCCTTGGCGTCCGGGTCGACGGTGGTGTGTTCCACGCGTCCACCCAGGCTCAGCTTCAGGCGTTCGGTGGCTTGCAGTTCTTCGAGGATGAACAGCGCGCCTGCGTTGGTATCGGTCTGCGGGACAAAAGCCTCTTCGCCCAGCGCCGAGAATTCGCCACGGGTGACCTGCGCGCCGACCACGCCTTCCACCGGCCCTAGCGGCTGATGACGGGCTTCGACGCGGGCTTCATAACCCTTGTTCTTGAAGGTGGTGCCGACTTCGCCGCCTTCGATTTCCCGATGCTCGTAATCGGTGTAACCGGCGTCCAGTTTCACCGACGTAAACGGCCCGGCCAGGTTGCGAATCTCCGAGGCAAACGCGTAATGCTCCTGCTGCATGCGGATGCGCACATCCTGTTCAGCAGGAGAGCCGTAATTGGAGTCGTAGTTGCTGTAGGACAAGCCCGCATAGCCGTCATCCCAAGTGTACGAACCGCCCACCGCGCCGCCATCCTGACGCCCGTCGCTATTGCTCAGCCGATGCTTTTTATCAGTGCCTTCTTCGTTGGCGCGCTGTTCACTGGTGCGGGCGTAGCCGGGGATCCGCAGGTCGTTGAATTCCCGGGCGTTGGCGTCGATGTGCAGGGCGAACTGGCCGTTGCCCGCTTCGAGTTTGCCGGCGCTGCTGCGCGTGGTGTCGGCGCCGCCATAACGCAATTCTCCTGCACCGTGAATGCCTTCAATGGCCTCGGTGGGGATGCGGTTGTCGAAGGTATTGACCGCGCCGCCGATGGCGCTGCCGCCATACAACAAGGCCGCCGGGCCACGTACGATTTCAACGCGCTCGACATTCACCGGGTCCAGCGGCACCGCGTGGTCATAGGACAGTGACGAGGCGTCCAGCGCGCCGACGCCATTGCGCAGGATGCGAATCCGGTCGCCGTCCTGGCCGCGAATGATCGGCCGACTGGCACCTGGCCCGAAGTACGAGGACGAAACCCCGGGCTGTTTGTTGAGCGTCTCGCCCAGGCTGCCTTTTTGCGCAAAGGTCAGCTCATCACCTTCAAGCACCGTCGCAGGCGATGCCAACTGATCACTGCCCAACGGATTGGCCGTAATCACTTGTGGCGCAAGGTCCACCGCATTGGCTGCATGAGTGGGCGAAGCCAACAGCATCGCAGCCGCCAGGGGAGTGAGGTGCCAGAGCAGATTTCTTGACGAGCGGGACATGCGGGGTTTCCTTGGCAGTAGGCAGGAGAAGCATTGAGATGGACATCTACTGTTACAATATAACATCTCTTTGTGGGGCGCCAAGGGGAACTTTTCGGATGCGTCCTACATGCGCCAAGGGCGTAAGCTGACTGCCAATGCATCGGCTTCGCACGCTAAGCTCTTCCCGCTGTCTGAAGGCTCGGCTAAGGTGCGCAGCTCTCGGGAAATGCCCCTACTCCTCAAGCTTGAAGGTTCCGCATGACGACACCCCATTCCAATCCTTTGCACGGCGTGACACTGGAACAGATCCTCAACGCACTGGTTGAGCATTACGAGTGGTCAGGCCTGGCTGAACGCATTGATATTCGCTGCTTCAAGAGCGACCCAAGCATCAAGTCCAGCCTGACATTTCTTCGCAAGACGCCTTGGGCCAGGGAGAAGGTCGAGGCGCTCTACGTGAAGTTGCACCGCAGCAAGGGTTGGTAACTTCGCCCGGTTGGAATGCCGGGCCTCAAGGAATTAACGATGCACCGCAACGATATGCCGAAAGCGCAAGGATCGCGCCGTTACACACTCATCACCGCCTGCCTGGGTTGGACAGGGTTGGCCATTCAGCTTTATCTGGTTCTCATCGCACGCTGGGCTGACGACGCCAGCCTGACGGGCGGACTGGTGCGGTTTTTCAGTTTCTTCACGGTATGGACCAACACCCTCGTGGCGGTGGCGCTCACCTGCGCCTTTATGAATCGGGACTCCCCCGCGCAGCGATTCTTTCGCCTGCCCGTGGTGTGCGGCGGTATTGCGGCCAGTATCGTGCTGGTGGGGCTGGCCTATAACGTGCTGCTGCGCCATCTCTGGCAACCTGAAGGCTGGCAGTGGATCGCCGACGAGTTGCTGCACGACGTGATGCCCCTGGCGTTCGTGCTGTACTGGTGGCTGTACGTACCCAAGGGCGTGTTGCAACTCAGACACGTAGTGCTGTGGATGCTGTACCCCGTGGTTTACTTCTCCTACGTGCTGCTCAGGGGCAGTTACATCGGCGACTACATGTACCCGTTTATCAACGTCGGCAATATTGGCTACGTCGAAGCGTTCACCAATGCCGGCGGGATATTGCTGGGGTTTATCGTGATTGCGCTGGGGTTGCTTGGGGTGGACCGATTCTCTGGAAGATGAAGTACGGAACCCTGTGGGAGCGAATTCATTCGCGAAGAGGCCGGTACATCCGATGCATATCCGTTGGTTGAAACACCGCCTTCGCGAATGAATTCGCTCCCACAGGTCGGTGTTTAATTTGGGTTGGTATGTGTTTGCCAGTGCCTCTTCACCTCGCGGTTATTCGGCGTCCGTCCCATCAATCCGCCAATACCCGGCCGCCTTGACGAGCTCTTCTTCCAGCCCGAACTCATCCAGCAGCACCCGGCGTAGCTTGCGCGACAAGCCTGACTCGGTCGCTACCCAGGCATACAGTTTGCCTTCGGGCATTTCCAGGCGGCGGGTGACGTCCAACAGGTTCTGTTCGCCGCGCACAATCCAGATCACATCGACCTGCGCCTGGCTGTCGAACACCTGCTGCTCGCCCTGGTCGGCCACTTCGACGACTACCAAAGCGTTGCGATGGCCCGGAAGTTCTTCGAGGCGGCGGGCTATGGCGGGCAGGGCGGTTTCGTCACCGATCAACAGATAGCTGTCGAAAATGTCCGGCACGATCATCGACCCACGCGGCCCGGCAATGTGCAGAAACTGCCCTGGCTCGGCCTGTTCAGCCCAGCTGGCAGCGGGGCCGTCGCCATGCAGGACGAAGTCGATGTCCAGCTCACCGCTGGCCGAGTCATAGCGGCGCGGCGTGTAGTCACGCATCACCGGTTTGGGCCCATCACTCGGCGCGCCGGGTACAAAGCTATCCAGCGCGGCTTGTTCTTCAGGCGTAGTGGCAAAAATCAGCTTCACGTGGTCATCGGTGCCCAGGCTGATAAAGCCGGTCAG
The DNA here is from genome assembly GCA_900475325.1 of Paucimonas lemoignei. Lineage (GTDB taxonomy): Bacteria > Pseudomonadota > Gammaproteobacteria > Pseudomonadales > Pseudomonadaceae > Aquipseudomonas. The sequence goes on from LS483371.1 coordinate 1,267,508, forward strand.
GTCCGGCCCGTGCAGAGTGATGCGGCGCATTTTCGGGGTGATGTCTGTCACGCGCAGCACTTCAAGCTTGCGACGCTTGATCTCATGGCTGACGCGGTGGATGCCTTGCTGCGAATTCATACCGACTTCTCCGATGCTGATGGGGGGCCATCGACGATGGCTTTGGCGGTGTTATTGAGCAGGTCGCGAACCCGCAGGATTTCTTCCGGGCTCCAGCGACCGTGATGTAACTGCAAGGCATGGCGCAGGTTATGCACCGCCTCGTGGATTTCAGCCGGGCGGTCATGGCCGCGCAACGAGCGTTTGCTGACGTCGATGCGCATGCGCACGCCATCCAGCGCGATCGCCTGCTCTGCCAGCGATGTGCGACCGGCGGGGGTGACGGCATAGTGTTTTTTGCCACCCTGGGCGTTGCCTTCGATCAGCTCGCTTTCTTCGAGGAAGGTCAGGGTCGGGTAGATCACCCCAGGGCTGGGGCTGTAGGCGCCGTCGAACATGCCTTCGATCTGGCGGATCAAGTCATAGCCATGGCACGGCTGCTCGGCGATCAGCGCCAGCAGCAGTAATTTCAGGTCCCCGGGGGCGAACACCCGAGGCCCACGCCCGCCACGTTCACGGCCAGGGCGTTTCTCAAAGCCATCGCGCCCATCGCCATGTTCGCGAGGGTGTGGGCGGTGGTCATTGTGGTGATGGTCATCACGCATTTCTTCATCTCCTGTTACACGTTAGATATACCTTAAGATATATCTTAATGTGTATGCAAGGGATAAAGACGAATGGTTCTTGTTTGGCGGTGGGATGACCCAAAGCTGTCCACCATCCAACACCGGACCTGTAGGAACTGCCGAAGGCTGCGAACCGCAATCTGTCTTTCGCAGCCCTCGTAACCTCGGTCAGCTCTACAGCTGTGTTGTGATGACTTCACACCTCGTATGACTCCCCGGGTCCAGATACGGATTCAGAATCGGCGCCATCCCCTTGAGCACCTGAACCGGCAATGCCGAGGTAAAGCGAAAGCCTTCCGCCGCGCGGCCAGGGACGAAGGCGGTCAGGGTTCCGAAGTGGTTGTCGCCCAGGTAAAACACAAAGGTGGCGGTGCGGTTGACCGCCCGTGAACTGAGGATCCGCCCGCCGGAGCCGACGCTTTCAATGCGGTTGTCGCCGGTGCCTGTCTTGCCACCCATCGCCAGCACGGTACCGTCCTGGAGTTTGAAACTCCCGTAGACGCGCTTGGCTGTCCCGCCGTCCACCACCTGTGACAGCGCTTCGCGCATGGCCGCCGCCACTTCAGACGGCAATACCCGTTTGCCCAATTCCGGGTTGTTGGCCAGCCGGGTTTCGTAAGGGGTGTCGGCGGCAAAGTGCAGGCTGTCGATACGCAGGGTCGGCAGGCGAATGCCATCGTTCTGGATGATGCCGATCAACTCGGCCAGGGCTGCCGGGCGATCCCCGGAGCTGCCAATAGCCGTGGCCAGCGAAGGCACCAGATGGTCAAACGGATAACCGACGCGCTGCCAGCGCTGATGAATATCGAGGAACGCCTCGACTTCCATCATGGTCCTGATGCGACTGTCCCGGGCCCCTTTATGGCGGCTCTTGAACAACCAGCCATACACCTCCTGGCGCTCAAACTGGCTGGCGGCAACTGCATCCTTGAACTGCGCATCCGGGTGTTTGAGCAGATAACCCACCAACCACAGATCCAGCGGGTGCGCCTTGGCGATATAGCCCTGGTCTGGCAGGTCGTACTTGCCGGGGCCGTAACTTTCGTACAAATCTTCGAGGCGTTTTTCGCTGAGTTTCGGGCCCACTTTCGCTTCGGCCATGTGCGCCCGGATAAAGGCGTTGAAGGTGGGCTGATCAGCGTTCGGCAGCAGATAGCGATGCACCGCCGCCAGCCTGATGGCTGTCGGGTGGATGCCATCCAGAAAGGTGTCGAGCCGTTCCTGTGTGGTCTTGTCCTTGTAGCGCTTCCAGAACCGCAGCAGGAACACCGAGCCCTCGCGATCGGCGAAGCGGCTCAGGTATTCCTGGCGGCGGGGGTCGTTGTCATCCTTGAGCAATTCGGCGCTATTGCTCGGCGCTTCGTAGGTGCTGTAGCGCACGATGTCACGCATCAGGCGGATAAACGGCAGGTTGATCGACTCGCGCAGCGCTTCGCGCAAGGTCGGCAGGCGACCGTCGTCTTCTTTGCGAAAGTTATTGAAGTGATGCATCCCGCCGCCGGTAAAAAAACTTTCGCCGGGGCTGGCGGAGTAACGCCTATCCAGCGCTGCCGAGAGCATTTTCGACAGGTCGCGGTCTTTGTTCTGCAGCAGATAATCCACCGCCCAGCGAGTCAGGCGATCCTGATCCACCACGGGGGTCTTGTTCAGTACGGCGTTGCTGGAAGCGGCGTAGCGATCATGCAACTCGGCGATGATTTCCAGGTAAGTGGTCAGCACGCGCATCTTCGCGGTGGAACCCAGTTCAAGCTTGCTGCCTTCGTTGATGTCGAAGGGCTGGTCGGTGCTGTCGGTTTGCACCCTGACGCGAGAGCCATCCGGCCCGCGCTCGAACAAGGTAAAGCTATAGCGCACTTGCGCCGTGCTGGCTGGGGTCAACAGGCGTTCACCCAGTAACCCGACCTGAGCCGCAAACGCCGGATTTGCCAGGTCCCGTAGATACTGGCTGACCTGGCCTTGCAAGTCGCTTTGCAGCGTCGTGGTTGCGGACAGGTCAAGGCGATCAAGGTCGTACAGCGGCCGATTGAGCAGCGCCGACAATCGGCTGCGTGCCACGCTGATGCCTTTATTGGTCTCGATGGCCTGGAGGGTCGGCTGCTCCACCCAGTTGCGATAGCTCACCGAGCTTTTCAGCGCGGCATCGGCGAGGGCCTGGTCAATCACCTGATTCTGAGTCAGCAGTCGGATATGGCTGTCAGTCAGCTCAGCCAGTTCTTCCCGGCCCTTGGCCAGATAATACGAAGGCCGACGCTGAGCGATGACCAATGACAGCACCTCGCGCAACGCCAGCCCTCGCGCGGCCAGGCTTTGTTGATCGGTTGCGGTGGACGCCAGCGTCTGATTGGTCTTGGCGAAATCCGCGCCATACCAGACGCGCAAACCTTCGGCCATGCCATGCACTTCACCATGGCCTGGCACCGCTGATAACGGGACGCTATTGAGGTAGTCACGTACCACTCGCTGGCGCGCTTGCAGGGTTTGCTGACCCGGCTGATAAGCGCGCACGCTGGCTGAAATCATCTGCCGCAATTTCTCCGAGCTGGACTGAGTCAGGCCATCCGGAGAGTGACGATACTTTTCCAACTGCGTTGCCAGCGTGCTACCCCCGGCTGACTGGCCCGGCAGGCCAACCATCTTGGAGACCTGGGAAATCGCTGCTTTGACAAAGCGCGGCCAATCCACTGCCGGGTTGGCCAGCGGCTGGTCCGGATCGAGCAGGTCGCGGTTTTCGATAAACAGCAGGCTGTGCACGATCAGCGGCGGGATGGCAGCAAAGTTGGGATAGAACTGTTGCGGATAGCGGAACTGGTAGAGGTCCGTACCACGGCAATCGGTGATCGACAGCCCGGCCTGGGTCTTCTCCTCATAGGGCACGAACAGGCCACGCTTGCTGTAGGCCAGCAGGTCGGGAGAGAAACGCACCTGATCGGTAATCAGATAATCGCGCTTGAGCAGACGCGGCAGAAACTCATCCAGCGAGGAATAACCCAGACGCTTGTCGAACGGCCCGTCGCCGGGGTAGCGCATCGAATCGCTAGGGCCCGGTTGCATCGAGTAGCTCAGCTTCGCCGCAAAACGACTGAACTCCAGCGCCTGCAATCGCGAGCTGCGCGACTCCACCGCAACGCCCACCGCCAATGCGCCCGCGCCCATGACCACCAACACCCAGAAAACACGCCAGCCATACCGCTTGCGGCGCGGGCTTTTCGGCATTGGAGCATGCTCCTGACTGTCAGCGGGGACAGCCTGATTTGTATCGGAATGCCGTAATACGCCCATTTCATTGGCCCGGTTAAACCTGTTAATCGCACCTGACTCAAGCTTAGACGCTGGCTGCGGGATCGTTGGAAATTGTGAGCGCAGGGCCTCAGCATCGGTGCCGGGGCAGGGCGCTCGTCTGTGGTGATTATTTTGTAGGAAAAGTCTGTTTATAAACGCCGCATGTTGACAGCAAGTTTGAACGCTGATTACGTCAAGTTGTGAGTCGCCAAGAGGCCTCATCTCTCATTAATTAAATACTGACTGAATAAGTGGGTAGCACTATGAATAAGCACAAAAAACTTGTGCTGGGTAAACTCGCGTGCGCGATTTGCCTAGTGATCTCCGGTGGCGTATTTGCCGAACAGCAGACCCTGACTGCGCCGGTTGCAAGCAATAACAACACTGCATCCGTGATGGAGATTCCGGGCATCTATAATCTGCCTGATAAATTCAATCACGATCATCGAACGCTCGATCTGAATGCTCCGGTGCACATACACAAATTTACCGCGATTCGCGGGCAGGATGTGTTTGTGAAGGTGGCGAACGCACAAGGCCTGAGAGTTGAGAGGCTGGAAGGGCAGGTCTGGAAGTCTGTCAGCGCATCAGGCGATATGGTACGAAACCTTAGTCCCGGTAACGAGGTGATCGTCAGTGTTTCATATGCTGGGCTGCCTGAGCCTGGAGGTGTGACTTATGAAATGATGATGGGCTCGGCGCCCGTACTGAAGGACTACAATCTGTGGGATGAGTCTGGGGTCAAGCGTATTCCTCCCATGGACACCCCGATGTACTTCACGACGCAGGCCTACACAAAGGCTCAGCTTTTTGTGAAGTTCACCGACTCTAAAGATTTCCCATTAGAGGGGGCGCAAGCAAAGTTTTATTTAACATACGGGGATAAGTCTCCCCGTCCGGCTGTGGAACTAAAATATTTTTCTGATTCGGGTGGGTCTATTGTCCGTACGGTAAATCTTGGCGCTTGCCGAAGCTCATATGCGACCGAGTTTTCCGAGTTTTCGGGAGGCTATGTTAATACGTGGAGAAGTTTCTATCTGATGGCGGGGTACAGGGTTTTCAACGAATATTTAAATGATGCTGGTACCAATTTTCGTTATCTTGGTCATGTTTGTAGGCATGATTTAGTTCGCAGTGTGTCTGATAAAGTGCGCAGCTGAGCAGAAGGCCGCCAGGTTCTAGCCTGGCGGTTCATGTTCTTCATTTGCTTGTGATGTATGTATATATGATCCACTAGATTTATGGCATAGCACGGTGTAAAAGCAATGCTAAGCTTTCACGTCCACACTCATCGCGCGGCGATCATCTGCATTGGACAGTGATTTCAAGTCCCAGCCCATCCATTGGTCAAAGTGATTTATAACATCGGTGTGATTGGTGTTTCGAAAGTCGATGATCATAGGTTTTACATCCACGCCATGACGCGCTGTCAAGGGGGCGCTAGCCCGGCATTCATTTGCTAACTTATGTATGAGCTTGACATGGCCTCGAATCGAGGTTACGAGTTCCTCTTGGCCGTTCAATGCCTCGGTTAACCACTCCTTCTCTCTGGGCGTTAAATTATTTTTCGGGTCCAATACCTGTAATGTGTCATCCGGTCCGAGCGTGTAGCCAAAATCCTTATTCGCCAAGTTTGGATTGAAGGAGCAAAGTGCTTGGTTAAATTTCTTGGTCTCGATCTCTGTGAACATTAACTCCATGGCTGCGGCCATTCTTCTAAAGCAGTCCTCAGGGCTTATCAGCACTGGCGTCACAGTGGGAAGTTTTTCGGACTTACTGCTCACAAGATTGTCTGTGAGATCGTCCTTGGGTTCTGAGATGGGTGTAACGGCAGAAGTCGTTTTCGCGACATCACGCTGTCGGGTAATGGCCAGTGCAGATGGATTGGAGCAGGCAGGCACAGATGCAATCGGTATATTCATCATGGTTTCTCTGTGTGTTTTCGCTTCTGGTAAAGGCAGTAGATCAGACGTATGAATATCCATGCGTTGGCCCCCACTGCGACGTATTGAAGGGCTAGTCAATAGCGGTCCGCACAATACCTGTGTTTGAAAAATTTCAGTCGTTCTATCCAGTCAGGATTTTAACCAACATTTCAAGCTTCAATATCGACCCTGGCAGTTTGCCCGCCATATCCGTTACGGGCCCCGTTAGGTTCCTGGCTCACCCATTCATCAAAGCGCTGGAGAAAATCACGGCTGTCTAATTTACGGTAATCGATGACGAAGCTGTCGTGGTTCTGCCCCGATTGTCGGGCGTTGACGCCGCAAGGTGCATATTCAGCCAAGAGCTGGCGGGTCGTCTGTACATGATTGCGAACTACGTTTACCAGTTTTGTTTGAGCGTTCAATGCATCGGTTAGCCACTCCTTTTCCTTGGGCGTCAAGTTATTCTGTGGGTCGAGGACTTGTAATCTGGAGTCAGGGCCGAGGGTATAGCCGAAGTCCTTACTTGCCAGCGCAAGGTCGAATAGCGCTAAAGAGCTGTTAAATCGCGCAGTATCAATCTTTGCCAGAGCTGCATCGAGATAGAGATATATTCTTCTGCTCTCAACCTCGCGGTCTGGATGGGCTTTCCTGAGGGGAATTGTTGTTCCCGTTTCTCCATTGTCTTCAATCTGCTTTTGCAACGTTTTGGGGAGGTTTTCTAAAGTTACAGGTAGCGGTGATGTTCGTTCAACCGGCTTGTCTTCCCCATGAGTCGGCTGGGGGAGAGTAGCTTGCGGCAATGAAACATCGGGCTGGCGAGTAATTGCCGATGTATTGGTGAAGCCAGGCAGAGATGCAATCGGAATATTCATCATGGTTCCTCTGAATTTTTCACTTCCGGTAAGCAGCGTGGATAAGGCGTATGAACGTCAATACGTTGGACCAACAGCTCGGACATGTTCCATCAAGCCCATATGTCCACCCCGCTGGCCCCCTTTAGAACGGCCATATTCAGTGTGTCGTTCGACCACTGTTGATGCAGGAGATCGACAGATTCTTTGCTGAGGTAACAATCATTGTTCTGGCAGAATTCCTTGATCCGGGTTTCGAATGCCGTCTTGCTGGTTTGCAGGGCCTGCTTAATCGCCCCGTCAGTTTTGTAGCCGCTCAGTTTGAGTTCGCTAAACAGTCCTGCCGGGTTATCCAGCTCCGCTTGTAGCCATGCGCGGTCTTCTTTGGTCAGCGCATTGCTGGGGTCGTGTAGCTGAACGTTCATCTGGGCATCCAATACAAAACTAAAGGGTTTGCCCTGAAGCTCCGGTCTACGGAAGTTCATCACTGATTGGAGTGAATGATCGTTCAGCTTGCAGAGCAGTTCGAAGTTTCCAAGGCTGACCTGTTTTTCAATCGCCCAGGTGTCCGGGAATTCGAGTTGCTGCAGCAGTTCGATATCGTCGTTTTTATAGTGGGTGGCGGGGGAGTCTTTGTTGAGGCACTGGCTGACCAGCGACGTCAGTCGGCTGGGAGCTGTTTCAGGTGCGGATTTAGGCGCCAACTGCTGGCTGAGATATCTGTTCTGCACAGGTATCGATTGCAGGGGTTGTATGACATTCATGGAGAGTCCCTCTCGGTTGCTACAGTCCCTTTAGCTAACGGCCAGATCAATAAAAACTTGGCCTGATAAAGGTGTAGGAAACTTCCGAGAGGGGGTTCTAGTGAGACGCGGTTCTCAAACCGGAATGGCTCTGGCGCGTTTGGGATTGCTCAGGCGTTTGCTGAAATCCAGCCATGCCGCCATGAGCATCATCAAACCCAGCCCAGCCAGCGCGGTGCAGATTTGCATGGGCCAGGTGTCGCCCGCCAGGGCGTTGACCATGTCGGCCATGGGTGCGAGCAACACGCCCAGGCAGAAGATTTCCAGCGAGTAACGGCCCATGCGACAGGCTTGCCGAGCAGGCCAGCTTTCAACCCAGGCTTTGCCCGAGGGCAACAGTTTGGAGACGCAGTAAGCCAGAGCCAGAAAGTGCAGCAGGCGCATCGGGCCCAGGTCGGTTTTGTTGATGGGGTACAAACCGTCTGCGACGAACGGCGGCATCATCGCTTCGTGCAGCGCCGGGAATTTCCAGCTGAACGTGAAGACTGCAGCCACCAACGCGTAGATCGCCGACATCATGAACAACGGCTGCTGGCTCAGCGGGCGAGGCGGAGACGTCACTGGCTGCTTTGATTCAGAGCGCAGCGCACAGGCGCCACCGAGCACGAACAGTAATTGCCAGGCCACCGGGTTGAAGTACCAGACCCCGCCGCCTTCGTAGGCCGGCATGTTCCAGCCGAACAGCGGCACCATCATGTAGAGCGCAATCGACAGGCTGACGGTCAGTGGTGCATTGCGCTGAATCATCGGCAGGATCAGCGGCAACGCCAACAGCAGCAGGATATAAAGCGGCAATGGGTCGGTCAGGTTGGGTTTGAAGCGCAGCAGCAGTTGGTCAGCCAGCGCTTGCTGAGGGTCGGCCACGAAGTGCTGCAGGCCCATTTCCTGAATCATGTCTCGGGTTTCGACGTAGTGATTGGCCACGAACACAATGCCCATCAGCAGCGTGAGCAGGAAAATGTGCACCACATACAGCACCCAGGTTCGGCGCAGGATGCGCACGCAGGCCACCACGTAACCATCACGCTGTGAAATACGGCCATAGGCGAGAATGGCGGCATAACCGGCCAGGAACACGAAGATCTCCGCTGCGTCGCTGAAACCGAAATTGCGTACGGTCAGTTGGGCGAGCGGATTGTCGGGGACGTGATCCCAAAAGATGAAGATCAGCGCCAGGCCGCGAAAGAAGTCGATGCGCAGGTCGCGTCCGTTATTCATAACGGTGGGCTCTTTAATGTGTAGGGATAAAGATCAGCCGCGAGGGCTCTAGGTTCCGCGCCGTCGGTCATTCAGGCCGATTAGTGAAGGCAACTGCTGACGGGTTCGGCGGCGCGGCAGGGTGGGGCAATTTGCGGGTAAAAGCAAAAGCGGGCTATTACAGAATGTCTCGACGGGTAGAGTTGTCTCCCGCGTGAATCCCCGACTATTGGTCATGCGCCGTGTTGACCGATGACCTTTACTAATGAGGTCATCCAGCCAGGTTGTCGGTTGTCCGGGTCAAGCCCGTTGAAGATCTACGGCTATGGGTGATTAGCGCATGTCACATGATCTAAAGGGATTTTCACGCTATTCGGTTATTGGTATAGCCAATACACTCATCCATTGGTTGGTTGTGGCTGTTTTTTGTCTGGGTATGGGCGTACGTCAATCGTTCGGCAACCTGACAGGATTTATCTTCGCAGGTTCCTTTTCCTTTCTCGTCAATGGTCGCTATACCTTCAAACGTGCGGGCTCATGGCAGAGCTATTTATTATTTATGGTGTTCATGGGGTTGATGAGTCTCGCTATCGGTCACTCGAGCGATGTGCTTGGCACGCCTGTCTTATTTACCTTTGTGGTGTCTTCAAGCATTAATCTAAGTCTGGGTTATTGCTATTCGAAATATGTAGTTTTCAGGAGATGACTCCTTGAAGATTTCCTTGGTTGTGCCTGTTTTCAATGAAGAGCTGGCTATTCCGTTGTTTTATGAGGCGGTCAGGCAAGAGCTCTCGCTACAAACGTACAGGCTCGAAATTGTCTTCATCAATGATGGAAGCACTGACCGGACAGAGCAGGTTATCCGGTCACTCGTTGAGAGCGACAACGACGTGCTGCTGATCAATCTCTCCCGAAATTTCGGAAAAGAGGCCGCGTTGCTGGCGGGCCTGGAATACGCGAGCGGTGAGGCGGTCATTCCGGTGGATGTTGATTTGCAGGACCCCATCAGTGTCATTCCTCGGTTGATCAGTGAGTGGCAGAAAGGTGCAGACGTTGTTCTCGCCAAGCGACATGACCGTTCAGCGGACGGCCGCTTGAAACGTTACTCGGCATCCATGTTTTATCGGCTGCTAAATCTGATCGGCAGCGTTCGTATTGAAGAGAACGTCGGGGACTTTCGGCTGCTCGATCGTAAGGTGGTCAATGTCGTCAAGGCGCTTCCAGAACAGCAGTTGTTCATGAAGGGCCTGCTGTCCTGGGCAGGGTTCAGTACCACGGTCATCGAGTACGACCGGGTGGCGCGAGCCGCCGGAGCGACCAAGTTCAATGGTCGTCGGCTATGGCATCTGGCGCTGGATGGTATTACTTCGTTCAGTACGCTCCCCTTGCGGATCTGGACTTATATAGGCAGTACGCTTTCGCTGTTTGCGTTGCTCTACGGACTTTATCGGGTCGTCGATACCTTACTGTTTGGCAATGAGGTGCCCGGCTATTCGTCGCTGCTGGCTGCCGTATTGTTTTTAGGCGGTGTGCAACTTATCGGGATCGGTGTTCTGGGGGAATATGTAGGGCGCATCTATATGGAGGGCAAGCATCGACCGCGATATGTCGTGCACAGCATCGCAGGGGAACCTTCGAAAACTCACAGTATGCCCCCATCCACTCCATGACGAAGTCGGCAAGGCGTCGGCACTTGATGCTAGACCGTGGCATTTAAACAGGAGTGGCGATGATATGGGGTTTTCTACCGCTCGCAGGCTATCGTTCGGAACGCTCACGCGTGAATATCCGTTCTTACTGATCATCGCTCTGGCACTGCTGGTGCGGCTGTACGGCATCACCCATTCCCCGCTCTGGTTCGATGAAGCATTCAGTGTGGTGCTGAGCAACAAGACACCCGCCTCTATCTGGTCCCACACTGCCGATGATGTTCATCCGCCACTTTACTACCTGTTGTTGCGCGCCTGGATGTTGATTTTCGGCGACAGCGTGTTCTCGGTACGCGCGATGAGCGCTCTGGTTGGCGAACTGACGGTTGTGATGGGTATTTGGCTGGTTCGGGTATTAGCTGGTCATCGAGCGGCAATACTGGGCGGGATTTTATTGGCCTTACTGCCTATTGCCGTTCGTTACAGCCAGGAGGCACGAATGTATGCCTTGCTGGCCCTGTTCTGTATAGCAGCGACTCTGGCACTTGCTTGCTGGATCATGAGGCCAGAGCGTCGTGGGTATTTGTACATTTACACGTTGATGATGGCAGCGGGTTTTTACACGCACTACTTTGCTGCGCCTTGCCTGATTTCACATTGGCTGTATCTTTTGTTTGTGCGACGTCCAGCTTTCTCGCCCCTGAGAACATACGCCTGGTGGTCTGCCAACATCGCGATAGTCGTTCTGTTCGCACCCTGGTTGCCTTCTCTTATTGCGCAATTACGTTACACAGAACCTTTAGGCTGGGTTCCTCAGGTCACCGCGGCTGCAGTGCTATCGCAGCCGTGGCAGTTTTTAACCCTTGAGTTCGGCTCGGAGTGGCCAGTACAGGCTTATGTATTGACCCCCTTGGCAGTTTTAATCATGGTGATTGTGCTTTTGAACCTGGATAAGGATCGATACCGCCCCGTTCTGTTATTAGTGCTCTACACAGTCGTGCCTATTTTGCTCATCGCAGTGGTGTCGTTGAAATTACCGTTGTTCTGGCCACGTTATTTTTTATTTTCTGCGATAGGTCTCCCATTAATTATTGGGCTTGGTTTGGACAAGCTGATGCACCTTCACCGATGGTTAGGCATTTTGTTTTTGGTGATGATAATCAGCCTGCAATGCTTCGGTCTGTATAACGTCTACAGCGCAAATTTCAAACTCAATAATCCCTATCAGCAAGTAGAGCTGCACGTCGACGCCATCATGGGCTACGTCAATAGACACTGGACTGTTGGAGATCGTGTGTTGATTGAGGGCATTTATCTCTATCCGGTGGCCGTCTATTACAACAGAACAGGTACACAACCCCTTCTTTACACCCCTGGAGCACCTTGGGACAGTCGGCCGGGTAAACGAGGCTGGGGATCACTTTGGCATCGGGATGCCGACGCACTGTTTATCGACAACTACACGCTCATCCCCCCTGATACGCATCGGGTCTGGTTAATCTATGAGGCACTTCGGGAGCCGCCGAAAGTGCCGCAGCAGTGGAGGCCTTTCAGCGGATTTGCGGCAGGTGGTACTCAACTGCGGCTCTATTCACTGGAACAGGCAGAGCTCCCCTAGGTGAGCAAGGCATCTGTCTTTTTTTCAGGTCAACGCATTCGGCTCAAAACTATCCGCCCGCGCCATCTGCCACATGTTCGAATAAAAACTGCCATCCACTTCGCCCGTCAACAACTGACCCGGCGTCAGGAAAACGTGGGACTGGGAGAACAGTTTGATTTCGGTAGCGGACATGCGCCGCACCAGATGCCTGGCTTCAAGTTGCGCCGGATGGTCGAGACCGGCGGCGGCGAGCATTTCGGCGAGGGCTTTCAGGGTATTGCGGTGGAAGTTGAACACCCGCTGGGCTTTGTCCGGCACCACCAGCGCACGTTGGCGCAGGGCGTCCTGGGTGGCGACACCGGTCGGGCATTTGTTGGTGTGGCAGCTCTGGGACTGGATGCAGCCAATGGCAAACATGAAGCCGCGCGCCGAGTTGGCCCAGTCGGCACCGATGGCCAGCACGCTGGCGATATCAAATGCGCTGACGATCTTGCCGCTGGCGCCCAGCTTGATCTTGTCCCGTATGTTCAAGCCCACCAGGGTGTTGTGCACAAACAACAAGCCTTCGCGTAACGGCACACCCATGTGATCGGTGAACTCCACCGGCGCAGCGCCTGTTCCACCTTCGGTGCCGTCGACCACGATGAAGTCAGGCAGAATCCCGGTTTCCAGCATGGCTTTGGCAATCCCCATGAACTCCCACGGGTGGCCGAGGCAGAACTTGAACCCCACCGGTTTGCCACCGGACAGCTCACGCAGCTGCGCGATGAACTGCATCAGCTCCACAGGCGTGGAGAACGCGCTGTGTCGGGAAGGCGATACACAGTCTTCGCCCATCAGGATGCCACGGGTTTCAGCAATCTCTTTGGTCACTTTGTGCTTGGGCAGAATACCGCCGTGGCCGGGTTTGGCGCCTTGGCTCAACTTGATTTCAATCATGCGCACTTGCGGATCGTTGGCTTGTGCGGCAAATCTCTCAGGGTCGAAACGACCGTCAGCGGTGCGGCAGCCGAAGTAACCGCTGCCCAGTTCCCAGGTCAGGTCGCCGCCGTTTTCCCGGTGATAGGGGCTTATGCTGCCTTCGCCGGTGTCATGGGAAAAATTGCCGAGCTTGGCGCCCTGATTCAGCGCGCGGATGGCGTTGGCACTCAGTGAGCCGAAGCTCATGGCCGAGATATTGAAGATCGACGCCGAGTAAGGCTGGCTGCATTGCGGGCCGCCGACGATCACGCGAAACGCGTTGGGGTCGCTCAACGGAGCGGGGCGCATGGAGTGGCTGATGAATTCGAAGCCCGTGCCATAGACGTCGAGCAGGGTGCCGAAAGGTTTGTCCGCGGATTCGTTCTTGGCCCGGGAGTACACCAGCGAGCGTTGCGCGCGGGAGAACGGCAGCGCGTCGCTGTCGGATTCCAGCAGGTATTGCCGTATCTCCGGCCGAATGGCCTCTACCGCGTAACGGATATTGCCCAGTATCGGGTAGTTGCGCCGCACCGAATGCGGTGATTGCAACAGGTCGAAAATGCCCACCAGCGACAACAGGCCGGTGACCAGGGTGAAAGGCCACAGCCACTCGTGATGCCAGAACGGCACGCTGCACAAGGTGAAGAGCACACAACCAACGAAGAAGGCGTAACGGCTGAGAAGGGACAGACTCATACGGATTCCTGGGGCTAAGGACGGGTTTTTATCGGCCGCGCTCCCTCTGTGACAGGCTGCTGTTGCGCCGGTCGGGGGCTGGGTCAGTGAGGCAGGAGATTGCATCTACAGCACTATCGGCCTCCGGCAGCATAGCTGAACGCTGCCAGCCCCGATCAAGTTCACTGATGAGACACGTCACGACAATCGATTGTGGTCGAGAGAGGGTGATATGTTATTGTGTAACACATCAGCTACGCACTCATCTGGAGGCAACATGAAACCTGATATCCATCCCGCTTACCGCACTGTGCTGTTTCACGATACCGCTGCCGACGCCTTTTTCCTGATCGGCTCCACCGTCGATACCGACCGCACTCAAGAACACAGTGACGGCAAAACCTACCCTTATGTCGCGCTGGACGTTTCCAGCGCCTCGCACCCGATGTACACCGGCCAGCAGCGCAAGACCACAACCGAAGGCCGTATCGCTGGCTTCAACAAGCGTTTCGCGGCCTTTGGTTCAGGCGGCAAGAAGGATGCAGCAACTGCCGAATGATGCTGCAACATTTGTGGGCCCGGCTAAAGCCGGTCCCACGAGCCAGCTCTTATCCCTCGCGCAGGGATATTTTTTTGCCTTTTTTTCACCCATGACGACAACTGGAGCGGATGACTACTGGACGAAAAGGCAAAATTGCTTTTGACTCTGCGGCCTGAAAATCCAGGAGTTGTCGCTTTGAAAACCTCAGTCGCCATCCTCTTCGGTGGGCAATCCAGCGAACACGAAGTGTCGCTGCAGTCCGCCCGAAACGTGATCAACGCGATCGATCGCGGCACTTACGAGCTGACCCTGATCGGCGTCGACAAACAAGGTCGCTGGTTGCACTTTGACGAGAGCGACTACCTGGTCAATGGCAGCGACCCGTCCAAAATCAAGCTCAGCAGTTCCGGCAGGGTTTTGTCCCTGATACCGGGCGCTGCGGCTGGGCAATTCATCGAGGTTGCATCGGGCATTGAGCTGCCGCGCATTGATGTGGTGTTCCCGGTGATTCATGGCCCGTTCGGTGAGGACGGTTCGCTGCAAGGCCTGCTGCGCCTGATGGCGATCCCGTTTGTCGGCCCGGATGTGCTCAGTTCGGCGGCATGCATGGACAAAGATGTCACCAAGCGTCTGCTGCGGGACGCGGGCATTGCTGTTGCGCCGTTTGCAGTGGTCACCCGTGGTCAGTCAGTGGATTTCGCGACAGTCTCGGCCGAGCTGGGCTTGCCGTTGTTCGTCAAGCCCGCCAGCCAAGGCTCATCAGTGGGCGTGAGTAAGGTCACCGATGAAGCCGGTTATCACGCAGCGCTGACGCTGGCGTTCGAGTTTGATCACAAGGTATTGATCGAGACCGGCATGGCGGGCCGTGAAGTCGAATGCGCAGTGCTCGGCAATCACCAACCGCAGGTCAGCGTGTGTGGCGAGGTCATCGCGAACGATGACTTTTACGCCTACGACACCAAATACCTCAATGGCGACCAGGCGCGTATTGCGATCCCTGCCGAGCTGGCGACCGACCTCGCCGACGCGGTTCGCGAGGTGGCCTTGCGCGCTTATCAAGTGTTGGGGTGTGCGGGTCTGGCGCGGGTGGATTTTTTCGTCACGGACGCGGGGGCTATCGTCATCAACGAGGTCAACACTCTGCCGGGCTTCACCTCCATCAGCATGTACCCCAAGTTGTGGCAGGCCAGCGGCGTTTCCTACCCCGACCTGATCGATCGCCTGATCCGCTTTGGACTGGCGCGCGCCGATGAGGCGCGGCAACTCAAGACCGAGATATTTCCATGAAGCTGATCCATATCGCTGCGGCCTTGTTGATCGACGCCGATGGCCGGACCCTGCTGGTACGTAAGCGCGGCACTCAGGCGTTCATGCAACCGGGCGGCAAGATAGAGGCCGGTGAAGCGCCCGCTGTGGCGCTGAGTCGCGAGCTTGAAGAGGAACTGGGCCTGGTAGTGGATCCCGCCCAGGCCCGTTATCTGGGCTCATTCGCTGCGCTCGCTGCTAACGAGCCTGGGTTTGAAGTGCGTTGTGAGCTGTTTGAAGTGCGTATCGAGGTGGATGTCCAGCCCGCTGCGGAAATCGAAGAGGTGGTGTGGATCCGCGCTGATAGCCATCCGCATCTCAACCTGGCGCCGCTGACCCGGGATTCGATACTGCCGATCTACCGGGACCTTTGCGTCGAAGCCTGAGCTGATCAGCCTTTGATGCCGATTGAATATTTACGCAGTCGATGAGCGATGGCGGTGTGCGACGTTTGCAGGCGCGCCGCCAGTTGCCGGGTCGACGGATAGTCAGCGTAGAGCTTTTCCAGCAAGGCCTTTTCGAAAGTCTCGACCGCTTGTTCGAGGCTGCCGACTTCGCCCTCGTTTTCTCCGGCCACGGCCGTGCCTGCGATGTCCAGATCGCCAATGTCGACCAGATTGCTTTCGCTGATGGCGGCCGCGCGGAAAATCACGTTCTGCAATTGGCGTACGTTGCCGGGCCAGCGGTTGCCGAGCAGCGCTGGGTAAGTATTCGTCGTGAGGCGGCAGACGGGGCGTTGAATCTGCGCGCAGGCCTGCTCCATGAAATAGCGTGCCAGTAGCAGAATGTCCTGGCCGCGATCACGCAGTGGCGGGACTTCCAGATTGAGCACATTGAGCCGGTAGAACAGGTCCTCGCGAAAGGTGCCTTCGCTGACCATCTTCTCCAGGTTGCGATGGGTCGCGCTGAGGATGCGCACATTGACCTTCACCTCCCGATCACCGCCCACGCGGCGGAAACTGCCGTCGTTAAGAAAGCGCAGCAGCTTGGCCTGCAGGTAAGGCGACATTTCGCCGATTTCGTCGAGGAACACCGTGCCCTGGTTCGCCAGCTCCATCAGCCCTGGTTTGCCGCCTCGTTGTGCACCGGTGAAAGCGCCAGGCGCGTAGCCAAACAGTTCGCTTTCAGCGAGGTTTTCCGGCAATGCCGCGCAGTTGAGTGCCAGAAAAGGCGCGCTGTGCCGGGCGCTGGTGGCGTGGCAGGCGCGGGCAACCAGCTCTTTGCCTGTGCCGGTTTCGCCCTGGATCAGCAAGGGGGCATCCAGTGCTGCCACCCGTTGGGCGCGGGCCTTGAGGGTGCGGATCGCGGCGGATTCACCCAGCAAGGCGTCAAAACCTTCTGCGTGGTCGTGGTGCAGCGCAGACAAGCGTTCGCCAATGCGGCTGGGTTGATACAGGGTCAGCAACGCGCCTGCATCGGTGATGGGCGTCGCATCCAGCAACAGCGCTTCGCCATTGAGGGTCACTTCACGCAGTGGCAGACGGAAGCCGTTTTCCAGCAACGCGTTCTGCAGCCCGGGGTCGGCAAACAGCTCGGCGACGGGCTCGCCCGCAGGTTCGCGGCCGATCAGTGCAATCAACGCCGGGTTAGCCAGCAATACGTGGCCTGCGCTATCCAGAGCCAGCACCGGATCCGTCATGGCGGCCAGCAATGCATCGAGCTGCAAGTGACGACGTTGGCCGGGGAGAATATCGACCACCGTGATGGCTTCAACGCCCCTGACCCTGAACAGCGCGTCCTTGAGTTCTTCAAGCATCTGATGGCTCAAGGTCGGCGCATCGATATAGACGTTAGGCGGCACCATCTCTACCGCATCCAGATTCAGATTGCGCCCGCCCAGGATCGCCAGCACTTCCTGGGTGATGCCGACGCGGTCGATGAAACTGACGTGGATGCGCATGGTGGGGCTAAGGGTGGTGGCCAGAGAGGGTGGGGATTATGCCAGCAAAAGAAGGCGCTGAACTGAAATGAGCCCTGTAGGAGCTGCCGAAGGCTGCGAACAACTGTGCAGGCGATTACATTGCCAGCCGGCCATTCGCAGCCTTCGGCAGCTCCTACAAAAGCGCGGTAACGATCAGGTCAAATGCTCGGGCTTTATCGGCTCACCGTGTTCAATGCCGAGCTTGTCATGCACGTCCTTGAACATTCGGTCGTAGTCTTCATGCATGGCGATGGGCAGCACGGCAATGGGCGGCATGCCGTGCTTTACCGCAATCTTGTTGGCGTTGTGAGCGAAGTTGCAGGCCAGATCACGGGGCAGTTCAAACTCGTCCTGAAAGGCGTTACCAGCGATTTCGCCCTCCATTGAAAAATGCATGGACGTGCCTTGTGTGGGGTTCTCGCAGACTTCGTAGCGAAGGTGAATGTCGTAACCAAAATCCGACGCTTGCAGCGGCGTGCGGGTGATGTGCAGATGGCCTGGTTCAAACATGTCGATGCCCCTTGGCGGGTCGAAGAGTGTAGCGGTTGACCTTCTCTGCCGACTGGCGTTCAGCCGCAGCACTGTTCAACTCTAGACGATGAGCGGTGACAGGGGCGTGACGCGGATCAGGATGCTTGCACTTTGGGCTCCGGCCGTGACCAGATCCACAGGTTACCGAGCACCATACCGCCGATGGCGGCATAGACTGGCCAACCGTGCATCAGGTACAGCATTAACAGGGCACACAGCAGCATGCTGACCGTGGCGCTGATTTTCGCGCTGCGGGTGACCAGACGACCGTTGCGCCAGTTGCTCAGGATCGGGCCGAACACCTTGTGGTTTTCCAGCCAGGCGCTCAGGCGCGGTGAACTCTTGGTCGCGGCCCAGGCTGCCAGCAGAACAAACTCAGTGGTAGGCAGGCCCGGAATGAAAATCGCGACCAGACCTATCCCGAGGCTGGCATAAGCCAGTGCCGCAAATAGCAGGCGAGAGACTCTGGACCTTGGAAGTTTGCGGGTCATTATCTCGTCAGTAATCATCAGGTGGTTCGATCCCATGATCGAAAGGCCCGGCCAGTCTAACAGGACGGGCCGGCAATCATGACTCGGCCATGTGCGCTGTTGGTCGAGCGTCGGGCGCAGTGGCATAAGCGTGTTGGATCAGCACGCTGAAACGCTCGAATGCATCGATGGCAGCCTGTTCGATCTGCGCGTCTTCTTCGTTGCTCAATGGCAGCGTGTCGAGGGTGCGGGTAAAGCTCTTCCAGCCTTCTGCGCGACCACCCGCAGGCGCACCGAGGTGGCGAGCGCCAAAATCTTCGCCGAGGTTCAGGGCAGCGGCCCGCTTGATCAGGATCCCGGCGCCCAGCTTCGAGCCTTCCGAGACATACAGCCAACCCAGTGCTTGCGCTTTGCTGGGTGACGTCAGGGCGCCGGGCACGGGATGCGGGATTTCAAGCTGCAAATCGGCAATATCGGCCAATGCCTGCTCGGCCCGGCACCGGCTTGGCAGATCGCTAATGATGGCGGTCAGCTCGGCATCGTTGTACAGCGCCTGGAGTTCGGCCTGGAAAAGATACTGCGCGATCAGAAAGCGCGAATAACTGCCCAACGTGTCGAATGGTGCCTGGTCGTTGACGGCATGACCCAGTCGTTCGTGAGGTTCACTGGTGACCAGGTTGAGGCGTTTGGAGCGCAGCGCGGGACGATTTTGTTCTACTGACATGGGATCTTCCTTGTAAAAAAACGGCGGTCTCTCTAACAAGACGAGTGAGCAGCTCATGGGCGTAAAAAATGCGCCGCCGCGTAGGTGGCGCATTGCAGGGTCAGATATCCCAGACCACATTGATCGCGAAGTTGCGACCTGGCTGGGTCAGGCGATCCAGGTTGGCTGGCGCCGTGACACCCGCTTCGCCAACGCCGTCGTAGCCGCGCACGTCGTCCCACTGCCAGTACTTCTTGTCAGTGAGGTTGTACAGCCCGGCATTAAGGGTCACGTCATCGGTGACTTTGTAAAAGCCGGTCAGATCAAGCACGCCGAAACCCGGGGTCTTGAACTGGCTCGACGAGCCATCCGGCGCATGGAAGTTACTGTCGTCCACGCGGGTCTTGCGCTTGACCAGCGTCCAGCTCAATAGCCCGCCGTAATTGTCCTGGTCGTAGCCCAGGCCCAGCACGCCAGTCAGCGGGTTGATGCTGTTGATCGGCTGGCCGTTGTCGTCGTTTCGTCCGTACAGATAGGTTGCAGCGCCACGGGCATAGAGGCCTTCAGGTGCGCCGAATGCATCCAGGTTCAGGCGACCCTTGAGTTCCAGCCCCTTGATGGTGGCGTGGGCAATATTGTTGGACTGGAAAACGGCTTGGGTAGCGGTTGCGGGCTGGATCGCGTCGTCGTTGATGAAGTCGCGATATTTGTTGTAGAACACTGCCACGTCAAAGCTGCCAGCATCGAAATGCCCGCGCAGGCCGGTCTCGTAGCTTTTGCTTTTTTCCGGCTCCAGATCCGGATTGGGCTGAACGAGGTAGCCGGTTTGCAGGTTTTCGAAGCGGCCGTACAAGGCTTTGGCGCTGGGCGTGCGGAAACCTTCCGCGTACTGGCCGTACCAGGTGTATTGCTCGCTGAGGGCATAGGTCACGCCAAGCTTGGGTGACAGGCGATGCCAGTTTTTGCTTTCGTCGCTGACCGCGCCGCCGCCGGTGGGGTTGGCGGTGTTGAGGAATTGCTGAGTGATGTGCGGATCCAGACGGGTGTAGTCGTAACGCACGCCCGGCAGGAAGGTCCAGTCGTTCCAGCGGATTTCATCCTGGGCAAACAGGCTGTAAGTATTGATGGTCGGGTCGGGGAAATCGCTGGACGGTGTCAGGCTGTCCGAAGCCGTCGGGCTTGTTGCGCCGATCACCCGGCACGTGCCCAAAACGGCTGCGCAGGTCGCGCCGCCGCTGCGCAGGCCGGTGACTTTCTGCTGCTTGAAGGTGGTGCCGTAAGTCAGCAGATGGTCGGTATCGGCGATGCTGAAGGCTTTGTCCAGTTGCGCATCGAACACCCACTGACGTTCCTTGTAGGTGGTGTCCCGCGTGCGCCATACGTCCCTGGAGCCCGGCACATAGCGTTCCAGGGTGCTCTGGTCGGTCTTGGCGATCTGGTAGTTCAGGCTCCATTTGACGTTGTCGACCAGCAGGCTGTTGAGCTCGAAACTGTTCTCGACGCCAATACGCTCGCGGCTGATGGTGTCGTTGCCAGTGCGGCCGCGATAGAAACCAAAACCGCTGCCCGCGTTGAAAGGCCCGCCCACGGCGCTCAGTTGGTTAGTGTCGCGGTCGTCCTTGAATTTCTCGTAGGTCAGGCCCAGGCGCGAGCCTTCGTTGTAATTCCAGCCGAGTTTGGCCAGCACGTTGGTGGTGCGTGCATCTTCCGGGTTGGCCTCGGTGCGTTGCAGGCCCGTGCCACCGTTACCGCCGTAGGACTCGGTTTCGTGGCCGTTGCGCTGGCTGACATGCAGCAGCGCGTCGACATCACCCTGGCGACCGGCGACGGTACCGGAAGTCAGCCAACTGTCGTCGGCAGAGCTGTAGCCGGTTTTCAGGCGTGCGCCCACATCCTTGCCGTCCTTGATGATGTCGTCGGCATCCAGCGTGTAATAGCTGACTGCGCCGCCAATGGCGCTGCTGCCGTACAGGGCCGAGGCCGGACCGCGCAGAATTTCCACGCGCTTGACGATTTCCGGGTCCACGTAATTGCGATGGGTGTTGGCGTACGGGCCGGAGAAATAGTTGTCCGGCACTTCAACGCCGTCCACTTGAGTCAGGATGCGGTTGCCGTCGATGCCGCGAATGTTGTAGCCCGTGGTTCCGGAACGCTGACCTGCACCGCCCACGGAAATGCCCGGTTCGAAGCGCACCAGGTCACGGATGGTGTTGACGTTCTGGCGGTCCAGTTCGGCGCGGTCATGCACCGATACTGAACTCGGCACCGAGGTCACGTCCTGTGCCTGACGGGTGGCGCTGACGGTGATCTGCTCCAGCGCGACAACCCCGGCGCTGCGCTTCTCCAGTACCACGTTGTTGTTGCCCAGGTTGCGATAGCCCAGATGGGTGCCGGCCAACAGTCGCTCCAGTGCCTTGCCCGGTGGCAGAGAGCCGTTTACGCCAGGGGAGGTGACGTTGTTGGCCAGGTTCGATGTCAGGCCAACCTGCCAGCCGGTCACGCGGCTGAATTCGTTGAGGGCAGACGCCAGCGGTTGCTGTGCAATGGCGAACGAGTAGGTGCCTCCGGCGCGTGCTGCGGGTATTTCGCTCGCACTGGCAGCCTGCGTGGCGCTTGACCAGGTAGCGCCGGTCAGGACCGCGAGGGTCAACAGCGACAGGGCGAATGTCTGCAACCCGGTGTGGCTGGTCAGTGGCAGATGCGTGACGGGATCAAGCGTGGACGGCATCGATAGGGCTCCGTTGTGTTGCTGTCTTTTTAGTGTATGCAACTTCTGCTAATAAGAATCAGTTGCATTGGCTAAGACGAGACGAGCGACCAACGGTTATCGCGTAAAAATTTATCGAATCAGTTGAGAATGACCAGCGCCGGCAGCTCATGCATCTGGGCAGAGGTGATCTGCGCCAGGGAGCGGATCACGTCCAGCGGGTTGTCCAGGCGGTAGTTACCGGTGACAGCCACCCCTTCAAGCCTGCTGTTGGTGTTGACGATCCAGCCCGGGTAATAGCGCCGCAGCTCGGCCAGGACTTCGCTCATCGGGCAGTTGTCGAACACCAGTCGGCCGTCGACCCAGGCAAGGTCGGTGGCTTGATCAAGTTTTTCACGATGGCTGAATCCTTCAGGGCCGACGCGAATGCTGTCGCCACTGTCCAGTTTCACTTCGGCGCTGTCTTGCGGCGAGCGTACCGCCAGCGCGCCGTTTTTCACCTGGATCTGGGCAACGCCATCCTGATAGCGCACCGCGAAATCACCGCTCCTGGCACGCATGCTCACGCTGCCAGCGAGCACTTCCAGAGGTTGACCCTGGGAGGCCGAGACCTCGAAGAAAGCCTCGCCCTGAAGCAACCGGGCGACTTTTTTCTCGGCAGTGATATCGCTGGAGAACGCTGAATTGGTGTTGAGCAATACTTTGGAGCCATCGGCCAGTTGCAGGCGCTGGCGTTCACCGACCACGGTCAGGTGATCGGCCTGCATGCGCAGCCCGAGGTTGCTGAACGTGAACACACCCAGCACCAGGATCGCGGCAGTCGACAGTGGCAACCAATGCGCGCGCAGACGTTTGAGCGCACCAGGTTTTACGGGTTTCATTGCCACCGCCGCCTGGGCAACGGGTTGCGAGTGCCAGACGGCTTGCACCCTGGCGAAAGCGTCGCGATGCCTGCTGTCAGCCTGCAGCCACTCCTGAAAGCGCGCCTGCTGCCGGGCGTCGGCAGTGTCCAGCTCGATGAGCCAGTCCAAGGCTTGATCCATCGCGCTGTCGCTCAACACATCCTCGGCAATCGGATGGCTGCGATGGAAGTCAGGGTCCTTCACGCGTGGTCCTCGGCGGTTTTTGTTGGGTGGCGGATCGGAGTGGTATCGGGCAGCAGCCTGCTGCAACCTCTAAAGGTGGTCAAGTTTTGTTGCAACTCCGACGCAGATCGCCATGATCAGTTTCAGCTCCTTTTGCACCGTGCTGGCGGAGACCCCCAACTGGTTGGCGATCTCCAGATAGCTTTCGCCGTTGAGGCGGCTGAGGCTGAAAATCTGCTGTTGGCGGGGCGTCAGGGTCGCCAGGCTTTTACTCAGGCCTTCGAGCAGGCGGTTGGCGTGAGTCGAGTCTTCGAGGCTGGCGTGGGGCGCGATGACGTTTTCCAGCTCCGCAGGCGCGGCGTCTTGCACCAGCGTGCGCTCACGAACCCGACGCGCACGCAAATGGTCCAGCGCCAGGTTGCGGGCGGTCTGGAAGATAAAGGGTTCCAGGTGATCGATGGCGCGGCTGCTCAGCGCGCGAGTGACCCGAAGGTAGGTTTCCTGCAGCAAATCCTCAGCGGTGCAGTGATTGCTCACCATGCGCTGCAACGTGCGCAATAGAACCGGCCTGTGAGACACAAAAACTTCGTTTAGACGCGACTGACTCACAAGGGGAGTACTCGACCGAAAAAGCAGCGGATGATAATGCTTATCATCTACCGCTTTGGTCAAGTGTTTGATTGTGGCTTCATCAATCTGGGGCGCGGTGATCGCCTGTGGCGATTCTACGTCTGCCCGGCCCATTTTCGCAGGGCACCCGATAGGTTGGCTGGACTCAGAACCTGTGGGAGCGAATTCATTCGCGAAGGCAATTTCAAGACCGGTAGAGATGCGTTGGATGTACCGGCCTCTTCGCGAATGAATTCGCTCCCACGGGGTCGGTGATTGTCTTTGGAGATTCTATGTCTGCCCCTTTTTGCTGGGCACCCGATAGGTTGGATTGACTCGGAACCTGTGGGAGCGAATTCATTCGCGAAGGCAATTTCAGGACCGGTAGAGATGCGTTGGATGCACCGGCCTCTTCGCGAATGAATTCGCTCCCACGGGGTTGGTGATCGTCTTTGGAGATTTTACGTTTGCGGAACCTTTTTTCGCGGAGCACCCGGTTAAGTTGGCTGGACTCGGAACCTGTGGGAGCGAATTCATTCGCGAAGGCAATTTCAAGACAGGTAGAGATGTGTCGGATGTACCGGCCTCTTCGCGAATGAATTCGCTCCCACGGGGTCGGTGATTGACTTTGGAGATTCTATGTCTGCCCCTTTTTGCTGGGCACCCGATAGGTTGGATTGACTCGGAACCTGTGGGAGCGAATTCATTCGCGAAGGCAATTTCAGGACCGGTAGAGATGCGTTGGATGGAACGGCCTCTTCGCGAATGAATTCGCTCCCACGGGGGCGGGAATCGTCTGTGAAAATTGCACCCTGTAGGAGCTGCCGAAGGCTGCGAACAGGGCATTCCTGAAACACCGCTATCGCAGCCTTCGGCAGCTCCTACACAAACTCCGCGTTGTTTATTCCGCGTTATGCAGCGCCAGGCAGTTATCCAGCATGCGGTTGGAGAACGCCCATTCGTTGTCGTACCAGGCCAGGACCTTGAGCAGTTTGCCGCTGGATTTGGTGTGGTTGGCGTCGAAAATCGACGACAGCGGGTTGTGATTGAAGTCGTGGGATACCAGCGGCAAGGTGTTGTAACCCAGCACTTTCGAATGCTGGCTGGCTTCCTTCATGAGCGCGTTGACTTCATCAGCAGTGACCTCACGGGTCAGTTGCACAGTCAGGTCCACCAGCGACACATTGATCACCGGCACACGCACCGCCATGCCCGTCAGTTTGCCTGCCAGCTCTGGCAGCACCAGGCCAACGGCTTCAGCAGCGCCGGTCTTGCTCGGGATCATCGACTGGGTGGCCGAACGTGCGCGGTACGGATCGGTGTGGTAGACGTCGATCAGGTTCTGATCGTTGGTGTAGGCATGGATGGTGGTCATCAGGCCGCTTTCGATACCCAGTTCGCGGTGCAGCACTTGCGCGACCGGCGCCAGGCAGTTGGTGGTGCACGATGCGCTGGAAATGATCTGATGCGACTGGCGCAGGGTGTCGTGGTTCACACCATAGACGATGGTCGCGTCGGCACCTTTGGCCGGGGCCGAGATAATGACCTTGCGAGCACCGGCAGTCAGGTGCGCAGCGGCTTTGGTGCGATCGGTGAACAGCCCGGTGCATTCAAAAACTACGTCAACGTTCTGGGCTTTCCAGGGCAGGTCGACAGGGTTGCGAATGGCACTGACCGCAATACGGTCACCATTGACCGTCAGGCTCTCGCTGTCACACTCGACCGTGCCGGAAAACGGCCCGTGAACGGTGTCGAAGCGCAGCAGGTGGGCGTTCATCTCGCTGTCGCCCAGATCGTTGATGGCGACGACCTGCAGGTCTTGCCGGTAGCCTTGGGTATACAGTGCTCGCAGGACGTTGCGGCCGATGCGGCCAAAACCATTGATTGCAATACGAAGAGTCATACAGCCGTCCTTTCTAAATTTGTTGTTGGAATTACAAGATTATTCGCATAGAAATAGAAAACAAGCCTTTTTAATGGCAATATTTTGTTTTACCTACAACGAGAAGCCTGTAAGGCCAACACAGTTGATCGAGATCAAGCTTTTACAGACAAGGCGTGTGCCTCGATATCTGACGCGGTCTTAAACGGGTGACCACCTACGTTAGCCTGGAGTTCAGCACATGCATCCCCGCATTCTTGAGGTAACCGAACGGCTGATAGCCCGCAGTCGCGAAACACGTGAGCGCTATCTTCAACTGATTCGAGGCGCCGCGAGCGACGGCCCGATGCGTGGCAAACTGCAATGCGCCAATTTCGCCCACGGCGTCGCGGCTTGTGGCCCGGAAGACAAAAACAGCCTGCGCATGATGAACGCCGCCAACGTGGCGATCATTTCTTCCTACAACGACATGCTCTCGGCGCATCAGCCCTACGAGCACTTCCCGAATCAGATCAAACAGGCTTTACGTGACATTGGTTCGGTCGGTCAGTTTGCCGGTGGCGTGCCCGCCATGTGCGACGGCGTGACCCAGGGCGAACCGGGCATGGAGCTGGGCATCGCCAGCCGCGAAATCATCGCCATGTCCACGGCTATCGCTTTGTCCCACAACATGTTCGATGCTGCCCTGATGCTGGGGATCTGCGACAAGATCGTGCCGGGCCTGATGATGGGTTCGCTGCGCTTCGGCCACCTGCCGACGATTTTCATCCCCGGCGGGCCGATGGTGTCGGGCATTTCCAACAAGGAAAAAGCCGACGTCCGCCAGCGTTATGCCGAAGGCAAGGCGACTCGCGAGGAGCTGCTGGATTCGGAAATGAAGTCCTACCACGGCCCCGGCACCTGCACCTTCTACGGCACGGCCAACACCAATCAGCTGCTGATGGAAGTGATGGGGCTGCACTTGCCCGGCTCGTCATTCATCAACCCTTACACCCCGTTGCGCGATGCGCTGACCGTCGAGGCGGCGCAGCAGGTCACGCGCATGACCAAGCAGAGCGGCAATTTCATGCCCATCGGCGAGATCGTCGACGAGCGCGCGCTGGTCAATTCCATCGTCGCACTGCACGCCACTGGCGGCTCGACCAACCACACGCTGCACATGCCCGCCATTGCTCAAGCTGCGGGTATTCAGCTGACCTGGCAGGACATGGCGGACCTGTCCGAAGTGGTTCCGACCCTGACCCACGTCTACCCGAACGGTAAAGCCGACATCAACCACTTCCAGGCCGCGGGCGGCATGTCGTTCCTGATTCGTGAACTGCTCGAAGCCGGTTATCTGCATGAGGACGTCAATACGGTGATGGGGCGTGGCCTGAGCCGCTATACCCAGGAGCCGTTTCTGGAAGATGGCAAGCTGGTATGGCGTGAAGGGCCGATTGAAAGCCTGGATGAAAACATTCTGCGCCCGGTGGCCAACCCGTTCTCACTGGAAGGTGGTCTGCGTGTCATGGAAGGCAACCTCGGGCGCGGCGTGATGAAAGTCTCTGCCGTAGCGCTTGAGCATCAGGTGGTGCAGGCCCCGGCGAAGGTGTTCCAGGATCAGCAGGATCTGGCCGACGCTTTCAAGGCGGGCGAGCTGGAGTGTGACTTTGTGGCGGTGATGCGTTTTCAGGGGCCGCGCTCCAACGGCATGCCCGAGCTACACAAAATGACACCATTTCTTGGGGTCTTGCAGGACCGTGGTTTCAAGGTCGCGTTAGTGACCGATGGGCGCATGTCGGGCGCGTCAGGCAAGATCCCTGCGGCCATACATGTGTGCCCGGAAGCCTTTGATGGTGGCCCTTTGGCATTGGTTCGGGATGGAGACATCATCCGCGTCGATGGGGTAAAAGGAACATTGCAAGTTCTGGTTGAACCGGCAGAATTGGCCGCCAGAGAACCTGCAATCGGGCACCTGGACAACGGCGTGGGCTGTGGTCGGGAGCTGTTCGGTTTCATGCGCATGGCCTTCAGCTCCGCAGAGCAGGGCGCCAGCGCCTTTACCTCGAATCTGGAGACGCTCAAGTGAAGTTGGCCCTGGTCGGTGATATTGGCGGTACCAATGCACGTTTTGCCATTTGGGAAGACGACAAACTGCATTCAATCCGGGTATTCCCGACTATCGATTACGCCAGTCCGGAAAAGGCCGTCGAGGTCTACATGCAGGACCTCGAATTGCAGCGCGGCGATATCGGGCTGGTTTGCCTCGCCGTGGCGGGCCCGGTGGACGGCGATGAATTCCATTTCACCAACAGTAACTGGCGGCTCAGCAAGTCGGCGTTCTGCGCCAACCTGAAAGTCGACGAGTTGTTGTTGATCAACGATTTCAGCGCCATGGCGCTGGGCATGACGCGCCTGGGTGATGATGAGTACCTGACCATTTGCCACGGCATCGGTGAAGCGGACCGGCCGCGTGTGGTAATCGGCCCAGGGACCGGACTGGGCATTGGTACCTTGCTCAGCGTCGGTGTTAACCACTGGATGGCCTTGCCGGGTGAGGGCGGGCATGCAGACTTGCCGATCGGCAATGCCCGGGAAGCCATGCTGTGGATGCGCATGATGGCTGACATCGAACATGTCAGTGCCGAAACCGTACTCAGTGGCGCAGGGCTGTTGCGGCTGTATCAGGTCAGCTGTGCGCTCGACGACGTCGAGCCGGTGCACAAATCTCCGGCGGCCATTACTTCGGCAGCCGAGGCTGGCGAGCCGGTGGCGGCAGCGGTGCTGGAGCAATTCTGTGTCTTTCTGGGGCGAGTGGCAGGCAACAACGTCCTCACTGTCGGCGGGCGCGGCGGTGTATACATCGTGGGCGGCGTGGTGCCACGCTTTGTCGACTTCTTCATGAACAGCGGCTTCAGGCGCGCGTTCGGTGAAAAGGGCGTGATGAGCGATTACTTCAAAGGCATTCCGGTCTGGCTGGTGACGGCTGAGTACCCGGGGCTGATGGGCGCAGGTGTGGCGTTGCAGCAGGCGTTTGGTGAAGAGCGGGAAATAGAGATTTAAACACCCGGTAGGAGCTGCCGAAGGCTGTGAAAGCATCTGTCTGAAACATCGCCGTTCGCAGCCTTCGGCAGCTCCTACAGGGCTGTGTGGTTCCAGGATTCATCACTAACAATAACGATTCATGCAACAAGGAAGACCCCAGTGAGCACAGTCAGTAAATCGATCCTGCTGGTCGATGATGACCAGGAGATCCGTGAGTTACTGCACACCTACCTGAGCCGCTCCGGGTTTCAGGTGCGCACCGTCGGCGACGGTGCAGAGTTTCGACAGGCGTTCAATGAAGAGCCCAGCGACCTGCTTATCCTCGACGTCATGCTGCCCGACGAAGACGGCTTCAGTCTGTGTCGCTACGTGCGCCAACACGCACGCTACCCCCATGTGCCGATCATCATGCTGACGGCCAGCTCCGACGAGGCTGACCGGGTCATTGGCCTGGAGCTGGGCGCGGACGATTACCTCGGCAAACCCTTCAGCCCCCGTGAACTGCTGGCCCGGATCAAGGCCCTGTTGCGCCGCGCGCAGTTCGGTCAGGAGCGCAGTGGCGGTGATGTGTGGACGTTTGACGAGTGGCGGCTGGACATGGTCAGCCACCGGCTGTTCCATCGCGATGGCGAGGAAGTGATTCTGTCTGGGGCTGACTTTGCCTTGCTCAAGCTTTTTCTCGACAACCCGCAGCAGATCCTCGATCGCGACACTATCGGCAATGCCACCCGAGGTCGGGAGCTGATGCCTCTGGAGCGTATTGTCGACATGGCGGTCAGTCGCCTGCGTCAGCGCTTGCGCGACACCGGCAAGTCGCCGCGCCTGATCCGCACCGTACGCGGCAGTGGTTACCTGCTGGCGGCTAATGTAATGACCCAAGTCAGCAATGGTTACTGAGGGTGGACCTGGAACCGGCAAAACGCCGTCTGCCACTGCCGCGCTCGCTATTGGGACGCATGCTGCTGCTGACGCTGTTGGCAGTGTTCCTCGCTCAGGCGCTGTCCAGCGTCATCTGGCTGTCGCAGTTGCGGGCCACACAGATGGAAGGGTTGATCACCAGCGCCCGCAGCCTGGCTTATTCCATGGCGGCGAGTGTCAGCTACTTTCGCTCCCTGCCACTGGCCTATCGGCCGCTGGTGCTGGACCAGCTACGCAGCATGGGCGGCACGCGTTTTGTGGTGTCGCTCAATGACCGCCCGCTGGACATGCAAGTGCTGGATGCTACTCCGCGCAAGCAAGCGGTGCTCACGGTTGTCGACGAGGTTCTGCGCCAGCATCTGGGCGCCGACCCGGCCATCGCCGTGTGGTTTGTGCGCCCCGAAGACCTGCGCATCTTCAACAGCGGCCTGAAACTCGACGAGCTGCCGCGTTCCTGGGCGCATTACGCGCTAAGCCTTGAGCCGGTGAACCCGCCGGTATTGGTCACCCAGATCGAGTTGGCAGAGGGGGAGTGGTTATACATCGCGTCGCTGCTGCCTGAGCCTTACACCACCCTTGAAGAGCAGGATCTACCGCTGCAGCAGGTGTGGTTCATCCTGCTCACCAGCGGTTTTCTGTTGTTGTTCATCGGCCTGCTGGTGCATTGGCAGAGTCGCCCCCTCAAGCGTCTGGCCAGGGCTGCGCGGGACATGTCGCTGGGGGCCGATGTCGAGCCTGACGTTGAAGGCGGAGCCAGCGAAGTGGTGGAGGTCAGCCGCGCGTTCAACGCCATGCGCACGCGTATCAGCCGCTACCTGACTGAGCGGGGTCAGTTGTTCAGTGCGATATCCCACGATCTGCGCACCCCGATCACGCGCTTGCGCCTGCGCGTCGAGCTGCTTGAGGACGAGGCCTTGCAAGCCAAATTCACCCGTGATCTGGATGAGCTGGAGCTGCTGGTCAAAGGCGCCTTGCAATGCGTCAAAGACACCGATATCCACGAGAACATCGAGGCGGTGGACCTTAATCATGTGCTGGATTGCCTGGTGGAGCCGTATCTGTTGCCAACCGGCAATGGCAATGCCACGCAGCAGGGCAAGGCACTGGCGCCCTATCAAGGCAAGCCGCTGGCGCTCAAGCGTTGTATCGGCAACCTGATCGACAACGCCCTCAAGTACGGCACCAAAGCCCACCTTAAAATCGAAGACAACCCCCATGCCTTCGTCCTGCATGTCGACGACGAAGGGCCGGGCGTGCCAGAGCAGCGCCTGGAAAGGGTGTTCGAGCCGCACTTCCGGCTGGCGGGCAATCAGCAGCAAGGCTACGGCCTCGGGCTGGGCATCGCCCGCAACATCGCCCACAGCCATGGGGGGGAGGTCAGCTTGCAGAACCTGCGTGGGGGTGGGTTGCGTGTGACGCTGTTTTTGCCGCGTACAGCCGATTGAGGGTGCTGGGCCTCTGTACGGACTCTGTTGGGGGAGCCTTAATACCATGTATATCCAGCAGCGGCGGCGACGCTGATTCACCTTTGCGCCCTTACGGCGCGTCACTTTCGAGGCGCGAAAGTAACCAAAGCGCTCCCGCTCCTTTGTCCGGGTCTTCGCCAAGGCTCAGACTTCCCTCGCTCCGGCATTGCTCCGTGGGCCGCCGCAATGGGCCATCCATGGCCCGGTGCGGCTAACCCGGCATCCATGCCGGGTTGCCCACTGCGCAATACCTGCGCTCGGCCGGCCACAAGTCGCAATGTGTGTCGCCCATACGTTTTGCGCAGGTCTTCAGAATCAAAAGCAGGGTATGAGCCAGGAAGAAGTCATGTTGGAGAAATCTGCAAAGCAGATTTGCTTTTGCTTTTTTTGCCTCGATTTCACAGGCGACGCAAAATGCGCGTCGGGAGGGTGAGCGCAGGTGTCGTGGGGTGGGTCGCTCGGCATGGATGCCGAGCGAGCGCCGCTGGGCCATGGATGGCCCGTCGGCGCGTGCCCACCCCACGGCACCGGAGCGAACGTACCGCCGCGAAGCGGGGGCCGGACGCCAGCGCAGAGGTTTTGGTTACTTTTGGCACCTGTACGGACCGGGCACATCGCTTACACGTGTACGGGGACATGGTTAACACTTTCTGGCGAACCCACTTCGCCGGGAAGCCATCATGCCTTGGAATACGAGAGATGCCATGAGCCTGAAAAAAGAGTTCATTGCCTTAGCGCTGCAACCCGGCAGCAACAAAAGGGATTTGTGTCGGCGCTTTGGTATCAGTGCGCCGACAGCATACAAATGGCTTAAGCGTTACGAGATGCAGGGGCTGCAGGGATTGGAGGAGTACTCCCGCCGACCTATTTCTAGCCCTAAGCTGACTCAGCCATCCTTGGAGGCGCAGGTCGTAAAGCTTCGGCAGGAACAACCCGCTTGGGGCGGACGCAAGATAAGCAGCATGCTCAGCCAGTGTGTTGCCCCCAGCACCGTCACCAATATCCTGCATCGCAATGGACTGATTCTGCCGCGTGAAAACCCGGGTCAAGGAGTAGGCAGGCGTTTTGAGCACGAGGCACCTAATGACCTTTGGCAGATGGATTTCAAGGGGCACTTCGCCATCCAACAAGGCCGCTGTCATCCGCTAACGTTGCTGGATGATCACTCTCGGTTCAACCTGGCAATCGAGGCATGTGCCAATGAACAAAGAGGCACTGTCCAGCAAAGACTGACTGATATCTTCCGCCGCTTTGGCCTGCCTGCACGACTCAATCTGGATAATGGATCGCCTTGGGGCGCGCCGCGTAATCCTGGAGAGCTCTCTGAACTGAGTATCTGGCTGGTGCGCTTGGGCATCCGGGTAAGCTTCAGTCGCCCTCGACATCCGCAAACGAACGGCAAGCTGGAGCGTTTTCATCGTTCACTTAAGGCCGAGGTTATCAATGGGCGCCACTTTCGTACCCTCACTGAAGCCCAGGTGGCCTTCGACCAATGGCGTGAAATTTATAACCATCAGCGCCCTCACGAAGCGCTGGGTTATCAAGTCCCGATGAGTCGCTATAGGGCCAGCCCATGGACCTTTCCAGAGAAGCTGTCGCCATTCGAATATGGCCCTGACGATGTATTGGCCAAGGTCTACCACAGCCGATTTCGCTTCAGGAAACGCTACTTCAGCATTGCCAAGGGCCTGGTAGGGCAACTGATTGCCATCAGACCTAACCCTGACAGTGAGGACCTGTTCAATATCTATTTCTGTCATCACTTGCTGCGAACCATCGACATCAATCAGCCGGACTACAGTTGAGGATGTGTAAAGCATGTGTCCGCACACGTGTAAGCGATGTGTCCAGTCCGTACAGCACCAAAAGTGACCCGGCCGTCAGGACGGAACCTGACTCAGCGGCACCCGGGTGCTGTTGTTGCTACTCGATTCCAGGCGCAGCGCGTTGATTTTTTGAGGCGGCTGCTCCTAGAGGTTATGGGTTTTCCAATGTAACCATCCTGTGACCATTGCGCGTCCCTTCGTTACTGTACTTTCAACCCCCTTGGTTAGACTCCATGCAGCGCAAGCACAGACTTGCTCATGCATAACAACAAGAAAGGTTAAATCGATGAATTCAATGTCCCGCCTCGCAGCTGTCATCTCTCTCGCCTCGTTGTTCCCTCTGAGCGCTTATGCCGCCGATTCGAAAGGCACTGTCGAAGTGGTCCACTGGTGGACGTCCGGTGGCGAGAAAGCAGCCGTGGATGTGCTGCGCGCACAAGTAGAGAAAGACGGCTTCACCTGGAAAGACGGCGCCGTTGCCGGTGGTGGCGGTTCCACGGCCATGACTGTGCTCAAGAGCCGCGCCGTAGCCGGCAACCCGCCGGGCGTTGCGCAGATCAAGGGGCCGGACATCCAGGAATGGGCGTCTACAGGCCTGCTCGATACCGACGCCCTGAAAGACGTTGCCAAACAAGAGAAGTGGGACAGCCTGCTGGACAAGAAAGTCTCTGACACCGTGAAGTACGACGGCGATTACGTGGCCGTGCCGGTGAACATTCACCGGGTCAACTGGCTGTGGATCAACCCGGAAGTCTTCAAGAAAGCCGGGATCGACAAGGCACCCACCACCCTCGAAGAATTTTACGCCGCTGGCGACAAGCTCAAGGCCAAAGGCTTCATCGCCCTGGCCCACGGCGGTCAGCCATGGCAGGACAGCACTGTGTTCGAAGCCGTGCTGCTGTCGGTCATGGGCGCTGATGGCTACAAAAAAGCCTTCGTCGATCTGGACGAAAAAACCCTGACCGGCCCGCAGATGGTCAAGGCCTTTACCGAGTTCAAGAAAGTCGCCACTTACATGGACCCCAACCGTGCCGGTCGTGACTGGAACGTTGCAGCTGCCGACGTGATCAACGGCAAGGCTGGCATGCAAATCATGGGCGACTGGGCCAAAAGCGAATGGACAGCCGCCAAGAAAGTCGCAGGCAAGGATTATCAGTGCGTAGCCTTCCCGGGCACTGAAAAGGCCTTTACCTACAACATCGACTCCATGGCCGTCTTCAAGCAGAACGGTAAAGATGCTGAGAGCACCCGTGCTGCTCAGCAGGACATTGCCAAGGTGGCGTTGGGTGAAGAGTTCCAGAAGGTCTTCAGCATCAATAAAGGCTCGATTCCGGTTCGCATCGACATGCTGAACAACATGGAAAAGAACGGTTTCGACTCTTGCGCCCAGACCGCAGCCAAAGACTTCCTGGCTGACTCGAAAACCGGCGGACTGCAGCCAAGCATGGCGCACAACATGGCGACCAACCTTGCCGTACAGGGCGCGATCTTTGATGTGGTGACCAACTTCATGAACGATCCGAAAGCTGATCCGGCCAAGGCGCCTGCCCAGTTGGCGTCGGCGATCAAGTCCGCCCAATAACGCGCTTTAAAAACCTGCCGCTGGCTTGCCAGCGGTACACCCCCAGCCGCCGTTCGTGCTGATGACACCGAAGTCTGGTGTCAGGCATGTCCGCGAACGGGAAATGATGTTTTATACGTGGATTATTCGATGAGCTCTGTCGCTGCCTTCAGCAAAGCCTCGCCGTTCGATGCGCTGCAACGCTGGCTGCCCAAGTTGGTGCTCGCGCCGAGCATGTTCATCGTGCTTGTCGGTTTTTATGGCTACATCCTGTGGACCTTCGTCCTCTCGTTCACGACCTCGACCTTTCTGCCCAGCTACAAATGGGCGGGACTGGCGCAATACATGCGCCTGTACGAGAGCGACCGTTGGTGGGTAGCGAGTAAAAACCTGATTGTGTTCGGCGGCATGTTCATCGCCATCAGCCTGGCCATTGGCGTGATGCTGGCGGTGTTCCTTGATCAGCGGATTCGGCGTGAAGGCTTTATCCGCACGATTTACCTGTACCCGATGGCGCTGTCGATGATCGTCACCGGCACCGCCTGGAAATGGCTGCTCAACCCCGGCCTGGGCCTGGACAAAATGCTCCGCGACTGGGGCTGGGAAGGCTTCCGTCTGGACTGGCTGGTTGACCCGGATCGCGTGGTGTATTGCCTGGTGATTGCTGCGGTCTGGCAGTCGTCGGGTTTCATCATGGCAATGTTTCTGGCCGGGCTGCGCGGGGTCGATCAGTCGATCATTCGTGCCGCGCAAATCGACGGCGCCAGCATGCCGAAGATCTACTGGAAGGTGGTGCTGCCAAGCCTGCGCCCGGTGTTTTTCAGCGCGGTGATGATCCTCGCGCACATCGCCATCAAAAGCTTCGATCTGGTGGCCGCCATGACAGCCGGTGGGCCGGGTTACTCCTCCGACTTGCCCGCCATGTTCATGTATTCGTTCACCTTCAGCCGCGGGCAGATGGGCATGGGGTCGGCCAGTGCGATTCTGATGCTCGGGGCCATTCTGGCGATTCTCGTGCCTTATCTGTATTCCGAGCTAAGGACCAAGCGCAATGACTAGTCTTGCTGGTAAACCCGCCTTCAGCCTCAGCCGTCTTGCGATTCACGCGGTGCTGATCCTCGCGTGCCTGTTGTACCTGGTGCCGCTGGTGGTGATGTTGCTCACCAGCTTCAAAACCCCGGAAGACATTGGCACTGGCAACCTGCTCAGTTGGCCCACCGTGGTCACGGCCATTGGCTGGGTCAAAGCCTGGGCGACGCTGGACGGCTACTTCTGGAACTCGATCAAGATCACCGTTCCGGCGGTGATTATTTCCACCGCCATCGGCGCGCTCAACGGTTACGTGCTGTCGATGTGGCGCTTTCGCGGTTCGCAGTTGTTCTTCGGGCTGCTGCTGTTCGGCTGCTTCCTGCCGTTCCAGACCGTGTTGCTACCGGCCTCTTTTACCCTCGGCAAAATGGGTCTGGCCAGCACCACCACCGGGTTGGTTTTTGTCCATGTGGTCTACGGGCTGGCGTTCACCACGCTGTTCTTCCGCAACTACTACGTGAGCATCCCCGACGCGCTGGTCAAGGCTGCACGGCTCGATGGTGCGGGCTTCTTCACCATCTTCGGCAAGATCATTCTGCCGATGTCGACGCCGATCATCATGGTCTGCCTGATCTGGCAGTTCACCCAGATCTGGAACGACTTTCTGTTCGGTGTGGTGTTCTCCAGTGGCGATTCACAGCCCATCACCGTGGCCCTGAATAACCTGGTCAACACCAGCACCGGGGTCAAGGAATACAACGTTGATATGGCGGCGGCGATGATCGCCGGTTTGCCGACACTGCTGGTGTACATCGTTGCCGGCAAGTATTTCGTGCGCGGGCTCACGGCCGGCGCAGTCAAGGGGTAAACATGGCAACGCTCGAGTTACGTAACGTAAACAAGACCTACGGCGCGGGCCTTCCGGACACGCTGAAGAACATCGAATTGCAGATCAAGGACGGCGAGTTCCTGATTCTGGTCGGCCCGTCCGGCTGTGGTAAGTCCACGCTGATGAACTGCATCGCCGGGCTTGAAAACATCAGCGCCGGTTCGATCCTGATCGACGGCTCGGACGTCAGCGGCATGAGCCCCAAGGACCGTGACATCGCCATGGTCTTTCAGTCGTATGCGCTGTACCCGACCATGAGCGTGCGCGAGAACATCGAGTTTGGTCTGAAGATCCGCAAGATGAGCCCGGCCGCCATTGAAGAAGAAGTGATGCGCGTGGCCAAGCTGTTGCAGATCGAGCACCTGCTCAATCGCAAGCCGGGGCAGCTTTCCGGTGGCCAGCAGCAGCGGGTTGCCATGGGCCGTGCGTTGGCGCGGCGGCCGAAGATCTATCTGTTCGATGAGCCGCTGTCCAACCTCGACGCCAAGCTGCGGGTCGAGATGCGTACCGAAATGAAGCTGATGCACCAGCGTCTGAAAACCACCACGGTGTACGTCACCCACGATCAGATCGAGGCGATGACCCTGGGCGATAAAGTCGCGGTGATGAAGGACGGCATCATTCAGCAGTTCGGCACGCCCAAAGAGATCTACAACGACCCCGCCAATCTGTTCGTCGCGAGTTTCATCGGTTCACCGCCCATGAACTTCATTCCACTGCGTTTGCAGCGCAAGGAAGGCCGGCTGCTGGCGTTGCTGGACAGCGGCCAGGCGCGTTGCGAGTTGCCGCTGGGCATGACCGACGCCGGGCTGGAAGATCGCGAAGTGATCCTCGGCCTGCGCCCTGAGCAAATCATGCTGGCGCCTGCGCAGCCCAACGGTTTGCCGACTATTCGTGCCGAAGTCCAGGTCACCGAGCCCACCGGGCCGGACACCCTGGTGTTCGTCAATTTGAATCAGAGCAAGGTCTGCTGCCGGCTGGCCCCAGACGTTGCGCCTCAGGTGGGTGAAAGCCTGACCCTGCAATTTGATCCAGCCAAAGTGCTGTTGTTCGACGCCGCCACGGGCGAGCGTCTGGGCGTGCTGGCCAACAACCAACCACCTCTGGAGCGGGGTGGCAACGTCACGCAACTCAATCGCAACTGATCCGGGCCCAGCTGGCCGAGTGGTGACTGCCCTGAAAAGCACGCTCAGCCAGCCATACCCAGTCGTCGATGTAACGCCGTTAAAAAAGCTAATAACAATAATACGAGGAGTTAAGGGATGAAGAAGCTACGCAACAAATCGCTTAATCAGTTTCAGCGTGTGGGTGGTTTGTCAGTGCTCAGTGCATTGGCATTCTCCAGTGCGGCATACGCCATCGAGCCGTTCAACGCCAGTGAGCACATGACCGGTGACTGGGGCGGAGCCCGTCAGGAACTCTATGACAAGGGCTACGACTTTACGCTGGACTACGTTGGCGAGATGGGCGCCAACGTTCATGGTGGTTACGACACCGATAAAACCGCCCGTTACAGCGACCAGTTCGCCCTGGGTGTAAACATCGATTTGCAAAAGGCCTTCGGCTGGAGCGACGCTGAGTTCAAGCTCGCGATCACTGAACGTAGCGGCAAGAATATTTCCAACGACCGGCTGGGCGATCCGCGGGTCGGCACCCTCAGTTCCTCGCAGGAAGTCTGGGGTCGTGGTCAGACCTGGCGTCTGACGCAAATGTGGGTCAAACAGAAATTCCTCGACGGCAAGCTGGACATCAAAGCGGGCCGCATGGGCGAGGGTGAGGACTTCGGCAGCTTCCCTTGCGACTTCCAGAACCTGACGTTCTGCGGCACGCAGGCGGCCAACTACGTCAACACCTGGTACAACTGGCCGGTCAGCCAGTGGGCCTTGCGCGTGAAATACAACATCACGCCTGAGTTCTACGCCCAGATCGGCGTCTACGAACAGAACCCGTCCCTGCTGGAAACCGGCAACGGCTTCAAACTCAACGGCAGCGGCGCCAAGGGCACGCTGGTCCCGGTCGAAGTGGTGTGGTCACCGACCGTCAATTCGCTGCCTGGCGAATACCGTCTGGGTTACTACCTGAGCAGCCCGAGCGCGAACGATCTCTATAAAGACGTCAACGGCCAGCCCCAGGGCCTGACCGGTGGCCAGTTCAAATCCCATGACAAGAAGACCGGCTGGTGGGTCGTTGCCCAGCAGCAGATCAGCACCTTCGATGGCAATCCTTCACGCGGTGTGAGCCTGTTTGCCAACGCTACTGTGCATGACAAGGAAACCAACTTCGTCGATAACTTCCTGCAAGTCGGCATGGTCATCAAAGGGCCGTTCGCGTCTCGTCCGAAGGATGACATCGGCATCGGCGTCTCGCGCATTCACGTCAACGACGATGTGCGCGATCGTGCGCAGCTGATCAACGCCTCCAACGGTATCGACGACTACGACAACCCAGGCTACCTGCCGATCCAGAAGAGCGAGTACAACTCCGAGATCTACTACGGCGTACACGTGACTGACTGGCTGACTATCCGCCCGAACCTGCAATACATCAAACACCCGGGCGGTGTTGATCAGGTGGACGACGCGCTGGTGGCAGGTATCAAACTGCAGACCAAGTTCTAACAGACGATTCAGGGTCGTGTGTGCTTTGCGGGCAGCCTGGCTGCCCGTTTTTTTGTCAGGGGAAATGGATCCTGTTGGTTATCGTTGAAGCGATGCGGTTCCCTGTAGGAGCTGCCGAAGGCTGCGAAGAGGTGTTTCTGTGAGATCGCTTTCGCAGCCTTCGGCAGCTCCTACAGGTAGCGTGTTTTCAGTTGAAAATTTTGACCTGCCAAGGGCAACAATGAGCACCCAACAACCCACACAGTCCGAACACCCCCTACAACGTTTCTTCAAATCCCAGCGCTCCCGGCCCACCTTCGAGTGGGAGCGTTTTCAGCGTCGCGATGTGCTGCTGATCAACCATCCCTTGTGCCAGGCGGT
Organism: Paucimonas lemoignei; assembly: GCA_900475325.1. Lineage (GTDB taxonomy): Bacteria > Pseudomonadota > Gammaproteobacteria > Pseudomonadales > Pseudomonadaceae > Aquipseudomonas. The sequence goes on from LS483371.1 coordinate 1,306,620, forward strand.
GTTCAGTCGCCAGGGTGCGCAGTTGCTGCATTTTCAGCCGACCGGGCAGAAGCCCTGGCTGTGGTGTGCCTCCCGCTGGCCCTTGGTTGGCGCGATACGCGGTGGCGTACCCGTGAGCTGGCCTTGGCATGGCAGACACCCGAGCGAGTCGGGCTGGCCTGCCCATGGCTGGGCGCGTCTGCTGGACTGGAAGCTGATCGACAGCCGCGAGAGCGACGCCGGAGTCACATTGCACTGGCGCTTGCAGTTATGTGACTGGCAGGCTGACCTGTACGCCGAGCTGGGGCAGGGCATGGAGCTGCGCCTGAGCACTCGCCATGAAGACAGCGAACCTTGCCAGTTCGGCCACGCGCTGCATGCCTATTGGCGCATCGGCGATGTGCAAGATGTCGCGCTGCAAGGTCTGGAGGGGGCTCAGGGCTATGATCAGTTGAATCGCCAGGCGTGTACGCAGGAGGGCGACTTGCGAGTCGCCGGTGGCTGTCAGCGGGTGTTTGAACACAACGGGCCATTGCAGCTGCAGGATCAGGCCTGGCAACGACGGTTGGGGATCAATACCGGTGACAGCCTCAACACGATCGTCTGGCACCCCGGCAGTCGACCGCTGATGGGCGTGGCGGGCAGTGAGGCCAGCGGTTTCGTCTGTGTCGAGGCGGCGTCAGGCAATGACGAAAGCCTGAGCCTGGCGCCGGGTGAACGGGCGGAGTTGAGTTTGCAGGCTTATCTGGTGCATTGAATCTGAATTGGAAATGTATTCCCTGTAGGAGCGAATTCATTCGCGAAGAGGCCGGTACAGTCGATCCATCTCTGTTGGTCGAGCCACCGCATTCGCGAATGAATTCGCTCCCACAGGTTTACCTCTCGCAGGCTCACCGTTGCTGCTTCACCCCTGATCCTCAACCGGATACCGGCTGTCATTCAAGCTCTCCTTGATCTTGCGCAGGTGTGGCTGGAAATCCACGCCTCGGCGCAGGGTCATGCCGGTGGCAAGCACATCAAGAACCGTCAGCTGAATGATCCGCGAAGTCATCGGCATATAGATGTCGGTGTCTTCCGGCAGCGGGATGTTCAGGCTTACGGTGCTGGCCAGTGCCAATGGCGAACCCGCAGCAGTCAGGCCCAACACCGAAGCGCCGTTGGCTCGAGCGATGCGTGCCACTTCTACCAGCTCCCGAGTCCGCCCCGTGTAGGAAATGATCACGAACAGTTCGCCGGTATGGGCGACGGACGCAATCATGCGCTGCATCAGCACGTCAGCGTGGGCGGTGACCGCCAGATTGAAGCGGAAGAACTTGTGCAGCGCATCCATTGCCACTGGAGCGGAAGCACCCAACCCGAAGAAGTGGATCTGCCGGGCCTGAATCAGCATGTCCACCGACTTGCTGATCAGGGCCGGGTCCAGCTGCTGAACGGCGCTGTCCAGAGACGCAATCGCGCTGCCGAAAATCTTCTTGGTGTAGGCCTCGGTGTCATCGTCGGCTTCCACCGCGCGGCTGACATACGCCGCGCCACTGGCCAGGCTCTGGGCCAACTGCAACTTGAGTTCCGGATAACCGCTGACGGCGAAGGATCGGCAGAAACGATTGACGGTCGGCTCGCTGACTTTCGCCGCCTGGGCGAGGGCCGCGATGCTGAATCGGGTGGCTTGCTGGGGGTTGAGCAGAATCGCTTCAGCCACCTTGCGTTCAGCCTTGTTGAGTTCTTCGAGGCGACTCTGGATCTGCTCCAGAAGATTTCTTGAGTGGTCCATTCCAAGTCCTTGTCAGGCGGTTTTGCACAGGTTTTTTCACAAGGCTCTGGATAGGCCCTTTAGCCTGTAGCAAAGGTGGCCTATCGTACTCAGGGCCTGTGTTGATCACCACTGGAATATGCTTTTAGATGGAATGTTGTGGTTATTACTACATGTCGCCTTGAGTAACGCCTTTAAAAAAGGTATTTGTAGCTTAACTTGATAAAAGAACCAACATTATGCTCTCGATTACGGTTGAACCGTGCACTTTTGCCTTGTTTGGCGCCTTGGGCGACCTGGCAGTGCGCAAGCTGTTCCCGGCGCTTTATCAGCTCGACCGCGCAGGATTGCTGCATGCTGACACGCGAATCCTCGCGTTGGCCCGCGAACCCGGCACCGAACAGCAGCATTTGGCATACATCGATGAATCGTTGCGCCGCTTTGTCCCCGATACCCAACTGGAAGCCGAACATGTACAGCGTTTTCAGGCACGCCTGAGCTACCTGCACGTGGACTTCCTCAAGGCTGAAGATTATGTCGCGCTGGCTGAGCGGGTGGGTGATGCAGAAACCCTTATCGCCTACTTCGCCACGCCTGCGTCGGTGTACGGCGCGATCTGCGAGAACCTCGCTTCGGTCAACCTGACTGATCGCACCCGAGCGGTACTGGAAAAGCCTATCGGTCATGACCTGGCGTCTTCGCGCCGGGTCAACGATGCCGTGGCGCAGTTCCTGCCGGAAAGCCGCGTCTATCGCATCGACCACTACCTGGGCAAAGACACCGTCCAGAACCTGATCGCCCTGCGGTTTGCCAACAGCCTGTTCGAAACCCAGTGGAACCAGAACCACATTTCCCACGTTGAAATCACCGTGGCGGAAAAAGTAGGCATTGAAGGTCGTTGGGGGTATTTCGATCAGGCCGGGCAACTGCGCGACATGATCCAGAACCACTTGCTGCAGTTGCTGTGCCTGATCGCCATGGACCCGCCGAGTGATCTGTCCGCCGACAGCATCCGTGACGAGAAGGTCAAGGTGCTCAAGGCCCTGGCGCCGTTCACGCCTGAGCGTCTGGCAACCCAGGTGGTCCGTGGTCAATACACCGCTGGCTACAGCGACGGCAAGGCGGTTCCGGGTTACCTGGAGGAAGAGAACTCCAACACCCAGAGCGACACCGAAACCTTCGTCGCCCTGCGTGCCGATATCCGTAACTGGCGCTGGTCGGGTACGCCGTTTTATCTGCGGACCGGCAAGCGCATGCCGCAGAAGCTCTCGCAGATCGTGATTCACTTCAAAGAGCCGCCGCACTACATCTTCGCCCCCGAGCAGCGCATGCAGATCAGCAACCGCCTGATCATCCGCCTGCAACCGGACGAAGGCATTTCCTTGCAGGTGATGACCAAGGATCAGGGCCTGGACAAAGGCATGCAGCTGCGCAGCGGTCCGCTTCAACTGAATTTTTCCGACACCTACCGCAGCGCTCGCGTCCCGGATGCCTACGAGCGGTTGTTGCTGGAAGTGATGCGCGGCAATCAGAACCTGTTTGTTCGCAAAGATGAAATTGAGTACGCCTGGCAATGGTGCGATCAACTGATCGCTGGCTGGAAAAAGGCTGGCGACGCGCCCAAGCCTTACACGGCTGGATCGTGGGGGCCGATGAGCTCCATTGCCCTGATTACTCGTGATGGGAGATCGTGGTATGGCGATATGTGAACTTGAATTCCCCCAGGGCCAGACGGTCCGGGAGTTCGACAACCCGCAACAGCTGGCCGAAACACTGGCTGCCAACGTAGCCGAGCAACTCAGAACCGCCATCGCCGCCAATGGCCTGGCCACGCTGGTGGTGTCCGGTGGCCGCAGTCCGGTGGCGTTTTTCCAGAGCCTGGCGGTGCAACCGCTGGACTGGTCCAACGTGGTGGTCAGCCTGGCTGACGAGCGCTGGGTGCCGGTGGAGCATGCCGACAGCAACGCGGGCCTGCTGCAGCGTTTTCTGCTGCAAGGCCCGGCCGCCGACGCGCGCTTTTTGGGCTTGTACAACGCGGCGGAAAGTCTGGAGGACGCCGCGCTGGCTACTGATCGGGCCCTGGCCGAATTGCCGCCGATTGATGTACTGATTCTGGGCATGGGCGACGATGGCCACACGGCCTCGCTGTTCCCCAACAGCCCGAACCTCAGCGAAGCGCTGGACTTGAACAGCGCGCGTCGTTGCCTGCCGATGCTGGCGCCGACCGTGCCTCATCAACGCCTGACCCTGACGCGTCAACTGCTGGCCTCGGCGCGTCGGCCGATTCTCTCGGTTTCGGGTCAGGCCAAACTCGATACCTTGCGCACAGCCCTGGCGGGCGATGACCTCGCTCAAATGCCGGTGCGTGCGTTTCTTGACTCATCACTCGAGATTTACTGGTGCCCATAACAAAAGGATCCGCCGCCATGAACATCGCCCCAAACAGTCAGCCGCTCAACAGCATGGCGAACAAGATCAAGCAGATTGACGAACTCTGCACTAAGGCAAAAATTCTTCCGGTGATCACCATCCTGCGTGATGAGGACGTCCTGCCGTTGGCCGACGCCCTTGCCGCCGGTGGCATGACCGCCCTGGAAGTGACCTTGCGTTCCGCGTTCGGCCTGAGCGCCATTCGCATTCTGCGTGAGCAGCGTCCTGAGCTGTGTGTGGGGGCAGGGACCATCCTTGATCGCAAGATGCTCGCGGACGCCGAAGCGGCGGGCTCGCAGTTCATCGTGACGCCGGGTAGCACGCAGGATCTGTTGCAGGCCGCGCTGGACAGCCCGCTGCCGTTGTTGCCGGGTATCAGCAGCGCTTCGGAAATCATGATCGGCTATGGCATGGGTTATCGCCGTTTCAAGCTGTTCCCGGCAGAAATCAGCGGCGGCGTGGCCGCGATCAAAGCCTTGGGCGGCCCGTTCAACGAAGTGCGCTTTTGCCCCACGGGCGGCGTCAACGTCGACAACCTGAAAAGCTACATGGCCCAACCCAATGTCATGTGCGTCGGCGGGACCTGGATGATCGACAATGCCTGGGTCAAGAACGGCGACTGGGGCCGCATCCAGGAAGCCACCGCCGAGGCGATGGCTCTGTTTGATTGAAATAGAAATCTGCCGGATCGGTGAATTACCTGTGGGAGCGACCGTGGTGGCGCTCCATCTGGCTCGCGAAGGCTGTGTATCTTGCGAGCAGATGTGCCGGATGTGCCGGCCTCTTCGCAAGCAAGCTTGCTCCCACAGACTCAGCCTCTGATCACTAAACTTGTGGGAGCGAGCTTGCTCGCGAAGAGGCCGGTACATCCATTACATCTATCGAGCCTGTAATGCCGTATTCGCAAGCAAGCTTGCTCCCACAGACTCAGCCTCTGATCACTGAACTTGTGGGAGCGAGCTTGCTCGCGAAGAGGTCGGTACATCCATTACATCTATCGAGCCTGTAATGCCGTATTCGCAAGCAAGGTGTGGCGACACCCAGGTCGCTCCCACAAGATTGCACCGTCCCCTTAGACCAACTCCCGCAACGCCCCCACCAACACCTCTATATCCTGCGCCGAGGTATTGAACCCCGGCGTGATGCGGATACACGGTCCGCAGGCCGAGCCTGTGCGGGCCACGGTGAACAGGTTGTACTCGTTGAGCAAGCGCTCAACCATCCGTCCCTGATCGACGTCCCCCTTAAAGCGCAGAGCGGTAATCCCGCAATACAGCCGCGGGTCGTCCGGGGTCAGGATTTCGATATGTTCAAGGTCGCGGGCTGGCTTGACCCACAGATCGCGCAGGTAGCTCAGGCGTGCCCCTTTGTTGGCTGAGCCAATGGCGAGGTGCTCTTCGAATACCTTGGGCAAGGTCATCCACGCCGGGATGTTCGGCGTGCCATAAGGCACCAGCGACAGGATGTCATCGCTGGCATAGCGGGTGTCACCCATGTCCGGGTCGATGGCGCCGATTCGATCCCGAGCTACATAGATAAAGCCCAGGCTCAACGGCGCGCCCATCCACTTCTGCAGGTTGTAGCCCGCAAACGCGACGCCCAGTTCATCGAGTTTGAAATCCAGCTGCCCAAGCGCGTGGGCGCCGTCGAGGATCACATCAATGCCCCGCGCCTTGGCCAGTGCCGCAATGGCCTTGACCGGCATGACCAGGCCCGTGCGGTGGGTGACGTGAGTCAGTGCCATCAGCTTCAGACGTGGGTGTTGCTCGAATGCTTGCTGGTAGCTGCTCACCAGCCCGTCGTAGGTGGCGGGATGGGTGTGGGAGATTTCGATGACTTCGACGCCGCGACTCTTGGCCAGCCAGCGCATGGCGCTTTGCACGCTCAGGTAATCCAGATCGCTGACCAGTACCTGATCGCCAGGCTGCAGCTGGTTATAGTTGCGAATCAGCGACTGCAGAGATTCCGACGCGCAGCGGGTGATGGCGATTTCTTCAACGCAGACCTGCACCAGGTCAGCCAGCTGTGCGTGGATCATCCCGCTGTCGTGGGCGTCGAACTGGCGCCGGACGTAGACCGAGTTGCTGCGGTTCACGTAATCGATGTTGCGCCGGTAGTCCTCTACCACTTCACGGGTCATGCGCCCGAAGTAACCGTTTTCCAGATTGATCGCGCCCGGCTCCACATCGTAACGCGCGGCGACGCGTTGCCAGAACAGCTCATCCTTTGCTTGTTGCTCGAGCATTGCATCCTCACTTACTCAATTAAATGCGCATTCCCCGTAGGAGCTGCCGAAGGCTGCTAACAGCGGTTCTTCAGGGAAAAGTGCTTTCACAGTTTTCGGCAGCTCCTACAGGATCAGCGATCGTTGAAGCTTTGCTTAGGTCGTTTGCGCAGCGGGTCCAGCAGTTCCGAGAGGCCGTTGTGGTCAATCTCCTGCATCAACGCCAGCAGGCTGCCCAGCTCACTTTTAGGAAAGCCTTCGCGGGCAAACCAGTTCAGGTACGGGCCCGGCAAATCAGCCAGCAGGCGCCCTTTATATTTACCGAAAGGCATTTCTCGCGTGACCAGCAGTAAAAGTTTTTCCGGATCCATGAGTGCGCATCACTTTAAGTTCAGAACAGACCCACCATACGTGCATTCTGCATGCAGGCCAAAGGACAGTTCATGCATAAATCACGATGCGGCTGTATCGTGTTAATCGTAACTTGCTGATATTTAACGAAAAATATTGATGGTCAAAGCTGGCACGGCGTCTGCAATTACCTAGTCATCTACACACTTTCGTATCAACCTGCCAATAAGGAATTGGAAAATGACTGACATCAATAAAGAATCGATCTCCATCCTCAACGACCTGATCGAAACCAGCAAAGATGGCGAGAAAGGTTTTCAGACCAGCGCAGAAGATATCAAACGCCCTGACGTTAAAGCGTTCTTCATGAGCCGTTCTACCGAAATCGCTACTGCAGTCCGTGAGCTGCAAGCTGAAGTCCGTGCACTGGGCGGCGATCCAGAAACTTCTTCCAGCGTGTCGGGCACTCTGCACCGCGCCTGGGTTGACCTGAAGTCGACGCTGACCGGCAAAGACGACGTTGCGATCCTGAACGAAGTAGAGCGCGGCGAAGACGTAGCACTGAAGGCTTACAAAGAAGCTCGTCAGAAAGCGATCGAGAAAAACCTGCCTGCCAATGTTACTGCTTTGATCGACAAGCAGCTGCAGGGCGTACAAGCCAACCACGACAAAGTGAAAGCTTTGCGTGACGCGGCTCGTGCTGCAAGCTAAGCCTTGCGACTCGCTTAGGTAACACTGAAAAACGCCAGCCAGCCTGGCGTTTTTTTTCGCCTGTAAGTTCGCCTGTAAGTCTGCCAAGTACGCAGGCAGGCTAGGATTCCACTCGATTGCGGCCATTGCTCTTGGCGTTGTACAGCGCCTCGTCCGCCGCTTTGAACAGGCTTTCCAGTGAGTCATCTATCTGCACGGTGCGCACGGCGATGCCAATGCTGACTGTCAGCGGTCTGGTGTCATCGGCAAACAATGGCAGGGCCTGCACAGCTGCCCTGATCTTCTCGGCGACTGCCCTGGCGCCTTCGAGGTCGGTTTCCGGCAGCACCGCGACAAACTCTTCGCCGCCGTAACGGGCAACAAAGTCAGCAGGCCGACGGATGTTGAGCGCCAGCGCGCCGGCCACGATGCGCAAGGCCGCATCGCCGCCAGGGTGGCCGTGGCGATCGTTGAAGGCTTTGAAGTAGTCGACGTCGATCACCAATAATGACAGGGGCTTGCCCGCGCGCATGGCCCGGTTCCATTCGAGGTCGAGCACTTCATCGAGCTTGCGCCGGTTGGCCAGCCCGGTGAGGACATCAGTGGACGCGCGCTGCTTGAGCTCGTTTTCCGCTTGCTGGCGCAAAAACAGCTCGCGGCGCAGCAGGAAGGTCAGCCAGACGATGCCCAGGCATAGCAACCCGGTCGCACAACCCACCAGCCAGGCGCTGCGTCGCCAGACGGCGTAAACCTCATCCTCGGACTGCCCGACGACCACGATCAAGGGCAGCGAGCCCACATGGGAATACGTGTACAGGCGCCGTTTGCCATCGATTGTAGAAACGGCACTGAAACTGCCGTTGCCTGTGTCGATGACGCGGCGGAAGTTGGGGCTATTGCCGAAATCCTTGCCGATCAGGTCCTGCCCGTCGGGCTCGGGCTGACGGGCCAACAGCACGCCGTTGGCGTTGAGCAGGGTGACATTGCTGTCCTTGCCAATATCCAGGGTGCGAAACAACTGCTTGAAATACACCAGGCGCATGGCCGCGCTGGCGATGCCGACGAAGGACCCGTCTTCTGAATAGATCCTGCGGCTGAAGCTGATGCACCAATCCTTGAAACCCCAGTGCGAGATAAAGGGCCCGCCGACTTTCAGGTCCAGGGACGGGTCTTGCTTGTGGTCCTGGAAATGCTCGCGCTCTGCCAGGTTGAAGCGCCTGGGTATGACTGACGTCGAGTCGGCAAGGATGTCGCCGTGTTTGTCCAGCAGCAACAGATCACCTTTGTAGGGCGCGGCGGTGGAGCGGTCGAATAACACCATGTGGCGTAATTCGGGGGTAATTTTGTGCAGGTCGGGACGTTTCCATGCGCCGATCATGCCCATCAGCGATGTGTCGTACAGCTCGGCATTGCGCAGCACATCGGCATCAATCAGGTGCACGATGTTGGCGGCCGCACGGGACGCTGCATCCTTGGCGTCCTGGCGCTCCCGGATCAGAAGAAACACGACGATCAGAATGATGACCAGCATGGCGGCGGTGCTGCCGCATACCAGAATAACTTGCGGTCGAGTCCAGCTTTTTAGAACAGTTTGCCTGGGTGAATGAACAATCATTTCGCTCAATGGACTCAGAAAATAATGGGCTGGGCAGAGGATAGTGGTTTTATGATTGCTTTATATGATCGTCAGTGTTGCTTTGGATAGCTGTTAGCCATTCATGAGCTGATCCCGGGTGTGCTGAAAAAGATTCGCGGACATCCGCAAAACCCGTGATAGCCAATCCATCGAGAAGAAGTCATTCCATTCGAAGCGTTGTTATCGGCCATGATCCCGCTTTCGCGAGTGAATTCGCTCCCGGATGTGGTGCGTCTGCACAGCGATTCACCGCGGCAAATTGATCCCGAACGTGTTCATACCCTGCTGGCTGCGTACAAAAACCGTGCCGCCGTGCATCAATGCGATGGCTTTGACGATGGCCAGCCCCAGGCCGTGGTTGGCACCGCTGTTGGCGCGGGAAGCGTCCACCCGGTAGAAACGTTCGAACAGACGCGGCAGGTGCTCATCGGCAATCGATGCGCCAGGGTTGGCAACGCTGATGCTGACCTGCTCTGCGCTATGGGTGATGTCCACCTGTATGGTCTGTCCGGCGTCGGTATGCTGCACGGCGTTGTGCAGCAGGTTGATCAGCGCGCGGCGCAGGTGGGGTTTATCGATGGGCGCGCTGGCATCGCCGTTGACCAGCACCTTGACCTGCGCATCTTCGAGAATGAAATCCAGATAATCCAGGGTCGTTGCCACTTCCTGGGCCAGGGACGTGCAGGTCAGCTCGGTGGCCTTGCTGCCCTGGTCGGCACTGGCCAGAAACAGCATGTCGTTGATGATCGAGCGCAACCGCTCCAGCTCTTCCAGGTTCGATTGCAACACCTCGAAGTAATGCTCGGCGGAGCGCCCCCGAGTCAACGCGACCTGGGTCTGGCCGATCAAGTTGGTCAGTGGCGAACGCAACTCATGGGCCACATCCGCATTGAAGGATTCCAGTCGCGAATAAGCCTGCTCGACCCGTTCGAGCGTGGCGTTGAACGAGGTGACGAACTGGTCCAATTCGGGCGGCAGCGGCGTCAGTTGCAGACGCCCGGAAAGCCTGGGCGGGGTCAGCTTGCGGGCCTCTAGAGAGAGGCTGGCGAGCGGGCGCAAACCAATGCGCGCCACCCAGTAGCCGAGCACCGAAGCCAGCACAATGCCCACCGCCGCGAGGCTGATCAGCGCGATCATCAGCGAGTGCTGGGTATGCCAGAACGTCTCGGTATCGATGGCGATCAGAAAGCGCAACGGCGGGCGTTGCTCCTTGGCCTCGAACTGGCTCACCAGGACTTTGAACGGGTATTCATGGCCTTCCAGTTGCAGGGTGCGCATGCCCAGCGGGCCATTGGCGAAACGGCGGATCTCGTCTGTCGGCTCGCCAAATTCATAGGTCGGGTTGCCGCTGACCACCCAGAAGCGCAAGCGCTTGTCTTCTTCGCTGAGCAGCTTGAGTTTGGTTTTTATCCGGCCCCAGTGTTCAACGTCGCTGTGGCGATTGACCGCCGACTCCAGGACGCTATAGCGGGCATCGGCCTCAGCTTCGGGCAGCAGCGCCATGCTCTTGTCGACCTGCAGGTACAGCGCCCCTCCGATCAAAGTGAAGACCAGCAACGCCACCAGCGCGAACAGCCCGCTCAGGCGCAGGGCGATGGAGTCACTTTTCACTGCGGCGCTCCGGCACGGCTTTCGAGCACGTAGCCCATGCCGCGTATGGTGTGCAGCAGCTTCTGTTCGAACGGGCCATCAAGCTTGGCCCGCAGGCGCTTGATCGCGACTTCGACGACGTTGGCGTCGCTGTCGAAATTGATGTCCCACACCATCTCCGCGATGGCGGTTTTGGAAAGGATTTCACCCTGACGGCGCGCCAGTACGCTGAGCAGCGAAAACTCTTTGGCGGTGAGGTCCAGACGCACACCGCCGCGGGTGGCTTTGCGGCTGATCAGGTCAATCCACAGATCGGCAATGCTGACCTGCATGGGTTCGTGACCACTGCTGCGGCGAGTCAAGGCTTGCAGGCGCGCCACCAGTTCAAGAAAGGAAAACGGCTTGCCCAGGTAGTCATCAGCCCCTTCGCGTAGACCGCGAATCCGGTCGTCGACTTGCTCGCGGGCGGTGAGCATGATCACTGGCGTCTGTTTGCGCGCGCGCAAGGTGCGCAGTACGCCAAAGCCGTCCAGCCCGGGCAGCATCACATCCAGGATGATCACCGCGTAGTCTGCTTCCAGCGCCAGGTGCAGGCCCTCTATCCCGTCACGGGCAACGTCGACGGTATAACCCTGCTCGGTCAGGCCGCGATGCAGGTAGTCAGCGGTTTTTTCTTCGTCTTCGATAATCAGGACGCGCATGGGTGAATCTCGATAGGCACAACATAATTCTTGAGTTGGAATGCAGTCTTGTGGGACCGGCTTTAGCCGGGAAAGCGGTATTTCCAACGATGAAGATTTGGCGGATCTACCGGCCTCTTCCCGGCTAAAGCCGGTCCCACAAGGTTCCTCATAGGCTTTGGGGTATCAGCAGAGCCTGCTCTTGCTTTGGCTTATGAAACAACCGCTCCAGCTGCAAGTAGATAACCGGGGTAGTGAACAACGTCAGCATCTGGCTGACCAGCAAACCACCGACCACGGCAATGCCCAGCGGTTGGCGCAATTCGGCGCCGACCCCGTAACCGAGCATCAGCGGCAGGGCGCCAAGCAGGGCTGCCAGGGTGGTCATGATGATCGGCCGAAAGCGTGTCAGGCAGGCGGCATGGATGGCATCCAGCGGGCTCATGCCGCGTTCGCGCTGGGCTTCCAGAGCGAAGTCCACCAGCAGAATGCCGTTCTTCTTGACGATCCCGATCAACAGCACCACACCGATCAACGCCATGATCGAGAAGTCCTGGCCCATCAGCCACAGCAGCAGAAGGGCGCCGATACCCGCCGAGGGCAAGGTCGAAATGATCGTCAGCGGGTGAACGAAGCTCTCATACAGCACGCCGAGGATGATATACACCGCCACCAATGCGGCGAGGATCAACCACGGCTGGTTGGCCAGCGAGCTCTGGAATGCCTGAGCTGCGCCCTGGAAGTTGCCGATGATCGAGGCCGGCATGCCGATTTCGTTCTTGGCCTGATCGAGCATGCGCACCGCATCCCCCAGCGCCACACCCGGTGACAGGTTGAACGACAGGTTCGCCGCCGGGAACATGCCGTCATGGGCGATGGACAACGGCCCCATGGTGGGCGCGCCGACTTTGGCCAGCGCGGACAGTGGCACCATTTCGTTGGTCAACGGCGAGCGCAGGTAAAAGTAGGCCAGGCTTTCGGCTTTACCGCGTTGCTTGGCGTCCAGTTCCAGAATCACTTTGTACTGGTTGATTTCGGTCTGAAATTCGCTGATCTGCCTTTGGCCGAAGGCGTCATACAGCGCCTGATCGACGTCATTGGTGGTCAGCCCGAAACGTGCGGCTGCGCTGCGGTCGATCTCGATATGAGTGACGCTGCCGCCCAGTTGCAAGTCGTTGGACAGGTCACGAAACGCCGGATTGCCGCGCAGTTTCTCGGTCAGGCGCTGGGTCCAGGTATTGAGCAGCGGTCCGTCGTTGCTCTTGAGGACGTATTGATACTGGCTGCGACTCGGGCCGGGACTCAGGTTAATGTCCTGCCCGGCCCGCAAGTACAGAACGATGCCGGGGATCTTCGCCAGTTTGGGGCGGATGCGGTCAATGAATTCACTGACCGACACATCGCGCTCGCCTCTGGGCTTGAGGGAGATCCAGAACCGGCCGTTGGCGATGGTCTGGTTGCTGCCGCTGACACCCACTGAATGGGAGAACGCTTGCACCGCGGGGTCCTCGCCGACGATCTTGGCCAGTTGCAGGTGCTTTTCCACCATGTCGGGATAGGAAATATCCGCCGCTGCCTCGCTGGTCCCGAGGGCGAAGGCGGTGTCCTGGACCGGAAAGAAACCTTTGGGGATCAGCACATAGCCCACGCCCGCCAGCACCAGCGTCAGGCCGAAGATGCCGAGCATGATCCGCTGATGAGCCAGCGCCTTGTTGAGGCCGCGCTCATAGAGGTTCAGGAGACGTTCGCTGAAGCCGGGTTTGGCGTGTGGGTCGTGTTTAGGTGCGCGCATGAACAGCGCAGCCAGCGTGGGCGCCAGGGTCAGGGACACCACCACCGAAATCAGAATGGTCGCCGTAGCCGTCAGGGCAAACTCTTTGAACAGCCGCCCGACCACACCGCCCATGAACAACAGCGGAATAAACGCCGCCACCAGCGAGAAGCTGATCGACACCACCGTAAAGCCGATTTCCCCGGAGCCCTTGATCGCCGCTTCGCGCATGCCTTCACCGGCTTCCAGATGGCGGTGGATGTTTTCCACCACCACAATGGCGTCATCCACCACAAAGCCGACGGCCACCACGATGGCTACCAGGGTCAGGTTGTTGAGGCTGAATCCGAACACATACATCATCGCGAAACTGGCAACCAGCGAGACCCCCAGTACCGCGCTGACAATCAGCGTGGCCGAGAGCTGGCGCAGAAACAGCGCCATCACCGCGACCACCAACAGAATCGCGATCACCAACGTCATTTCCACCTCGTGCAGCGAAGCGCGAATGGTCCGGGTGCGATCGTTGAGCACTGACACTTCCACCGACGCCGGAAGCATCTCCAGCAGACGCGGCAACTGGCTTTGAATGCGGTCTACGGTTTCGACGATGTTCGCGCCGGGCTGGCGGAAAATCGTCACGTTGACGCCCTGCTGATCACCGGACCAGGCCCGCACGTAGGCGTTCTCCGAACCGTTGATGACCCGCGCCACATCCTTGAGGTGCACCGGCGCGCCGTCCTTGTAGGAGACGATCAGTTGCGCGTAGTCCTGAGGGCGAAAAAGCTGATCGTTGGAGGCGAGGGTGGAAACGCTGTCTTTGCCGTACAACGCGCCTTTGGCAAGGTTGAGGCTGGTCTGCTGCACGGCGACGCGAATGTCGGCCAGGGTCAGGCCAAGGGCGGCGAGTTTCTCCGGCGCAGCCTGGACGCGAATCGCGGGACGCTGCTGACCGGTGATAAAGACCTGACCTACCCCGTCGATCTGACTCAACTGACGCGCCAGCAGGGATTCGGTGACATCACTGAGTTCAGTGGCGGGCATCAGGTTGGAGCTGACGCTGAGGATCAGCACCGGGCTGTCCGCCGGGTTGACCTTGCGCCAGGTCGGCAGGTTCGGCATGTCGGCAGGCAGGCGGCCGGCTGCGGTGTTGATCGCGGCCTGAACTTCCTGAGCGGCGGTATCAATACTTTTATTGAGCGTGAACTGCAGGGTCAGGTTGGTTGAGCCCAGGGCGCTGCTGGACGTCATTTGCGTCATGCCGGGGATGGCGCTGAATTGCACTTCCAAAGGCGTGGCTACCGATGACGCCATGGTCTCCGGGCTGGCGCCTGGCAGTTGTGCGGTCACCTGAATCGTCGGGAATTCGGCTTCGGGCAGGGGCGCGACGGGCAAGCGCGGGAAGGCAATAGCGCCCAGCAGGACCATGGCGAATGTCAGCAGTAACGTGGCGACCGGATGATCAACGCACCAGGCCGAAACCGACCCACGGCCTTTCATCGTGCGGTCTCCAGGATTGCAGTCTGGCGATCCTGGCTAGCGTCACGCAGAATTTCTACTCGCGAGCCAGCCTTGAGCCGGGACTGACCGTCGCTGACCAGTACATCACCCGCCTTGGGGCCGGAGATCAGCATCAGGTCGCTGTCCTGATACAACACCTGCACCGGAACCACTTCGACTTTGTCGCCATTTACGCGGAACGCGTAATGCTGATCAATGCCGCGCTGCACCACTTGCGGCGGTACACGCAGGGCATCGCGGTCGACGGCTGTCTGAATTTTTACCGTGACCAGTTGGCCCGGCCACAGCAGTTGTCTGGGATTGCTGAATTCAGCCTTGGCGCGGATGGTCCCGGTAGTGGCCGAGACCTGATTGTCGATCAGCTTCAAGTGGCCATCGCCCAGCAAGGTGCCGCTGTCGCCATCGCCCAGGAAGGCTTTGACTGCCGCCGGTGTGCTGGAGGCGATCAGGCCTTGCAGGGTCGGCAGCATGTGTTGTGGCAGGGAAAACTCCACCGAGACCGGGTCAATCTGGGTGACTGAAAAAAGGCCCTGGGTATCACTGACCCGCAGGAAGTTGCCTTCATCGACGTTGCGAATACCGACCCGGCCTGTCACCGGGGATCGAATCTGTGTGTAGGAAAGCTGCACTTGCGCAGCGCTGATGGCCGCCTCGTTACCCATGGCCGTGGCCTTGAGCTGGTGAACAGTGGCCTGCTGCTGGTCGAACGTCTGTTTGGAAATGCCGTTGTCTTCGCTCAAAAGCCGGTAGCGCTTGAGGTCTACCTGGGCCATGTCCAGTTGAGCCTTGCTTTGCGCGAGTTGCGCTTTGGCCTGCTCCAGCGTGGCGCGAATCGCTCGGTCATCGATGGTGGCCAGCAAGTCGCCGGTCTTGACCGTCTGCCCTTCCTTGACCAGCACCTTGGTGAGAATGCCGTCCACCTGCGGACGAATGACCACGCTGTGCAGCGAAAGAACCGAGCCGATGCCGGTAACGAAACGCGGCACGTTTTCCTCATTCACCGTAATGACCTTGATCGGCACTGCGCTCGGCGTGCTGACTTTGGCCGTCGCCGGACGGGTCAGGGTCCATGTGGACACCCCGATCAAGCCCGCAATGATGGCAACGGCGAGGACGGTTCTGGTCTGTTTACGCATGCGAGGGGCGCCGAAAAGTCAAAGAAGGAGGGCAACGGTTATTGGCTTGTCTGTTATAGCCCGTCTACCCGGTCAGCAGAATGACGGCAAGCTGTCAGGATTGTCAGCAAAAAGAATGCCGCACAGCGGATCGGTTTCAAGAATGGCGGGCGCAGGACGATAGCTTTAGGTAAGGGGAAAGTAATCTCGGGCCGTGCG
Source organism: Paucimonas lemoignei (assembly GCA_900475325.1). Lineage (GTDB taxonomy): Bacteria > Pseudomonadota > Gammaproteobacteria > Pseudomonadales > Pseudomonadaceae > Aquipseudomonas. The sequence goes on from LS483371.1 coordinate 1,322,576, forward strand.
GCGCAAAATCCTACGGATTCTGATGGCTGGTTTTGTACCGATCTCCTTGTTTTTTTCACCTGATTTTACGTCCTGATCAGCACTGATCAAATCGGAGCAAAGCCCATGAAACGCAGCGTCTCAAGCTGGAATTGTTGTCTCGCCATTTTCCTCAAGGTCCCGCGAGTCGCCGTGTTTCTGGCACTGGCTCCCCTGTGCATGAGCTCCGCTGCGGCACTGGCTGCAGAGGGCCGGTTGAGTTTCGGCGGCCACATCAGCAATGCCAGTTGCGCGCTGCTGCAGCCGACCGGTTCAGGGCAGGAAACCATGGCACAGCGGGTCAATGTGTCTGCTGACTTGTCCATCATCGTGGATACAACCCGAAACGCGTGTGCAGGGGCAGTCATTCCCTTTTCAGCTCGCTACCAGCCACTGGTGGCCTCGCGTTCAACAAGCCAGGGCTCCGGTGCAGGGGTTTTAACCCTGACTTATCAATAATCATTCGAATTGTCTTCAATTCAAATCTGTTTCTCGGTAAAACGAGCGACAGATTTGGTAGCTAAAAAGTTGCGATCACGTAATACGGCTGTCAATTTAATGCGAACTATTGCCTGACCATTGCTATCGGGTATTGGCAGCAACGCTTTGTATTACGCGGCCTGTAAGGAATTTGCGGTTATTCCTACGGAAAGTTCACACAAGTTCAATCGTCTAATCCGCCTTATTAAAGTAAAAATACCGACATCGATCAGCCCGATCGAACCTTATAGTGCGTGGCGTCCGAATCAGGGCATACACGAAATAACACAAGGAATGTCGTTAATATGAAAAAACTTACTCTTGCACTGGCTGCGGCAGGCGCTATCACTGTGGGGCTGACCGGCACTGCGAATGCCGCCAACAATGGGAAGTTGATCTTCAGTGGCACACTGACCAACATCTCTTGCGACGTCGGCCCGGGCGCCGGTACCTCCCCAGGCACCAACCCCGGAGAGATCGCCGTGGATCTGGGTAACGTTTCGTTTTCGGACATCGGTACTTCCTCTCAGAACAGGTTGGAAACCGCGACCCCGATCCAGCTGCTGGTCAACTGCTCGGCAGGTGCCGATCAGTACAACCTGGTGAAGATGCGCTTCTCGGCTCGCAACGGTAGCGGCCTGGACAACAACGACGCCAAGTTGCTGCGCACTACCGGCGCCGCAGACGGTGTCGGTATCGGCCTGTTGAACGCTGCCAATCAGATCATGGATCTGGGCGGTACCGAGACCATCGATAAACCGCTGGTCAAGGACAATAACGGCGGCGCCACTGCTGAACTCAATTTCGGTGCGGTGTATGTGCTCAATGGCACGACCACCAATCCGGGTAATGCCGACGGCTTCATGCCGTTTGTTCTGGATTACGAGTAATACGCCGGACGGAGCGAGCAGGACTCGCTCCGTCCTATTTGAATGTGAAGCGTCTGAACTCAAAGCGAATGCCATCATGTTTTTGTTTTTCTCTCGTTGCGCGGCGTTGCTGGCTTTATTGTTCAGCCTGGGCGCGCAGGCGGGCATTATTATCAATACGACCCGGGTCATTTATCCGGCCCAGGACAAGGAAGTCAGTTTCGGCGTACATAACACCGGAACGGGAGAGATCCTTGTACAAAGCTGGCTGGAACCTAACGCAGAACATACTGATGCCGATAACTTGCCCTTTGTCATCACCCCGGCACTGGCACGTTTACCAGGCGAAGGGCGGCAACTATTGCGCGTCATATATGCCGGTTCAGATATGCCACTTGATCGTGAATCGGTGATGTGGCTAAACGTTCAGGAAATCCCCCAGGCGGTTGCGGAAAACGCCCTGCAAGTTGCCATTCGGCAGCGCATCAAACTGTTTTTTCGACCTCAGGGGCTGGCGGGTGAACCCGGCGATGCTCCCGAACAGTTGCGTTGGACATTGGCTGGGCGCAAGACAGTGCAAGTCGATAATCCAGGCCCCTATCACGTGTCGATGGTTCGCATCCTTGGCCAACAAGGCACTACGCAACTGCTGGAACAGGACAGCCAAATGCTTGCACCGGGGCAGAGCTTCAGGTTTGCACTGACCTCACCGGTGGATAACGCCGCGCTGACACTGAGCTTTATCAGCATCAACGATTTTGGCGGCCAGGTCGCTTACCACGCCACCGTGCAAGCCGACGCCACTGCCAGGGCGGTCAAGACGCTGCCGCGCTAGAGACCCCACCTTTTATTTACCCATTCTGAGCCACGCCTTTCTTCGGGCATGGCTCAGCAGTCGTGTGTCTGCCTGAACGGAATTCAGGCATGGATAGAGGCTTTGAATCGAGTGGAAATCAGCTAATGGAATGGCGTTATAACAACATAAGGGCGTCAACTCCGGGGTCCATCCTGCCACTGATCAAGGGTTTGAAGCCGACGTTCAGACGCAGGCTTGTAGTGTTTGGCGTTGCGCATTTACTGCCGACAGTCGTCTGGGCTGTCGAAAATCCGCCCGCTGGCACGGTGAAGTTCAATACGGCGTTTATTCAGGGCAGTGAGCAGCCGCCAGAGCTGACCGAATTCCTGCGGGCCAATAGTCTGCTGCCGGGCACTTACCGGGTGGATATTTATGTAAACCGTGCCTTGAGCGGGCGACGCGATATTGTCTTCGTCAACAACCCGCGCTCCGGACGTATCGAACCTTGTCTGACGCTCGACATGCTCCAGGCCTTTGGACTTGATCCGGATCGCCTGCAGTCAGCGTCGGAAGCGGCGGACAGCCAGGCCTGCTTCGATTTACCCCAACAGGTGGAATTTGCCAGGGTCGACTATCAGCCCAATGCCCTGCGCCTGAACATCACGGTTCCGCAGCAGATCATGCAGCGCAGCGCCCGCGGTTACGTGCCTGCTGAACTGTGGGATGAAGGCGAGCCCGTGGGGTTCGTCAACTATGCGTTCAATGCCGCGCGCCGCAGCAATCAGCGCCAGGAATCGGAGCAGTACTACCTGAGTTTGCGCAACGGCGTGAACCTGGGGGCGTGGCGGCTGCGCAACGAGTCGTCACTGGTCTATGGCGATAATCAGGACTACCGCTTTCGCAGCAATCGTACCTTTGTGCAGCGCGACGTCACCGCGCTGCACAGCCAGTTGACCCTGGGTGAGACGTTCAGCGATTCCCAAGTGTTCGACAGCGTGCGCTTTCGTGGGTTGGGGCTGAGCTCCGATGACGCAATGCTGCCCGACAGTGAGCGCACCTATGCGCCAGTGATCCGTGGCATCGCGGAAACCAATGCCTCGGTGGAAGTGCGCCAGAACGGCTATCTGCTGTACAGCGGCAACGTTTCGCCTGGCCCTTTCGAGATCACGGACATCTACCCCAGCGGCTCCAATGGCGACCTGCAGGTCACCATTATCGAGGCCGATGGTCGGCGCCGTTCCTTCACTCAAGCTTATGCATCGCTGCCGATCATGGTGCCGGACGGTGCGTTTCGCTACAGCCTTGCGGTGGGCCAGGTCGACAATGCCAACGATGATGCGGCGACCCCGACCTTTGCCAGTGCTGCGTTGATCTATGGGTTAACCGAACGGGTGACCGGGTTTGGCGGCCTGCAACTGGCTGCCGATTATCAGGCAAGCAACCTCGGGGCCGGGGTCAACACTGGCGTGGGGGCGCTATCTGCGGACCTGACCCAGTCGATCAGCGAGGTCAATCACCAGCGTCACGCGGGGCAAAGTCTGCGGGTACGGTATGCCAACACCCTGGACGTCACCAACACCACCCTGGCGGTGGCCGGTTATCGTTATTCCACTGAACATTTCCGCACCCTGAACCAGCATGTTGACGCAACGGATCCGGGTTCGCGTCGCTCGCTCAATGGCGTGGCCAAGGACCGCCTTGAACTGAACATCACCCAGGCGTTGCCTGCACAATCCGGAAGTTTGAGCCTGACGGCATCCGAGCAGCGTTACTGGAACCAGACCGGCAAGACCCGCCAGTTCTACCTCGCCTACAACGCCGCATGGCGCACCCTCAACTACAGCCTTTCCCTTGAGAGCAACCGCGAATCCAGCGGCGATGGGCGAAGTCACAGCGACAACCGGATCGCCCTCAGTGTGACCATGCCGCTGGGCGCAAGCCCGGGCTCATCGCGGGTTTCATTCAACGCCGTGCGCGACAGCGCCGGGCAGTACAACGCGCAGCTGGGGCTCAACGGGCAAGTGCTCGATGACCGCAACACGTTCTATTCCGTGCAGGCCGGGCACGACAGCGGCTCAGGCAGCTTCGGCTCCGGCAAGATCAACACCACCCGTTCGTACGGGCGCTTCGAGGGCGGTTACAGTCAGGGTCGCGATTACGAGGCCTTGACGCTGGGCGCGGCGGGCTCCTTGCTGGTCCATGGCGGGGGCATAAATGCGGGCCAGTCCCTGGGTGAGACCTTTGCCCTGGTGCAGGTGCCCAATGTGGCCGGGGCAGGGCTGAGCAGTTTCAGCAATATCAAGACTGCCGACAACGGCTACGCCGTGCTGCCGTATGCCCAGCCTTATCGCAACAACTGGATCAGCCTCGACACTCGGCAACTGGGTGCCGATGTGGACCTGGATAACGCGGTGAGCCAAGTGGTGCCGCGTCGCGGAGCCATGCCGGTGGTGCGTTTCAAGGCGAACACCGGGCGCCGCGTGCAGTTCGAACTGGTTCAGGCCGATGGCAGTCGCGTGCCGTTGGGGGCCAGCGTCGAAGACGCCGACGGCAAGGTGCTGGCAGTCGTCGACCCCACGGGCCGCGCGCTGGTACTCAGTGAGCAGGACAGCGGTGAGCTGTTTGCCAAATGGGGCGATCAGCGTTGTCGAGTAGCCTTCACCCTGCCAGCAAAAGATCCAGCCCGCGCTTACGAGCGCATCAGGGTGACCTGCCAATGAGCCGACTCATTCTGCTGCTGGCAGCATGGCTGTGGGGCGCGAGTGCGTCTGCCACGGTTTCGCTGGGCGGGACACGCTTGATCTTTGACGGACGCTTCGCCGAAGCCAGCCTGGAGGTGGTCAATCGTAACGCTCAGGCGGTATTGATCCAGGCCTGGCTCAGTGCGGCCGATAACGCCGAGGACGGTCCGCAGGCTGTGGGCCCCGAGCTGCCATTTGTGCTGACGCCGCATTTGTCCCGGCTTGAGGGGCATGCAAAGCAACGCCTGCGGCTGTTGTATCAAGGGCAGGGCATGCCGCAAACCGCCGAGTCATTGCTGCACCTCTACGTGTTGGAAATCCCCCGAAAGGTGGTGGGCGCCAATCAGTTGAGCATCGCCATTCGCCAGCGCATCAATGTGTTCTATCGCCCGCCAGGATTGACTGACGACCCGGCGCTCACCCCGCAGCTTCTGCACTGGACGCTGGGCGACACCTCGCTGCGGGTCAGCAACCCCACGCCCTTTCATGCCGCGCTCCAGGATGTGCAGTTGGGCGGCATTGCGACCAGCGACTACCTGCTGCTGGCGCCGGGAGCCAGCCACTCGATGACGGTTGCAGCTTCGGAGGGCGCGAGGCGCTTGTCATTCCAGGCTCTGACCGACTACGGCGGGCTGCGCAGTTATTGCGCATACGCCACAGGGGACACATTCACCACCACCGAAGACCGGCAAAAGGACTGCTGATGAACATGTTTAAAACACCTGCTGTTGGGACCCCAGGTTCCGTGGGAGCGAGCTTGCTCGCGAAAGCGTCATATCAGAAGCCGCATGATCTGCGACTGTCCCGGCCTCTTCGCGAACAAGCTCGCTCCCACGTATTGCCGTCAGCGCGAGCATTGTTGTTGGCGTTTCTGCTCAGCCCCGCCACCTGCTTCGCGCTGGTCTGCAAGACTCAAGGGGCAGGGGAGACGACGATTCGCGACGACTTGGGCAGCAGCGTTGCGATCCCTGCGAATGTGCCGGAGGGGGATGTGGTCTGGCGTTCCGAGCGGCTGAATCTTCAGGTGGAGTGCATCAAGGACGGGATGCCAGCAGCCCGGGAGGAAGTCTTTCTCTACATCAACCCGGACAACCGGCCTATCGGCCAGGGGATTCGCGCCGGGGTAACCGTGGCGGGTATCGATTACCTGCAAAGCAGTGGGCGCATCAGCACGGGGCAGTTTTTACCGGTTTGCCATGAGGGCGAAGCGAACATTGGTGCCTGCCCCAAGGTGGTGTTCAACCTGAGCTTTTCGGTGTTCATTGAAAAGTTCGGGCCCTCGCCTCCCTCCGGAGTGGCCAGTGACTTGCACGACTACCGGGTTTTCCAGCTCGACAGCGGCGCGGCGCTCAATCCACTGCCTGGCGCCACCCTCAGCTATCAGCTCAACAACCTCAGCGGCCTGCGCTTTGTCGCCTGTGATGCCGGGCTGCAGGTGCTGCCTGAGACCGTCGAGTTTGGGCACGTCGGCATCCAGCAGGTGGCAGTGGGCAAGGTGATCGAGCGTCGTCCGTTTTCTCTGGTCACGACCCGCGAGTGCGACTCGCCCTTCAGCCTGGGGGCGCGTTTCAAACCGGTCACGGGCAGCCTGGCCGGGGATTATCTGATCCCTGCTGCCAACACAGGCGTGGGCATCCGGATCGTCAACAGCCGGGATGATTCGATCTTGCGCTACAACGAGCCTTTCCACCTGGCGGATTTGTTGGGTGACGACAAAGCCGCCCGTGTCGACTTTGAGGCCGAGCTGGTCTGGCAGACCAAAACCCCCAAGGCAGGCCCTTTCGAAGCCGAAGTGATGGTCGATCTGTTTTATAAGTAGGCTCAGCCGATGGGAGGTGTGGGGCCGTGCAGGCATGCTGCAAATGATTCAGGTATGCTGCGCGGCCTTTCGACGACTGATTCCAACTTTCTGGAGCCTCCATGACTGCTATTGACCCCACCACCGCTCCCGAAACAGTCGTTGCCGAAGATGCGACCACTGATACCAAAGCGGCCATCCCTGCGTTCAGCTTCCCGTTCAAACCGGGTGAGCTGGCCCAGGCAAAGAAAGATCAGCCGTACTACCAGAAGGCCAACAAACACGGCCACAACAAAATCCCCGGCGCCGCGCCGCACGGCACGCGCAAGTCGATGGGCAAGCGTTAATCAGGTTTAGCGTTGGCGTGGGGTCGGCTTTAGCCGGGAATACGGTGCTTCAAGCGATAAAGCTCATCGACTGATCTGACCTCTTCCCGGCTAAAGCCGGTCCCACGACGACCGTTGGTTGGCTGTTACGAAGCGTCACCCCGCCTGCAACGGTATGAAGCTATACCCCGCCGGTTCCCCGGTCGCGAGTTCCGCACCGGCCAGGTGCAAGGTATTCATCTCTGTGTCCCCCGCCACATGAAAACTCCAGCTCCTGTCGGCATGCGGTGCTTCGACGCCGTCGACCAGGTCCATGACCGCTGTGGCGAAGGCGTCCATATCGGGTAGATAGGCGACGAACCCGTTGCCCTTCAAAGCGGTGGTGTGAAAGCCCAGGCGCTGACAAATGGCCTGCTTGGTGGCGATGTCTTCCCGGTCGGCTTCACGGGATTGCTCGATGAGGCGGCTCAGCTCGGTGTCCACCAGCTTGCCACCCACGATCATTTCCGGGCCCTGATCCCAGGATTCGGGCGGGCAACTTTTGGATTCCGGCCGCAGCGGGATATGCGGGTTGATCTCCATCGGGTAAATCCGACAGACCAAAGGCCGCCGCTCATAGATGCGGCAGAGGTTCTCCGCGTCAAGATTCCGGCAGGGGCCGACGTTATACGCCGCAAACGTGATGGCGACCTGAGCCAGAGTCGAGCCGCTCTGGACTGCCGTCGAGCGTCGGGTGGCGTGGGTCAGTTGTTCTGCTGCAACGCCATAACCATCAGCCAGGAAGGCCTCGGTCAGAACAATCAAGGAACCGCCATCGACCGCCCACTGCAGGGCTTCGCTCAAGGTCAGAGGCACATGATGGTCGTTGCAGCAGACGCCGCAACCGACACAGGAAAAGCGCGTATTCATTACGATTCAAGCCCATCCAGACGTACGTCAGGCATAACAGAGGCTAGGGCTGTTTGCCTGACTGAGACAGGGGTTGTAGCAAGGTTTACGCCAGCATGTTCATGACTATTTTTTTGGCGCGCCCATTTGCTCGTCCCACTCACTGACCGTGGCTTTTTTGCTGTGGCGATTGAACAGGCACAGCTCGGCGCCGGGTTGATTCTTCATGTGTGGCTGCGGGTAGCGGCCCCTGAGCATCAAGGCTTCATAGCCGACGCTGTCGTCGAATTGAGCTTTGCCAACCGCGCGGACTTCCTTGAGCTGGCTGGCCTTGATGCAGCTGTCGACGACGGCTTTGTCCAGCGCTTTCCACGCATCGCTACTGGATGCATTGACCTGGCTGGCGGCTGCCAATGTCAGCACAAGCAGGCTGGTGAGTTTCAGGCGGGTGAGGTTCATTCCATTCTCCAAGAGCATCGGGTCTGCCCGGAGTATGCCAGATCAGCGCGGATCCATTTCCTGCCGCTGGACGTATCGCATGCCGGCTTTTTCATACAGGCAGCGTGCGGCAAAGTTGTTCTCCATGACGTTGAGGTCGACAAAGGCTTCATTTCGCTGACGAAAGACCTCGAACGCATGGGTCAGCAGATTCAGGCCAATACCTTGATGGCGGGCGCGTGGATGCACCACCAGGTCCTTGATGAAGGCGCTGGTCCAACCCTGGACAAAACCCACCATGCCCTGGTCATCCCAGGCGGTGTAGCACAGATCCACATTGTGCTCGGGATCGTTTTGCAGCGCGGCCAGCCAGGTCTTGTAATCAACGATGTCGCCAACCTGGCCGTTGTAAGCGTGGGTCAGCAACCGATGCGCCTCGCCGGCGAACTCAAGGCTGAAGGCTTGAGGTCGCATATGCCCGGCCCAGCAAATGCCCGGTGACGGCACGTGCAGGTCTCGGCGCATCAGCCAGCAATGCCGATCGGAGCCGCCGACCCGATCAATGCTCGGGTGAGCAGCGAGCGCGTGGAGGTTCACGATGCCTGGGCTTCGATGGTCTGAGCGGCGACGATCAGGCATTTGGTCAGCTCAGGGGAGGAAAACTTGGTCAGCACGGCGTCGGCACCTGACAGTTTGGCTTTCTCGCTGTTCATGGCGCTGTCCAGCGAGGTGTGGAGCAGGATGTACAGGTGCTGGAAATCCGGGGTTTCGCGCAGGGTGCGGGTCAGCGCGTAGCCGTCCATTTCCGACATCTCGATATCGGACACCAGCAGGTTGATCTGCGCGGGGGAGCCTTGCAGCTCAAGCAAGACTTCGATGGCCTCCTTGGCACTGCGGGCGGTGTGGCAATCGAGCCCCAGGTTGCGCAGGGTAATCAGCGACTGTTGCAGGGCGACCTGGCTGTCATCGACCACCAGGATACGGGTCTTGGACAGCACTTCGGCTTCTTCCATGGTCAGGGCGTCGGAGTTGCTCTCGATCCTGGCCGGGGCGATGCCGTGGATGACTTTCTCGATATCCAGCACTTGTACCAGCGTGCCGTCGACTTGGGTAACCCCGGTGATGAACGACTTGTTGCTGGAGCCATACGGCGGCGGGCGAATGTCAGTGGTCAGGCAGTGGACGATCTTGCTCACGGCCTGGACATGCAGGCCCTGCTTGGAGCGGCTGACGTCCGTGACAATCAGGCAACCACCGTCCGGGTCGGCCAGCGGACGTTCGCCGATGGCGCGACTCAGGTCGATGACCGACAACGAAGCACCGCGCAGCGTGGCGACGCCTTTGACGTGGGGGTGGGATTCGGGCAGTCGTGTAAGGGCAGGGCAGGGGATGATTTCGCTGACCTTGAGCAGATTGATCGCCATCAGTTTGCCGCTGCGCAGGGTGAACAGCAGCAGGGAAAGTGAATCCGCTCGGACGTTCTTGGTGGACATATGAACCTTCTACAAATAAGTGTTCTGCCGCAGGCAGCGGCAGACAGCTTCCTATGGATGGGTTATCGGCTCGGCACGTGTTGGCTTGAGGTTTTTGTTGGCTACCCGCGCAGGCCCCGTGTCCGTCCAGGGCTTTGCAATGGCGCAAATAACGCGTCCCGCTAGTGAGTCATAAAGATCTGATCAGGTCTTCATGGCTCGTTATCGCTGCGTGTCTTTTTTAGCTACTACCCTATAAGTTACTGTTTTTAGACAATATTATTGCCGGATCGGTGTCCTGGTACAGCACGGATAGATTTTACAAAGGCAATCTGCCCGGAGTACACCCTGTCAAGCGCCGCGAGGTCGCGATGGCAGAGTGTCAGGTGCTGGGTTTTTCAGGCGCGATGCGGTTCTGTAGACACGAACTTGTTCGCGAGGTGTCAGTTCAGGCAATAGATATCTGTCGCTTGAGATGCCGCCCTCGCCAACACGTTGGCTCCTACAGACAATGCGCTCGGCGAGCTGCGACAAATCGCCGCATCCTTCTATATATAGAAGGATTGCCTGCGACAAAAAGCCGCACTCTTCTATATATAAGAAGCGATTCAAATTTTTCGTCTCTGGCAGGGGCATTTTCACCACCCGGCCGGCAAATCCACCCGTACAGCCGTTCGACACTTGAGTTGTCCGGCGTCGCCAATGATTATCGCGAGCGATCAGGCCGTCGAGCATTTACAATCCGTGAATGTCGTACGGGCAGCGGCAACGCGTCCGGGCAGGGATCGAACGGTCCAGATGGATACCCCCTCGAAAGGTAAGTCAATGAGCGACAACATGTTGTACCTAAAACGCGAGAAGCGCTTTCTGGTCCTGCTGGGCATCATTTGCCTGGCGCTGATCGGCGGAGCGCTGTACATGCAGATCGTCCTGGGTGAGGCGCCTTGCCCGTTGTGCATCCTGCAACGTTACGCCTTGCTGTTCATCGCGATCTTCGCCTTCATTGGCGCCGCCATGCCGGGCAGCCGCAGTACCACGGTGTGTGAAGCGCTGGTGGTGCTGAGTGCGATTGGCGGGATCGTGGCCGCCGGCCGTCACGTCTACATTCTTTCGCACCCGACCGAGAGTTGTGGCATCGACATCCTGCAACCGATCGTCGATGGCCTGCCATTGGCTTCGCTGTTCCCTGTCGGGTTCCAGGTGGGCGGTTTCTGCACGACCCCTTATCCGCCGGTCCTCGGATTGTCACTGGCTCAGTGGGCGTTGGTCGCCTTCGTGCTGACCGTTGTGCTGGTGCCCGTTGGCATCATTCGCAATCGGCGCAAGCGCCGCGGGCTACAGGGTCTGTGAGCAAAAAAGCCCCGTCTTGAACGGGGCTTTTTTTGTGAAAATTTCGTGAGCCGTTTCTTGATATTTACAGCTGTTGATACAAACTGTTGCTAAAAAAAACATAGTCATTGAAAATTTACATATCTACAATCCCCGCACTTGCCGATCCGGGTCACCCCGCGACGAGCATTTTCGAGGTCACTTAGCGCCCTTGCGCAGGTCGTGCAGGATTTAGCCCGATCGATCTCTGAAAGCACCAGGAATGTCCGCAACAAAAGGAAATCGCCTGCAAAAACGGGCTTGTTGCCAGCATTCGAATAAGAAATTAAAGATCCAGATGGATTTGTCGTTACGCTTGCGTGCGTTGTGACAGGCTCCTGTTCAATCCAAAAAAACATGCCAACACGGGCAGGTTTCAGTGTTGGCGGTCGAAAACCAATTGCACCCGCAAGCTGCTTTTGCTTTTAGAGGTCGTGAGATGAGTAAAAAAAGGTACCCCAGGTTTTTTGGCTTCTTGGCCCTTTTCAGCATGCTTTTGCTCAGTGGTTGCGAGGGCGTGCCTCTGCTCGATCCTAAAGGGCAAATAGGTCTGGACGAGCGCAACCTGATCATTACCGCCACGCTGCTGATGCTGATCGTGGTGATCCCGGTCATTTTCCTGACGATCATCTTCGCCTGGAAATACCGCGCTACGAACAAAGACGCCACCTACACGCCTGACTGGTCGCACTCAACCAAGATCGAAGCCGCCGTCTGGGGCATCCCGATGGTTCTGTTGCTGGTGCTGTTCTACATCACCTACAAATCAACGCACGCGCTTGATCCGTATCGTCCAATCGAATCGGACGTACCGCCGATCACCATTGAAGTGGTTTCGCTGGACTGGAAATGGGTGTTCATCTACCCGGACCAAGGCATCGCGACCGTCAACAAGATCGTTTTCCCGGCCAATACACCGGTCAATTTCAAGATTACCTCTGACTCCGTGATGAACTCGTTCTTCATTCCGGGTCTGGGTGGCCAGGTTTATGCCATGGCCGGCATGCTCACCAAGCTGCACTTGATCGCCAACGAAAACCACGAATTCAACGGTATCTCCGCCAACTACAGCGGCGCAGGTTTCACCGGCATGAAGTTCAAGGCGACCGCAACATCTCAGGCTGATTTCGACGCCTGGGTTGCTGAAGTCAAGAGTTCACCTAAAAAGCTTGAGGCGTCTGAGTACGCTGCGTTGCTCAAGCCAAGCGAGCGTAACCCGGTCGAACTTTTCTCATCGGTCACTCCAAACCTGTTCAATACCATCATCGACAAATATGAAGGTATGAAGCCGGGCAAGGTGAACCCTCACGAGACCGAAGGTACGGCCCGCGAGTCGGACGCCAACGTTGGTGAGAAAGTGATGGACATGGGTAAGGGTAAGCATTCAGCTGCTGGGGCAGAGGAGTAAACGATGTTTGGTAAATTAAGTCTGGACGCGATCCCGTATCACGAGCCGATAGTCATGATCACCCTGGCGATGATTGCGCTGGGTGGCATCGCGCTCGTTGCGGCAATCAGCTATTTCAAGAAGTGGACCTACTTGTGGACTGAATGGCTGACGTCAGTCGACCACAAGAAAATCGGTGTGATGTACATCATCGTTGCCATGGTCATGCTGTTGCGCGGTTTCGCCGACGCCGTGATGATGCGTACCCAGCTGGCCCTGGCGCAAAACGGCGCTGAAGGCTACCTGCCTCCTGAACACTATGACCAGATCTTCACCGCTCACGGTGTGATCATGATCATCTTCATGGCGATGCCATTCTTCACCGGCCTGATGAATATCGTCGTGCCGTTGCAGATCGGTGCCCGTGACGTTGCCTTCCCGTTCCTGAACTCCCTGAGCTTCTGGCTCCTGGTGTCCGGCGTGCTGTTGGTCAACCTGTCCCTGGGCGTCGGCGAGTTCGCCAAAACCGGTTGGGTTGCTTACCCGCCTCTGTCCGGCCTGGCCTACAGTCCTGGCGTGGGGGTCGACTACTACATCTGGGCGCTACAGCTATCGGGACTCGGGACGACACTCACGGGTGTCAACTTCCTGGTCACCGTACTGAAAATGCGTACGCCTGGCATGAAGTTGATGGAAATGCCGATCTTCACCTGGACCTGCACCTGGGCAAACGTTCTGATCGTGGCTTCGTTCCCGATCCTGACCGCTACCCTGGCAGCTCTGACGCTTGACCGTTACCTGGACTTCCACATTTTCACGAACGAGTTGGGTGGTAACCCGATGATGTACGTGAACCTGTTCTGGGCCTGGGGTCACCCTGAGGTTTACATCCTGGTATTGCCGGCGTTCGGTGTGTTCTCCGAAGTCATCTCTACCTTTACCGGCAAGCGCCTGTTCGGCCACAAGTCGATGATCTACGCCAGCGGCGGGATCTGCGTACTGGGCTTCATGGTATGGCTGCACCACTTCTTCACCATGGGGTCGGGTGCCAGCGTCAACGCATTCTTCGGTCTGGCGACCATGCTGATTGCGCTACCGACGGGGGTGAAGCTATTTAACTGGCTGTTCACCATTTATCAGGGCCGCCTGCGCTTCACGGCGCCGGTACTCTGGACCCTGGGCTTCATGATCACCTTCTCGATCGGCGGCATGACCGGCGTTCTGTTGGCGATCCCGGGTGCTGACTTCGTGCTGCACAACAGCCTGTTCGTTATCGCTCACTTCCACAACGTCATCATCGGCGGTGCGGTATTCGGTTACATCGCTGGTTTCGCGTTCTGGTTCCCTAAAGCATTCGGCTTCAAGCTGAATGAGAAGTGGGGCAAGTCGGCGTTCTACTGCTGGTTCTTCGGTTTCTTCATTGCGTTCATGCCGCTGTACTTCCTGGGCTTCCTGGGGATGACTCGTCGTCTGAACACCACTGATAACCCGGCCTGGAACCTGTACCTGGACATCGCCTGGTGGGGCGCAATGCTGATCGCTGTGGGCATCGCCTGCCAGCTGATCCAGATCTTCGTCAGCATCCGCGACCGCAACAAGCCTGAGAACCAGGACCTGACCGGTGACCCGTGGAATGGCCACACGCTGGAATGGTCGACTTCGTCGCCGCCGCCGTTCTACAACTTTGCAGAACTGCCAAAAGCAGACGATCTGGATGCGTTCACCGACGCCAAGCGTAACGGCACTGCTTACGCGGTACCGGCTCACTACTCGGCGATCCACATGCCGAACAACACCGCGACCGGCCTGTACATGGGCCTGCTGTTGACCGTGTTCGGTTTCGCCATGATCTGGCACATCTGGTGGTTGGCGATTGCCAGCCTGGTAGCGACCGTTGCGACGTTCGCTTTCCACGCCGCACGTGACGATCAGGGTTACATGGTGCCTGCTGAAGAAGTGGCACGTATTGAAGGTGAGCAGCACAAAGTCCTCGTGGCTCAGGGCGCATACACTCCTGTCAAATCCACACTGGAACAGGTTTAAACATGTCGAACTTAGTATTGAATCCAGGAGATGCCCACGGTCACGACGACCACGGGCATGATCACCACGACGCGGGGCCAATGACCGTTTACGGTTTCTGGCTCTACCTGATGACCGACTGCGTATTGTTCGCCTCCTTCTTCGCGATCTACGCGGTGCTGGTGGGTAACGTCGCAGGCGGTCCTTCGGGGCACGACATTTTCGAACTGCCCTTCGTGGCCGTCGAAACTGCTTTCCTGTTGATCTCCAGTATCACTTACGGCTTCGCCATGCTGGCCGTTTACAAAGGCAAGCAGAGCCAGGTTCTGGGCTGGTTGGCCATGACCTTCGTGCTGGGTGCCGGCTTCATCGCGATGGAAATCTACGAATTCCATCACCTGATCGTTGAAGGCTACGGTCCTAACCGCAGCGGCTTCCTGTCCGGCTTCTTCGCACTGGTAGGCCTGCACGGTCTGCACGTGACAAGTGGTCTGATCTGGATGGCGATCATGATGTATCAGGTCAAGACCCGTGGCCTGACGTCGACCAACGCTACTCGTCTGAGCTGCCTGAGCTTGTTCTGGCACTTCCTGGACGTGGTGTGGATCTGCGTCTTCACCGTTGTTTATCTGATGGGGACCTTGTAAATGGCTAACGCACACGCGCATATCTCTGCTGAAGATCACGGTCACGGTAGTGTGAAGTCGTACGTTATCGGCTTCGTACTCTCGGTCATCCTGACGGCGATCCCGTTCGGGCTGGTGATGTACCCGGTGATGTCCAAGTTTGCAACGCTGGTGACCATTCTGGTTCTGGCCGTGGTGCAGGTGCTGGTTCACCTGCATTACTTCCTGCACCTGGATCGTTCCAACGCTCAACGCAACAACGTGTTTGCCTTCGCGTTTACCGCGCTGGTCATCGTTCTGCTGGTCGGCCTCTCGTTGTGGATCATGTTCAGTATCCACACCGTCATGATGGCTAAATGAGGTACGCCTGATGTCCCTTAAGCACTTTATCCAAATCACCAAGCCGGGGATCATTTTCGGTAACGTGCTTTCGGTGGCAGGTGGCTTTTTTCTGGCCTCCAAAGGGCAAATTGACTTCGGCATGTTCCTGGCCGCAGTCATAGGCACCTCTCTGGTCGTTGCATCCGGTTGTGTATTCAACAACTGCATCGACCGGGACATTGACCAGAAGATGGAGCGCACCAAGAACCGCGTGCTGGTGCAGGGCCTGGTTTCATTCAAACTGGCCTTGCTCTATGCAACGGTCCTGGGTGTTGCCGGTGTTGGTTTGCTGTACACCAAAACCAACCCGCTGGCAGCATTGCTCGCAGTGATCGGCTTCGTGATTTACGTTGGCTTCTACAGCCTGTACTTCAAGCGCAAGTCGGTACACGGCACCTTGATCGGCAGTCTCTCGGGGGCCATGCCTCCGGTGATTGGCTACTGCGCAGTCAGCAATAGCTTCGACTTCGCGGCTTTGACGCTACTGGTGATGTTTAGCCTGTGGCAGATGCCGCATTCGTACGCGATTGCGATCTTCCGTTTCAATGACTACCTGGCTGCCAAGATTCCGGTTCTGCCGGTTGAACGCGGCATCAGGGTGGCCAAGCGTCACATCCTGCTCTACATCCTGGCGTTTCTGGTCGCCACCCTGATGTTGACCTTCGGCGGTTACGCTGGCCTCAACTATCTGGCGGTTGCCGCGGCAATGGGCATGTACTGGCTGTGGATGGCGTGGAAGGGTTACAAGGCAGTGGACGATACGGTCTGGGCTCGCAAGTTGTTCGTTTTCTCCATCTTCACCATCAGCGCATTGAGCTTCATGATGTCGGTGGACTTTCAGGTGACCAAAGAGCTGTTGGTGACATACGCCTTCTGATCATCGTCATCTGAAACAGAAAAACCCCGTTGCCCATCAGGCTGCGGGGTTTTTTTATGCGTGGAAGGTGGCCTCGATCATCAACACGCCATATGGCGCTGGCTCTGCGCGCAGGTTAGCTCTAAGCTGCGCCAGCATTATTGAAGATGGAGGGCGTACCGATGCGAATTCTTCTTGTCGAAGACAACCGTGACATCCTGGCCAACCTTGCCGATTACCTGGGCATGAAAGGCTATACCGTCGATTGCGCACAGGATGGCCTCTCCGGATTGCATCTGGCGGCAACTGAACATTACGACCTGATCGTGCTGGACATCATGCTGCCCGGCATCGACGGCTACACGTTGTGCAAACGTCTGCGCGAAGACGCCAGGCGCGACACGCCGGTGATCATGCTCACCGCTCGTGACCAGCTTGACGACCGTCTGCAGGGCTTCCGCTCCGGCGCAGACGATTACCTGCTCAAACCCTTTGCGCTGTCCGAACTTGCGGCTCGAATCGAGGCGGTGTTGCGTCGTGCCCAGGGTGGCGGTCGGCGCACGTTGCAGGTCGCCGACCTGATCTACGACCTGGACACGCTGGAAGTGACCCGCGAAGGGCGCCTGCTCAAGCTCAATCCGGTAGGCCTCAAGTTGCTTGCCGTGCTCATGCAGAAGAGCCCCCACGTGCTGCGTCGGGAGATACTCGAGGAGGCGCTCTGGGGCGATGATTGCCCGGACAGCGACAGCCTGCGCAGCCACGTGCATCAGCTGCGCCAAGTGATCGACAAGCCATTCGCCAAACCGCTGCTGCAAACGGTACATGGTGTCGGTTATCGCCTGGCCGAGGGCCGGGATGGAGTTTAAGCAAAGCCTTGCCCAGCGGATCATCATCGCGTTTGCGCTGATGAGCGCTCTGGTTGCTGGGTCTTTTGCCATGGGCATCGTGGCCACTGTCCATCTGGTCGAGGAAAAACTCATTTCCTCTGGATTGGGCGGTGACCTCAATCGCCTGCTGCTAATGGACAGCGTTTCCGACTGGAGCCATCGCCCGGAGCCGGACCAGCTGTTCTATTTCAGCGGCGGGCCTGGGGACTTTGATTTACCCAAGGATTTGAAGCACCTTGAAGCCGGCTTCCACGAAGTCTTCCGAGGTCCGCTGTCCTACCACGCCATGGTCGAGGTGGTCGATGGGCGCCGCTATGTGCTGCTGCAGGACCAGAGCGATTTCGAGGAGCGCGAGCGGGTGCTGTTTGCCGTGGTGCTGGTCGGGTTCGTACTGGCCCTGGGGCTGGCGGTATTCCTCGGTTGGGTGCTGGCCCGCAGGGTGATGGCGCCGGTGGTGCGTCTGGCTCGACAGGTTCGCCATCGCGACCAGTTACTGGGCCTTGCGCCGCCATTGGCCCCCGATTATGCCGCTGACGAAGTGGGCGAACTGGCCGTGGCCTTCGACGCGACTCTGGGTCGACTGCGTCAGGCGTTGACCCGTGAGCGGATGTTCACCAGCGACGTCAGCCATGAATTGCGTACCCCGCTGATGGTGCTGGCCAGCTCCTGCGAGCTGTTGCTGGAGAACCCCGCGCTGGACAGCCGTGCGCGCTCGCAGGTTGAGCGTATTGCCCGAGCCTGCGAAGAGATGCGCGATCTGGTGCAAACCTTCCTGATGCTGGCCCGCACCCAGCGTGAAGACCCGGCCATGACGCCCAAATTGTCGTTGCAAACCGTCGCAGATCAATTGGTCGCGCTGTGGCGTGGCCCCATTGAAAGCAAGGGTCTGAAACTGAACGTGCGTTCGGTCATGTCCGGCCATTCGTCGGGCATCGTTTATAACGCGACATTTCTGCTCGCTGTCATGGGCAATCTGCTGCGTAACGCTTTGCACTACACCGACGATGGATTCATCACCCTGACGTTACAGGATGACGGCTTCCTGGTTGAAGACAGCGGCGTCGGGATCCCGGAAGAAAAGCGCGAGGCAATGTTCGAACCGTTCGTGCGCGGTAACGAGCAGCGCGGGGAGGGGCTGGGTCTTGGGCTGTCGCTGGTCCAGCGCATCTGCGAGAACCAGTCCTGGAGCGTCAGCCTGGACCCGATGGAACCTCACGGTTGCCGCTTCAGCGTCAAACTCAAACCCGCGTGAAACAGCTTTTCTGGCGTTACAGCGCAGTTACGCGGCTGTTTCATGGGCGATCAGAAAACCGTCACGCTGACGTTTTATCGATGGCACTGCCCTTAACTCATTGAACAATCTAGAAACACTTGTGCTCAGCCACAACACTTTTTTCACACAAGCATGACCTGACGATGACAGCGCGATGACTAGCTTAGCGCCCATCGGAATCAGGAGATGCGGCATGAGCAAGCGAATCGAACTCGAATTTTCACGTAAATACGATCAGACCCACGCGCAACAATATTTGCAGAAGCATCAGGATAATGTTTCTCGTCGGCTGTCACATTGGCGCGATGAACAGCTGGCGCGCAAGGCGTTGAGCCTGGCAGGCGATCCGGGGCTGGTGCTTGATCTGCCCTGCGGTGCGGGTCGATTCTGGCCGCTGCTGGCTGAAAAACCCAACCGGGTGATAATCGGTGCTGACAATTCCGCCGATATGCTCAAGACTGCCTGTGCTGCGCAGCCGGCTGATGTGGTGAAACGGGTACGGCCCTTGCAGACATCTGCATTCGATATCGACCTGCCCGACAACGCCGTAGACAGCATCTTCTGCATGCGTCTGTTGCACCATGTCGGGCAATCCGAACACCGCCTCGCTCTATTGCGAGAGTTTCAGCGCGTGACCCGCGACAGCGCCATTGTGTCGCTGTGGGTCGATGGCAATTTCAAGGCATGGAAACGCAAGCGTCTGGACAGCAGGCGGCACGCCAAGAATGGGCAAAACAGTTACCAGAACCGCTTCGTGTTACCCGCAGCAACGGTCGAGGCCGAATTTGAACAGGCAGGTTTTCGGATTCAGGAACGTCTGGATTTCCTGCCGTTATACGCCATGTGGCGTGTCTATTTATTGCGTAAGAGGTAAAGAGAATGGGCGTGCAGGCAGTCATCAAGCCCACGGAATCACCAGGCCATGATTTTGACTTTTTCTGGGGTCAGCAAGGTGAATGGGTTGAAGAACCCAATCAGCGCCGGGGCGGGGAGAGCGGGGTGCAGCGCGTGTTCAGCGAGGCTGGGCAACTGATATATGTGAAACGCCAGGTTGGGCATACCTATCGTAGTTGGTTACATCCATTCGGCCGCCCTACAGTTTTGCGAGAGCGTGACGCGCTGGTGGGTCTGAGCAAACTTGATGTAGGTGTGCCGGAAATGATCTTTTGCGGTGCGCAGCGAGATGAGCGCAATGAATGGCGCGCGCTGTTGGTCACCAAGGCTCTGGAGGGGTTTCAGGAGCTCGAAGACTGGTACGCAGCAGGAGGCCGCGAGCAACACGGTGAAGCACTGCACGAACAAATGCTCAAAGAACTGGCGACTCATCTGGCGCGTATGCACCGGGGACGTTGGCAGCACAGTTGCCTGTATATCAAACACGTCTTTGTGCGTGTTGTCGGGGAGGGTAGCGACGCGCGGCCCGAGGTCGCGCTGCTGGATCTGGAGAAATGTCGCCGTCGGCTGACCGCCGTTGCTGCCGCCCGTCATGACATGCTCCAACTCCGCCGCCACTCGTCGTTCAAGCCTGCAGATTGGAAGAAGTTAGCCTACTTTTACGAGACGGCGTTTGGCAGCGCTATCAAGGGTTTAGACTAATGAAGCTAGAAATGGCACGAGGTTTGTTCATTCTCGGCGCATTGGCTGTTGCATCGGTAGCCATGGCCGCGTGGGAAGAACCCGGAACCAAGGTATTGAGCGCCCAGCACGGTCAGGGACACTGTCCTTTGCCGCGGGTGGCCAAAGCCCAGGATTCGGTGCAGCCGAGTCATGATTTGTTGCTGTTGATGTTCGGTTTGGCGCAAGGCACGACAGGCCAGCGCTAATCCGTCCGGTTCTCACCCTATCGACTCAGAGGCCCCATGTTTGGGGCCTTGTTGCATCCGGGGTTCAGCCCCGGTGAGCGGATTGCTCCGGATCGGGCAGCGCTGTCGTTTTCGGGTCCGGTGCTGCGAGCAGGGTATACACGCAGGGCAGCACGAACAGGGTGAACAGCGTACCCACGGACATACCCGTTGCGATCACCATACCAATGTCAAAACGGCTAACCGCGCCCGCACCCGTGGCGAGGATCAACGGCACCATGCCAAAGACCATGGCGGCCGTTGTCATCAGCACCGGACGTAGACGAATCGCCGCAGCTTCTTCCACTGCTTGCCGGGCGGACAAGCCTTTGTCACGCCGCAGCTGATTGGCGAACTCGACAATCAGGATGCCGTGCTTACTGATCAAGCCGATCAAGGTCACCAGCCCGACCTGGGTGTAGATGTTCATGCTGGAGAAACCCAGGAACAGCGGGATCAGCGCGCCGCAGATCGACAGCGGAACCGTGACCAGGATGACCAATGGATCGCGGAAGCTTTCGAACTGGGCTGCCAGCACCAGGAAGATAATCGCCAGCGCCAGGGCGAAGGTCACCCATAAAGCGCTGCCTTCCTGCACGTACTGCCGGGAGGCACCGGCGTAGTCATAGGCATACCCGGCAGGCGCTTCTTCAATGGCGATCTGCCGGATGGTGTCAATGGCTTCACCCATGCTGACGATGGGAAAGCCCTGAATGATCGCCGAGTTGAGTTGCTGGAACTGATTGAGCTGACGCGGTCGCGCCCGGTCGGTGACCTTGATCAGCGTCGACAGGGCAAGCAACTGGCCCTCGCTGCTGCGCACGTAATAGTTGTTCAGCCAGCCGGGGTTATCCCGATAGGGCCGTTCGACCTGGGCGATCACCTTGTAGCTGCGGCCTTCAATGGTAAAGCGGTTGATTTCAGCCTCGCCCAGCAGCGTAGCCAGGGTGCCGCCCAGATCCTGCATGGAAACACCCACCTGAGCCGCCTTGGCCCGATCGATTTCCACCACCACTTCCGGTTTATCGAAGGCCAGGTCGATATCGAGAAAAGCAAACTTTCCTGACTCCGTCGCGCGGGCCTTGATGCGCTCGACGACCTGCAACAGCGATGCATAGTCGTTGGCGGTGTTGACCACAAACTGGAACGGCAGCCCTTCGCCGGTCCCGGGGAGGGATGGAAGGTTGAAGCCAAAGATCTGCAGGCCGCTGATGTCAGCCAGCCTCGCCTGGACTTCGGGAAGGATCGCCATTTGGGTGCGACTGCGTTCATCCCACGGTTTTAGCAGGAAGCCGCCGATGCCGGTCTGCACCCCGTTGAATCCGTTGATCTGGAATGAGGAGTAGTACTCGGGAAACTCCTTGAAAATTTTGGTGAACTCATCGGTGTAGCGGTTGATGTAGTTGAGGTTGGTGGGCTGCGGCGAGGTCGCCATCATGAAAATGATTCCCTGGTCTTCATCCGGCGCCAGCTCCGACTTGGTGAACTTGAGCAGGACCGGAATCAGGCACAGAATGATCAACGCAAACACCAACACCACTGGACGGGTATTGAGGGTGCCATGCAGCATGCTCTGGTAGCGCCGCTTGAGGCGTTCGAACATCTGGTCAAGTTTGTGCGACAGCCCGCTGGGGTTCTCGTCATGACGCAGCAAGAAGGCGCACATCATCGGCGACAAGGTCAGCGCGACGATGCCGGAAATCACCACCGCTCCGGCCAGGGTCAGGGCGAACTCCTTGAACAGCGCGCCGGTCAGCCCCTCCAGAAACCCGATGGGCGCATAGACAGCTGCCAGCGTCACTGTCATGGAGACGACCGGCATGGCGATCTCACGGGCGCCTTCGATGGCCGCGTCGAACGGCGTTTTACCTTTTTCGATGTGCCGATGAATGTTCTCCACCACGACGATGGCGTCGTCCACCACCAGACCGATAGCCAGCACCATGGCCAGCAACGTCAGCAGGTTGATGGAGTAACCCATCAGTTGCATGAAAAACAGCACACCGACCATGGACAGCGGAATGGTGATGACCGGGATCAGCACCGAGCGCAACGCGCCGAGAAACAGGAATACTACGACTATGACGATCAACACGGCTTCGATCAGCGTCTTCACCACTTCACTGATCGACGCCTGAATGAACAATGTCGCGTCGTAGGCGATGGATACTTTCAGGCCCGGCGGCAGCTGGCTTTCGAGCTCGGGCATGATGCGCCGCACTTCCTTGATCACATCCAGCGGGTTTGAGCTGGGGGTGCCTTTGATCGCGATGTACACCGACGGGATGCCATCGAAGGAGCTGACCGTGTCGTAGTTTTCGGCGCCCATCTCGACGCGGGCCACGTCACCGAGCAGCACGCGACTGTCGCCCGCGGTCTTGAGAGGAATGGCGGCAAAGGCCTCGGCGGACTTCAGGTCCGTGCTGGCATTGATCGAGGTGACCACGTACTCGCCTTTGACTTCGCCAGCGGCGGCCAGGAAGTTGTAGCGGCGCACGGCATCAGTGACATCTGCCGCTGTCAGGCCGAAGCCTGCCAGACGAACCGGGTCCAGCCACAGGCGCATGGCGAATACCTGATTGCCGAGGATCTGCGCTTCGGCCATCCCGGGCAGGGTCGCCAGCTTGGGCTGGATGACCCGGGACAGGTAATCGGTGATCTGCGGGTTGCTCAACTCCGAGCTATAGAAACTGACGTACATCAGCGCCGATGCATCAGCCGCTTCTTTGCTCAACACCGGGTCCTCGGCGTCCTGAGGCAGTTTGTTCTTTACCTCGTTGGCCTTGGCCAGCAGTTCGGTAAACAGCCGGTCGCTGTCCGAGCCGATGCGCGCGTAGATGGAGATGACCGAGAAGTTCTGGCGGCTGACCGACGTCATGTAGTCGATGCCTTCGGCACTGGCCAGACTCTGTTGCAGAGGTTGGGTGATGTAGCCCTGAATCGTCTCGGCATTGGCGCCGGGGTACGCGGTGGTGACGGTAATCAGGGCGTTTTCCATCTGCGGATACTGGCGGATGGTCAGTTTGCTGAATGCCTGAAAACCCAGCAGCACGATCAGCAGGCTGACCACCGTGGCGAGCACCGGACGACGGATGAACGGGTCTGTAAAAGCCATGAGGATTCCTTGATCAGTCAGCTTTTGGCTGGCCGTTCTGTTCGGCTTGCAGAGTCTTGTCTGCGCTGATGGCAACGTGTGTGCCATTGTCTAGCTTGAGCTGTCCGCCACTGACGACCTGTTCGCCGGGCTGCACGCCTTTGCTGATAATGACCCACCCGTCGCGGCGCTCCCCGGTCTCTACGAAACGGCGATCGACAACAAGCTGCTGCTGACCCTTGGCGTCTTTTTCCGGCTGGCCGTCAGCGGTTTTTTTCGGCACCACCACATACACCGAATTGCCGTAAAGGGTGTAGGTGATGGCGCTTTCAGGCAGGACGATCTGGCTTTTCGGCCCCGGCAGTAACACCTGCAGGTTGGCAAACATACCGGGCAGCAGTTTGCTTTCAGGGTTGGGCAGGGTGGCGCGAATCAGTACATTGCGGGTGGCATCGTCCACTTTGGGGTTGATGGCGCTGAGGGTTGCCTCAAAGGTCTGCTCGGGGTACGCGGCGACACTAACCTGAGCGATCTGGCCCACCGCCAGCTTCGGCAGCGATTGTTCCGGCACATAGAAGTCGACATACAGGCTGCTCAGGTCCTGCAACGTGGCTATCACCGTGCCGCTGGCGAGGTAGTCACCCACGTCCACCTGACGGATGCCGATGGTGCCGCTGAACGGCGCAAGGATGCTTTTTTTGGCCAGCGAGGCATTCAACTGAGCGACCGTGGCGCTGGCTTTTTTCAGTTGGGCGGCAAGCTTGTCGAAGTCGCCCCTGGAGATCGCCTGATCACCCACCAGCCTGCTCCCTCGGCCGTATTCCACCTGTGCAAGCCCCAGGTCAGCCTGTGCGGTGCCCAGCAAAGCTTTTTCAACATCGCTGTCCATCTGCAGCAGCGATTGGCCCTGCCGAACCTTTTGCCCGGACTCGAATTGCACGGCCTTTACTGTGCCGGCGATTTCCAGACTCAAATCCACACCCTGCAAGGCCTTGAGCGTGCCGATCGCCGGCAGGCGGCTTTGCCACGGCCGTTCACTGACGGTGGCCACCGCCACGCTGACAGGTGGCTTGGGGGCAGAGAATTGTTGAATCTGCTGATAGATGGAAAAACCCTTGTAGCCCGCCAGCAGCAGTACGACCAGCAACACAACGCCCAACATGATCAGCATCCGGCGACGCAGCATATCCATTTCCTTGGAAGAGTCGGGTTGAACCAAACGTACAACGTTGCCGGATATTACAGTGAGATCCACCCCGTCCGGTACAGCAAAAAGCTGGCTTTCAACACGCGCTGAATATTCCTACATGACCCTGTAGGGCGCAGGAGTACCGCGAGGCGGTCATGGCGGTCTGTCAGAGATA
The DNA here is from genome assembly GCA_900475325.1 of Paucimonas lemoignei. Classification (GTDB taxonomy): domain Bacteria; phylum Pseudomonadota; class Gammaproteobacteria; order Pseudomonadales; family Pseudomonadaceae; genus Aquipseudomonas. Next base: position 1,347,501 of record LS483371.1, read on the forward strand.
CTGCCTTTCTGTGGGAGCGAATTCATTCGCGAAGCGGTGTACCTATCAGTACATCATCGTCTGATACCCCGCTTTCGCGAATGAATTCGCTCCCACAGGTCCGGCGTTATCCCGCGATCCCCTGGCTTCACACCAAATGCAGGTGGTTGTCCCAAAGCCCGGCAGGTAAATCCAGCGGTGTGGCGACAAGTTCCGGCTTGCGGCAATCGTAGAACCGGCAGCGGCCCTGGCCGGAAGTGACCACGAAACCGTCGGAGACCGCGCCTACCCCTGCGCAATCCGGCAGAGGCGCGTCCAGGCGAACGGCACCGCTGTCCAGATCCCAGATGAAAAAGCGGTTGCCTCTCGGCGCGGTCAAGGCCACCAGACGCAGTTCGCTGTGTACCGCCACGCTGGCGGTGTAGTGGGCCATGGCGGCCAGTTGCTGCTGATCCACCGGGAATGCCTGGAATGGCTGACCCGGACGCTTGATGGCCAACAGCTCGGCGGATTCGTGGGAAGGCCCCATGAACTGCTGACCGGCGACTATTGTGCCGTCACTGCCAATACCCAGGTGCCGCACGCTGTTCATCGATTGCCCAAGGGTTTCCTTGCTCAGCAGGGTACCGTCGCGCTTCATCAGCACCAGGCTTGGCTCCATGGCGTTGAGGTTCATTTCAACCCGGCTCTCGGCTTCGGTACGGATACCGCCGTTAGCTACCACCAGCGTCTCGCCATCGGGCATCCACGACACCTGATGCGGACCGATGCCGTGGGTCGGGATTTCACCCGAATGCACCAGTCGGCCATCGACGAATCGATAAACACCCAGCAGACCGCGCCCAGGGTCGGTGGTGTCATTCTCCGTGGCGTACAGCCATTCACCGCCGCCGTGTATCACGGCATGCCCGTAGAAATGCCGGTCGGGCAGCGAGGTGATGGTCTGCAACAGACGGCCGTCGCTCAGATCGATCAAGTAGCTTTCGGTGCCGGGACGGCGGGCGACGAACAACGCCAGATTCAGCGTCGGGTGGTTGATGATGTCGTGGCAGCGTTGGCCGACCTGGGTTGCGAAGACTTGCTGCCCATCGAGGCGATAGCCCACGGCGTAATGCTTGCCGTCGCCGTCATCACGGGCCGAGAGCAGCAGCGGGCTTTTGCCTTTTTGCCTGAAAAGGGTCCAGCCGCCCAGCGTGCAGGCGCTGAGCAGCAGACTTCCGAGGGCCAGGGCCTGGCGTCGCAACATCATGGGTAACCTCGTGTCAGTCGCCGTCGTTGGCGTTGAAGCCCAACTGAATGCCCAGCGCCTTGGCCAGTTCGCCTTCATGCAGGCGGTGCACGACATTCAGGCTGTCGTAGAAAGCGTTGAGCTGCTGACGGCCTTCTTCGCTGGCCAACAGGTCAGCCAGCGGCGGTTTCAGCGCGGACAACAGTTTGCGACTTGCAGCGTAAGCAGCGTCGATCTTCTCGGCCAGCGGTTTCTGCTCGGCGGGCAACAAGCCACGCAGGCCTTTGTTGTCGACACCTGACCAGACGGTTTCGGCACTGGCCAGGCTGGCTTCCAGGCTGCTCAGTGAAGACTTGCTGCGCCACGCATCAGCCTGGAAAGGTTGCGGAGCGCCCTTGGTCTGGCGACCCAGTGGCGTGCCCAGTTTCTTCTTCAGGCTGTCCAGCGCGGTGACCTGCACCCGCAGCAGTTCGGCGATGGCTTCGTGGGAATCGGCGTAGCGCTTGTTGGGGAATTTGCTCAATTGCGCCAGCATGCCATCGGTGCTGTTCCAACTGCTGAGAATTTCCTCGGCCAGGGCTTTCTGGCGTTCACCAATGGCGGTGAGCAGCGGGCAATAGCGCGCCTTCTGTTCGGCGTTGGCCATGTCGATGGCGGCATCGAACAGAATGTATTCATAAGCCGACAAGCCTTGCACCACCACACTGGACTTGGCCAAGGCATCGGCGCTGATCTGCGGCTGTGCGGTGACCAATTGCTCAACCTGACGGCCGACGAGGTTTTTCTTGTCCGGCCAGAACTGCACCTGCCAGGCGCGATTGCCCTCGGCCAGCGGGCCAATCAGCAGCGGCTGCAGTTCGGCCCAGGTCTTTTGCGCATGCAGGAAGTCGGCGCGCGCGCTGGCCAGATCCGTCTTGCCTTCACAGAACGCCAAAGCGCTGGTGGCCAATTGGCGATCCGCATCAACCCAGCGGCTGTAAGTCGGCAGGATCACTTGCTTGGCGATGGCTGCCGAGGTTACCGCTTGCGGGTCCGCTGGCGCACAGGCGCCCAGGGCGAGCGCGGCAAGGCTGGTGAAAAGCAACTTGGGGCGGAACATGTCCGGCTCCTTATAGTTTTAAAGGGAAGACGTCATAACGAATTCAGAAACGCCAGCAGTGCGGCGCGTTGCTCGGCATCAAATGCCAGCACCTGACGCTGCGCAGCCTGTGCTTCGCCGCCGTGCCAGAGCACCGCTTCAAGCAGGTTACGGGCGCGCCCGTCGTGTAAAAACTGGGTGTGGCCGCTGACCGTCTGGGTCAGCCCAATGCCCCAGAGCGGTGGGGTACGCCATTCCCGCCCTGTGGCCTGAAACTCCGTGCGGTTGTCAGCCAACTCGTCGCCCATGTCGTGCAGCAGCAGGTCGCTGTAGGGACGAATCACCTGATCGGCGAGCTCCGGTTCTGCGGCATCGTGGCCAGTCTTGAACTGCGGCGTGTGACATTGCTGGCAGCCTGCCTTGTAGAACAGATTTTTGCCAGCCAGAACCTGTGGATTTTCGATGTCGCGCCTGACCGGGACAGCCAGATTACGGCTGTAGAACAGCACCAGTCGCAAGATATTGTCGCTGACCTCGGGCTCGCCGTCGGGGCCGTTGCCGTTGGGCGCCGCGAGGCAGTCGGTTTGCGCCGGCGTGCAGTCGTCGGCCATTTTCAGGCTGGTGGTCAGGCCCATGTCACCGGCAAAGGCGTGCACGTTCTGCTGATTCAGATTGGGTTGGCCGGCCTTCCAGCCAAATCTGCCCATCGCGACTTTTTGCTGAGCATCGTCCCAGACATAGTTGGGGCGCCCGGAAATCCCGTCGCCGTCTCTGTCGTCAGGGTCGGCATTGGCCAGGATCGCGGCATCGGGAATCGCCTCCAGCAAGCCGAGCCCGATCATGGGCGGCGCAACCCTTACCGACGCGCGAGTTTCAGGATGCATCGGACCGTAGCCCAGCTGCGTGATGCTCAGCGTCGGCTTGCGCAAGTCAACTTGGAAACCATCACGAAAGCGCACCGGCATCGGCTCATATTCGATACGGACTTTGCCTTCAGGGGCAACACCGGGGACCGCCATGTCCTGCAATTGCCCGCCATAAGTCGGCTCGGGCAATACGCCGTTCTTTTTGATCAGCTCAGCGTGGCTCGGATCATCGGGGATGGACAGGCGCACCAGCGTCGATACGGCATTGATCGCGTCCGGCTCAGGCGGATGGCCTCGACCGTCCTTGATGTGGCAGTTCTGGCAGGCATTGGTGTTGAACAGCGGCCCCAGCCCGTCGCGAGCCGTGGTGGTCGCCGGCGCAATCACCCAAGGGCTGCGAAAGAAACTGTTGCCGACGCTGAAATCCAGGCGGCGAACCGGCGACAGGTTCGCTGACGGCAGGGAAAACGCATTGCGATCACGCTTGTTGACCGTCGTATTACCGCCTGCCAGCGCCTCACCCGGCTCTGCTTGGGTGAAACGCGGGGCGTCATCGCACCCAGCCATCACCAAAGCACCGAGTAAAACCAACACCGCACGCCGCCACGTCACCATAACCAACCTGCAACCAGCCCAAAATCGGGGCGTGCAAGCTTACCAGTCCTGCCCTTTTTGAATAAGAGGGATTATCGTTTGCCTGATGTGTCGCAATGGGTTGTTACGAATTTTTGGCGTCCTGGGCAGTGTTTGTTACGAGGGCCGCTTTCGTCAGAGAGATTTTTCTGGCTCAGAGATGATGACATGGAGATTTTTAAGGACTTCAGAACCGCTTTGTTTCTGCAAGTCGGTGCTAGGCCCCTTTCGTTGATCGGGAGGGGTTGATTTTGACCATGCAATCACTGATTGGGGAAAGCCTTTCTTCGATAGGCTTCTGATCCATGAGGCAAGGTGAATGGGTAGTGTCCAAAATGTTAGGAGGTTGGGGATAACAAAGCATATCAAATACTGTGGATACCAATAGTTTTCCCTATATTCAGTGTGCTGTTGTTTAAAAGATGCTATTTCGCTCTCTTCAGTTCTGCCTTCCTCCATGTACAGTCGTATAGCCTCCCACTCAGCAAGAGCTGAGCCGAAAGTGACCATTGGGAAGATATGCCAAAGAGTCTCGCTGGTTACTGAGCATTGCACGCCGATGCGTAGTTCGCAGTACTGGAATGTACCAAACTCGGTGCTTATATCAGTGGTGCCTACGCAAGCAATTACTTCTTCCCATGGAGTTATGCTTACATGTTCCCCACGTTTCGTCATGTATGCGACTTCTCTCTTTTGGCGGTTGAAGCGCATGGGTGGACGTCGGGAGAATTTGTAAGCTATGTAGAGGCATTTGACGAGAACCATAGATGCTATTAAACCGACAGCTGCCCAAGTGATTGAAGAGTCTAGGGTTCTAATAAATTTATTTACATTAAATGAGTTCTCGTAAATTCGATAAGCGGCAAAGCAGCAGTAGGCGATAACAGCCGCTAAGGACGCAGGAATCATGGCAAACCAAAATGTTAGCTGTGAGCCCAACCCCATTGGCTCGACGTCCGAGGGGGCTGTTGATATATCCAAATATACTTCATTGGACTCCATGTGCAGGTGGTGAGAGCTGAAACCATCGATGCCGACAGGTAGTGGGAGAGGCGCCAAATAAGTAAAGGTTAATTCTGAGTCTGGAGTTTTTGTAACCCAGCCGGCCTGCGGTTGTGATTGAGGTTTTCGAATTTCGGTATTCATATGGATTTTTCCTCTGTCCTTTCAATACTCTTAAAGTGATCAAACAAGCTCTTCCCTTCACGAAAGCTCCTACGCACAGCCTTGCTCTGTTTGATCAGCTCTTCACTAGGCTTCTGCCATTGCTCAGGCGGCAGTGGTTTGGACCATTCAATAACTGATTTCGGGAAGCTGGTTTTCGGCAGACGTTCGACCCAGGCGGCGATGTGGCAGGGCAGGGTCCAACCGCTGCAGAACTGGATCAGCATGAAACCGAACAGGTAACGCACGTAGGAATGGTTTCCGCGATACACCCGACGGCAAAAGTGGAAGTACGCCACCGTGCCTTCTTCGTGCTCCTCGCTCATCGGTTGCGGCAGAGCGCTTGGGCCTTCTTCCATATAAACGCGAATGGCCTCCCATTCACTGACCGCCAGCATGAGTGAGCCGGTTGGCACAGTTAGCCACAGTACATCTCCACTATCCGCATCTCGAAGGCCGATCATCAGAGAGAAGCTGTTGTGCGTGCCGTATTGGGTCACGACTTGGCCGCTGGTAACACAGGCGATGACTTCTTCCCATGGGACAAAGCGGGGTGATTGGCCGCGTTTTGAGACATAGGCGACTTCGCGACGTTGGCGGTTGAAGCGGATTGGGGAAGAGCTTGTGAGCTTCTGCACCGCTCGTAAAAAATAGTACGTATACATTAACGCCAACAAGGTGACAAACGTCCATAAGTACCAATTGGGTAGCAGAAATATTTTTGTTATTTCGAATACTGGAGCACCATATCTAATGTGTTCCGATATACCCATTCCTATGGCAATTGTGAAGAAAAACATTATCAAGCAAACGATCACGCCTATCCCGCTTCTCGCACCGTATTCCAATGTCGCCGTCCCCGTGGCGAAGTCCATGTGCTCCTCATTGGTATGTTTATGTAGCTGCTTTGAGCTGAACGCTGCTACTCCGGTTGGTACCGGTATCGGCGCCAGATAAAAAGCTTCGGTACCTAATTGCTTTTCAGTGTCGCCTGCTCGCGGGAGCCGTTCATATTTACTTAGCGTCATTGAGAAGCTCCCGAGTGATTTGAGTTTCCGTCAGCATCCTGCTCAATGGTGGCGTCACTGCAGCTGCGGTTATCGGTCTATCGTTGATCCTGTCTGGAGATAGAGGAATACGGTAATAAAGATGGCCGTCATTAACCTTGAGGTACGTTGACGCGATTGAGGGTCTCACGGCTAGTCGAAGCTGTAATTGAGCCTGGAGCCCCTGCCAGTGATCAGGGATATCCAATTCAAGGATCAAGGGGTGATGAGAAATTACGCGAGTCAAAGATGCCAGTGCCTCGCCTGCATCCCAGTCATCTGGAGACTTTTGCAGAAGCACACTCCATCTCAGAGAAGTGTCGTTGAATGTCGTAAAACTCAGGCCCGGCAACAGGAGGTGTAGCCTGCGTATTGGGCTATCATCGATTGGCTGACGATGAAGACCTTTATCGATAATTTCCGGCAGTAGGGTTGCCTCAGCAAGCTTTTGCGAGTGAGTTGGCCAGTCCCAGCCTTCGGATTTTGCTCCCCAACAACATCCCTCCATCCAGCGCTGCTGATCGTCAAGATTGTTGTAGTTATAGATGGACTCACCACCCAGTTGGAGAGCAGTGAAGGCGAGTCCTAACGGAGTCATACGGGTTGAAAATTGAAGGAAATGTGCTCCTCGAGTCGCCCAAGCCATACTTGAGACCAACTTTCTATCTGCCTGCAGTGCCGCCCTAACATCCTCGAGAATTCCGAGCCTCTCAATAAAAGCTTTTCTCGTTATATGAAAGCTAAGTGCTGTATTGCCTAGGTCTCCGGTGACGGCTGATAGCGCTCCAGCTTTTTCTCCCCCAGTACCAGTTAAAAAAGCTATTTGCCATTTTCTCCAGTTATCCCAACTGGTCCCAATAGAGCCTATGAGCGTTGCAGGACCAATCATCAGGCCTATGCCTAATCCCAACCTGCCAAGCTTTACCGCGAGTAAAAGGCCCGCCCTATAGCTCGTTTTCACCGTAACTGCGCGCAGTGCTGTGTCGACCATTGCGATATGCATTGATTGATATACAGATAGCGCTGCGGACGCTGCTGTTGCAAACGCTCCGATAACGATCACAAAGCCTTTAATCGTTTCGGTATTTCTCGCTTTGTCCCAAGCAATCCAAGCCTCCCTCAAATTCCCAAGCTGCAACACCACCGCCAGCAGCGGCAAAAGCCCGCTCTTGAACGCCGCCGTCCTCGTCCCAGCTGTGTCATACCCGCCCAAGACTCCCGCCCTCAACCTACGGATCTCATCATTCAGCGCAGCAAGATTCTCAGGGTCAATATCCAACCTCACCCCAATCCGTCCACCATTCAACGTACTGGTCGGCGTTATCCCATCCTCCAGCTGCCTCACCACTGCCGCCCGCTGATTGCGGGTTTGCAGTAACTCCTCGGACAAGCGCTGTTTTGCGACCAGCGCCTGATAACGCTCGTCTTCACTCAAATACCGTTTGCGTGCGTTTTTGTCGTGGAGTTTGCGTTCGGCTTTGAGTCGTTCTTCGCGTTCGAGCAGGGCGGTGAGGCGGGGGAAGTTGTCGGTGAATTTCTTGACGTCGGCTTCGCTGGCGATGCTCAGGGTGGCGCCTTCCTGTTGCAGGGCGACGAGCATCCCCAGGCGTTGGGCGCGGTTGGTGTATTTTTTGAAGTCGTCCAGCTCCTGGCGCATTTGCGGGGCATTGAGTTGCGCCTGCATCTGCGCCATCCAGTTCTCCATGTTCAGCGCGATTGCGGGGATATAGCTGGCGTTGGCGGCTTGATGCAGTGAATGAGCGCGGCCTTCGAGTTGCAGGCTTTTGCTCCAGTGGTTGCCCATGATGCGGCCGATATCGGAGGCGCGGGCCTGGGCGCCGGCCAGGCTGTCCTTGAAGTTGCGCATGTCGTCGAGCAACTTGACCACTGCCCCGGCTTTGACCCGCAGGAAGTCCACATCCAGCCTGCCGTAAAACACGGGTAATACGTAGAACGGCTTGTCGTGGAAATAGCCGTTTATCTTTTCCAGCGCCTCGTCGGTGCGGCACATATCGCGGGTGCAGTTGTGCTCGGTGGCCAGCGCATTGTTCAGTTGTTCGGGATGGTTGGGATCGAAGTACCAGGCGCTGCGATGGAATTCACCTTGAATGAACAGCTGTGTGCGGTCGTGGGTGATGGCGTCCAGGCGCTCGGTCCAGCGCTTGAGGTGCAGGCGTTCGCGTTTGAGGTAGCGCTGCATTTCTTCGTGGCGCACCAGATCGAAAATGCCCCGGGAGCCGAGCCCCACTCCTTGCAGAGTTCCGCGGCTGCTGTCTTCCAGGGATTCGATTTCATCGTTGAGATCTTTATGTAACGGCTCGCCCAGGGCGTCGATCATTTGCCCTTTTTTGTTTTCCATTTCACGTTTGGCAGCAAGGGTTTCCGGTCGCTCGCGCATATCAGCGCCGCGTCGGTACGAATAACGGCCGTCTTCAACTTTGGCTAACTCCAGGCCTTTGCTGTTTTCCCAGCGCCATTGGTTGCGCGCGTTGATGTAGTCATAAATGTGCGTGCGCTGCTCGGGTGTGGTTTTTTCGAACAGGTCGGAAGTGGCTGCTGTTCGGGGCGCGTTTTTCTCGCCCAGAGTCATCAGCGTGTCGATGTAGCTGCCCACCACATAACGCATTTCGTTGTTGTGTTGCTGGGTCCAGTGTTCGATCCAGTCGACGACCTTGTCTTGCTCTTCGGCGAGGTCGCGCATGATGCCGAGGCTGTCTTCCAGCACCAGATAGAGATGATCGAATTGATAGAGCGCGTTCAGCGAGTCCTTCAACTCACCGATATGGGCTTCGCGAAACAGCGGTTGATGCTCCCAGACGTAATCCTGGGTTTCTTCCTCGTGCATGTCGGGCGTTGGGCATTGGGGATCAGGTTGCTCGGCCACTTCGGCGAGGGTTTGCTTGATCTGTTTTTCCACCCGCAGATGCTTGCCGCCGCTTTCACAGTTCGCTGTCGCCAGATTGACCTGCTGCATGAAGTAAAAACGGTCAGGGCTGCTGTTGATGACGTGGGCGCATTTCGCGGCCGTCCATTGCAACTCCGAGTAGGCGACGTGCAGCAGGCTGTCCTTGGGGAAGACAAGGGTTGCTTCGCCCGCCGCGTTGCTGCGTTCATCCTGAGAGGCATCCTGGCCTCGCCACAGCAGCTTGCTCGGGACGCCATTTTCGACCCTGTATTCGTGCAGATAGCCGGTGCTGTCTTCGATCACATACAGAAAACCATCACGGATCAGTCGCAGTCCGATGGGCCGTTGCAGGTCTTTGTAGGGCTGCGCATCGACTTCGCTGCCGAGGCGCTCGACCCGGCCATAGCGCAAGGGCAGCAACTGGACTTTTTTGCCCATTAGCGGACAGGTGCCGAGGCTGTTGCGGGCGTCCTTGTGGCTGGCGCTTAGGGATTCCCAATAAGCGCGGTCCACTGCGGACAGACGTTTGTTGCTCATGCCTTCCTGGCTCATGGCTGTGCTCCTTGCTGGTCACGGATGCGCTGCAACACCCGCAGATGGGCCTGCTGAACACGCTGGGAAGGCGTCAGTGACGAGGTGCGTTCCAGCAGGTTGATGATGTCCGGGTGAACGCCGGGGCGCTGACCTTCGAGAAAACGCGCGACATTGGCGAAGTGCAGCAGATCGCTTTCGCTGTGGAAGCCACGTTGATACGCACCCTCGGCCATTTCCAGAAAGCGGGCGAAGCGCTGGCGGGAGTCGAGGTGCGCCAGGTACTCCGGAAAGTGCTCTTGCATGTGCCGGTCGATGTTGACGACGATGTTACGAAAACCGCTTTCATCCAGCGCTTCAATCTGCGCTTCGCTGAGGCGATACAGAACCTGGTGATTGTTGATCGCCGCGTCCCCCAGGCGTTGATGGTGACGCCAGCGCTGTTCGAAGCGGTCAATGGCATAAACGTGTTCGATCGGGCCAAACAGGCGGTTGTCGGTTTGCAGCGGATAAAGGTCAAACAGGGCGTTGGCCACCGGTGGATCGGAGAGGTTGAGCAGCGTGGCCTTGCCCACGGGCTCATCGACGCTGACCAGCCAGCGCAGGTGTTCGAACAGGGTTTTCAGGTCCGCATGGCTGAACAGCAGCAGGCCCCAGATTTTTTCGACGTTTTCCAGAAACGCTTGCAGTACTGGATCGTGCGGGCCTTGGATTGCCACGATGACGGGCGACACATCCAGCAGCGCTTTGAAACGCGTACCGAGGAACAGGGGATAGCAGTCGATGCCCGGGTTCCACTGGTACAGGCGAGGCAACAGGTTTTCGGTTCTCACCGCGTTGAACAGCAGGTAGCCGTTTTGCGACCACGGCAGGTCAGGGGGGCCGAATTCAAGCGCTGTCATCGATGCGTGCCTTGCACGGAGCGGGAAGGGGGCACGGATATTCAACGAGGCGGCGGTGAGGTTCAAGACGTCAAAGTGTGATTCGGAAATGCCTTACAGCGTTCTCGGATTTGTCTTTCGGACAGGTGTCCTGCAAGAGCAAGCGGATCTAATGACGCGGGAGAGGAAGGTGTGTCAGGTTGCCCGCATTCGTCGCCGTCGTAATCTCCGACAACTCCTACCGGATCGCGGTGTGCAAGACGAAACACAGGGCCTGAAGGCTGCGAACAGCTGTGTGTCAGGCAGTCCGCATTCGCGACCGTCGTAACCTCCGATTGCTACCACGGAATTTGAGTAGGCCGCAGAATGTGTAAAGCTTGCTCAGGTACGCCACGAACCCTGTGGGAGCAAGCTTGCTTGCGAAGGCTGCATTCCATGCGACCAATAACTCTCGGAAGAATGGCTTGTTCAAAACTATAGAATCTCCCACAAGCCCTATGTCTCAGGCAGAAAGTCCCGGCATAAAAAAATGCCAGTCAGCAAGCCGACTGGCATTTTTCAGGACGCTGGGTCGAGGCGCTCAGGAGCGAACGCTCTACCTTCGCTGATCAGAATTCGTGATCGGCGTTGTCCGGGTTCAGGTCGGTGATGCCCAGTTTGCCAGCGGCTTGCTCGATGGCACCGGTCTGTTTGACCAGGGCGGCGATGGCGTCGCGGACGATCTGGTTGCCTTCGGTGTTGCCAGCGGCGATCAGTTGATCGAAATGCTGACCTTTGTTGGCTTGATCGACGATGGCTTGCAGTTTGGCCTGGGTAGCGTCCAGGTCGGCGCGCAGGGTGGCGTCGGTGGCCGGGTCAGCCTTGGCTACCAGCGAGGACAGGCTCGGGCCGCTGATTTTGGTGCCGTCTACGCGGGTGTATTCGCCCAGGTAAACGTTGCGGATGCCCTTGCCGTTGTAGAAGTGCGAGTTGTGGGTGTTGTCGCTGAAGCAGTCGTGTTCGTCTTCGCTGGAGTTGGCTTCCAGTGCCACTTTCATGCGCTCGCCCGCCAGTTCGCCCAGGGACAGGCTGCCCATGCCGAAGAGCATTTTGCGCAGGCCGCTTTCGCCGGATTCAGCTTCCAGGGTGGCGCGGTAGTTGTCGGCAACACCGGCTTTCCAGTTGTTGGACATTTCTTCCAGGTCGCTGACCAGCAGGTCGGTCACGGCTTTGAGGTAAGCGCGACGACGGTCATTGTGGCCACCGGTACCGCCAGCGCCTTCGACGTAGTCGGACGCCGGACGCTCACCCGCGCCTGGGCCGTTGCCGTGCAGGTCCTGGCCCCAGAGCAGGAATTCAATGGCGTGGTAGCCAGTTGCAACGTTGGCTTCGGAACCGCCCAGCTCGTTCAGGCTGGCGAGTTTTTCAGAGGTGATTTCCTTGACGTCGACCTTGTCTTCACCGACCTGGATCTCGGTGTTGGCGATGATGTTGGCGGTTGCGCCCGGGTTGCCCAGCGCGTGCTGGTAATCCTTGGCGACGTAGTCGATCAGGCCTTCGTCCAGGGGCCAGGCGTTAACCTGTCCTTCCCAGTCGTCGATGATGGTGTTGCCGAAGCGGAAGACTTCGCTTTGCATGTAGGGAACACGCGCGGCAACCCAGGCGTCGCGGGCCGCTTTGAGGGTCTGGTCGCTCGGCGCTGCGAGGAAGGTGTCGATTGCCGTGCGCAGGGTCTTGGCAGTGGCTTCGGCATCGCTGAATACGGCGGAGACCATGTTGGCGTAGTTGGCGACTACCGCTTTGGAGGCGGCGTCCGTCGATTGTGCAGCAGCGGCAGGCGCTGGAGCCGCGGCGGTCGGCGCAGGTGCAGCAGCAGGTGCTGGAGCCGGAGCAGATGCGGGGGCTGGTGCGGCGGCTTTTTTCTCGTCGCCGCAACCGGCGAGGGAAATAGCGATGGCCAGCAGACTAGCGGTTGCCAAAGGCATACGAATCATGACGGAATCCTGCGTCTAGAGGGTTTAAGGCGCCCGGCGCCCAAAAAAAGCTGCGACATAATGCGAAAGATTTGCATTCGATGTAAAGGCCTATTGCCCTGCACGGAATCAGAGGCTGGGGCAGCTTGTAACAAAGGGTTTCGGATATGCAAGGTGCTTGGCGGACCCGTGGGAGCGAATTCATTCGCGAAGGCGATAGCGAAGCCGATGAAGATGTATCGAATGTAAGGGCCCCTTCGCGAATGAATTCGCTCCCACAGGTCTGGATGTGTCGAACGTCAGTCAGATCTACATCGCCTCCACATGGCTGCGCTGTGCCTGTTTCAGGTAAGCCAGCAGCTCACGGGCGGGCAGGGGCTTGCTGTACAGATAGCCCTGACCTTCATGGCAGCCTTCGGAAATGATGTAGGCCTCTTGCTCCGTGGTTTCCACGCCTTCCGCGATCACCTGCATGCCCAGGCTTTTGCCCAGCTGGATGATGGCGCGCACGATGGTTGCGTCGTCGTCATCGTCTATCAGGTCCTGCACGAAGCTCTTGTCGATCTTGATCTTGTCCAGCGGCAAGCTTTTCAGGTAACTCAGGGACGAGTAGCCGGTACCGAAGTCGTCGATGGCGATCAACGCACCAGAGCGACGCAGGCTCAGCAGATGCTGGGCTGCGGTGCTGATGTCTTCCATCAGGCCGGTTTCGGTGACTTCCAGCTCAAGGCTGCGTGGCGGCAGGCGGTAGATCTGCAACAGGTTGTTGACCACCCGGGGCAGCTCGGCGTGGTGCAGCTGCACGGTGGACAGGTTGACGGCCATGCGCAGGTCGGTGAAGCCCTGATCATGCCATTCGCGCAGTTGACGGCACGCCTGATCCAGTACCCATTCGCCAATCGGGATAATCGTCCCGTTCTGTTCGGCCAGCGGGATGAACAAGTCCGGCGGCACCATGCCGTGTTCCGGGTGTTGCCAGCGGATCAGCGCCTCGACGCCCACCACTCGGTTGTCGCGATAGCTGATCTGCGGCTGGTACACCAGATAGAGCTGGTTGCGCGGCAAGGCTTCACGCAGGTCTTTTTCCAACTCCCGGCGGCGGCGGATCTCGCTGTCGACGCTGGCGATATAAAACTGATAACGGTTGCGCGAGCGGGTCTTGGCCAGGGTCATGGTCTGCTCGGCTTTTTGCAGCAGCTTTTCGGTGCTGTCGCCATCCTCCGGGAAGAGGGTGATGCCGATGGTCGCACGCAGGCGGATTTCCTGATGGTCCAGGGCAAACGGCGCCTCCAGATCATCGAGAATGTTCTGCGCCAGCTCGGCGGCTTCGTAAGGTTGCTCGATGTCGGCCTGCACCAGCGCGAACTGGTCGCCGCCCAGACGCGCCAGCGCGCCCAGCCTGCCGCTATGGCCGCGCAGCCGATCAGCCAGGGCCAGTAACAGTTGGTCGCCCGTCTGGTAGCTGAATTGTTCGTTGATGCCTTTGAAGTCGTCCAGCCCGACGCAGATCACGGCGACCCGGCGTTGCAGCCGGCCGGCATCGACAAGGATTTTGTCCAGTTGCTGCTGCAGTTGCTGGCGGTTGGGAAGGCCGGTGAGGAAGTCGTATTGAGCCATGCGCAGCAGGCTGTTCTCGGCTTCGTGGCGCAGATGGGTGTTGCGCTCGATGGAAGCCAGCAGCTGATTGGCGGTATTGACCCAGATGCCCAACTCGTTTTTTTCGTGGCCCTTGAGCAGCGGCAACTGGTGCTCGCTGGGGCGATCCGGGTTGATGTTGGTCAGGTGTTCGATGATGCGCGACAACGGCTTGGTCAGCAGCCAGTGATAGACCAGGTACAACACCAGCCCCATCGCCAGAGCCCGCAGCACCCCGGAGATGAAAATGATCACCGCATTGATGATGAACCCTTCGCCGTACGTGGCGGTGTCCAGGGTAATGCGCAGGTCGCCGTAATATTCGCTGTAGGGGCTGCGCCCGACCAGTTGAGTGGTAAAGCTGCGTTGCTGGCCGAGGATGATGTCGGTGAGCCAGCGGGTCGAAGAGGCCTTGAGTGGGCGTTCCTTTTCGGCGAGCAAGGTTTCGTTGGGATGGCCGATGGAGGCCATGCGCACCGCGCCGTCCTGAAACAGACCTTCAATCACCTGCATGCCCATTTCTCGGTCCAGGCTGTAAACGGCCTGGGTCGAGGGGTCGCGGAACATATCGAGGATTCTTTCCGCATCGCTGGCCACGGCCTGGCGGGTCTTGTACGCGTCATAGACAATTTGCGCACAACTCAACACCACGCCCACGATCAGTGCCGATAACAGCACCACTCGCAGCAGCTTTACCGAAAGGCTGTTTTTGAGTTCCAGCTTCAAATGGTCATTCCTTAATCCGTGCCGGTACCTGCAACCTTTGCCATCATCAAAAAGCTGTTCAGCCTGAAAAGGCCGCTTTTAGCGATCCAGCGTCCTATACAGCGATTTCCTGGCTTTAACATGACATGGTCAGATTCAGCCATTCTCACTGTGTCGGACAAAAACCTTTGAAACTTGAACGCAATCGTCGAACCCAAGCGGTGATATTAGTCCGCTATCTTTTTCTGACAATACTTAAAACACATTTCAGAGCCGAAAAAAAACCCGGCAATGCCGGGTTTTTTCACTTCTGGGATGCAGCTACTGAAATCACGCCGCGTATTGCTTGGCGACGAAGTCCCAGTTGACCAGATTCCAGAACGCTTCTACGTACTTCGGACGCAGGTTGCGGTAGTCGATGTAGTAGGCGTGTTCCCAGACATCGCAGGTCAGCAACGGAGTGTCGCCGCTGGTCAGCGGGTTGCCTGCGCCGATGGTGCTGGCCAGTGCCAGGGAACCGTCAGCTTTCTTCACCAGCCAGCCCCAGCCGGAACCGAAAGTGCCGATCGAGGTTTTGCTGAATTCTTCTTTGAACTTGTCGAACGAGCCGAAAGCTGCAGTGATTGCATCAGCCAGCGCGCCGGTAGGTTCGCCGCCAGCGTTTGGCGCCAGGCAGTTCCAGTAGAACGTGTGGTTCCAGACCTGGGCTGCGTTGTTGAAGATGCCGCCCGAAGAAGTCTTGATGATTTCTTCCAGAGTCTTGCCTTCGAACTCGGTGCCTGGCACCAGGTTGTTCAGGTTCACGACGTAGGTGTTGTGGTGCTTGTCGTGGTGATATTCCAGTGTCTCTGCGGAAATGTGCGGTACCAGTGCATCTTTGGCGTACGGCAGCGGAGGCAATTCAAAAGCCATGGTTTATCTCCTAATCAGGTCAGTTGCGGTGAGCGCAAGGCCGATCACGGGCGGCCAGACAGAACAAAACATACGCCGGTGAGTTTTTACTCTTTGCGGCGCAGGGTCTGGATCATAGCACCGGGTCTACGGCTTAACCACGCAACAACTGTGTGGGATAGAGGTTCCAGAGCGTTTGCTCAAAGGCTTGCTTAAGATCGGCGACGCGAACGGCGGACTTGTGGGTGATTCCAAATTTGCCTGCAAGGCCTCTGGAAAAACATCGAAGCCTAGGTTGACCTCGGACCTGTGGGAGCGAATTCATTCGCGAATACGGTGTTACGGCTTACAAATCTCTATCGGCTGTATCGTCGCCTTCGCGAATGA
This sequence comes from Paucimonas lemoignei, assembly GCA_900475325.1. Taxonomy (GTDB): domain Bacteria; phylum Pseudomonadota; class Gammaproteobacteria; order Pseudomonadales; family Pseudomonadaceae; genus Aquipseudomonas. The sequence goes on from LS483371.1 coordinate 1,363,382, forward strand.
ATTCGCTCCCACAGGGTTCAACATCACCTCATCCAGCCCGCACCAACTGCGCCGCCACGGTGAACATCATCACCGCGACCATCAGGTCCAGCAGGCGCCAGGTGGCGGGGCGGGCCAGCCAGGGAGCGAGCCAGGCGGCGCCGACGGCCAGGGTGGTGAACCACAGCAATGAAGCACTGGCCGCGCCTGCAACATAGGCACCCGGCACAGTCTGTTGCGCGCCCAGTGAACCGATCAACAAGACGGTATCTATGTAGACGTGCGGGTTGAGCAAGGTGACGGCGAGGGCGCTGAGCAGTACCGCGCGGCGAGAGCGTTGGCCGATCACCTCACTGTGTTGCAGGCTTTGCCGCGAGCAGGCGCGGCGCAACGCCTGGCTGCCGTACCAGAGTAGAAAAATCACGCCGCCCCAACGCGCCACCGCCAGCAATGTCGGATTTTGCGCCAGCATGGTGGCCAGCCCGAAAACCCCGGCGGTCACCAGCAACACATCGCAGACGATGCACAGCATGGCCACCGGCAAGTGATGCTCGCGGCGCAAGCCTTGGGCCAGCACGAACGCGTTTTGCGTGCCGATGGCCATGATCAGCCCGGCGGCGATCAATACGCCGTTTAGATAGCTCTGCCACATGAAACGTACTCCACACTGTGGGTCGGTCGACCGGATTGGCTGGCATCATGGTCGGCTGCGAGGTATAAGAAAAACCAATATTCCTGATCGCTCATTAGAGAAACTGATGTTCGACTACAAATTGCTCTCCGCGCTCGCGGCAGTGATCGAGCAGGCCGGTTTCGAGCGCGCTGCCCAGGTGTTGGGGTTGTCGCAATCGGCGGTGTCGCAACGAATCAAGCTGCTCGAAGCACGTATCGGCCAGCCGGTGTTGATCCGTGCCACTCCGCCTACGCCGACGGACATCGGTCGCAGGTTGCTCAACCATGTACAGCAGGTTCGTTTGCTGGAGCGCGATCTGCAAAGCCAGGTGCCCGCGCTGGACGAAGAAGGCATGCCGGAGCGTCTGCGCATCGCGTTGAATGCCGACAGCCTGGCGACCTGGTGGGCGTCGGCGATTGGCGATTTTTGTGCGCAGAACAACCTGCTGCTGGATCTGGTCGTGGAAGATCAGGACGTCGGCCTCAAACGCATGCGCGCAGGCGAAGTGGCGGCGTGCCTCTGCGCCAGTGAACGTCCGGTTGCCGGTGCGCGCAGCCAGCTGTTGGGGGCCATGCGCTATCGTGGGTTGGCCAGCCCTGCGTTTGTAGCCCGCCATTTTCCGGAGGGTTTTGAGGCGGCACGCCTGGCCCGGGTCCCTGCTCTGGTTTTCGGGCCGGATGATTTGTTGCAGCATCGCTACCTGGTGTCGCTAGGGGTGACGGGTGGCTTCGAGCATCATTTGTGTCCTTCGTCCGAAGGCTTTCTGCGCATGACTGAGGCCGGGGTGGCGTGGGGGCTGGTGCCGGAGATCCAGGTGCGCGAGCAATTGCAACGCGGCACATTGGTTGAACTGGCACCCGACAAACCCGTGGATGTGCCGCTGTACTGGCATCATTGGCGCAATGGCGGTCAATTGCTGACGCGCCTGACCGAGCACCTGGCGCAGCAGGCCGGACAATGGTTGGTGCCGCTGGCGGCGAAGTGAGCGTCAGTGAGTGTGCGCGCAAGGCTGATGCTTTTGTAGGCGCTGCCGAAGGCTGCGAACAGTGGTGAATCAGTAAGATCGCCTTCGCAGCCTTCGGCAGCTCCTACAGAAATCAGTCCATACATAAGTTGTGTAAAGCAAAACAGGTTTTTTTAACGGAGCGGTACATGAAGATTCTGGTCACCGGCGCAAGCGGCTTCATCGGCGGGCGCTTCGCGCGTTTTGCCCTGGAGCAGGGGTTCAGCGTTCGGGTCAATGGGCGTCGCGCTGCCGGGGTTGATCATCTGGTACGACGTGGCGCCGAGTTCATTCAGGGGGATTTGATCGACGCAGATCTGGTCCGCGAGCTGTGCCGCGACGTCGACGCCGTGGTGCATTGCGCCGGGGCCGTGGGCGTGTGGGGGCGCAAGCAGGATTTTCTCCTGGGCAACGTGCAAGTCACCGAAAACGTGGTTGAAGCCTGCCTCAAGCAGCGGGTGCGCCGGCTGGTGCACTTGTCATCGCCTTCGATCTACTTCGACGGCCGCTCGCACCTGAACATCAAGGAAGACCAGGTGCCCAGGCGCTTCAATAATCACTACGCCGCCACCAAATACCTGGCCGAGCAAAAGGTGTTTGGCGCCCAGGAATTCGGCCTTGAAGTCATCGCCTTGCGTCCACGGTTCGTCACCGGCGCGGGCGATACCAGCATCTTCCCGCGGCTGCTGACCATGCAGCGCAGGAAGCGCCTGTCGATCATCGGCAATGGCCTGAATAAAGTGGATTTCACCAGCATCGGCAATCTCAATCAGGCCATGCTCAGTAGCCTGCTGGCGGGCAGTTCGGCATTGGGCAAGGCGTACAACATCAGCAACGGAGCGCCGGTGCCGGTGTGGGATGCGGTGAATTACGTGATGCGCCGCATGCAATTGCCACAGGTCACGCGTTATCGTTCCTATGGCCTGGGTTATACGGCGGCGGCGATCAATGAGGGCGCGTGCCTGCTGTGGCCGGGTCGACCTGAACCTACGCTGACGCGTCTGGGGATGCAGGTCATGAGTCGCGACTTCACCCTTGATATCAGTCGTGCGCAACAGTATCTGGATTATCAGCCGCAGGTCAGTCTCTGGGCAGCGCTGGACGAGTTCTGCGACTGGTGGGCAGCACAACAGAACGGCTGAGCCTCTTGAGAAGCGATTGCAGCGGTTATACTCGCCCACTTCGAGCAGTCAACATCACGGTTTCACAAAGGGTTCCTCATGCGTAACGATCCTTACGACGACGTCGATGACGTTCCGAATCTCAGTGCCAAGGTCGATGACGACGACTTCGAACCGCCGACCAATGCTGCGCGCAAGCGCACCACGGTTTACTCACGCGATACGCCGGTGGTGAAGGTCAAGGCCGCGAGCACCGGGCCCTTGTGGGCGCTGGTCGGCGCGCTGATCATTGCGTTCTGCGGGTTGGGCTGGTGGAGTTTTCAGCAGATCTCCCTGATGGAGCAGCAGTTGGTTGCCACCCAGGAAAGCTTTGCACGGATCAGTGAAGAAGCCGCCGGGCGCTTGCAGGATATCTCCGGCAAGGTCGTGGCGACTGAGTCGGTGGTGGTCGATGGCGAGGCGCTCAAGCAACGCATCAAACTCATCGAGGATCAGTTGGCGGATCAGGACAAACAGCAGGAGGGCGCACAGGGGCATCAAGCCACGTTGCAGCAGCGCCTTGAGCAGATCAGCACCCAGGCCACTCAACAGCAGGCCAGCAATACTCAGCTTCAGGAACAGTTGAAAGCCCTGAGCACCGAGTTGGCTGCCCTGAAAGCGGCGGTTCCGGATGCAAAGGCTGTACAGGGCGAGCAGGAGAAAATCGACACGCAGCTTAAAAGCCTGAACACCGATGTTGCCGCGTTGAAGAAACAGGGCAACCCGAGCGCGGCCATCGAGCGTCTTGAACAAGACCTGATCGTGCTCAAGAGCGAACAGGAAAACCGCCCGGCGCCTGCGGCAGCAAGCAGCAGCACCGCTGAGTTCGACGCCTTCCGCGCGCAGATGACCCGCAACATCAACACCCTGCAGAGCCAGATTCAGAACCTGTCGCAGCAGCTCAACTCGCGCAGGTAATTGCGAGGTGTTGATGAACGCAATTGGGAGCGGGCAAGCACCGCTCCCGCAGATGCAGCGCAACGCCGTGGGACCGGCTTCAGCCGGGAAGGCGCCATTCCAGACGATAGACATGGAGCGGATGTCCTGACCTCTTCCCGGCTAAAGCCGGTCCCACGTCGTCATCTGACTTTCCCCGAGGTTATAAAACCGGATAATCGATATAACCCACCGGCCCTTTGGCGTAGAAGGTTTCCGGGTGTGCCTCGTTCAGCGGGGCGTCCTGTTTCAGGCGGGCGGGCAGGTCGGGGTTGGCGATAAACGGCACACCGAAAGCCACCGCGTCAGCCCAGCCGTTAGCCAGCGAGGCATTGGCGCTTTCCTTGGTGAATTTTTCATTGGCGATATAAGCGCCGCCGAATGCCTTCTTCAGTTGCGGCCCAATGCTGTCGCCCGCTTCACGTTCCCGCGCGCAGATGAACGCGATACCGCGCTTGCCCATTTCCGCTGCCACGTAGCTGAAGGTCTCCGAGAGGTTTTCGTCGCCCATTTCGTGCAGGTCGGCACGAGGGGACAAGTGCAGACCCACGCGGCCAGCGCCCCAGACTTCAATCACGGCATCCACCACTTCGAGCATCAGACGAGCACGGTTTTCCACTGAACCGCCGTACTGGTCGGTGCGCTGGTTGGTGCTGGTTTGCAGGAACTGGTCGAGCAGGTAGCCGTTGGCGCCGTGAATTTCCACCGCGTCGAAACCGGCGGCCTTGGCGTTTTCCGCGCCGACACGATAAGCGTCCACCACGTCGGCAATTTCTGCCAGCTCCAGCGCGCGGGGCGTGACGTAGTCGGCCAGTGGGCGAACCAGGCTGACGTGGCCATCAGGCTTGATCGCGCTGGGTGCCACCGGGGTTTCGCCGTTGAGGTACGACGGGTGGGAAATACGCCCCACGTGCCACAGTTGCAGGGCAATCTTGCCGCCAGCGGCGTGGACGGCCTTGGTGATGTTGCTCCAGCCGCGCACCTGATCGTTGGACCAGATACCCGGGGTGTCCGGGTAGCCAACGCCCATTGGCGTCACCGACGTGGCTTCGCTGAGGATCAGACCCGCAGACGCGCGCTGCACGTAGTACTCGGCCATCATCGCGTTAGGCACACGACCTTCGTCGGCGCGGCAACGGGTCAGCGGGGCCATGATGATGCGGTTGGACAGTTGCAGATCGCCCAGGGTGATCGGGTCAAAGATAGTCGTCATGCGTCAAATCCTCTTGAATGATCAGTTGATAGCAGGGGCCAGATCGGAGTTGCCGCTCTGGCGAAAAGTAATCAGGGTGACGATCAGCGCCAGCACCGCCAGTGCGCCCGCCGCCAGAGGTACGCTGGTCAGGCCAAAGCCATGGGCGATGACGCTGCCGCCGACCCAGGCACCCAGGGCGTTGCCGACGTTGAAGGCACCGATGTTGAGGGTCGACACCAGGTTCGGGGCCTCCTTGCCGAAGGTCACCACGTTGATCTGCAAAGCGGGCACGGCGGCAAAGGCGGCGGTGGCCCAGAGGAACAGGGTGATTTCGGTCGGGATCAGGGCGACGCTGGTCCAGCTCAACGCCGTTGACACCACTGCCATGGAAATGAACACGCCAATCAGGGTCGCCGCCAGACGCCGGTCGGCGAGCTTGCCGCCGATGACGTTGCCGACGGTCAGGCCCAGGCCGATCAACAGCAGAGTCCAGGTGATACCGTTGGGCGAGACGCCGGTCACTTCGCCCAGCAGCGGCGCGACATAAGTGAACAGGGTGAACATCGAGGCGGAAAACAGCGCGGTCATGCTGAGCGACAACCAGATGCCTGCGCCTTTGAGCGAGGCCAGTTCGGCGCGCATGTCGAGCTTCATTTCATCGCGGTTGGTCGGCAGGAAGCGGATCAGGCCGATCAGCGCGATGACGCCAATCACGGTCACGGCCCAAAAGGTCGAACGCCAGCCTGCGTATTGACCCAGTGCAGTGCCCAGTGGCACGCCGAGCACGTTGGCCAGGGTCAGACCGGTGAACATCAGGGCCACAGCTGAGGCGCGACGATTGGCCGGGACCAGGCCGGCTGCAACCACGGAGCCGATGCCGAAGAACGCACCATGGCAAAGGGCGGTGACCACACGGGCGAACATCAGCACGTTGTAGTCGCTGGCGATGGCGCACAGCAAGTTACCCACAATGAAGACGCCCATCAGGGTCACCAGCGCAGCCTTGCGCGGCAACCGGGCAGTTGCCATGGCCATGAACGGCGCACCAATGGCGACGCCCAGCGCATAGCCTGTTACCAGCCAGCCGGCGCCGGGGATCGAAACACCCAGGTCCGCCGCCACTTCAGGCAGCAAGCCCATGATGACGAACTCGGTGGTGCCGATGGCAAAGGCGCTCAGCGCCAGGATGAACAGCGAAAGAGGCACTGGGCGTCTCCTTTGGAAAAGTTGCTGTTGAATTGAAACGCGTTTTTTGTGGGACCGGCTTTAGCCGGGAAAGCGGCAGTCCTGACAAAGCAGATGCATTGGATTTGCTGGCCTCTTCCCGGCTAAAGCCGGTCCCACAAGTGTCAGTGAATCGAAGTTTTCGAGGTCAGGAGGGAGGGCTTAGCTCCAGCACCAGCGCTTCGATGAACGCCGCAATAACTCCTTCATTTCGCCGAAAGAAGCTCCACTGCCCAACCTTCTTGCTGGTGATCAGCCCGGCCCGTTGCAATGTCGCCAGGTGGGCGGACACCGTGGATTGCGATAGCCCGGCGCGTTGGTCGATCTGACCGGCGCAGACGCCGTTTTCCGTCGAGTGGGTCTGGTCCGGAAAGGAGGTCAGCGGGTCTTTGAGCCAGACCAGAATGTCCCGACGTACCGGGTGAGCCAGGGCTTTTATTATTTCGTCGAGGTCGATAGGCATGTCGTTCTCAATATGGGTTTAACGCTATATCGCGATGGGGCGAACTTTATATCTGTATTTCGCGATATACAAATATGATTTTCTGCTGAGAATAGTGAAAAACGCTATATCGGGTTATATCGATATATGCCTGACGGACAATTCGGCGTAGGCTGGGCGCCATGAATTACCTTGCTCATCTGCATCTTGGCGGGCATCGCCCGGCGCAATTACTCGGCAGTCTGTATGGCGATTTCGTCAAAGGGCCTGTGGCCGGTCGATTCCCGCACGACCTGGCCGAGGCGATCCAGCTGCATCGCAGTATCGACGCCTTCACCGACAGCCACCCGCTGATCAAACAAGCCATTGCGCGATTCCCCAGCGAACGGCGACGTTACGCGGGCATCGTGCTGGATGTGTTTTTCGATCACTGCCTGGCTCGGGACTGGGGGATGTACGCCGACGTTCCCCTCGCGGCGTTCACTGACAAGGTGTATCGCGTGCTGGCGGCCGAGCCCGAATTGCCCGAACGCCTGGCGCTGATTGCTCCGCGCATGGCGGCTCAGGACTGGCTCGGTTCATATCAGGAGTTTGCCGTGCTGGAGCAGGTGCTGATGGGGATTTCCCGGCGCTTGTCACGGCCTCAGGGGTTGGCGGGCGCGATGCATGAACTGCACGCGCTCTACCAACCCCTGAGTGATGACTTCGCCGAGTTTTATCCGGTGTTGCAGACGTTCGCTCAGGCGGCTCTGGCCGAACGCGGGCTTTGCGTCGACTGAGGCTTTGCAATGACGACGGGTCTTTCTGCAACGGGCTTTTCAGTGGTAACAGCCGGCTCGCCGAACAGCGCAACCTGCACCGCCTGTTGTGCTTCATAAGCCAGTGCAGCGCGCTCCTTGCCTTGAGTGGCAATCGGCGTCAGCAACTGGATATGCACATCACCTTGCTCATTGGCGAACAGCCGACGCAGGTGCGAGAGCAGGTCGTCATCGCCAATGAAGGGCGCGATAGGGTCTGGCTTGCCATCGCGCGAATACCGGATCGCCACCGGTTGCATCATCACGCCGCTGTCTATTGCACTGGACATCAAACGACCATGAAAGGTACGCAGCCCAGTGCCGTCAGTAGTGGTGCCTTCAGGGAAAATCACCAGCGCGTTGTTCTGCTGCAGGTGATTGCCCATCTGTTTCTGGATCAGGCGGCTGTCGCCTGCGCCACGGCGGATAAACAGCGTGCCGGCTTTTAACGCCAACCAGCCTGCGACCGGCCAGGTGCGCACTTCGGCTTTGGACAGAAACGACAGCGGGGCGAGCATGCCCAGCAGCGGGATGTCAGTCCAGGACACGTGATTGCTGACCCACAGCATCGGCTGGCGTGGCAGCTCGCCACTGACTGTCACGCGAAAGGGCAACGCGGCCGTCAGACGCGCCATGAACCAGCGGCTCCAGCGTTGGCGCCGGGCCATGGAATGACCGATCTTCAAGCGTTCCATGCAGGCGAAGGCACCCGCGATGGTCAAGCCCAGTGCAATCACCAGCAGCACCCGTGCGACGCGGGCGTAGCCGCGTAACCGGCTCATTACACTGCTGCCTTGAAGTGGCGGGCGTAGCGTGGGCACAGCTCGTCGCGCTTGAGCAGGATGAACACGTCGGCGACCTGGAAATCTTCATCCCAGCACGGCTCGCCGCAGATCTTCGCACCCAGGCGCATGTAAGCCTTGAGCAAGGGCGGCATCTCGCAGATGACGTTGTTCGGCAGGTCCAGGGCGGGCAGGGGGTTCTTGGGTTCAGCGCGCAGGTTCTGGTTGCACAGGTAACGCTCGCGCAAACGCTGCATGATGGCGTGGGCCTGAATGCCGCCATCCTGCATCGGGATGCTCGCGCAGCCCATCAGGTAGCTGTAATGGCCTTCGTTGAGGATCTCCGCCAGCTCGCTCCACAGCACGGCGATGGTGCCGCCGTTGCGGTATTCCGGGTCCACGCAGGTGCGGCCCAGTTCCAGGATAGGACCTTGCAGATGGCCAAGCCCATGGAGGCTGAATTCTTCTTCGCTGTAGAAGCGGCCGATGGTATTGGCCGCTTTATGATCCAGCAGGCGAGTGGTGGCGACCAGCTTGCCAGTGTTGAGGTCACGCACACCGATGTGCGAGCAGTGCACGTCGTAATCGTCCATGTCCAGGCCTTGGTCAGCGCCTTTGAGCTTGGCGTTGAACTCGCCACTGAACACCGTGAAACGCAGGGCCTGTGCTTCCTGCAAGGCATGTGTGCCGGTCAGGCGTTCAGCCTGAAGGCGGCGGTCGGATGCTGTGTCGCGAATACGGGCGATCTGAGTCATGCGAAGTCTCCGTGAGCCAGCCCTGCAAGTGCGGGCATCGGCTGAAATGGCCTGGCGATGCTGTACACATTCAGGCTATGCAGAGGCGATGTCATGACCATGAAGGTTTGGTGATGGTTGTGTGACGCTGCCCGCACGCAATGCAAATCCCTGTGGGAGCGAATTCATTCGCGAAGACGGTGTGTCAGATACAGGTGTTTTAAGGTTAAGGACGCTTTCGCGAATGAATTCGCTCCCACACGGATGCATTCCAAATGGATACATCAAGTTTTGTCACAACCCCCTGCTACAGTCCGTCGACCCCATTTCGAGAACCACCCCATGCGCCTCGCCTGGCTGTTGCTGCTGTTCCTCTCGATCAACGCCCATGCAGAACCGCTGCAAGCTCTTGAGGATTACGCCTTCCCCGTGCGCAACGACGAAACCCGCCAGGGCATCCGCACCGATGCTTTATTGGTCATGCGCGACGGGCAAGTGATCTACGAGCGTTATGCGGGCGAAACCCGCGCCGACACGCCACATCTCACTTGGTCGATCAGCAAAAGCATCCTGGCGACGGTGTTGGGTGTGGCTTATGGGCAAGGGCGGTTTCAGCTGGACGATCCGGTGGCGACGTTTTATCCACCGTTCAGCGCGCACCCGGGCATTACCCTCAGGCATCTGCTGACCTGGTCTTCCGGGCTGGACTGGCAAGAGGACTACGAATACGCGCCGCTCAATTCCTCGGTGGTCGCCATGCTTTACACCCGTGGGCGCGAGGATATGGCGCGTTTCACGGCCGAGCATCGCAGCGCTCATCCACCTGGCAGTGCTTACCTTTACTCCAGCGGCGACAGCACGGTATTGGCCGCAGCGCTGCGCGGTATGGTCGGCGAGCAGGCGTATGCCGATTACCCCTGGACAGCGCTGTTCCAACCGCTGGGCATTCGTAGCGCCGTGTGGGAAACCGACGCCAGCGGCACCTTCGTCGGTTCTTCCTATGCCTACATGAGTGCACGCGATCTGGCGCGTATCGGGTTGCTGATGCAGCGCGGCGGGCGCTGGAATGAGCAGCAGTTATTGCCCAAAGCCTGGGTCGATTTTGTGTTGACGCCATTCGCTGGTGAGCAGGCGAACGAAGCCTCGGGTGGGCAGTGGTGGCTTAACCGCGCAGCAAATGGCGCCCAAGGACCCTGGCCGAGTGCACCGTCTGACGCCTTCGCGGCGTTGGGGCATTGGGGCCAGGCGCTGTACGTCGTACCCAGCGCCGGGTTGGTGATCGTGCGCTACGCCGATGATCGCGACGGCAGTTATTCACACGATCAATTGTTCAAGCTGACAATCGCAGCGTTTGGCAAAGAATCCCCCACGCGGCATTGACGACGTGGGATCGGCTTCAGCCGGGAAGAGGCCGGTACAGCCACTCCATGTCCATTGCCTGAACTGCCGCCTTCCCGGCTGAAGAAGGTCCCACGACGTCAGCCCAAGCTGTGCGCTGCATTCCAATGATGTGTCCAGAGGAGTCGAGATGATTAGTGGATTTGTACGACGCAGGCCCTTCAGCAGCCTGTTGCTAGCGATGTTGGTGGCAGCGGGTATTGTGGTCTGGCAATACCGCATCGCATTGGGCGCATTTCCCGGCATCATCAGCGCCTACACCGCCAAGGAGTATTGCTCCTGTCGCTACGTCATGCTTAATTCCGCCGACTATTGCCGTGGTTACGTCAAACAATACGTACCCAGCAGCCTGCTGGATGACCCGGCTAACAAGCGCGTCAGCGCCGACGGTTTAGGGCGCAGCAGCGTGGCCGCCTGGCAGGGCGAACGACAAGGCTGTCGCTTGCTGCCACCTTGATAAGCCCTGCTGGCGAACGTAGCAGTATGCCAGCGGTCTGACAGGCGGTAAGGTTGCCTCTCAATGCGCATCTGGAGTTTGCATGCACACCACAACCCGCCTGCTGCTGGCTTTGCTGTCAGTGTTTTCGTTGTCTGCTCAGGCGAACTGGTATCTGGATAACGAGTCATCGCGACTGTCGTTCACCTCCACCAAGAATGCAGACATTGCCGAAGTTCATCGCTTCCTGACGCTGCACGGCAAAGTCGACCGTCAGGGCCTGGCTGAAGTTGAAGTCGAGCTGGAGTCGGTCAGTACCGGCATTGCCCTGCGCGATGAGCGCATCCGCGAGCAGGTTTTCGATGTCGAGAAATTCCCACGGGCGAAGATCAATGCTCAGCTTGATCTGCGCCCGATCAACGACTTGGCGCCCGGCGCGCAGCTGGAATTGCGCCTGCCGCTGATCGTGCAGTTGCACGGCAAGTCCCACAGTTATCGGGCAGAACTGCTCGCCACCCGGCTTGATGAACGACGCTTTCAGGTGGTGACTCTGGAACCTCTGGTGGTCAATGCTCAGGATTTCGGCCTGGTACCCGGCTTCTCGACCTTGCGCAGCGCTGCCGGTTTGTCGGCGGTGAGCCTGTCGGTGCCGGTGGGTGCCGTCTTGATCTTCACGGCGCGTTGATATGAGTGGAGCGACTTTTCCGTGGCGCAAAGACAACCAGTTTCAGTTGCTGATCGACGGGCCTTCTTTCTTCCCGCGCATGATTGCCGCCATTGACGGCGCCCAGCAGCAGGTCGAACTGGAGTTGTATCTGGTCGAGGCCGGAGCCTGCGCCGATGCGGTGGTTCGCGCGCTGGTGGATGCCGCCAAGCGCGGCGTGATCGTACGCTGCCTGTTCGACGACTTCGGTTCTCAGGCTTTCACTTTGGGCCTGCGTAAACGGATGACGGACGCGGGCGTGATCCTGCGTTTCTACAACCGCATCCATTGGCGACGTGGGGTGCGCAACTTCTACCGTGACCATCGCAAGTTGCTGTTGGTGGACAAAGAACTCGCAGTCGTGGGCGGCACCGGCGTCACCGACGAGTTCTGGCAACCCTCGGCGGATGTCAGCGAATGGCACGAAGTCATGGTGGAGATCACCGGCCCGCTGGTGATCGATTGGCAGGCGTTGTTTGATCGACAGTTCCACGCCAACCCGCACCGCACCGCCTGGCGCCCGGCGCAAAACTTCGGCCTGCCACGTCTGCCCAAAGTGCCGGTTTCCGGCGATGGCCTGGGGCGCGTTGCTTATGCCGACTCACGCCAGCATCGGGACATCTTGCAATCACTGGTCCGTGCGCTGAACAGCGGCCAGAAGCGTATCTGGCTGGCAACCCCGTACTTTCTGCCCACCTGGAAAGTGCGCCGCTCACTGCGCAGGGCTGCGGCACGGGGCGTAGACGTGCGCCTGTTGCTCACCGGGCCACGCACCGATCACCCGTCAGTGCGCTACGCCGGGCACCGGTACTACCCGCGCCTGTTGCGCGCCGGGGTGAAAATCTTCGAATACCAACCGTGCTTCCTGCACCTGAAAATGGTGTTGATCGACGATTGGGTCAGCATCGGTTCCTGCAACTTCGATCACTGGAACCTGCGCTTCAACCTGGAAGCCAACCTCGAAGCCCTCGACTCAGGCCTGACGCGTGATGTGGTTGCCAGCTTTGAGAAGGACTTTGCAGTGAGCAAGGAAATCACCCTGGAACAGTGGAAAGCACGGCCGCTGTGGAGCCGGATCAAGCAGCGGGTGTGGGGGTGGGTGGATCGGTTGGTGGTGAATGCATTGAATCGGCGAGGGTGAAGGGGTCCATGTTGGCTGCGCGATAGCGTGAAGAGCTGGAGTTTAATCAGGGTTGCGTCTATAGAGTCTCAGCGTTAATCTATGCGTCTGTAGATTCAAAAGGGATCCATGATGTCCGCCATCCTTCAACCGCTAACCCTGTCCAAAGAACAATGTGTCGCCGGGCTGCGTGCCGCTCTGCGCATCCTCGACAAATGGCAGGCTTCCAGCGAGCAGGCGTGTCGGATCTTGCGCATCTCCCGCAGCACATACACCCGCGCGCGGCAGCCGGGGGAGTGGTCGGTCAGCCTGGACATGGACCAGATGCATCGCATCAGTTTTGTCCTGAACATTCATGGGGCGCTGCGCACGATCTTCGATAATCCAGCGAATGTTTACGGCTTCCCGGCGCTGGATAATCACAACGAGTTCTTCAACGGCCGCAAGCCGCTGGACGTTATGGCTCAGGGTGACATGGTGTCGCTCTACGAGACCTTCCGGCGCATTGATGCGCTGCGTGGCGCGCAATGGTGACTCTGGAGGATCTTCCGGTTCTGTCCGCCGAGAGGCAGCAGGGGTATCGACTGGTCAATTCCAAGTTTCCACCGATCAACCTGTTCGACGATGTGGCTGACGTCGCTGAGTTCGAGGTGCTCTACCAGTTGCAAGCGCTGACCAATCCGCGACTGCAAAATGAAGCCGGGCGCCTTGGTTTGGTCGCGTTGGCCGAGATCCCGTTTGGCATCAAGGGTTGCTCTTACGCGGTGGGGCCTTTTACTCATGTGAATCCGGCGGGGTCGCGTTTCAGTTCCGGGGCTTACGGGGTGTTGTATCTGGCGGATGCCATGGAGACGGCCATTGCCGAAGTGCGCCATCACCAGAACCAGTATTGGTCAAAGGTGAATGGCCTGAGCTTCGAGCGGTTTGTATTTCGCGGTCTTTCCTGCACCTTCGACGAGGTGGGAAATCGAGATGCCACTGGGCTGCCACTTTCTCATCCGATATACGACCCGGATGACTACAGCCATGCGCATCAGTTGGGCGCAGCAGCCAAGCGGGAAGGGTGTCCTGGTTTGCGCTACCACTCGGTGCGTTCGCCGGGCAACCATTGCTGGGCTTTGCTGACACCCAGGCATGTGACTTCCATCGTGCAGACCGCGCATTTCGAGATGATCTGGAGCGGGCAAATTACGAGTGTCAGTCGGATTTCCAATGCGTGATTGAGGCTTGAATGCGCCATTCACGGTGGATACTGAGCGCCGTGGCACCGGCTTCAGCCGGGAAGGCGGTATTTCTGTCGACGCATATGCGGTGGATAAGCGGGCCTCTTGCCGGCTGAAGCCGGTCCCACAGATTTCAATTCCTCCAGCCAATAAAAAACCCGCATCGCTGCGGGTTTTTTGTGGGAGGGGTAAGCGCTTACTGCACTTCCACCGCCAGGCTATCGCTGATCTTTTTCTGCCAGATCTGCGGGCCGGTGATGTGGACGGACTCGCCCTTGCTGTCTACGGCAACGGTCACAGGCATGTCTTTGACTTCGAACTCGTAGATCGCTTCCATGCCCAGTTCGGCAAAGGCCACGACTTTCGATTTCTTGATCGCCTGCGCCACCAGGTAAGCAGCACCGCCGACGGCCATCAGGTACACGGCCTTGTAGTCCTTGATCGCTTCGATGGCAGTCGGGCCACGTTCGGACTTGCCGATCATGCCCAGCAGGCCGGTCTGGTCGAGGATCTGCCGGGTGAATTTGTCCATGCGCGTTGCGGTGGTCGGGCCTGCCGGGCCAACCACTTCTTCGCGCACCGGATCAACCGGGCCGACGTAGTAGATGAAGCGACCTTTGAGGTCCACCGGCAGGGTTTCACCCCGGTTGAGCATTTCGACCATGCGCTTGTGAGCAGCATCGCGACCGGTGAGCATCTTGCCGTTGAGCAGGACAGTTTCGCCCGGCTTCCAGCTCTGCACGTCTTCCGGGGTCAGGGTGTCGAGGTTGACGCGACGGGCTGACGGGCCGGCCTCCCAGACGATTTCCGGGTAGGCGTCCAGTGAGGGCGCTTCCAGGGACGCAGGGCCGGAACCGTCGAGCACGAAGTGCGCGTGACGGGTGGCGGCGCAGTTGGGGATCATGCACACCGGCAGGGAGGCTGCGTGAGTCGGGTAATCCATGATCTTCACGTCGAGCACGGTGGTCAGGCCGCCAAGACCTTGAGCACCGATGCCCAGTTGGTTGACCTTCTCGAACAGCTCCAGGCGCATCTCTTCGATACGGTTGGACGGGCCGCGCTTTTTCAGCTCGTGGATGTCGATGGATTCCATCAAGACTTCCTTGGCCATTACAGCTGCCTTCTCGGCAGTGCCGCCGATGCCAATGCCGAGCATGCCCGGTGGGCACCAGCCCGCGCCCATGGTCGGAACGGTTTTGAGTACCCAGTCAACGATCGAGTCGGACGGGTTGAGCATCGCCATTTTCGATTTGTTTTCAGAGCCGCCGCCTTTGGCCGCCACGTCCACTTCCACGGTATTGCCCGGGACGATGGAGTAGTGGATCACGGCCGGGGTGTTGTCCTTGGTGTTTTTGCGTGCACCGGCCGGGTCGGCAAGGATCGAGGCGCGCAGTACGTTTTCCGGCAGGTTGTAGGCGCGACGCACACCTTCGTTGATCATGTCGTCCAGGCCCATGGTGGCCCCATCCCAGCGTACGTCCATGCCCACGCGCACGAACACGGTAACGATGCCGGTGTCCTGGCAGATCGGGCGGTGACCGGTGGCGCACATGCGCGAGTTGATCAGGATCTGAGCCATGGAGTCGCGGGCGGCGGGCGACTCTTCACGCAGATAGGCTTCGTGCATGGCCTGAATAAAATCTACCGGGTGGTAGTAGGAAATGAATTGCAGGGCGTCGGCGACGCTTTGAATCAGGTCGTCTTGCTTGATCACGGTCATGGGGCGCGCTCCTCTATGAGGTCGGGAACATTCAATAATGTGCCGAGCCATTAACAGCCCGCTGTTGTCTGAGGGCTGTACCACGTATTTGGCTGCGACAAAAAGGCGCGGCAGTATAACCCGTCGCCCGCACAGGTCCATCCATCGGTTATGCAGAGCGCTATTGTCAGGGGCTGGCTCAGCATGCGCCAGCATTCACGGGATATAACGCGCAATCCACGTGCTGCGCACCCTGTAGCGGATTTATACCGATTGCAATTGCATGCTTTTATACGTATTTGTGTTTTTCGGGCGGGCAACTTTAGGGCTTCGAGGCTAAAGTTGGGACCAAGTGCCACTATGGAAGACATCCTTTTGAGCCCGATTAGCGCAAGACAAATCCCGGCCGCTACTCAAGCCCTGTTCTTGAGGCGGTTCGGCCTCGCCACCGCGACCTACCTGGTGGTGATGTTGCTGAGCTGGCTGGCCATTTTTGCGGGCGAGCTGCATCAGACGCTGCAGACGGCTGTGGTTGGAAACCTATGCGTACTGCTTAGCCAACTGGTGCTGCTGGTGATGTTCCTCAGCAAATTCAACCAGCGCTTTGCCGACCCTAGCCTCACTGAGTTTCAGGTCATGCTGGCGTTGGGGTGGCTGACGTGGCTGGTGTTTTATCTGGATACCGCCCGTGGCGCGTTCCTGTTGCTGTATGCGCCGATTCTGCTGTTTGGGTTGTTCCAGCTCACACCTTTTGTCTTCGCTCGGTGCGCCGGGCTGGTGATGATCAGCTTTGCCTCAATCACTCTCTGGGAGTTTTCAGCAGGACGGGTGCTGTCGCCCGCCACCGCGATACTCGAACTGAGCGCGCTCTGCGTGATGTTGGTGTGGCTCAGCCTGTTCGCCGGGTACGTCTATTCCCAGCGCATGCGCATGCGCCAGCGCCGCTATGCCCTGCAGGCCCATCAGGACACCCTGCGCGGCATGATGACCCAGCTTGAAGAACTCGCCGCGACCGACGAACTCACCAGTCTGTACAATCGCCGCTACTTTTTGCGCATGGCGGCCCGCGAGCTCGAGTTGCTGGAGGGTGATGCTTCACACGGCCTGGCCCTGATCGACCTTGATCACTTCAAACGCATCAACGATAACCATGGGCACGCGACTGGCGATCAGGTGCTGCAGGCATTTGCGCTGGGCGCCGAAAACTGCCTGCGCGACACTGACGTACTGGCGCGCTACGGTGGAGAAGAATTCGTGTTGTTGATACCTCTGTGCACTGAGCAGCAATTGACCGAGTGTTGCGAGAGGGTTCGTGAGTGTTTCGCCAAGGTCAGGCTGGACGCCTTGCCGGGTGTTGATCTGAGCCTTTCGGTTGGCATGACCTTGCTCGAACGCGGCGATAATCTGGATGACGCCTTGCAGCGGGCAGACCAGGCCCTGTACCTGGCCAAGCGCACCGGACGCAATCGGTGTGTTGCCGGTTGGGAAAGCGTCGATGCCTGAGTTGCAGGTGGGCGAGCGTCGCTGGGCAGTCACTGCGGGCAGTAACTTGCTCGATAGCCTCAATCAGGCAGGCGTCGCCGTGCCCTACAGTTGCCGCGCGGGCAGTTGCCATGCGTGTCTGGTGCGTTGCATCGCTGGTGAACCAGTCGATGCGCTCCCTCAAGCGCTGGATGCCGGGAAACGGCAGCAGGGCTGGCGTCTGGCCTGCCAATGCCGGGTGGTCGAAGACTTGACGGTGCACGCCTTTGACCCTCTGCGCGACGGTTCGCCTGCCAGGGTGTGTGGTTGTGACTGGTTAAGCCCGACGGTACTGCGCTTGCGCCTGGAGCCGGAACGCCCGTTGCGTTATCGCGCCGGGCAGCATCTGGTGCTGTGGAGTGGGGGCGGAGTCGCCCGACCCTATTCATTGGCGAGCCTGCCCGGTGAAGACGCATTTCTGGAAGTGCACCTGGATTGCCGTCAGCCCGGCGAATTCATCAATGCAGCCCGCCAGTTGCAGGTCGGTGATGCCGTCGGCCTTGGGGAGCTGCGTGGCGGCGCGCTGCAATATGACCCGGACTGGCAGGAGCGGCCTTTTTTGCTACTCGCCGCAGGGACCGGATTAGGGCCGCTCTGGGGCGTGCTGCGTGAGGCATTGCGCCAGGAACATCAAGGGCCGATCCGGCTGGTGCATCTGGCGCGCGACGACAGTGAGCACTATCTGCGTGATCAGCTGGCGGAGGTGGCGGCGCAGGTGCAACTGGTTACGCCGCAGAATCTGGCCACCACGCTTGCCGACCTGCGCATGCTCTCGCGCAAGACCATGGCGCTGCTGTGCGGCAGCCCCGGCAGTGTCGAAGATTTTGCCAAGCGTTTGTATCTCGCCGGGTTGCCGCGCAATCAGGTGCTGGCGGATGTGTTTGTGGGGCGCGAATAGGCCACGCAGAACGCCGGACCTGTGGGAGCGAATTCATTCGCGAAAGGGCCATTACATCCGATGCAGTTTTGTCGGCAGTAATACCGCCTTCGCGAATGAATTCGCTCCCACAGGGTGAGTGTTCCTCTGCTTAGCGGGGTTTGCACGCGAGATACGACAATTACCAAACAAAAAAGCCCCGGCTCTTGCGAACCGGGGCTTTTTTTACTGCGCGGGGCGGTCTCAGACCAGAGGATCGCCGACGTGCAGGATCTTCATGCCATTGGTGCCGCCGATGGTGTGGTAGCTATCACCCTTGGTGAGGATGACCCAGTCACCTTGTTCCACCAGGCCACGCTTGAGCAACTCGTCGACCGCTGCCTGGCTGACTTGGCCAGGTGGCAGGTTGGCTGGATCGAACGGTACGGTGTAGACGCCACGGAACATCGCCGCGCGGGCTTGGGTGCCACGGTGCGGGGAGAACGCGTAGATCGGTACCGAGGAGCGAATCCGCGACATGATCAGCGGGGTGTAACCGCTTTCAGTCAGCGCAATGATCGCTTTCACACCAGGGAAGTGGTTGGCGGTGTACATGGCCGCCAGCGCGATGCTTTCGTCACAACGGGTGAACGAGTGACCAATGCGGTGGCTGGAGGTTTTGCCGGTCGGGTGCTTTTCAGCGCCGACGCAGATGCGCGCCATGGCTTGCACCGCTTCGATCGGATAAGAACCAGCAGCACTTTCAGCCGAGAGCATCACGGCGTCGGTGTAATCGAGCACGGCGTTGGCCACGTCGGACACTTCGGCGCGGGTCGGCATCGGGCTTGAGATCATCGACTCCATCATCTGGGTCGCAACGATCACCGCTTTGTTGTGGCGGCGTGCATGCAGGATGATGCGTTTCTGTACGCCGACCAGTTCAGCGTCGCCGATTTCCACACCCAGGTCACCACGGGCAACCATGACCGCGTCGCTGGCGCGGATCAGTGCATCGAGCACTTCATCGTTGGCAACGGCTTCGGCGCGTTCGATCTTGGCAACCAGCCAGGCGGTGCCACCGGATTCGTCACGCAGTTTGCGCGCGTATTCCATGTCGGCAGCGTCGCGCGGGAAGGAAACGGCCAGGTAATCCAGGTCCATTTCAGCGGCGAGTTTGATGTCCAGTTTGTCTTTTTCGGTCAGGGCTGGCGCGGTGAGGCCACCGCCACGACGGTTGATGCCTTTGTGATCTGACAGTGGACCGCCAATCAATACGGTGCAATGCAGTTCGTCAGCGGTCTGGGTATCAACGCGCATGACCACGCGACCGTCGTCGAGCAGCAGCTCGTCGCCTACGCCGCAATCCTTGACCAGATCCGGGTAATCGATACCCACGATTTGCTGGTTGCCATCGGTGAGCGGATGAGCGGTGGAGAAGGTGAACTTGTCACCCACTTTCAGCTCGATCTTCTTGCTCGCAAACTTGGCGATACGAATTTTCGGGCCTTGTAAATCGCCCAGCAGTGCGACGAAGCGCCCGTGCTTTGCGGCGATTTCGCGGATCAGCTTGGCGCGGGCCTTGTGCTCATCCGGGGTCCCGTGGGAAAAGTTCAGACGAGCAACGTCCAGACCCGAGAGGATCAGTTGTTCGATGACTTCTGGCGAATTACTGGCAGGGCCAAGGGTGGCGACGATTTTGGTGCGGCGTACGGTCATGCACAAACTCCTTATATGAAGCGCAGCGAGAGGCTACTACTGTCTTGATGCGAAGTCATTGTTCGTTTTACTCACGCGTGTCGCCGCGGGCGAATGCGCACGGACGATTGGTCGTAAAACGGCTTGAAGAAATCCCCGTCAGGGTCGATACAGTGCAGAGCACAGGAGAGTCCCATGCGAATCGTGATGTTTTTAGTATTGCTGGCCGCCGTCAGTGGCTGCACCCGTTTGTCGATGAATTCCAACCTGAACAGCGCCTACCGCTCCTACGACCGTGGCGACTGCGAAAGCGTAATGCTGAGCCTGTCCAAGGTCGACCGGCAGAGTCGCTCACGGCGTTACATACAGCCGGAAGTGTCGATGTTGCGAGGGCAGTGTCTTGAGCGTCAGAAACTGTTCGTCGATGCGGCACAGACTTACCAGTTCATCGTGACCCAGTATCCGGCCAGCGAGTATGCCTACAGGGCGCGTGCGCGCTTGGAAACACTCCAGCAGCTTGGTCACTACCCGAAAATCCAGACAGCGCAAACCCGACCTGCTTCACGGTAGATACACCCGGTTGGATGGGCGGTTGCCTGATCGGGTGGCTGTTTGGTCGCTTTGCGCTAGTCTTTGTAACGTTGATGATTAAAGAGTGACTCGCATCGGAACTTGCCAGTCAGAGGAACACTCTGCAATTACCTGACTCGAACTAATTCGACTGCAGTGATGGTGCAGGTCAGGATCAGGTCAATTTCCAAAGTTTTAGCGCGGCCATGCTCAATGGTCAAAGACGGCGATTAACCATGCTTAAAGAGCGAAGAATCGAACGACATCAACTGCCTTTTTATCTTCGGGTTATCAACCGGTACACCAGCAGGTCCATGGGGTGTCTGGGCAACATATCCGAAAACGGGCTGATGCTTATCAGCGACCTGCCGGTTCTGGTGGGGGCTGAATTCGAGTTGCGTCTGCAGGTCCCGTGCGAACGCGGACTGCCCTCGACGGTAGACGTCAAGGCGATGTGTGTCTGGTGTCATGAGGATGAGACACCAGGCAGTTACGACTCAGGCTTTACCCTCACTGAGTCGCCCGATGAATACGCCGAGCTGATCAGAGCACTGAATTACTATTTCAGCTTTCATCC
Source organism: Paucimonas lemoignei (assembly GCA_900475325.1). Taxonomy (GTDB): domain Bacteria; phylum Pseudomonadota; class Gammaproteobacteria; order Pseudomonadales; family Pseudomonadaceae; genus Aquipseudomonas. The sequence goes on from LS483371.1 coordinate 1,384,105, forward strand.
CCTGGAGGCGTCAGCCTAGATCGCTGTCGATAAGGGCGTTATTCACAACGTCCCTGCCTTTTTCCAGCTCAGGTACCGGCTCACCAGCTCCGCGCCCAGCTCTGCAGGGCGCGCATCCAGAAGCGCAACGCCATGGGCGCTCAAACGCTCTTGCAGAGCTGCGCGGGCGTTGAGGAAATCCACGGCCCCGCAATAGGTCAGTGCCTGGTCGAAGGTCTCGATCGGTGCATGGCGTAAATCATCCAGTACCTGCTCACGCAGGCTTACCACCAGCACACGATGCTGGCGTTCGAGCTGTTTGACGGCCGCCAGCAGTTCTTCGTCGTCTTCGTCTCGGACGTTGGTCATCAGCACCACCAGTGCCCGGCGTTTCTGGCGGGCCAGCAGTTGGCGCACCGCGGCGCTGTAGTCGGCGGGCCGCTGGCTGCTGTGCAAGTCATAGACGCTATTGAGCAGCACATTGAGCTGGCCCTGGCCTCTGACCGGTTGCAGATAGCGCGGCTGTTCGCTGGCAAAGGTCGACAACCCCACCGCATCGCCTTGGCGCAGCGCCACGTAACCGAGCAGCAGAAGGGCGTTCAGCGCGTGATCAAAGTGGGAAAGATCGCCATCCTGGCTGCGCATCCGGCGGCCGCAGTCGAGCATGAACATGATCTGCTGGTCGCGCTCCTCCTGGTACTCCCTGGCGATGGGGGTGCGGTGCCGCGCGGTGGCTTTCCAGTCGATCTGCCTGAGGCTGTCGCCTTCGCGAAATTCGCGCAGCTGATTGAATTCCATGCCCAGGCCGCGCTTGTGCCGCAGTCGTACGCCGATCTGGCTGAGCCAGTTATCGACGGCCAGCAGCTGCCCGCCGTAGAGCCGGGCGAAATCCGGGTAGACATGGGTCACCTCGGCCAGCGGCACATAGCGCCTGCTACTCCAGAGTCCCATGGGGCTTGGCAGATAAAGTTCGCAACGTTCGAATTGCAGCAGGCCACGTTGGCGTGGACGTACGCGGTACCCGAGTTCAGCGTGTTGCCCGACCTGCAGCGTGATTGCCTGGGGCAAGTGCTCGTATTCCAAGCCGTCAGGTGGATGATCGAACACCTGAACCGTGATCGGCGCCGAATAGTCGTGAGTCAACTGCAAGCCCACTTCACTCCAGCGCCCCAGCGCCAGACTGCCTTGCACTCGACGATGCAGCTGTGGAGAGGGAAGGCGCAGCAGGCGATAGCCATCCAGGGCGGCCAGGGTCACCAACGCCAGCAACAACACCCAGAACAGCGTACCGAGTTCATCGGCCACTGGAGTAAGGGTTGACCCGATGCCGAGCAGCAGTGCCATGCCAGCCAGTGCGCCCAGCCAGTACAGCAGCGTCAGGGAAGGCTTGAGCGCCTGTTTCATAGGCGCGGGGCCGGAACCTGATCCAGCATCTGCTTGAGCACCTGGTCCACTGAAAGCCCCTCGATGTCCAGCTCCGGTGACAGCCGCACGCGATGGCGCAGGACAGCCAGCGCACAGCCCTTGATGTCATCCGGGATCACAAACTCGCCACCGCGCAACAAGGCCCGCGCCCGTCCGCCGCGTACCAGGGCAATAGATGCTCGGGGGCCCGCGCCGATGGTCAGCCCTGGCCAGCTGCGCGTCGCCCGAGCCAGGCGCACGGCGTAGTCCAGCACCTGATCATCCATGGGCAACTCACTGGCGATGCGCTGCAACGCCTGCACTTCCCGCGCTTGCAGGACCACTCGCAACGGTTGGACATCCAGCATGTCGGCGCGGGTCGAACGAGTGACCTGACGCACCATGGTCAGCTCGTCATTGAGGTCGGGGTAGTCCATGCGCAGCTTGAGCATGAAGCGATCCAGCTCTGCTTCCGGCAGGGGGTAAGTGCCTTCCTGCTCGATCGGGTTCTGCGTAGCCAGGACCATGAAAGGTTGAGCGATGGGCATCGCCCGGCCTTCGAGCGTGACCTGACGTTCCTGCATGGCTTCAAGCAAGGCGGACTGTGTCTTGGCCGGAGCACGGTTGATCTCATCGGCCAGCAGCAGGTTGGTGAACAGCGGCCCCTTACGCAGCTTGAACTGCTCGGTCTGCATGTCGTAGACCGCATGGCCGGTGACATCGCTGGGCATCAGGTCAGGGGTGAACTGAATGCGCGCGAATTCGCCGCCGAAGCAGCGCGCCAAAGCACGCACCAGCAAGGTTTTACCCAAGCCCGGCACACCTTCGAGCAACACATGGCCACCGCCGATCAGCGCGGTCAGCACGTCGTCAATAACGGCCGTCTGTCCAACCACTGCCTTTTGCAGCTCGTTGCGCAACGCCTGGGCCAGATGGCTGGCGCGTTGCCGTTGTTGCACCTGATTGCTGGGCGGCGCGACGGCTTCGACGGGCTCCGGGAGGCTTTCGACGATGAACTCGGCGGCGGGCTCGTTATTGGTCGATGGATCGTGTGAGGGATCGCTCATAGGGCATTCCTGATTAATTGCAGGTGGGCAACCTGGCGGGTGAACTCGGCGCCGGACATCCGTGTGGCGGGGCGCGGGCGCAAGGCCTGGCTGATGGCGCTGGTGGGCTGGCGTGTGAGCCGCGCCAGGACTTGCCACTGCTCGGTCACCGGCAGCGTGTCGAAACCGGGGTGACGTTGTCTGGCCCTGCGCAGGACATCCAGTTGCAGCGTACGCAGCAGGCTTTGCTGGCCGCTGTTTCGACGCAGCAACTCAGCGCTGGCGCGCAGGTGCTCGGTCAGTTGGCGGCGTGCGATGTGCGGGCTCGGCAGCAGCGGGCCCTGGCGCATCGCTCTGCGCCATAGCCCGAGGCCGACCAGCAGCGCGAGGCTCAGCAGTAGCAGTGGAAAATAGCGCAGCAGCAGGCTGAGGAGATTGTCGTGGGCGGTGTTGACCAGCATCGTCACGTTGCTGTCCTGAGTCAGGTACCACAGCAGCCAGGCGTTGTCGTATTTGCCAATGGCGCGGGTTTTCCAGAGGTCGGCATCGGTGACCACGGTGATCAGGCCTTCGCCGTAGACCATCTGCAGCATGTGGGTGGCTTCTGCGCTGTTGGCCCAGGCCTGGGCATGGTCCTGCGGGTCCTCGAGATGAAAGCTGGTGTCGAAACTCATGTAGGCCGGGGCCATTTCGTTTTCCAGATACAGGCGAGTCAACTCCGGCCAGGGCATCGGCGTCTTGTCAGGTGGCGGTTCAACGGCGCGCAGCGGGATCATGGGTTTGAACGGCGCGCGGTCCTGCTCCTTGAGGTCCCTGCTGAGCAGTTGATGGATCTGCAAACGGTCCAGCAGCGGGTCGCCACTGCGTTCGGTCTTTGCGTTCCACAGTTGCTCGGCAACAAACAACAGATGCCCGCCACTGCGGGCCCAGCGCAATACCCGGTCGACCTCGGGGGGTGTCATGTTTTCTCGGCTGGCGAACAACAGCAGGGTCTGTGGCTGCTGCGCAGGATCAGGCAGGTTGCCGAGGGAATCAGCCGTTTTGACCGTCAGCCCACGTTGGCGCAGGAAGTTTTCGGCCGGCAGATAAGGGTTTGCCTTGGCCTGAACAGACGGCCCTTTATCGATGGTTTCTTCGTAGTGCTCCAGGTTTTTTGCCAGGTACACGCCGGCCACTCCCAGGATCAGTAGCGCCAGCAAACCGATCAGCCATTGAGTACGTCTGTTCATGGGCGGGTTTTCCCATCGAACAGCTGTCGCCAGCCTTCGCACAAATCATGCTGCACCTGCGCTGCAGGCAATCGATGACCATAGGCCAGGTTCTGCCACTGAGTCGTCAGGCTCTGGCTGAATGCGTGCAGGTTCGGCTGATTGAGAAGGGCAATCCGCTCAAGGACCTGGCCTTCGGTGTCGGCGCTTTTCAGCGGCAATTGGTAGTCGCTGACCAGTCTGCTGAGCAGTGCCCGGTACAGCAGGCCCAGCGCTTCGCGAGGCTGACTGGCCCATAGCTGTTCAGCCCTGTCAGCCACATCCGTCGGCAGGCTTTGCGCTGTGATCTGCAAGCCGAACAATTGCTCGGGTTGCTGGCGAAGCGCTGGCTTGGCAGCATCGCTGCGGCTGACGAAGGCGCTGAACCAGGCCCTGTACCGCCAGATCAGCAGGCAGATCAGCGTCAGAGCGGTGGCCCACAGCAGAACCTTGAATGCCTGGGCCAGAAAGCCCGCCAGCTGGACAAGCCCGTTCAGCCATTTGACCCAGGTGCTTGTCGGATTTCTGGCTTTGGCACTCTGACCAGTTTCATGATCAATCAGACGCCAGCCGGTGACGGTTTGCGGGTTCTTGAACGGGGGTTGCAGCAGCAGGGCCTTGATGCTTTGCCGCGCGGCTTCACTGGTCAGGGGTTGGTGAGTCAGGCGTGGGCTGTCCGGACTTGCCTCGGCTTCACTTGCAGACGCCGGAATCGGGCAACTGAAGGTCTGATCGGCAGCCCACACCGGTGGTGCGGGCATGATCAGCGTCAGGCCAAGCCCGATCAGCAACACATAGGCGCTGCCGACCAGCTTCTGGCGCAAGCGACGCAGCACCAGTTCGATGTCCCAGGCTTCCAGCGTTGTGCGGCGGTTCACGTACAAGGTAAATCCGCAGGAGACATAAATCGGCCCCCAGATCATCAGCACCAGGGCGTAGCCGAGGTTGGTCAGATGCTCCAGCCAGTTCAGGTTTTCATCGAGCCCGAGCAGCGTCAGCCGGTTCCAGTCGGCGGCCAGCTGTTGCGGGATCAGCATGTAAAACAGCACCAGCAGGCCGATCCACAGCGAGAGTTCCAGGGCGCTGCCGACCAGCGTGAGGAGGCGGGCGGCGCGGATGTCGTTTCGGCTTAACACCGCGATGCGTTGGCTCAGTTCGTGGCCGGTGAGTTTTTCCAGCTGAAGCACTGGCAACACAAAACTGCGGCTGATGCTCAAGCGCCGCCATGTCAGGCTTGCCAACAGGTTGGGCCACAGCGTGCGCAACCAGATGCCCAGCGCTGCTTTCAAACCGGGTGGCGAGCCAAACAGTGCCGTGGACAGGATGATCAACGGCAGGCGCTCATAGACCGGTTTCAGCCACCAGAAAATCAGGACAGCCAGGGTCGGGTATTCCCAGAAGCTCAGGCTGAGCAGGGTGAAAATCGGCAAAGTCACCAGCGCCCAACTGCCTATCAGCAAAGCCCTATGTTGCCGGGCCAGCAGCACGCCCAGGTCAATGGCTTCCCAAGGGCTGCGCGGATGGATGGCGATGCTGGAATCAGTCAGGCGCATTGGCTTTCCTTCCAGCGAACACCAGATACGCGATGACCAATGCCCAGAGTGCAACGCCCACGGTGTATTTCACTGCGGGCTGTGGCCAGCGCATGGATGACCAGTAGGCTTCTATAAAGGCGGCGATCAGCAGGAACAGCATCACGCCGTAGATCAGCTGCACGCTGGTTTTTGCCGCCTGACGCAGGGCCTGCCCGCGGGATAACTGCCCCGGAGCCAGCAAGGCCCAGCCAAGCTTCAGCCCGGCAGCGCCTGCCAGGGCAATGGCCGTGAGTTCGAAGGCGCCGTGGCCGATCACGAACGACCAGAACGTCTGGCCGTAACCGATACCTGTCAGATGCCCGGCCACCGCGCCGATCATCAAGCCATTGAAGAGCAGGAAGAACAGGCTGCCCAGCCCCAAGAGCAAACCGGTGGCGTAGGTCTGAAAGGCAATCCCGATGTTATGCATGATGTAGTAGCCGAACATCATCCAGTCATCGCCGGCAGCGCGCTCGGCGGTCTGACCGATGCGGCGAGCTTGAGGGTCATACATGCTTTCCATCTCGGCGACCTGCTGTGGGTCGAGCACGCTGTAGACCAGATCGGGGAAGCCCTGAATCAGACCGGCCATGATCAGCAGGCTGCCGAAGAACATCAGGCTGGCAATCGCCACCAGCCGCCATTCAGCCCTCACCAGTCGCGGAAAACCTGCCAGCACGAAACCCAGCAACTGCCCACCGATGGGGCTGCGATGGCGGTACAACTGCTGATGGCCGCGCATTGCCAGTTGCTGCAACGGATCAACCAGATGGCTGCTGTAGCCGCGCTCCCGGGCCAGTGCCAGCTGATTGCAGATGCGCCGGTAGTCGCGGGTGAAGGTGTCACTTGAAGCCTTGAGGGTTTTGCCTTTTTCAAGGGTGTCCAGGTATTCACCGAACCGCTGCCATTGAGCTTGATGACGGGCTTCAAAAAGCGCTTGTTTCATGATGAGCCCAACAGGCCGCGAGCCACGCCATTGAGCTGGGCAACCGCCTGTTCAGGCCGCACATGCAGCGGCTCGGCGAGAATCGATGCCAGCTCCAGCGTGCGCTCGGATGAAAGCTGGCTTTGCCGTTCGGCAAAACCCAACACGGCGCGTTGCTCTTCAAGGCTCATGGTGAAGGGCGCTACTACCGGCGCGGCGTCGGGCAGTACCGGACGCCGGGTGGGTGTGTCGCGGTACACCACCAGCGTGCCAGCGGCCAGATCCCCCAGGCGTTTGAAGTGTGGATGGTGCAGGCAGCTGATCGCGCCAAGGCTGTAGCCGAAAGGCATCATGTCGACAAAGCGCAGCAGGTTGCGAATCAGCGAGGCAGTCCAGCCGATGGGGGTTCCGTCATCATGGATGACCCGCAGGCCGATGAGGTGTTTGCCGGGTGTGCGGCCCTGGTTGAGTACCTCGAACAGTACCGTGTACCACCAGGTGACGAAGAACAGGCTGAGTGCCGTCAGGCCAGCGCCAAAGGATTCGAACAGACTGAACAGCAGGTACAGCGCGCCCAGGATCATGGCACGAAAGCTGAAATCGATACCGAACGCGAGGGATCGCGGGACCAGGCCTGCCGGGCGCAAGAGCAAGTCGATGCCTTCCGGGGTTTCGATTCGGGTGCGGGTATCCAGCGGCGCGGGCGCAGTGACGTTCCTGATGGGGGCGTGGGAGGGCATTGTCTGAAGGTGGACGCCTGAAAGCAAAGCCTGATGCTAGCCACCCCCTGCACGCTAAGCAACCGGACTCTTGCTGCGCGAGTTGTAAGAAGTTTTTTGATTTGACGACAGAATATGACCGATTCGCGTTTTGGCGCCTGCAAGCCCTACACTTTGCCGGTCTTCTGTTCAGGATCCGCCCGTGACTTCCACCATTTTCTGGTACGACTACGAAACCACCGGGATCAATCCCCGCAATGATCGCGCCCTGCAGATGGCGGGGATCCGTACCGACGCAGAGCTCAATGAGGTTGCCGCGCCGGTCAATATCTACTGCCAGCCCAGCGACGACATCCTGCCGCACCCGGCGGCGTGTGTGATTACCGGTATCACTCCAGCGCGTCTGGCCGAGCAGGGCTTGTGCGAGGCCGATTTCATGACCCGGGTGCATGCCGAGCTGGCCGCGCCGGGCACTTGCGGGGCGGGTTACAACACCCTGCGTTTCGATGATGAGGTGACGCGCTACAGCCTCTACCGGAATTTCTTCGACCCTTATGCGCGTGAGTGGCAAGGCGGCAACAGCCGCTGGGACTTGATCGACGTGGTACGTGCCGCTTATGCCCTGCGCCCGGACGGCATCGTCTGGCCCGAAGAGGACGGGCGCGTCACGCTCAAGCTTGAGCGCCTGACGGCCGCCAATGGCATTGATCATGGTCAGGCCCATGACGCGTTATCCGATGTGCGAGCCACTATTGCCCTGGCGCGCCTGATCCGGGAAAAACAGCCCAAACTCTACGATTATCTGTTCCAGTTGCGCAGCAAGCAGAAAGTCCAGGAGCAGATAACGCTGATGCAGCCGCTGGTGCATATCTCCGGACGTTTTTCAGCGGCCAGACATTATGTCGGCGTGGTACTGCCGCTTGCCTGGCACCCGCAGAATCGTAATGCGCTGATCGTCTGTGACTTGCATCAGGATCATATGCCGCTGTTGGCAGAGGATCCGCAAACTTTGCGCCGACGTTTATATACCCGCCGTGACGAGTTGGCCGAAGGGGAGTTACCGGTGCCTCTCAAACTTCTTCATATAAACCGTTGCCCGGTGGTGGCGCCTCTGAAGGTGTTGCGCAGCCAGGACCAACAACGCCTGGAGCTGGACATGGGCGTGTTCGAGGAACGGACCCGGCAGTTGGTCGAAGGGCAGGCTATCTGGCTAGAGAAGCTAAAGGCTATTTATGCGCCGGATGAGTTCGGTGCCAATGATGATCCTGAGCAGCAGTTGTATGACGGGTTTATCGGTGATCGTGACCGCAGGCTGTGTGAACAAGTGCGCAGTGCAGAGCCTGAAGAGCTGGCAAATAACGCTTGGCCTTTTGATGATGCAAGGCTGCCCGAGTTGTTGTTCCGTTATCGGGCGCGAAACTTTGCTGAAACACTGAGCGGGGAAGAGCAACAGCGCTGGCACCTTTTTTGTCAGAATCGTCTGACTGACGCTCAATGGGGCGCGCCCAATACATTGGAGAGTTTCGCCCGGTCGCTGGTAGAACTTTCGATTAAAGCCACCCCGGAGCAGCTCAACGTATTGGCGCAGTGGCAGGACCATGTCGAGCAATTGCGTCAACGACTGGGGTTATGACGATGTCTGCTTCCGGGCTTACCCGCAGGCAATAAAAAAAGCCAATAAAAAACGCCAGCGAGCTGGCGTTTCTGGTGTTGCAAAGGAGGCGAGAACCACCGCAGGCATTAGCCCAGCAGGGTTGCCCAGCCTTCAACTTCATCACCGCCCCACTTGGCTTTCCACTCTTTCAGAGTCTTGTGGTTGCCACCTTTGGTTTCGATGACTTCACCGTTGTGCGGGTTTTTATATTGCTTGACCTTGCGTGCACGCTTGGTGCCAGTAGGCTTAACCGCGGCGCCGCGTGCAGATTTGCCAACTTTAGCGTCTGGGTCGAGCAGCGCGATGATGTCACGCAGCGACTTTTGATATTCGCCCATCAGGGTGCGCAGTTTGCCTTCGAATTCCAGCTCGGTTTGCAGTTTGTCGTCTTGGGACAGATTCTTCAAACGGGCTTGCAGTTCTTTGATGGCTTCTTCTGTAGCGCGGTATTCGTTGATCAGCGACATGAGGTACACCTTATGTTGAGAGGGTGACAGGTAGACAGTGACGCAATAATAGTCATGCCCATTGAGCAAGTAAACATTAAAGAAAAGTTTTATTTGAATTATTTAGCAATATACGGCGTGTCCTGCAGAGGTAACAAACTAGCCGGGTGTTACCCCGACGCTAAAGATAAGTGCTAATTAGGCCTGGCGGGGGAAGTGGTTGCAGGCTTTGCGCGCCGAGCAACCCTGTGCTTTTCATGAGCAGTCTGCACGCGCAACCGCTGGGCTCAATCAGATCCACAGGACTACTGCAGTTTTGTCGCGCAGCCGCTAGAATGGCGGCCTTTGCGAAGTTCTGGAGTTTCCCTAATGCGCACTTTTCGTCTGGTGATTTCTTGTCCGGACCGTGTTGGCATCGTTGCCAAAGTCAGTAACTTTCTGGCGTCCTACAACGGCTGGATCACCGAGGCGAGCCACCACTCCGATAACCTCAGTGGCTGGTTCTTCATGCGTCACGAGATGCGTGCCGACACGCTGCCGTTTGAGCTGGAGGCTTTTCGCGAGGCGTTTGCGCCCATCGCTGAAGAGTTCTCCATGGATTGGCGCATCACTGACTCTGCGCAGAAGAAGCGCGTGGTGCTGATGGCGAGCCGCGAATCCCACTGCCTGGCCGATCTGCTGCACCGCTGGCACAGCGATGAACTGGATTGTGAAATCGCCTGCGTGATTTCCAACCACCAGGACCTGCGCAGTATGGTCGAGTGGCACAACATCCCTTATTACCACGTCCCGGTTAACCCGGCAGACAAAGAGCCGGCGTTTGCCGAAGTCTCTCGCCTGATCGCCGATCATCAGGCGGACGTGATCGTGCTGGCGCGCTACATGCAAATCCTGCCACCGCAGTTGTGCCGTGAATATGCGCACCAAGTTATTAATATCCACCATAGCTTCTTGCCATCATTCGTGGGCGCCAAGCCTTATCACCAGGCGTCTTTGCGCGGTGTTAAGTTGATTGGAGCAACTTGCCACTATGTAACCGAAGAACTGGATGCAGGTCCTATCATCGAACAGGACGTTGTTCGCGTCAGCCACAGTGACAGCATCGAAAACATGGTGCGCTTCGGTCGTGACGTCGAAAAGATGGTGCTGGCCCGTGGTCTGCGCTATCACCTGGAAGATCGCGTACTGGTCCACGACAACAAGACGGTTGTTTTTGACTAAGCGTGCCTGATTCCGCGTCAACGCAGACTCGTGGAACCTGATTCATCCGGGAAGAGGCCGGTCCATTCACTGCATTTTCATTGCGTGAAACACCGCTTTCCCGGATAAATCCGGTCCACAGATATTGAGTCTGCCGTGTGATAGCGCTGCGTCAGAGGAGTACAGATGACCGACCCACTCGACAAAGCTACCTCCACGGCACCGCCCACGTTAGGTGAGGGCTGTCTCAGTCGCTATGACCCGGATGCCCTGAGCCTTGAGGACGGGGCTGATTTTGACGGCGCAGCGGAGCTTTGGCGCAAGACTCAGCTGGAACAGACGCCTCAGGATGCAGACCCGCCGGATACCGGATTCAAACCTGATTGAAACGCATCAGCCGGTTCAACAGGGGGCGCCCGACCATCAGCAGGAAGATCGGACCGCCCACCACCAGGTAGAAGTAGTACGTCACCGTGCGCCAGATCAGAATGGCGGCTGCTGCGGTTGATTTGCCTACCATGGGCGCCAACAACGCCGCTGAGGTCAGCTCGGCAGTCCCCGCGCCGCCCGGCAACAGGCTGAACTGCCCGGCCGTCAGCGACAGCATCTGGATCAGGAACGTCCAGGCCCATTGCACATTGACCCCCAGTCCCATGAGCGCGAGATACAGGATGCTGTAGCGCAGCCCCCAGTGCACGCAGGTCAGGATGAAGACCGCGAGCAATCTCTGGCGCGGCATCTTCCAGGTTTGTGCCAGGGCATCACGAAAATGCAGCAGCTTGCGCGCCCAGCGGCGGCGGGTCAGGTCTTTGGTGTTGAAGCGCTTAAGGACCCGGCCGTTGAACTTGATGACCTGACGGTGAAAGCGCGCGAAGCCGATAAACAGCAACAGGCTGCCCACCACGAGCACGGCACTGAAGCCCAGCAGCCACTCCATCCGTTCGCTCAGGTGGTTGAACAGCGCGTAAAACATGATGCCCACCAGCGCCAGCAGAAAAAACAGCAGGTCACTGAGTTGGTCGGTGGCGAACACGGCGCTGCTTTTGGCGGCGCCTACGCCGTTGCGTGAAAGCACGGCCATGAGCGTTAAGGGCCCACCGCTGCCACCGGGCGTGGCGCAGTACGCGAATTCGCTGGCCATGATCAGGCCCAGGCTTCTCTTGACGCTGAGGTTCCGGGCGCTGTCGCCCAGCAACAGTCGCATGCGCAGCGTGTTCAGGCCCCAGCACAGGATGATCATGCCGAACATGGCCATCAACAGCGGGAAAGGGAAGCTGCGCAGACGCTGGAAAATATCGCCCCCACCCAACAGTAACGGGATCAATATGGCGGCGAGTAAGCCCACCGCCAGCCAGGCAATGCGCTTCATGCTCGCTCCTGCCGTGTATCACGCTGATGGACGAGCCACTGGGATTTGGTCATCGGCACGCGGCCGTTTTCCATCAGGCGGCGCAAGGTTTCAAGCCAGTAGTTGCGGGAAAATTCATGACGCATATCCACAGGATGCAGACCGAGACGGATCGTCGGCGCGTGAAAGAGTCGAGCTTCGCTATAGTCGCTGAGCCATTTCGATAGTGTGCGACGCAAAGGGCTGCGCGCGCTCCAGACAATACCTGGCGCATTGATGGGCGAAAACTCCGGGAGCCGATACAAGTGCCTGGCGTCACTGGTGTAGGCCAAGGGTAACTGGCGCAGCGCCTGACGAGTACCTTCGCTCATCAGCCAGGCGGGCGCGACAAAACCGTTGAGCGGCCAGGCCAACCGTCGAAACAGTTCGATGCCCGCGTGCAGTCTGGTCAATGCCTGGGAGGTGGTCAGTGAGTAAAACTCGCCTTCCCACGTATAAACGCGGCGCATGAAGTAGTCCCGAGGTGTGCGTGGCAGGGGCCCGTCATCGCAATGGAAATAACCGTGCAGGGCCAATTCATCGCCGCGACTGAGGCGGCGCTGCATATAACGCTTAAATGGAGCGTTGTCTTCGACGTCGTTACAGTGGTGGAAGTTCGGTACGACCAGCCACGTTATGGGAATCGACCCCAAAGCGTCCACCTGCGCGACGAAGTTTTGGTAGTCGGGCAGGGTCTGCGGCGCGACATCATGCAGGACCAGCAATACGCTGGGTGGTGATGCAAAGATTTCAGGCATGGGCCCGCACCGGCAACGGTTGGCCGAGGACTGCTCGATAATGCTCCAGCAGCCCGGCGACTACGCTGTCCCATGAATAGCGGTCTTCTACATGGCGTCGCGCGGAACGGCCTCTGTCAGCGGGCGAGTGGCTGAACAACTCGCGCACGGCATCCGCCATGGCTGAGGGGCTGCCGGGATCGCACAGCAGTCCGCAATCCTGGGGGATGATTTCCGGAAACGCTCCTGCTGCAACCGCGACCACCGGAATCCCGCTGGCCATGGCTTCAAGGACGACCAGGCCGAACGTCTCCTGATCACCCGCATGCACCAGGGCATCGGCGCTGGCGAGCAGTCGGGCGACTTCGCTTGCGGGGCAGAAGTGCCCGACAACCGACACGTTGTCCGGGACTTGAGCGGGCATGTGGGAACCCACCAGCAGCAGATGAAAGTTCGCGCCGAGCAATTTCATGCAGTCGAGCAGTACGGGCAGGTTCTTCTCTCTGGAGCCGCGCCCGGCAAAAATCAGCAAGTGTGTGTCGGTGCTCAGGCCCATTTCTGCCCTGACGCGGGTGTCGCGCAGCTGCGGGGTAAACAGGCTGAGGTCTACGCCCAGCGGCTGCACGTAGACGTTATTGACGCCGAGCCCGGCCAGCTTGTCCGCCATGATACTGCTGGGCGCCAATACCCGGTCGAAGTTGCCGTAAAGCTTGCGGATGTAGGCTTCGACGTTGGTGCCCAGCCAACTGCCTACGCGATTGCTCACCAGCAGCGGCAGGTCCGAGTGGTAGAAGCCGATAACAGGAACGTCCAGCTGACGCCGTGCGTCGAGTGCCGCCCAGGCGGTGAGATAGGGGTCTCCCACTTCTATGAGATCCGGATGCAGCCCGCGCAATGTGTTTCGCCAGGGCGCCAGGCGCAGTGGAAACCGATAGCCGTTACCAAAGGGCACCGGCGGGGCAGGGACGTTGTAGATGCCATCTTTATGGCTACGGGTGGCGCCCGGGATCAACAGGCTGTGCTGAACGCCCGGGTAGAGGCACAATCGTCGATGCTTGGCGTCAAGGTAAGTGCGCACGCCGCCGCTGGCCGGGGCGTAGAACATGGTCATGTCGGCGATATGCACAATGAACACTCCTCGAGTGGCTCGACTCCTTAACGTTGACCTCTGCCTAGAATAGATGTTCTCGGGATAAGCATGGCTGTCGACGACTGTTTGCGGGCGAAACGGCTGTGCACGCTGCAAATGCGGCCCCCAGGCGAACGCTGATCCTTGCGCATCAGACCAGCGGCCTGCTCTGGCGAATCGAGCGCTGGAGATGCTGGCTATAAGATGCTGACGGGTTATTGCTACTCGATCGTGAAGTGATCGCGCACGCTTGAAATACCGAGTTCAGCGCTCGGCACCGGCCGAAACTGGTCAATACTGACTTGCACCGCGCTACATGCAAACGCACAGGTGATGAAATGCCCGACTCGCAAAGTATCGTTATGGGTTCCGGTCCTGATGGGCTGGCGGTTTCACAGGCAATGCGGCTGGGTAACCGGCACGGGCTGGTTGCCGGGGCGACGGGTACCGGGAAAACCGTGACCTTGCAGCGCCTGGCAGAAGCTTTCAGTGATGCAGGCGTGGCCGTATTCGCTGCAGATATCAAAGGCGACCTGTGTGGTCTGGGTGCGGCCGGTGAGCCGCAAGGCAAAATCGCCGAGCGCATAGCGGGCATGCCGTGGCTCGACCACACCCCGCAGGCTTATCCCGTGACCTTGTGGGACATCCAGGGTAAGACCGGTCATCCATTGCGCACTACGCTGAGTGAAATGGGGCCCTTGCTGCTGGGGAGCCTGCTAGAGCTGACCGACAGCCAGCAAGCGGCGCTTTACGCCGCGTTCAAGGTGGCGGATCGCGAAGGTTTGCTGCTTCTGGATATCAAAGACCTCAAGGCCTTGCTCAATCACTTGCGCGACAACCCGCAGTTGCTGGGCGAAGACAGTTCACTGATGACCACCGGCTCCAGCCAGGCGCTCCAACGGCGTCTGGCGATCCTTGAGCAGCAGGGAGCAGAAGCCTTGTTTGGTGAGCCAGCGCTGCAACTGGAGGACCTCCTCGAACCGGCCGGGGACGGGCGCGGCCGTATTCATCTGCTCGACGCCAGCCGTCTGGTGCACGAAGCACCCAAGGTCTACGCGACTTTCCTGTTGTGGCTGCTGGCCGAGCTGTTCGAGCAGTTGCCGGAGCGCGGTGATGCTGACAAACCGTTGTTGGCGTTGTTTTTCGACGAGGCGCATTTGCTGTTTGCCGATACGCCCAAGGCGTTGCAGGAAAGGCTTGAGCAGGTGGTGCGGCTGATCCGCTCCAAAGGCGTGGGTGTGTATTTCGTGACTCAGTCGCCCGGTGATCTGCCTGACGATGTGCTGGCCCAGCTCGGGCTGCGGATCCAGCACGGGTTGCGAGCGTTCACGGCCAAGGAGCAGAAATCATTGCGGGCTGTAGCCGATGGTTTTCGCCCCAACCCGGACATCAACACCCTTGAAGTGCTGACCCAACTGGGTATTGGCGAGGCGCTGGTGGGCACGCTGCAGGACAAAGGCACGCCCGCCATGGTCCAGCGGGTGCTGATCGCTCCGCCCCAGTCGCGGATCGGACCGCTGAGCGAAACCGAGCGCGCCAGCCTGATTGCTCGTTCCCCCTTGGCTGGACGTTACGACAAACCGATTGATAGAGAGTCCGCTTACGAAATGCTCATCGCCCGAAAAGTAGCGGCACCCGAAGGCGAAGAGACGCCACCGAAAACGGCCCGGGAGCAGCAAAGCTTCAGCGACATGGCGGGTGAGTTTCTCGGCGGTATTGCAGGGCAGGCGATGAAAAACGCAGCGCGCCAGGCCGCCAATCAGTTGGGTAGGCAGTTGGTGCGGGGCTTGATGGGGTCGTTGCTGGGTGGGGGGAAGAAGCGCAGGTAGGGGAAACTGCGGGTATCGGATTCTGGAGATACTCCGTTGGGAGAGCCCTAATACCATGTATATCCAGCAGCGGCGGCGACGCTGATTCACCTTTGCGCCCTTACGGCGCGTCACTTTCGAAAAGCGCGAAAGTAACCAAAGCGCTCCCGCTCCTTTGTCCGGGTCTTCGCCAAGGCTCAGACTGCCCTCGCTCCGGCATTGCTCCGTGGGCCGCCGCAATGGGCCATCCATGGCCCGGTGCGGCTAACCCGGCATCCATGCCGGGTTGCCCACTGCGCAATGCCTGCGCTCGGCCGGCCACAAGTCGCAATTTGTGTCGCCCATACGTTTTGCGCACGCCTCCAGAATCAAAAGCAGGGTGTGAATCAGGGATAAGTGATGCTGAAAAATCAGCAAAGCAGATTTGCTTTGGCTTTTGCTTTTCCTGCCGCGATTTCACAGACGCCGCAAAATGCGCGTCGGGAGGCTGAGTGGAGGTGCCGTGGGGTGGGTCGCTCGGCATGGATGCCGAGCGAGCGCCGCTGGGCCATGGATGGCCCGTCGGCGCGTGCCCGCCCCACGATATCGGAGGGCGGAACCCCTGCGGTACAGGGGCTGACACCAGCGCAGAGGTTTTGGTTACTTTTGGCACCAAAAGTGACCCGGCCGTCAGGACGGAACCTGACTCAGCAGCACCCGGATGCTGTTGCTGCTACTCGATTCAAGGCGCAGTGCTTTTATTCGTAGGAACTACAGATATACAAGGAGCTGCCGAAGGCTGCGAAGGCCGCGTCTTAGCTTGAAGTGCGCCATCGCGGACTCTCCCGCGATGGCGCTATTTGAATCAGCTCAGCGCTTTGGACGCCAGCCAGAACAACCCGGCTGACAGTGCAACCGTCGCAGGCAGGGTCAGGACCCAGGCCAGGAGGATGGTGCGCACAGTGCCGCCTTGCAGACCGCTTTTGTTGGCAACCATGGTGCCCGCAACGCCGGACGACAGAATGTGCGTCGTGGAGACCGGCAGGCTGAAGATGTTGGCCGCAGCAATGGCGCACGCAGTGGTGATCTGCGCCGACATGCCTTGTGCGTAGGTCATGCCCTGTTTGCCGATCTTCTCGCCAATGGTCAGTACTACGCGCTTCCAGCCCACCATGGTGCCGATACCCAGCGCCAGGGCGACAGCCAGAATCACCCAAAAGGGGGCGTATTCAGTGGTCGCCGTCAGGTCTTTGCGCAGTTTTTCCAGGTCGGATTTTTCACGCGCGCCCAGGTTTGGCAGCTTGGCGACCTTGCGTGCGGTGTCATCCAGGCACAGCAGGTAACGACGGACTTCAATACGACGTTCAGCAGGCAGGGAATGGTAATCGGCAACGCCGTTCAGGTTGTCCAACAGCGCGGCGATAGTCGGTTCGGTCTGTTCCGGGTTGCAGCTGGAGCTTTCCGGCAGGTCGCCTTTTTCCGCTTTGCCCAGCGCCAGGAACTCGCCCAGGGTGCTGTTATTGCGCTGATAGAACTGACTCAGGTGCAGCGTCGCGTCCTTGGTGCGTTCGATCTGATAGGTGGTGCTGTTCAGGTCAAGGACGAACTGGCTCGGCACGATGCCGATCAGGACCAGCATGATCAGGCCGATGCCTTTCTGACCATCGTTGGAGCCATGAACAAAACTGACCGCCATGGCGGAAATCACCAGCACCAGACGATTCCAGAACGGCGGATGCTTCTTGTCGTCCAGCTTGCGACGCTGCTCCGGCGTCTTGTGCATCTTGGACAGCGGGCGCCACCATTTGAGGCCGATCAGCACCAGCGCAGCGACCAGGAAACCTGCCAGCGGTGAGAACACTAGGGAGGCACCGATATCAATCGCCTTTTGCCAGTTCACGCCGTCTGACAAGGGAATGTCATTGATCAGCGCGTTCGCCAGGCCAACACCGAGGATCGAACCGATCAGCGTGTGGGAACTGGACGCTGGAATACCGAAGTACCAGGTGCCCAGGTTCCAGGTGATCGCCGCCGCGAGCAACGAGAACACCATGGCCAGGCCATGTCCGGTGTTCACATTGATCAGCAGTTCAACCGGCAGCAAGTGCACGATGGCGTAAGCCACGCCCACACCGCCCAGCAAAACGCCGAGAAAATTGAAGATACCTGAGGCGAACACGGCCAGATGAGGCGGCATTGCTTTGGTATAAATGACTGTCGCCACCGCGTTCGCGGTGTCATGAAAGCCGTTGATGAACTCGAAGGTGAGGACGAATGCCAGGGCAAGCAGCAGGCTTATTAGTACCCAGGCATCTAGTCCGCTGAATAAATCGATCATGAAGGTTTTCTGACCCGGTCTGAAGGGGGCGGGATTATGACAGAAAAAATACAGGTCGATGCGACAGCCGCTGATTGGTCGTCGCTCAATATCCAGATTTAATGCGGAGCAGGGCCTGATCACCCCGTTCGGGAGCGACTGTTACCGGTGTATCAGAGCGTTGATGCACAGCGGTTCACTGCCCTGCGGACCTGAGTGGGCAGCGCCTGCAGGCACTAGCCAGCCGTTCCGGTCTGACGTGGGGGCGATTATGTTTCTTCGCTCAGGTCTTTTTCCATTTTCTGCAGTTCTTGCTTGAACGCCTGGTCGAGAAGACTGGCTTTCTTGCGCCAAGGTTTGCGTTCCGGCTCTGGTTGAGCGGCGTAGGTGGTGATTTCGCCACCGTATACATCCTTGAAACGTTGTTCCTGGCGCTCAAGTTCTGCGCGCAGTTCATCTTTAGTCACTGTGTTACCTGATCAAGTCAATTTAACTCTGGTGATATCACTGAGCAGCTGCACTGTTCAGATATGTGCGTTGCCATCACCCGGCATGTTTAGCCAATAGCCAAACAGCGTATGAGGGGGCAGCGCGGCATGAACGGTTGCTGCTCGCGGCTACGGACACCAGAAACGTAATTGTCGTAGCGACATTCGTTTTGAGTTGCAAGTGCGATAGCTACATTGGCTGGGCAATCATTTGCCGGGATAACGGTGCGGCAAACTGATGCAGCGGAACAATTCTGATACGTCTGCCGCCGTTGAGCGGGGCAAGGGAGGCATTGCGAATCGTTATTGCAGCCAAGTGACCGACACTATCTCCAAGAACTTCGGCGACGTCAACTATATACGCGACCTATAACTGAAAGAATTCCAAACAGGCTTTTTTCTTGTACGACTGTTCCGAAGTTTAGGCGGGAACATATGAAAGGAAGTTGCAGCTGCAGAATATTGACGGCCTTGGACAGAATTCTGACAGGCTGATTCCCGGATATTTGACGGAGTGTTTCAGTGCCTGATGGCTTGATAGAACGCGGAGTCGACCGCGCCGATGGCAACCGCTCGAAAGGCGGAGGCTGGAATAAAAACGGCCTCGCTTCATGGGCAAGGCCGGCCTTGGACTTCTCGTGGGTACCTGACCAGTATTTCCAAGAAGCCACTTAAGGCTATGCAAAGGTATAAGTATCTTTGTGATGGGTCAATTGCGATTATCGGCCAGTCGTTCGATAATCGCACAAAGCGCTCCGGCAAATGCCAGTCAAAATGCGCGCAGGCAGCGGTCCGTATGGGCCAATAGGGTTTTACCGAGGTAGTGGCCATGAATGATGAACTACGAAATTCTTTTGCCTCGCTGGCACCGCCCATCGTGGCGTCGCCTGCCAAGCGCATCGAGGCGCTGACCGGTGACCCGGATTTCATGACGTCGCTGGCCCGAGGGCTGGCCGTGATTCATGCGTTCCAAGAGCGCAAACGCCACTTGACCATCGCGCAGATCAGCCACCGTACGGAAATCCCGCGGGCCGCCGTGCGCCGTTGCCTGTTGACCTTGATCAAGCTTGGTTATGCGACGACGGACGGCCGGACTTATTCGCTGTTGCCCAAGGTGCTGACTCTCGGCCACGCCTATTTGTCGTCAACGCCGCTGGCGGTTTCTTCCCAGCCCTATCTGGATCGTATGAGTGACCAGCTGCATGAGGCCTGCAACATGGCGACGCTGGAGGGTGACGACATTCTTTACATCGCCCGTTCGGCAACCACGCAGCGGTTGATTTCCGTGGACCTCTCCGTGGGCGGCAGGCTGCCTGCGTATTGCACGTCCATGGGCCGCATTCTGTTGTCCGCGCTGGACGATGTTTCGCTGCGCGAATACCTCGACCATGTGGACCTGCAACCCAAGACCAGCCGGACTATCCGCACTCCGGAAGCCTTGCTGGAATGTCTGCAGCAGGTTCGTCAACAGGGCTGGTGCATTGTCGATCAAGAGTTGGAGCAGGGATTGCGCTCGATTGCCGTGCCTGTCTATGACGCGTCGGGTCAGGTGCTGGCGGCGTTGAACGTGAGTACCAGTGCCGGGCGTGTTGCCAGAAGCGAACTGGAGCAGCGTTTTTTGCCCATCATGCTCGATGCCAGCCGCGATTTGAGTACTCAGCTGTTCACCTGATGGCTGCCTGCTGAGCGCTTCGGAATTTGTGCGATTAACGAACGAATAATCGATTATCGGATTGTTTGACCCATGGCCCCGGCATAACCTCAGGTCCATTCCAGCGTAGTTCATCTGCGCTGTTCAATTGGATCTGATTTGAGTTCGGGAGCACCTGATGGCTGAAATTCTTTCTCTACGCGATGCCGTGAAGCAATGGGTCAACGATGGCGACACCGTTGCGCTGGAAGGCTTCACCCATTTGATCCCGACCGCTGCCGGTCATGAAATCATTCGGCAGGGCAAAAAAGACCTGACGCTGGTGCGGATGACGCCGGATCTGATCTACGACCAGTTAATCGGCGCGGGTTGTGCCAAGCGTCTGATCTTTTCCTGGGGCGGCAATCCGGGTGTCGGTTCTTTGCATCGTCTGCGAGATGCCGTGGAGAAACAATGGCCGCACGCGATGGAGATCGAAGAGCACAGCCACGCAGACCTCGCCAATGCTTACGTCGCGGGCGCATCGGGCCTGCCGTTTGCCGTGTTGCGCGCTTATGCCGGGTCTGACTTGCCCAAGGTCAACCCGCTGATCAAGACCGTGACCTGCCCATTCACCGGCGAAGTGCTGGCGGCAGTCCCGGCGGTACGCCCGGATGTCACGGTGATTCACGCCCAAAAGGCAGACCGCAAAGGCAACGTGTTGCTGTGGGGCATCCTCGGGGTGCAGAAAGAAGCTGCGTTGGCGGCAAAACGCTGCATCGTCACCGTTGAAGAAATTGTCGATGACCTCAACGCTCCGATGAATGCGTGTGTGCTGCCGACCTGGGCCCTGAGCGCGGTTTGCCATGTACCCGGTGGCGCGCATCCGTCTTACGCCCATGGCTACTACGAGCGTGACAACCGTTTCTATCAGGCTTGGGACCCGATCGCCCGGGATCGCGAAAGCTTCACCGCCTGGATCAAGGAATACATCCACGCAACGGCGGATTTCAGCGAGTTCCAACGCAAGCTTGTCAGCTCCACGGAGGCCAAATAATGACTTACACCACCAATGAAATGATGACCGTGGCAGCGGCCCGTCGCTTGCGCAATGGCGCTGTCTGCTTCGTCGGCATCGGTTTGCCGTCCAAGGCTGCGAACCTCGCCAGGCTCACGTCTTCTCCGGATGTGGTGCTGATTTACGAATCCGGGCCGATTGGCGCCAAGCCCACTGTGCTGCCGCTGTCGATTGGCGACGGCGAGCTGGCCGAAACGGCTGATACCGTGGTCTCGACCAGTGAAATCTTCCGTTACTGGTTGCAGGGTGGACGAGTCGACGTGGGCTTTCTCGGCGCTGCGCAGGTCGATCGCTTCGGCAATATCAACACCACCGTCGTTGGTGACTACAACAACCCGAAAGTGCGTTTGCCAGGTGCCGGTGGCGCGCCGGAAATCGCCGGTTCTGCCAAGTCAGTGCTGATTATCCTCAAGCAGTCAGCGCGGGCTTTTGTCGACAAGCTGGACTTCATCACCTCGGTCGGCCATGGCGAAGGGGGCGATTCACGCAAGCGTCTTGGCCTGCCGGGCGCCGGGCCGGTGGGGATCATCACTGACTTGTGCATCATGGAACCGGAAGCGGGCAGTAACGAATTCATCGTGACCACGCTGCACCCCGGCGTGGCCCGTGAGCAGGTGATAGCGGCCACCGGTTGGGCGGTGCGTTTCGCTGAAAACGTCGTCTACTCCGCCGAGCCTAGTGAAACCGAATTGACAGCATTGCGTGACCTGGAAGCCCGTACGGCGGCGGCTCATGGTCAAGCGCCAGGAGAAGCATGATGCGTGAGGTTTTCATTTGCGATGCCATTCGCACGCCGATTGGTCGTTTTGGCGGCGGGCTGGCCAGCGTACGCGCTGACGATTTGGCAGCGGTGCCGATCAAGGCGCTGATTGAGCGCAACCCTTCAGTGAACTGGGACGAAGTCGACGAGGTGTTTTTCGGCTGCGCCAACCAGGCCGGCGAAGACAACCGCAACGTCGCGCGCATGGCCGCGCTGCTGGCGGGCCTGCCGGATTCAATCCCCGGTGTGACCCTCAATCGGCTGTGCGCTTCGGGCATGGATGCCATCGGGACGGCGTTTCGCGCCATTGCCGCCGGGGAAATGGAGTTGGCCATTGCCGGGGGCGTTGAGTCCATGTCCCGCGCGCCGTTTGTCATGGGCAAGGCGGATTCGGCTTATTCGCGCAACATGAAGCTGGAAGACACCACTATTGGCTGGCGCTTCATCAACCCGCTGATGAAGGCGCAATACGGCGTCGATTCGATGCCCCAGACCGGCGATAACGTCGCCGATGATTTCAAGATTTCTCGAGCCGATCAGGACGCTTTTGCCCTGCGCAGCCAGCAACGCACAGCCGCTGCCCAGGCTGCGGGCTTTTTTAAAGAAGAGATAACCCCCGTGCGGGTTGCTCACAAGAAGGGCGAGACAGTGGTGGAACAGGACGAGCATCCTCGTGCCGACACCAGCCTGGAAACTCTCGCCAAGCTAAAGCCGGTCAACGGCCCGGACAAGACGGTCACCGCAGGCAATGCGTCGGGTGTCAACGATGGCGCTGCGGCGTTGATCCTGGCGTCGGCTGAAGCGGTCAGAAAGCACGGCCTGACGCCCCGGGCGCGGATCCTCGGTATGGCCAGCGCGGGTGTTGCGCCGCGTGTCATGGGCATCGGGCCGGTTCCGGCGGTGCGCAAGCTGGTAGAGCGCCTTGGCCTGGCCGTCACGGATTTTGACGTGATTGAACTCAATGAAGCCTTCGCCAGCCAGGGCCTGGCGGTGTTGCGCGAACTGGGGCTGGCCGATGACGCGCCGCAAGTAAACCCCAACGGCGGCGCCATCGCCTTGGGCCACCCGTTGGGCATGAGCGGCGCGCGGTTGGTGTTGACGGCCTTGCACCAGCTTGAAAAAACCGACGGCCGCAGAGCGCTGGCGACCATGTGTGTTGGGGTGGGGCAGGGGCTTGCACTGGCGATAGAGCGCTAGTCGAAGAGCAAAAAATACAGTCACCCAGCTCTCGGATTACCTCCACGAAAAGGTAATACGGGGCCTGGGTGATTGTTTTTGATTTGTAGGAGCTGCAGAAGGCTGCGAAGACGATTTACCTGACACGCCACATTCGCAGCCTTCGGCAGCTCCTACAGGGGATAGGAATTCCAAAGACATCAGCGCGGTCGTATGTTACAGATTGTGTCTTGGAAGGTTCACACCATGAGGGAAAACAATGACAACCACGCATTACACGGGTGAAGAGCGCAGCAAAAGGATCTTTGCGATCGTCGGTGCCTCTTCAGGCAACCTTGTCGAATGGTTCGACTTTTATGTCTACGCGTTTTGCGCGATCTATTTTGCTCCTGCTTTCTTCCCCTCCGACGACCCTACCGTTCAACTGCTCAATACCGCAGGCGTGTTTGCCGCTGGTTTTCTGATGCGGCCCATCGGAGGTTGGCTGTTTGGTCGGGTGGCTGACAAACACGGCCGCAAGAACTCGATGATGATTGCCGTGCTGATGATGTGCGGCGGCTCGTTGATCATCGCCTGCTTGCCGACCTACGCCTCGATTGGCGCCTGGGCACCGGCGTTGCTGTTGCTTGCTCGCCTGATTCAGGGGCTGTCCGTGGGTGGCGAATACGGCACCACTGCGACGTACATGAGCGAAGTGGCGTTGCGTGGGCAGCGCGGGTTCTTTGCTTCATTCCAGTACGTCACGTTGATTGGCGGGCAATTGCTGGCGGTGCTGACCGTGGTGATCCTGCAGCAGTTTTTAAGCACTGAAGAGCTGCGTGCCTATGGCTGGAGGATTCCCTTTGTCATTGGTGCAATCGCTGCTGTGATCTCGCTGCTATTGCGTCGTTCGCTGGAAGAGACCACCACCGCCGAGCAGCGTGAGGATAAGGACGCCGGCAGCATCAGCGCGCTGTTCCGCGATCACAAGGCCGCGTTCATTACCGTGCTGGGTTACACCGCCGGTGGCTCGCTGATTTTCTACACCTTTACCACCTACATGCAGAAATACCTGGTGAACACCGGCGGCATGGACCCGAAAACCGCCAGCTACATCATGACTGGCGCGCTGTTCCTGTACATGTGCATGCAACCGCTGTTCGGCATGCTGGCCGACAAGATCGGGCGACGTAATTCCATGTTGTGGTTCGGCGCCTTGGGTACGTTGTGCACGGTGCCGATCCTGATGACCCTCAAAACCACCACCAATCCATTCATGGCATTCTTGCTGATCACCCTGGCATTGGCGATTGTCAGTTTCTACACCTCTATCAGCGGCCTGGTGAAAGCCGAGATGTTCCCTCCCCAGGTTCGCGCACTGGGCGTCGGCCTGGCTTATGCGGTGGCTAATGCCGTCTTCGGTGGTTCGGCCGAGTACGTGGCACTGAACCTGAAGAACATGGGCATGGAGAACAACTTCTACTGGTACGTCACGGTGATGATGGCGATAGCCTTTCTGTTCAGCCTGCGGTTGCCGAAACAGCCCGCTTATTTGCACCACGATCATTGATAAAACGCTGGCATAAAAAAACCCACCGCTAAGGTGGGTTTTTTATTGAGCGGCTTATCAGAACAGCTGGACTGATGGCTTCTCTTGCGACACAGGCTGAGCCTGGCCGGTGCGCTCGTACCAACCGCCACCGAGGGCCTTGTACAGGTTGACCTCGCTGGTGAGCTGGGAGAGGCGGTCGGTGATCAGCGATTGTTGCGCACTGAACAGCGAACGCTGGGCATCCAGGAACGTCAGGTTGCTGTCGATACCGATGCGGTAGCGACGTTCGGCCAGACGGTAGTAATCCTGGTTGGCGCCGACAAAATCGTTCTGAGCTTGCAACTGCTCGGTGTACGTCTTGCGGGCGGCCAGGCCGTCGGACACTTCCTGGAAGGCTGTCTGAATCGCCTTCTCGTAGTTGGCAACGTTGATCTCTTTCTGGATTTTCGAGTAATCCAGGCTGGCACGCAGGCTACCGGCGTTGAAGATCGGGATGTTGATGCTTGGCTGGAACAACCACGTACCCGAGCCGCCATTGAACAGCCCCGACAGGTCCGGGCTGATCGTACCCGCATTGGCGGTCAGGCTGATGCTTGGGAAGAACGCAGCACGTGCCGCACCGATGTTGGCGTTGGCCGCCTTGAGTGCGTGCTCGGCCTGGAGAATATCCGGACGGCGTTGCAGCAGATCGGACGGCATGCCCGCTGGCATTTCGCTCAGCAGATCAGCGCTCAGCGGTTGAGCTTCAGGCAAGTTGCTCGGGATGGCGGTGCCTAGCAGCAGGGTCAGGTTGTTCTGATCCTGCGCGACCTGGCGCTGATAGCGGGCCAGTGCAACCCGTGCACTCTCCACCGAGGTGCGCGCCTGGCTCAGATCCAGGGCTGAAGAAACACCCACCTCGTTACTGCGCGAGGTCAGGCGATAGCTTTCTTCGAACGCTTTGAGCGTGTCTTCGGTCAGCTTGAGCAGTTCCTTGTCGGCTTGCCAGGTCATGTAGGCATTGGCGACGTTGGCCACCAGGCTGATCTGCGTGCTGCGGCGTGCTTCTTCGCTGGAGAAGTAAGTCTCCAGCGCTTGCTCGCTCAGGCTGCGAACCCGACCAAACAGGTCGAGTTCATAGGCGCTGACGCCCAGGGTCGCGGAGTACTGGCTGGTAATACCCGACTGGCCGCTGGTGGACAGATCGGCCGGAACCCGCTGACGGCTGCCGCTACCAGTGGCCGACACGGCCGGGAACAGGTCGGCACGCTGAATGCGGTACTGAGCACGATAGGCATCGATGTTCAAGGCCGCGACACGCAGGTCGCGGTTATTTTCCAACGAAGTCTGGATCAGCTGCTGCAGCGCCGGATCCCGGAAAAAATGCCGCCAGCCTTGCTCGGCCGCTGCCACATTCGCCGCCTGGGCCGGCGAGTAGGCCGGGCCTTGCGGGTACTGAGCCGCGACCGGCGCGGCAGGCTGGTTGTATTCAGGAATCAACGAGCAACCACTGAGGATAACCGCAGTGACTGCCAGGGAGATCAGGGACTTGCTCATTGGCCAGCCTCATCATGTGAAATTTGGTTCTTGTGCTCTTTGTCTTTGTCTTTGCCTTTGAACATCGACGACACGGCAACGTAGAACATCGGGACCCAGAAGATCGCCAGAACGGTGGCCGTGATCATACCGCCAATTACGCCGGTACCGATCGCATGCTGGCTACCTGACCCGGCGCCCGTGGAGATCGCCAGCGGCACAACGCCGAGGATGAACGCCATGGAGGTCATGATGATCGGTCGCAGACGCATGCGGCACGCTTCCATCGCCGCATCCACCAGGCTCTTGCCTTGTTCATGCAGCTCTTTGGCGAACTCGACGATCAGGATCGCATTCTTCGCCGCCAGCCCGATGGTCGTCAACAAGCCCACCTGGAAGAACACGTCGTTGGACAAGCCCCGCAGGCTGGTTGCCATCAATGCACCGATGACACCCAGCGGCACCACGAGCATGACCGCAATCGGGATCGACCAGCTTTCATACAAGGCCGCCAGACAGAGGAACACCACCAGCATCGACAAGGCATACAGTGCAGGCGCTTGCGAGCCGGACAGACGCTCTTCGAAGGACAGACCGGTAAACGCGTAGCCGATACCTGCCGGGAGTTTCTTGGCGATGGCCTCGACTTCCGCCATGGCTTGACCCGAGCTGTAACCCGGTGCCGGCGTACCGAGGATTTCCATTGCTGCTACGCCGTTATAGCGCGACAGTTTTGGCGAACCGTAGATCCACTCGCCCTTGGCGATGGCCGACAGCGGCACCATGGTTCCCGAGTCGTTGCGCACGTACCACTTGTTCAAGTCTTCAGGGGTCATACGGGCGAACGCTTCACCCTGCACGTACACCTTCTTCACGCGACCGCGGTCGATGAAGTCGTTGACGTAGCTACCACCCAACGCAATGGACAAGGTCTGGTTGATGTTCGCCAGGGTGATACCCAGGGCGCTGGCTTTCTCGTCATCGACAGTGAGCTGATACTGCGGCTCATCGCCCAGGCCGTTCGGACGCACACCCGCCAGGATCTTGCTTTGCGCGGCCATGCCGAGGAACTGGTTGCGTGCCTCCAGCAGTTTTTCGTGGCCGACACCGCCCTGATCCTGCAGGTAAACGTCGAAACCGGTGGCGTTACCCAGTTCCAGTACCGAAGGCGGAACGACGGCATACACCATCGCATCGCGGAAGGTGAAGAAGTGTGCCTGAGCCCGTTTGGCGATCTCGAATACGGTGTTATCCGAATTACGCTCGTCCCACGGTTTGAGCATCACGAAGGCCAGACCGGAGCTTTGACCGCGACCGGCAAAGTTGAAGCCGTTGACGCTGAACACCGACTTGACGCCTGCACCTTCGCCGTTTTCCGGGTCGAGCAGGAAGTCACGCATTTCATCGATGACTTTCTGCGTTCGTTCGGCAGACGAGCCCGCTGGAGTCTGCACCTGGGCGAAAATAACGCCCTGGTCTTCTTCTGGCAGGAACGCGCTCGGGATACGGGTGAACAGGAAGATCATCCCGGCCACGATCACCAGGTAAACAATGAACGCAGGCAGCTTGTGGGTAACCATGCGTTTCACGCCGTTTTCGTAGCTGACAACGCTGCGATCGAACGTGCGGTTGAACCAGCCAAAGAAGCCTTTCTTCGGTTGGCCGTGTTTTTCCGGGTCAATCGGCTTGAGCATGGTGGCGCACAAGGCCGGGGTGAAGATCAGAGCAACCAGAACCGACAGGGCCATCGCCGAGACGATGGTGATCGAGAACTGTTTATAAATAACCCCCGTGGAGCCGCCGAAGAACGCCATGGGCAGCAGAACCGCCGAGAGCACCATGGCAATACCGACCAGGGCGCCCTGGATCTGCGCCATGGATTTCTTCGTCGCCTCCTTGGGCGATAAATGCTCCTCGGCCATCACCCGCTCGACGTTCTCCACCACCACAATGGCGTCGTCCACCAAGAGTCCGATGGCCAGAATCATGCCGAACATGGTCAGGGTGTTGATGGTGAAACCGAAGGCCGCGAGGATGCCGAACGTACCCAGCAGTACTACCGGCACGGTCATCGTGGTGATGATGGTGGCGCGCAGGTTTTGCAGGAACAGGTACATCACCAGGAACACCAGCACGATGGCTTCGATCAGGGTGTGTACAACGCCGGAAATCGATTCGGTAACCGTTGGCGTAGTGTCGTATGGATAAACGACGGTCATGCCAGGCGGAAAGAACGGCTCCAGATTAGCCACGGTAGCGCGGATCGCCTTGGCGGTGTCCAGTGCGTTGGCACCGGAAGCCAGTTTGATCGCCATACCGGAAGCCGGTTTACCGTTGAACTGTGCATCAATGCTGTAGTTCTGGCCGCCAAGGCCAATACGTGCGACGTCATGCAGACGCACCTGGGAGCCGTCGGTGTTGACCCTGAGCAGAATGTTGCCGAACTGTTCGGCAGTCTGCAGACGGGTCTTGCCGATGATCGTGGCGTTCAGTTGCGTGCCGGGCATGGCCGGCAAGCCACCCAGTTGACCGGTGGCGATCTGGACGTTCTGGGCGCTGATTGCTGCGCTCACTTCCACGGGTGTCAGTTGGAAGTTATTGAGCTTGGCCGGGTCCAGCCAGATACGCATGGCGTATTGCGAGCCGAATACCTGGAAGTCACCTACGCCTGAGGTCCGCGAGATCGGGTCCTGGATGTTGGAAACGATGTAGTTGGACAAGTCTTCCCGAGTCAGACCACTGCCGTCTTCGGCGACAACACCGATCACCAGCAGGAAGTTCTTCACCGACTTGGTAACGCGCAGACCTTGCTGCTGCACTTCCTGCGGCAGCAACGGGGTCGCCAGGTTGAGTTTGTTCTGCACCTGAACCTGAGCGGTATCCGGGTTGGTGCCCTGGTTGAAGGTCACCGTGATGGTCATGCTGCCGTCGGAGTTACTGTCCGAGGACACATAGCGCAGGTTATCGATACCATTGAGCTGTTGCTCGATGATCTGCACCACGGTGTCCTGCACGGTCTGTGCAGAGGCGCCTGGGTAGGTTACCTGGATATCAATCGCGGTCGGCGCAATGGCCGGGTATTGGTTGATCGGTAGTTTCAGGATCGAAAGCGTACCCACCAGCATCACCACCAGGGCTAATACCCAGGCGAAGATGGGGCGGTCGATAAAGAATTTAGACATCGATTACTTACCTTCGCCGGCGGCAGGGGCTGACTGGGCTTCGGTGAGGTTACCCGCATCCTTGACGGTCACTTGAGCACCTGGCTTGACGTATTGCAGACCTTCAGTGATGACGCGGTCACCTTCGTTCAGGCCTTTCTCGACCAGCCAGAAGGCACCGGACGTGCGGTTGGCCACCAATTGACGTTGCTCGACCTTGTTGTCCTTGTTGACGATCAGAGCGCTCGGCGAACCTTTGAGGTCGCGGGTCACGCCTTGCTGCGGAGCAAGGATGGCCTGGGCACTGACGCCAGCCTGCAGACGCGCGTGGACGAACATGCCTGGCAGCAGCGTGTGATCTGGGTTAGGGAACACGGCGCGCAAGGTGACCGAGCCCGTGGCCTGATCAACTGACACTTCCGAGAACTCCAGCTTGCCCGGCTTGCTGTACTCGCTGCCGTCTTCCAGGGTCAGCTTGACCGAGGCCGAGTTGTCGCCGGATTTCTGCAGCTTGCCGGTTTCAAGATCGCGACGCAGCTTGAGCATTTCTGCCGAGGACTGAGTGACGTCTACATAGATAGGGTCCAACTGCTGGATCGTCGCCATGGCGTTGGTCTGGCCACTGGTCACCAGCGCACCTTCGGTCACATCGGAACGGCCGATACGGCCGGAAATCGGTGCCATGACCTTGGTGTAGCGCAAGTTGATCTGAGCGGTCTGCAGGGCAGCCTGAGCTTCCTGCGTCGTGGATTTGGCGTTGTCGTATTCCTGACGGCTGACAGCCTGCTCGTTGACCAGTTGCTTGTAGCGATCCGCCAGAGACTTGGCCGACTGCAGGGTCGCGCTGGCGCTGTTGGCGGTGGCTTCGTAGAGGGCCGGATCAATCTGATACAGCTGCTGCCCTGCTTTTACATCAGCACCTTCGGTGAACAGACGCTTGAGGATGATGCCATTGACCTGCGGCCGGACTTCGGCGATGCGGTACGCCGTGGTGCGGCCAGGCAGTTCAGTGGTCAGCGTGTAGGGCTGGGCTTTGATGGTAACGACGCCGACCTGAGGAGGCGGTGCGGCAGGGGCTGCCGCTTCTTCCTTTTTACTGCATCCACTGAGCAGTGATGCCAGGGCGACGGCAGTGACCAGAACGGTAACAGCTGGCTTGAATTGCATGAAGATCCTCGGGTCTGGAGCCTTGGGTGCTCAAGAAAGATTGGAAGGGTTGAAAAATTCCGGCTGGATAAGTAGCAAGCTAATGAATATACTTACATTCACGGTTGTTTGTAAACACTCATTTTTTCGATGCGAAGCCGCATTGACGGGGGTTACAGGTGCGGGACAAGGCAATACAAATGCCGCCCGTTTTTGCTTCAAGCCCGCGTTATCCGGAGCCTGAAGTATATTCATTGAGGTTTTGATGCCATGGTCCGTCGTACCAAAGAGGAAGCTCAGGTCACCCGCAGTCTTATTCTTGAGGCCGCCGAGAAGGCCTTTTATGAAAGAGGGGTGGCGCGCACGACTCTGGCGGACATCGCAAGCCTTGCCGGAGTGACGCGAGGCGCTATCTACTGGCACTTTAGCAACAAAGCCGATCTGGTTCAGGCGATGCTCGACAGCATCCAGGAACCGTTGGAAGAGATGGCCCTGGCCAGCGAGAGCGAGGACGAAGCGGATCCCCTTGGCTGCATGAAGAAATTGTTGATTCATTTGTTTCATGAAGTTGCACTGGACCCGAAAACCCGTCGCATCAATGAGATCTTGTTTCATAAGTGCGAGTTTACCGATGAGATGTGTGACTTCCGACGTCAGCGTCAGGCAAATGCTCTTGAGTGCAACGACCGCATCGGTCTGGCCCTGAGTAACGCTGTGCGCAAAGGCCAGCTGCCTGCCGACCTGGATACCGTCCGCGCCTCAATTTCACTGCATGCCTACATCGATGGCATGCTCGGTCAGTGGCTGCTGATACCCGATAGCTACTCGCTCATCGATCGCGCCGAAAAGTGGGTCGAGGCAGGGCTCGATATGCTGCGTCTGAGCCCGGCGCTGCGTCGCTGATCCACTAGCCTGGAAAATAATGCCTCGGCGGCGTCCATCTATAACGAAGTCTGCGGTGACTGCCCAGTCAGTTTACCCATCGTTTACCTTGTGGGCGCAATGCCACTACGACCATGTCCTACAAAAAATGTTCGGACCGTTCGGAATTTTGTAGGCTGGAAGTAGGACGCTTCTTGAACTTTGTAGCTGATTTCCCAAACTGTCTATCCAGTATTGATCCCTACCCAAACACCCTTCACTCTGCGCCCCGATAGCACATGAGCGGGTTGTTGGGGAGTTTAAGACGTGTCAGAAACTGTATCTGAAATTGTAAGGATCCTGGGTGAACTCAGGCACAAGGCTGAACAACTCACTGTTGATTCTGCGCATGGGGCGCCACTTGTTCGCCTTGGGTTGATGACAACGCTGTATTTCAAACAAGGTCACACGGCCGAGACCCGACACCGGCTTGAGGCATGCTTCACCCGGTTCTATGAAACATTTCGTCCGTTTCTGAAGTGGCAGTCCTACAAAAACCTGCGCAAGTTGTCACCCAGTGGTTTCGCGTCGTGCCGCAAACTCATGCTTGAATCCCATGTGGAGGAGCCATTGCTGTGGTCGATCTCCAGCGCCGAGCCAACCGAGGCCGCCACCCACCGCATGTTTGTCATGGGTGCTGGTCAAAGCCAGAACGCAACCGACCACTCCTGCCTGAAAATGATCCTGCCCTGGACCTTGCTAGCCGAAGGCGACGGGGCCAAGACCTACGAGGGCTGGCTCAGGTATCTCTGTGATCAGTTGCACAGCGAGCATGGCTATGGTGGCCTGGCCTGCATCCTGCCTGACGATGACGCACGCTATCTGCCCCTGGAGTACCGCTTCGCTCAGGAACATACAGGGCTGATGGTCGATGCCGGGCCACACATGGAAAGCCTGTATTTGCTCGATCGGATCAAGGGCGTCAGTTGGTACACCGTGTTGGGCAGTCGATTCGTCCAGATGCTGGGCGGCAATGACCGCCTGCGCAGGCAGCTCAGTGTTTACAGTGACATCGTTTTTCAGGGTTATGACGCAGGTTTGCTGGTGCGCGCAGGGCTTCTGCCCGAGTTGGGCGAGAAGGGGGAGGCGCCGTCGCGGGCCTATACCGCGTTGCACAAGGCGCTCAGCGCGGTTCGTGTGCGCAACACCGGGTGTCTGCACCCTTATCCTATTCGGGGCCGGGGTTTCACCGAGCGTTCCACGGTGCAGTGGTACGCACGCTACGACGAAAAACCCAAGCCACCGGTGAGCGCCGGTCAGCCTTGTCCGCAGGCCGGGTACTGGTTCAGCAATGCCAAGGCCCGCTCCCGGCGTTTTTTCAGCAAGGGCGAAATCATGCCTGCGTTCGAGCATGTCAAAGCTGAGCGCACGCAATGGTTCTGGTCTCAGGACCCTGATTGATGATCGGCGCGGCAGGTCTGTGCGCCGCTCTTTTTCGTGAATGATTCTGCATCGCCCGGCATTTGTCTAAGCTCAGCCCAGACTTATAAAAAAGAGGTGTCCGCGATGCAGTTTTCAGTGAGGTCTGTGGTACTGGGTTTTATCTGCTGTGCCTGGCTTGGCCAATCCTGGGCGGGGGCCGAAAGCCCGGAACAAGGGCCTGCCGCCAGGGCATTGCTGGAAAAGGCCGTGGCCCGTTATCAACAGAATGGCGACAAGGCCTTTGCCGAGTTCAGCCGTCAGGGCGAGTTTGTCGATGGCGAGCGTTATGTCTTCGTTGTGGATACCCACGGCACCATGCTGGCCAGTGGCGGGCCTTCTGCGGCGCTGATCGGGCGTGATGTTTCCCAAGTGCTAGAGCCCGATCTGCAGAAGGCCTTCAAGGATGTGCTCAACACCCCTGAGGAAAAGGGCGTTCAACAAGCCGATTACCGCTGGCACAACTGGGCTGACGGCAAGGTCGAGCGCAAGCATGTGTACTTTCAGCGCATTGGCCAGCGAATCCTTGCCGTCGGTTATTACGTGCCACGCGCGTCAGCGGAACAGGCCAGGGCCCTGCTGGACAAAGCCGTTGTCGAACTGGGGCGTGATGAAAAGGGCACGCTGCTGGCGATCAACAACCTGCGCGGTGGCTTTTTACAGGACGATCTTTACGTCTTCGTGGTTGACCTGGCCAGCAAACGGTACGTGGCGCACGGCACCAATCTGCGCTTGATCAACACAGACTTCAACAAGGTCAAAGACCCTCAAGGCAAACCGGTGGGCGAGCCCATGCTGGCGATGCTTGCCCGACAGGACGCGGGCGAATACGAATACCGCTGGCGCAATCCGGTCACCGGCAAGGTGGAGAACAAACACGCCTACATGCGCAAGGCCGGTAACTATCTGGTGGCGGTAGGTTATTACAGTCAGTGAGAAGCAAGCTGCAAGCTACAAGCTGACTAGCTGCCTCACTTGAAGCTTGCCGCTCACTTGCCTACCGCTCCTTGTGGCCCTTGCCCCGCAACAAATTATTGGGCATCAATAACGCGGCGCTCAGGCCCAGCAGGGAAATGCCTGCGCTGATCATCAGCAGGTGTTTGAACGTTATCGCCAGTTCGCCGCGCAACGCTTGCAATGCGGGGCCGCTGGCGGCATTGAGGCTGTCCATCAACACGTTGCCGGATGCACCTTCGCCGCCGATGGGGCCTGCGCTGATGTGAGCCAGGCCGGTGCCTTGCAGCATGGCCAGCAACAGCGCAGACATCACGGCCACGCCAACCGCGCCACCCAGCGAGCGGAACAGGTTGGTGGTGCTGGTTGCCACCCCCATGTCATGAACGGCTACCGAGTTTTGCGTGCCCACCAGTGAGGTTGGGAACTGCATGCCGCTGGCGATCCCGGTCAGGATCATGAACAGGCTGGTCAGTACCACCGATTGCGGCGGGGTGAAGGCCATGCCGAGGATGGCGAACGGCATCAGCAGCGCCCCGGTCAGAATCATCGGTTTGTAACGCCCGGTCAGGGACGTACGACGGCCCGCGAAAAAAGCTCCCATGGGCATGCCCATCGCCAGAGGCAGAAGGTGCAGCGCTGCGCTGTCGGCCCCGCCGCCGGTAACGGTCTGAAAGCGTAGCGGTATCAGGACAATCAGCGAAATCGCCTGGAAGCTGGTGAAGAAAATCGTACACCAGCACAACACCGCGTTGCGGTTGGCGAACAGGTGCATCGGCAGCAGGGGCTCTGTAGTGCGCCGTTCGTACAGCACAAACAGCGCCAGGGTCAGCAGCGCCACGGCCAGCAAGATCATCACCTGCTGATCGCGCCAGCCGCGCCCCTGGCCAATTTCGGTAATACCCAGCAACAGCGCCGTCAGGCCAATGATCATCAGCACGGTGCCGAGGTAATCGATGATCGGCTTGCGCTGCGGGACCGGCAGGCCTAGCAGAGTTCGCTTGGCGATCCACCAGGCCAGCAGGCCCAGCGGCAGGTTGATCAGAAATACCCAGCGCCATGACAGGTACTCGGTCATGAAACCGCCCAGCACGGGGCCGGCCACACTGGCAACCGCATACATGCTGCTGAAGTAGCCCTGATAACGGCCGCGCTCGCGAGGAGGCACCAGATCGCCAATGATGGCCTGACTGACCGACACCATGCCGCCTGCGCCGATGCCCTGCAGCACCCTGGCCAGCACCAGTTGCTCCATGCTCTGTGCCGCGCCGCAGAACAGTGAGGCGAGTGTGAAGAGCCCCAGTCCGAACAGCATCAACTTACGCCGCCCATACAAGTCGCCCAGTTTGCCGTAGATCGGTACGGCCACGGTCAAAGCGACCATATAGGCAGAGATCACCCAGGCCAACAGGTCGAAGTCGTTGAATTGTGCGGAGATGGCGGGCATCGAGACGGCGACAATCGTCTGATCCAGCGCACTGAGAAACACAGCCATCATCAACGCGAACAAAACGCTGCGGATGGAGGGCGTAGTGTGATTGAGAGTGGTCAAGGCGGGACCTGATCGGCAGTGATAGTGCGCCTTATCGGGCGCAGGAAAGCCATCAGTCTAAGCCGATAGCTTCCTAATCGATAGCTGCCTTACGCAATTCCCGCGACTTAAACGCTTCAGCCTTGCCTCATCGCAGGGCGCTGAAAGTGGCATTGGCCGGGACGCAATGACCAAAGCTGCAACTGGCTACTTGTGGGGCCTGCCGCGCCATTTCCACCCGATATGCACTGGTGGCATACAGGGCGACAATTGCGGCAACACCGACAACAGATAAACACCTTCTTGTTTTTATATTCATCTCGGTACCCTCATTCAACCACTGAGCAGTTTTGAACAGGACTACCAGAAGTGTAGGCAGAGGGCCGCTCGAGCATCGGACGCAAATGGCATATCCACTGGCCACTACTGAGCTAAACGTTATAGCGCGCACAGTCTGCGCACTTTGATTAGAGGGTCGCCCGCAACCGCGCCATATCCCGCAACGGCGGCGCACCGAACAGGCGGCTGTATTCACGGCTGAACTGCGACGGGCTTTCATAACCCACTTTGTAACCGGCCGCCGAGGCATCCATCCCATCGTTGAGCATCAGACGTCTGGCTTCCTGCAAGCGCAGTTGCTTTTGATATTGCAGCGGGCTCATGGCCGTCACTGCTTTGAAGCGATGGTGCAGGGTCGAGACGCTGAGGTTCACTTCCCGAGCCAGGTCATCGATGCGCAGGGGTTCGGCGAAGTGCTCGTTCAGCCATTTGATCGCCTGGGTCACGCGATGGGTCTGGCAGTTGGTGATGGCGATTTCGTACAGCCGATGACCTTGTTGACTACGCAGCAATCGGTAAAGGATTTCGCGCTTGATCAACGGCGCCAGCATGGCGATATCTTTGGGGCTGTCGAGCAAACGAGACAGGCGCAGCACGGCGTCCAGCAGCTGGGTGTCGATGCGTTCGATATAAAGGCCACGACCACTGGGGCGCGTCGGCACGCTCATGGGGCCGGCTTCGGCAATCAACGCGTTGATATCGGCCGGGTCAATGTTCAGCCGCAACGCCAGGTTCGGCTGCTCAGGTGTTGCATTGACGATCCGGCCGCTCAGGGGCATCGCCACTGACAGCACCAGGTAGTTGAGTGGGTCATAGGTATAGGTTTCGTCCCCGAGGCGCACTTCCTTGCTGCCGTGGGCGAAGATGCACAGCGCAGGTTCAGCCAAGGCAGGCAATGATTGGGAGGCGCTTTCATAGCGCACCATGAACAGCGGCTCGATCGCGGTCTGGAAGCTGCCTTCGCCTGGGGTAAAGCGCCGAATCAGCTCAGCCAGCTCAATGCGCTGCTGTTCCATGTGCTCACTGACCGGCTCGATGCTGTGTTGAGGTTGCGACATGCGGTGCGTCCCTTGATCCTGCGTTAATGCGCCTAGGTTATTTTTGTGCAAGGTCGGGCGATACGCGAATCCTGCCGGATGATTGCCTGATTCTGCTGATACCGGGTTTATAACGCGATAAACCGTCATTTGGCTTGCCTGAATCTGCTCGGCCACCGTTCGGTGCGCTGGCCGCGCTCATGCCGCTGCCTCGCGCTACTGCAGGATCAGGCAATAAGCTGGCAGGAACCGGCTAACGGTCATTGCCAGCAGGCCCTAATCTCCTCACCTGTAGCCGAACCCGGAAAACTCGGTACGTTTCTCGCGTTATATATAGGAGCCACGACCATGCCTCAGTCATCAGCAGTGAGCCATCTTGTTCTAGCCCGTGCCACCAAAGGCCGAAGTGAACAGTTGGGCGCGCGTCTGCTTGCCCTGATCGAACCTTCGCGCAGTACCAGCGGCTGCCTGAGTTTTGCCCTGCATAACGTGCCCCAGGACCCCGACCTGTGGCTGATCTCCGGCTCATGGGCCAGTGAAGATCAAATGAATCATTGGCTCGACGCTCCGCACGTTCAGATATTCTCCGAGGTCGTGCAAGGGTACATGGTCAGCAGCCTGGATTTTCAGACCTTCGCCAGCGAGCAGGAAGCCCAGGCCAAAGCATTGCAGATGTTGCGGGCGATCTGAGCGCCAGCGGTTTAGAATCGCCTGCTTTAAAAGCACGAGCAGGGTTGCAACGATGGCACGTAAAGAACTCAATCAATTCGAAGCCGTTTCCGCCGTGGTTCCGGGCGAGGGTGGCTACGACGCCGCTATCGCCGTCAAGGCGCTGGGTGCGGGTGGCGCCCCGGTGTTCAATCGAGTGCTGGCCGGTCAGAAATTCAAGACGGCCCACGACGCCGATGTGGCGGCAGCCGGCGAGCTCGCGCGGCTGGTCGCTATCGACGACGAAGGCACTCTGCAATTCGAGGCGTGATCAGGCCTTGGGCCGATGCATCTTGAATAGCGCTTCCGGGCCCAGCTGGAAATAGTCCGCTGGGCCACCGCCGCGCAAAATCGGCTCACCAGCAGCCGTGTCGTAAATCCCATCCTTCAACAGCGCCTTGGCGATGTGCACCGCCACGACCTCGCCCAGAATCAGCCAGCTCGGCACCAACTCTTTGTCGGCCCGTTGCAGCTGGATGATCTGCGTGACCTTGCATTCGAACGACACTGGAGTTTCTTTGACCCGCGGCACCGCCACTATTTGTGAGGCGAGCGGGGTTAGGTTGGCCAGTTCGAATTCGCTGACCTCCGGCGCAACCGGGGCGCAGCTCTGATTCATGGCTTCAGCCAGGGAGCGAGTGGCGAGGTTCCAGACGAATTCGCCGGTCTGTTCGATGTTGTTCAGGCTGTCCTTGCGGCCAACGCTGCAAAATCCAATGATCGGCGGGATGTAATTGAAGGCGTTGAAAAAGCTGTACGGCGCCAGATTCAACTTGCCGTTGGCATCCTGAGAGGAGATCCAGCCGATGGGACGGGGGCCGACGATGGCGTTGAAAGGATCGTGGGGCAGGCCATGGCCCTGGGAAGGCTGATACGAGTAGATGTCGTCTGACATGGGGCAAATTCCTGTGGCCGGGATGTTGTCCGCAGAGGTTTTCTGCAAAGGGCTACATAGTGCCGATTTAGATCAGGAAGAGCCACGTCAACAAGGGGCATGTCAGCATTTGGCAATGGCCCAGAAATGATTAAGCCCGGCTTGAAGCCGGGCTAGAGGGAACACGTCTGATGATCAGATCAGACGGTTTGCACCTACACGGTCTGCGCCATCAGCGGCCAGACGGTTTGCACCTACGTGGTCAGCACCATCAGCAGCCAGACGATTGGCGCCTACGTGGTCAGCACCATCGGCAGCCTGGCGATTTGCACCGACGCGGTCAGCACCATCGGCAGCCAGACGATTGGCACCTACGTGATCAGCACCGTCTGCAGCCTGACGCATGCCGCCGACATTAGTGTGCTTGGAACCACCTTCAGCAACGGTCAGTGTCGAAGTCTGCTCAACAACGTTAGTGTTGTTATTGCCTGGCAGGCTTGGCAGGTGTGGAGCTGCAAAGGCAGTTGAAGCCAGAACAGAGAAAGCGAAGCCAGCAATCAGTTGTGTAGTTTTCATGATGTATCTCCAAATCGAAGTGTTTGTAAGTTCGGTATGGAGTGAATGCTACGCGCCCAGGATTTATTAAGAAGTTAATCGGATTGCTACCCACCATCGCTGAAAATGATAGTAAGCCACAAGGCGCCATTTTCGGGCCTTGCAGCGCGACGTGCGTCAGGCTGGTGCATTTCTTTGAAAACTCTTGTAATAAACCCTCTTGACAAAATAAAACTGTAACTTAAATTGCGGATGATGCTCGTTTTTTGGCGAAAAAATGCACCAACTTGTCAATGCCGCAACAGGAATGACTCTCAATAAAAAGGGCAGCACCGCAATGCGGGGCCGCCCTTGATCAACAGTGCTGATAGCGGATCAGTCAGTTTCGATCCGCGAATGCTTGCGGGTGTCCTTCATGAACACATAAACCATCAGCGAACAGGCGATGCAGGCGGTGACATACCAGTAATAACCGGTCTCCATGCCAATGCTCTTGAACCACAGCGCGATGTATTCAGCCGTACCGCCGAAGATCGACACGGTCAGTGCGTACGGCAGGCCCACACCCAGTGCGCGGATTTCGGTGGGGAACAGCTCGGCTTTCACGACCGCGTTGATGGAGGTGTAGCCGCTGACGATGATCAGTGCCGCCATGATCAGGAAGAACGCGCCCCACCAGGTCTGGATGGTATGCAGCGTGGTCAGGATCGGCACTGTGCACAGCGTACCCATGACACCAAATGCGATCAGGATCGGACGTCGGCCGACCTTGTCCGACAGTGCGCCTACCAGCGGCTGGATCACCATGAACAGAAACAGCGTTGCTGCTGAAATGGTGGTGGAGTCGGTGATGCTCATTCCGACGGTGTTCACCAGGTATTTCTGCATGTAGGTGGTGTAGGTATAGAAAGCCAGGGTACCGCCCATGGTCAGGCCGACCACGGTCATCAGTTCCTTGGGATGGCGCATCAAAATACGCATGGTGCTTTCTTTGGCGACTTCTTTCTTGACCCGGGTGAAGGACTCGGTTTCTTCCATGCCGCGACGCAAGTAGAGCGCAACCACCGCACACAGGGCGCCGATCACGAACGGCACACGCCAGCCCCATGCATACAGCTGTTCAGTGGTCAGGGTCTGTTGCAGCACGATCAGTACCGCCAGGGCGATGAGCTGGCCGGAGATCAGAGTCACGTACTGGAAGCTGGAGAAGAAGCCGCGTCGCTCCTTGGTCGCCATTTCACTCAGGTAAGTTGCCGAGGTGCCGTACTCGCCACCGACCGACAAGCCCTGCAGCAGGCGGGCAAAGACCAGCAGGATAGGCGCGCCCACGCCGATGATTTCGTAGCTGGGCGTCAGTGCGATGATCAGCGAGCCGAAGCACATCAGCAGTACCGAAGCCATCAAGGCTGCCTTGCGGCCCTTGCGGTCGGCATACAGGCCCATCAGCCAGCCGCCGATTGGACGCATCAGGAAGCCCACGGCAAAGATCGCTGCCGTGTTGAGCAGCTGTGCCGTGGTGTCGCCTTTAGGGAAGAAGGATTTTGCAAAGTACAGGGAGAAGGCAGCGTAGACGTACCAGTCGTACCACTCGACCATGTTGCCGACCGAGCCGCTGAAAATCGATTTGAGACGAGATGAGGTGGTTTTTCCGGTTGCGGGCGCGCCGGCCGCCCCTTGAGGCACAGAGTTGGAGGTGTCCATCATGTTCCTTACAGTCATTGTTTTTAGAATGGCGCGTCGATGCGCAGCCTGACTGTGGCTATAGCAGGAGCTGTGCCAAACGAAGCAGGCCCGGTTTAGAGGGGTTGGCGGGGTTTTATGAGCGGGAATCCGCTTATTGGCTGTTCGTGTGTAAGCGGAAATCCGCTCATTTGCTGGGCGATCACGAATGTTTCGGTTGCCGAATTCAAACCTGTGGGAGCGAATTCATTCGCGAAGAGGCCATTACATCCGACGCATTTTTATCGGTTTCAATATTGCCTTCGCGAATAAATTCGCTCCCACAGGTCCGAGGTCAACGAAGGCTTTGTGTGTTTCCAGAAGCCTTGCAGGCAAACATACAATCCCCTCACAGCGGATAACCGGAGCGAAATCACTCCACAAACATCTCCCTCAACAACCCATGACGCTGCATTTTTTCATTGAGGGTGCGGCGTGGCAGTTGCAGCTCGTTGAGTACCGCCTTGATATCACCTTTGTGGCGGGCGAGGGCGGCGCGCAGGCATTGGGCTTCGAAGGCTTCCTGCTGGGCCGCGAGGGATTGGCCGGTGTCGGGTGAGGTGTCTGGTGAAGAAGACAGACCCAGGATCTGCCGCTCAGCAGCATTGGCCAGTTCGCGGACATTGCCCGGCCAGTCATGGCTTAGCAGCTCGCCCAGCTTTGCCCCGCTCAGTGTCGGCGCGTTACGCCCCAGTCGTTCGGCCGCCGCCCTGGCGAAGTGGGCAAACAGCAGGGGAATATCCTCGCGACGCTCGCGCAGCGGCGGCAGGCGCAACTCGGCGACGGTCAGGCGGTAGGCCAGGTCTTCGCGAAATCGGCCGGCTCGCGCTTCTTCCAGCAAGTCAGGCTTGGTGGCGGCGATGATGCGTAAATCCACGTCAATGGCCTTGTTGGAGCCCAGCCGCTCCAGCTTCTTGTCCTGCAGCACCCGCAACAGCTTGACCTGCTGGGCCAGCGGCATGCTTTCGATTTCATCCAGGAACAGCGTGCCGCCGTCGGCGTATTCCAGCTTGCCGATGCGCTTGCCTTGGGCTCCGGTAAACGCACCGCTTTCGTGGCCGAACAATTCGGCTTCGAACAGCTGCTCCGGGATCGCCGCGCAGTTAAGGGCTACAAAGGGTTTGGCGGCGCGAGGGCCGAAATCATGCAGGCAGCGGGCAACCAGTTCCTTGCCGCTGCCGGTCTCACCCCGAATCACCACGTTGACCGGCAGTTGCGACAGGTCCAGCACTTGGCTGCGCAAGGTCTGCAAGCTGGGGGACACGCCGAGCAAGGTGGCGTCGAGCTGTGATCGAGCATCGGCCCGTTCATGCAGGCGGCGGTTTTCCAGGACCAGTTCGCGTTTTTCCAGCGCGCGGGTCAGGGTGCGCAGCAGGGTTTCCGGGCTGAAGGGCTTTTCCAGAAAGTCGTAAGCGCCATCACGCATGGCATCCACCGCCATGGGCACGTCGCCATGACCGGTCAACAGAATCACCGGCAAGTCAGCATCCCGTGCCTGAATGCTGGCCAGCAGCTCCAGCCCGCTCATGCCTGGCATGCGCACATCGCTCATGACCACACCGGCAAAGTGCTCGGGCAGTTGCGCTAAACACTCCTCGGCCCGGCTGTGTACCTGGACGTTAAAGCCCGACAACGTCAGCCATTGTTCCACCGCTTCACGGATGGGGGCTTCGTCATCGACCACAATGACCGAATTCAACATGTTGGGTCTGGCTCCAGATAGTCATTGGGCAGGCTGAAAGAGAACAGCGCGCCACCTCCCTGATTTTCAGCACTCAGTTTGCCGCCCAGCTCATGGACGATGGCAAATGACACCGCAAGCCCCAATCCCAGGCCGTCGCCCACCGGTTTGGTGGTGAAAAACGGGTCGAAGATATTGCCCAGATTCTCGGCGGATATACCACCGCCGCTGTCGCCGACGCTGACCCGCCAGCGTTTGTCCTGAGCATCAATGCGGATTTCCAGACGTTTGACGGCTTTGTCGCGCATTGCATCCAGGGCGTTGCGCAGCAGGTTGATCATCACCTGTTCAAGTCGGATGGCGTCACCGCGCACCCAGGCCGGGCGACTGAGGTTCAGCGTGCAATCAATCTGTTCATCGCGCAGCCGGGAATCGAGTAACAGCAGTGCCTGATCGATCACGGCGGCCAGATCCAGCCGCTCGCGCAGGCCGCCGGGGCTTTTGCGGGCGAAGGTTTTCAAGTGCCCGGTCAAGGCGGCCATGCGGCTCAGCTGTTGGTCCAAAAGGCCCAAAGCCTTATAGGCATCATCGATGCGCCCGTGATCAAGCAGCAAGCGCAAGGTGGCCAGTTGCATGCGCTGCGCGGTGAGCGGCTGGTTGATTTCATGCGCCAGTGCCGCCGACATCTGCCCCAGCGCTGCGAGCTTGGTCGATTGCACCAGGCCTTCCTGAGCGGTGCGCAGGTCACGGGTGCGCTCCTGCACCAGGCGCTCCAGCTCGTCGCGGCTGCGTTCGCGCATTCTAGCCAGGCGCCAGCGCTGATAAAGGAACAGCCCGAGAAACACCAGCGTCAGCCAGACGCCCGCAGCGGCGAGGGCCGCGTTGCGGGTGTCTTCACTGGCGACCTGCGGTTTGCGCAGCAGGTGCAGGGTCCAGTTTTCACCGGGCAATGGCAGCGATTGCCATAAAAATTCGGCGGTGCCGTCCGGGCCCTCAACCCGCGTCAGGTGGCTGTTCGGGTTGAACTCGCGCAATTGCTGACGGGGCAGCGGGGTCAAGGGCTGCTTGTCATATTGCCGGGTGGTCTGCAGTTCGGCGCGATCCTGCATCGAGAGCGGTCGCAATTCTCGATAACGCCAGCCTGGCTGATTGGCGATAAACACAATGCCTTTGGCGTCGCTGACCAGTAACAGGTCTTCACCCTGTGCCCATTCGTGTTCCAGGTCCGGGAATTCCAGCTTGACCACCATGGCGCCGAGAAACTCGCCCGCGTCATTGGTGACCGCGTTGGACAGAAAGTAACCCGGGATGCCGCTGGTCACGCCCACGGCATAGAAACGCCCAACACCGGTGGCGATGGTCTGCAGGAAGTAAGGCCGAAAACCGTAGTTATGACCCACGTAGCTGCTGGGCAGACGCCAGTTGCTGGCGCCGATGGCCAGCCCGTTGCGGTCCAGTAATTCCAGGGTTGAAGATTGGGCGGCGCCGTTGATGCGCTCCAGTTTGCGGTTCAGCGCGTCTTGGGTCTGAGCATTAATTGGCCCATTCAAGGCGGCGCGCAGCTCCGGGTCCAGTGCGAGCACAGCAGGCAGGGCGCGATAACGTTCGATCAGGGTGTGCAGCGTGTTGGCGTAGAGCGATAACTGCGCGCCAGCCCTTGCGGCATCATCTTCAACGGCATGCAGCCGCGCTTGCCGCACCGCCAACCCGGCCGAAACGCCTGCGCCAGCGAGAATCAGCAGGGCATAAAGGGTGATACGCAGCGTGCGGGAAGTGGAGGGCATGGGCATGAGCCTGTGTTGCAGGAGTGGCTTGGCCCTGTAGGAGCTGCCGAAGGCTGCGAACGCGGTGAATCAGAAAAACCGCCTTCGCAGCCTTCGGCAGCTCCTACAGGGCGCCCGCTGGCTTGATATTGTTTTTATTCGTCGTTCTTACAGCAAGTTGAAACTCGTCTCTTTAACCGCTTCGGAATCCAGGCCGATCATCAGCTTGAACTCGCCCGCTTCTGCCGCGTATTTCAGTTGCGGGTTGTAAAACTTCAAATCGTCTTCGCTGAGGGTGAAGGTCACGACCTTCTCTTCGCCCGCCTGCAACATCACTTTCTCGAAGCCTTTGAGCTCTTTCACCGGACGGCTGATGGACGCTGCCACATCATGCAGGTACAGCTGAACCACCGTTGCGCCTGCGACTTTGCCGGTGTTCTTCACGGTCACACTGGCGGTCAGTTTGCCTTTGCGGGGCAGGTCCCTGGCCGACAGGGTGATGTCCGAAACGTCAAAGTCGGTGTAGCTCAGGCCAAACCCGAATGGGAACAGCGGGCCGTTGGTTTCCTCGAAATAGTGCGAGGTGTAGTTGCCTTCCTTCTTCGGCGAGTACGGGCGACCAGTGTTCAGGTGTGCGTAGTAAATCGGCAGCTGGCCGATAGAGCGCGGGAAGGACATCGCCAGTTTGCCGGACGGGTTGTAGTCGCCGAACAGCACGTCAGCCACGGCATTGCCGCCTTCGGTGCCGGGGAACCAGGTTTCCAGCATCGCGTCGGCCTGTTGCACTTCGTCAACCAACACCAGCGGACGGCCATTCATCAATACCAGTACCAACGGCTTGCCAGTGGCCTTTAGCGCCTTGATGAGATCCTGTTGTTTGCCTGGAATGTTCAGGCTGCTGCGGCTCGCGGCTTCGTGGGACATGCCACGGGATTCGCCTACCACCGCCACGATCACGTCCGCCTGCTCGGCAGTCTTGACCGCTTCATCAATCATTTCCTGAGCGGGGCGAGGGTCAACCTCGACTTCCTTCTCAATGAAATTCAGGTACTCGAGGATGTGCGCGTTATCGCTAACGTTGGCGCCACGGGCGTAGACCAGCTTGGCTTTGTCGCCGACGGCGTTGGCCAGGC
The DNA here is from genome assembly GCA_900475325.1 of Paucimonas lemoignei. Taxonomy (GTDB): domain Bacteria; phylum Pseudomonadota; class Gammaproteobacteria; order Pseudomonadales; family Pseudomonadaceae; genus Aquipseudomonas. Next base: position 1,428,775 of record LS483371.1, read on the forward strand.
CGTCATACACGGTCACTGATTGATGCGGACGACCCGCCGCAGACCAGCTGCCAAGCATGTCCAGCTGACTTTTTGCCAGGCTGCCGATGACTGCAATGGTGCCCTGCTTTTTCAGCGGCAGGGTCTGGTTGTCGTTTTTCAGCAGAACCAGAGTTTTACGCGCGACATCGCGGGCTTGCGCGCGGTGCAGGCGATCATCGGAGTAGGTGTCGGCCGGGTCCTGGGCGGCATCGCCGATACGCAGGTATGGGTTGGCGAACAGGCCCATGTCGTATTTGGCGCCCAGCACTTCACGCACGGCGTTGTCGACTTCCTTGACAGACACTTCGCCGCTCTTGACCAGCTCCGGCAGGTGCTCGCCGTAAGCCTTGTCGTTCATGCTCAGGTCGACGCCGGCCTTGATCGCCAGTTTTGCGGCTTCGCGGTAATCCTTGGCGACGCCGTGCTCGATCAGCTCCTTGATCGCCCCGTGGTCGCTGATGGTCACACCCTTGAAACCCCAGTCCTTACGCAGCAGGTCTTGCAGCAGCCAGTTGTTGGAGGTCGCGGGCACACCATTGATGGAGTTAAGGGCGATCATCACGCCGCCAGCACCTGCATCAATGCCTGCGCGGTACGGCGGGAGGTAATCCTGGTACATGCGCGTTGGGCTCATGTCTACGGTGTTGTAGTCACGACCACCTTCGACGGCGCCATACAGGGCAAAGTGTTTGACCGCTGCCATGATGCTGTCGGCCGAGGCGACCTTCTGGCCCTGGAACGATTTCACCATCTCCTCGGAGATGCGTGAAACCAGGTAGGTGTCTTCGCCAAAGCCTTCGGAGCTGCGGCCCCAGCGTGGATCACGGGAAATATCCACCATGGGCGCGAAGGTCATGTCCAGACCGTCAGCGCTGGCTTCAATCGCCGAGATGCGGCCTGTTTCGGTAATGGCTGCCATGTCCCAGCTGGCGGCCAGGCCCAGGCTGATCGGGAAAATCGTCCGATGGCCGTGGATCACGTCGTAGGCAAAGAACATCGGAATTTTCAAACGGCTCTTGGCGACAGCGGCTTCTTGCAGCGGACGGTTTTCCGAGCGAGTAATGGAGTTGAAGGTGCCGCCAATACGACCGGCAGCAATTTCCTTGAGGATCAGTGGCTGTGGCATTTCCTGGCTGATACTGATCAACCGCAGTTGACCGATCTTTTCGTCCAGGGTCATTTGCTTCATCAAGTTGCCGATGAAAGCGTTTTTGGCTTGCAACGTCGCCTGGCTGTTAGTCGCCGCAGCGCTCACATTGTTTGCCGCAAACACCGATTGGCTTGCCAGACCGACCATAAGGCCGAGGAAACACAGCTTATTCATGAATGATTTTCTCAAGGCGTTTGCCCGCAACTCGCGTTAAATAACAGGCAGCCAACAATTTGGGTTTAGACCTTTGGTGCATGTTGTCGGTCACAGCCAGTTAAGGCCGCTGAACTTGTTGTCGCACCGAGCATCTGTAGCGCACAGGTTTTCAACTGGCGCAGGCGACGGATTATGCCGGGGAACTTCTGTTTTGGCTAAAGCCACTTTGCCATTCAGAATCAAAAAGTAACAAACGAGGGAAACACATGATGCAAATACAGCACTGCGAGCCAACGCGAAGCCATCGGTACACGTGGGCCACGGGCCTATTGATGGTGCTCAGTACTTTTCTGGCCGGATGCGGCATCAACAACATCCCCACCTACGATGAACAGGTGAAGTCTGCCTGGGCGCAGGTGCAGAACCAGTATCAGCGTCGTGCAGACCTGATCCCCAACCTGGTGGAAACCGTGAAGGGCTATGCCAAACAGGAGCAGGACACCTTGACCGCCGTGATCGAAGCCCGAGCCAAGGCGACGTCGATCCAGGTCGATGCCAGCACCCTGAACGATCCCGCCAAGCTGAAGCAATTTCAGGATGCCCAGGGCCAGTTGACCGGCGCATTGAGCCGCCTGATGGTGGTCTCCGAGCGCTATCCTGATCTGAAATCCAACCAGAACTTCCTCGCCCTGCAATCGCAGCTTGAAGGCACTGAAAACCGCATCGCCGTGGCCCGTCGGGATTTCATTACCTCGGTCGAGCGCTATAACACAGAGATCCGTACCTTTCCGGGTCGTCTGTGGCACAGCGTGATGTACAGCGATCTGCCGATTCGGCCGAACTTCGAGGCGACAACGCCGGGTTCTGAAAAAGCCCCGGAAGTTAAATTCTGATGCCAGGCCTGCTCAGGGTTCAGCGCTGGCTGTTGCCCATCGTGCTGTTCTGGGCCTGTGCCTTGTCGGCCCAGGCAGCGCTGCAATTCCCCGCGCTGACCGGCCGCGTGGTCGACAACGCGCAGATGCTCGATGGGCAGACGCGCACGCAGATCAGCCAAATGCTTGAGGCCCATGAACAAGCCACGGGCGAGCAGGTGGTTGTGGTCACGCTGCCCGACCTGCAAGGGACGAGCATCGAAGACTTCGGTTATCAGCTCGGGCGCAGCTGGGGCATCGGCGAAAAGGGCAAGGACAGCGGGGCGCTGCTGATCGTCGCCCGTGACGAGCGCAAGGTGCGCATCGAAGTGGGCTACGGTCTGGAAGAGCGGCTGACCGACGCCCAGTCTTCGGTGATCATCAATCAGGTGATTACCCCGGCGTTCCGCAATGGCGACTTTGTGGGCGGCATCAGCAAAGGTGCTCAGGCCATGGTTCAGGTGCTGGGCGGCAACCCCCTGGCAGAACCTGCCCAATCGGCTGATGAAGACGACTTCTTCGTGGAGCACGGCTTCCTGCTGCTGGGCCTGATTGTGCTGGCCATCGTCGTGTTGAAAATGAGCGGCTTCGGCGGTTCCGGACGCGGCGGTGGCGGCGGTTTCATTGGCGGCGGCGGGCTGGGCGGCTTTGGCGGCGGCCTGGGCGGTGGTTCCGGCGGCGGTGGTGGTGGTTTCAGCGGGGGCGGCGGCAGTTTTGGTGGCGGCGGCTCGTCGGGTAACTGGTAGCGACTGTCACCCCATTGCACCGGTCAGGTTGAAGTGCTCAAGCAGTACACAAGAGTGATGTGCCCATGGCTTTACTGAATCAAGATGAACAGCGTCAGGTCGCCGAGGCAATTGCCCAGGTTGAACGCCGTACTGACGCCGAGCTGGTCACCGTGCTCGCGGCTCAGGCCGATGATTACACCTATGTGCCGCTGATCTGGGCCGGGATTATCGGTCTGTTGTTACCGGGTTTGATCAACTTTTACCCTCAGTGGCTGGACGCCAATCAGCTGCTGCTGGTGCAGATGGCGACGTTTATTGTGGTGGCGCTGATCTGCCGTTTCAGCCGCTGGTCGATGTACCTGGTGCCCGCAAAGGTTCGACACTGGCGTGCAGGCAATCTGGCCCGTCGGCAGTTTCTCGAACAAAACCTGCACCACACCGCAGGTGGCACGGGGGTGTTGATCTTTGTCTGCGAGGCAGAGCACTACGTGGAAATCCTGGTGGACCACGGGATTTCAAGCCGGTTGGATAACGAAACCTGGCAAACCATGATCGATGACTTCACCCGTCAGGTTCATCAGGGGCAGACGCTGCAAGGGTTTCTCGGCTGTGTCCAGGCCTGCGGCGAAGTGTTGGCCGAGCACGTGCCGGTGACGCAGGCGCGCAATGAGTTGCCGAACAGATTGGTGGTATTGGGCTGAACCTGCAATGCGCCTCGTGGGACTGGCTTTGGCCGGGAAGGCGGCCTTTCTATCGACAAATAGTGAGTGGACGTACTGGCCTCTTCCCGGCTTAAGCCGGTCCCACGAACGCGGCATATTGCAGGCCAACACAGAATCGCCGCCCCGAGAGACTCGCCACTCGCCCATTAATTAATCCCACCCCAATCTCCGCAACCCGCCTAAAATAGCCGCCTTTGTACCCATCCCGCCCCGAGGCGCTTTTTCGATGTCAGCCACAGCCACAGCCACTCCCACCCAGCCAGCGCCGGATCACCGTGCGCAGTTCCTGAGCCTGCTGGAAAACAGCCTTTCCCAGAACTTGTTCATCAAACTGGTGCTGGCCAAGTACGTGGGGGCCGAGGTCGAGCTGCAGCGGGTGATCATCAAGGCGCTGACGGTCAAGGATCAGCCTTGCCTGTCTTTTGTCTATCGCTACAAGACTCGGGACATCACCAAGAACTTCCCGCTGGCCGAGGCGGTTCAGGTGATTGCCGGGCTGCTGCCTGAGTCGTTCAAGAACGCGCACCTGCTGTCGCTCACCGATGAAGTGCAATTGGAATTCAGCAAGAAGGGCAAAAGCACCCTGTTCAAGAGCAAGGCCCAGCAGGAGCGCGAGGCGCCGTCGGCCGGACATGATCGCGAAAAGAAACGCTACCTCGAGCTGACCCGACCGTTCCTGACGGACCTGGGGGTAACCAACAAGCAGCACGAGCTGATCCCTTCCATGTCGCGCAAGTGGAAGCAGATCAACAAATTCATCGAGGTGTTCTCCCACGCCTTGACGTCCTCGCCGCTCCAGCTCGATCAGCCGATCAAGGTCGCGGATTTCGGCTCCGGCAAGGGCTACCTGACGTTCGCCATCCACGATTACCTGCGTAACACCCTGCAAGCGCAAGGGCAGGTCACAGGTGTTGAACTGCGCGAAGACATGGTCACGCTGTGCAACAACGCGGCGGCGCGGCTTGAACATCCGGGCCTGGTGTTCGAGTGCGGCGACGTGCGCAGTGTGGCGCCCAGTGCGCTGGACGTGATGATCGCCCTGCATGCCTGCGACATCGCCACCGACTACGCCATTCACATGGGCATCCGTTCCGGGGCGTCGATCATCATGTGTTCGCCGTGCTGCCACAAGCAGATCCGCCTGCAAATCCAGAGCCCTACCTTGCTGCGGCCGATGCTGCAATATGGTCTGCACATGGGTCAGCAGGCGGAAATGGTCACCGACAGTCTGCGTGCGCTGTTGCTGGAAGCCTGCGGTTACGAAACCAAAGTCTTCGAGTTCATCTCGTTGGAGCACACCAACAAGAACAAAATGATCCTCGCCGTCAAACGCGCCGAGCCGCTCAAGTCCGCTGACATCCTGGCGAAAATCCAGGAATTGAAAGTGTTTTACGGCATTCAGGAGCAGTGCCTGGAAACCTTGCTGCTGGCGGACGGGTTTATTGGTTAAGGCCCGATACACAGCCTCTGTGGGAGCGAATTCATTCGCGAAGGGGGCATTCCTGAAATCACGAATGGGTTGGATGTACCGGCCTCTTCGCGAATGAATTCGCTCCCACAGGGGGTGAGTCATTTCAGTTGACAGGCCTTCGCAATCCTCCATTCATTGAGCCAGATCAATTGCCCCTTCCTCGGCGCGCGCATGCTGCAAGCCTCTCCCACGCGCAGGCGACAACGCCGAGGATTCATCATGAGCAGCACTTTTTTCATTCCCGCCGTTAACATCATGGGCCTGGGCTGTCTCGACGAAGCCATGCAGGCCATTCGCAAGTACGGATTTCTCAAGGCTCTGATCGTCACCGATGCCGGGCTTGCCAAAGCAGGGCTCGCCGCTCATATCGCCGGGTTGCTGGTGGAGCAGGGCATCGACTCGGTGGTCTACGATGGCGCCAAACCCAACCCCACCGTCAGCAACGTTGAAAACGGCCTGGCCCTGTTGCGTGAACGCGAGTGTGACTTCGTGATTTCCCTGGGCGGCGGCTCGCCCCACGACTGCGCCAAGGGTATTGCTCTGTGCGCCACCAACGGCGGGCACATCAGTGACTACGAAGGCGTGGACCTCTCGAAGAACCCGCAGCTGCCGCTGATCGCCATTAACACCACCGCAGGCACCGCCAGTGAGATGACGCGCTTTTGCATCATCACCGATGAAGCGCGCCACGTGAAGATGGCCATCGTCGACCGCAACGTCACGCCGCTGCTGTCGGTCAATGACCCGGCCATGATGGCCAGGATGCCCAAATCCCTGACCGCAGCCACAGGTATGGATGCGCTGACTCACGCCATTGAAGCTTACGTCTCTACCGCCGCCAACCCGATCACCGATGCCTGTGCGCTCAAGGCGATGTCGTTGATTGCCGCTTATCTGCCCCGTGCAGTGAATGACGGCTCGGACATGGAGGCGCGGGAAAACATGGCTTACGCGCAGTTCCTGGCGGGCATGGCGTTCAACAATGCGTCGCTGGGTTTCGTGCACGCCATGGCGCATCAGCTTGGTGGTTTCTACGACTTGCCCCACGGCGTGTGCAACGCGGTGTTGCTGCCTCACGTACAGAGCTTCAATGCGTCAGTGAGCTCGGCTCGCCTGACGGACGTTGCCCACGCCATGGGCGCTGATATTAACGGTTTGTCCGCAGAGGATGGCGCCCGGGCAGCCATTGCCGCGATCCGCACGCTGTCGGCTTCCATCGACATCCCGCCAGGTTTGACGGCGCTGGGAGTGAAGGAAGACGACTTCCCGATCCTGGCCGCCAATGCCTTGAAAGACGCCTGCGGCCTGACCAACCCGCGTCGTGCTGACCAACAACAAATAGAAGGGATTTTCCGTAGCGCACTGTGATGGCTGAACATTGTCACTGCGCCAACCCGCGATGCATGCATTGCGGGTTGGCGCTCGCCCAGGGACTGTTGATGAAAACCACATCAAGCGCTATCTGCGAAGCCGCCGATCAACTCGCCGGTTTTGTGGGCTACCACCACAAGGCACATCGTCACATCGTACGTTTCAGCGAAGATGCATTCGGCATGGACGTCAAGGACGAGACCATCATCCCGACCTGCGAATTCGTCTGGTCGCCCGGCACTCACCCACTCATGACCCTCAGTCGTCAGCGCCTGCAATTGCTGCTGGAGCAAAACATCGACGACCGCCTGTGCATCAGCGAACCGCTGCGGGTTTACATGCGTCGGCTGGATCTACCCGAAATTGTTGTGGAGCGGCGGCAAATACGGTCCCTGTAGGAGCGGCTTTAGCCGCGAAGATGTGGGCCTATGCTGGATCTTTATTGTCAGCACCATCGCTCGCGGCTAAAGCCGCTCCTACGGGGTACCGGATTACATCCGGAACCGCATCGCCAGTTGATTGAGCCCCACCGCCAGTTGCGACAGTTCGCTGCTGGCCGCCGAGGTCTGGTTGGCGCCTGCCGAGGTCTGCAGGGACAAGTCGCGGATGCTGGTCAGGTTGCGGTCCACTTCACGGGCGACCTGCGCCTGTTCTTCGGTGGCTGAAGCGATGCTCATGTTGCGTTCGTTGATCTGCACAATGGCGGCAGTGATCTCCACCAGCGCCTGACCGGCCGCTTCTGCAACGTCCAGGCTGGCCCGCGCGCGTTCGCTGCTGTGGCCCATGGCGCTGACCGCTTTGCCTGCGCCGCTCTGGATCGAGGCGATCATCTTTTCGATTTCCGCAGTCGACTGTTGAGTGCGATGGGCCAGCGCCCGGACTTCATCGGCCACCACCGCAAAACCACGACCGGCTTCACCTGCGCGGGCCGCTTCGATGGCGGCGTTAAGCGCCAACAGATTGGTCTGATCGGCAATGCCGCGAATCACGTCCAGCACACCGCTGATGCCCTGCACCTGCACCGCCAGGCCATCGATCTCAACCGCTGTGACGCCGACCGCCTCATGCAGTTCGTTGATCACGCTGACGGTTTCGCCGACACGCTGACGTCCATTTTCTGCCGACTGGCTGGAGTCCCGTGCTGCGCTAGAGGCGAGCGATGCATTGCGGGCAACTTCTTCAACGGCGGCGGTCATCTGGTTGATCGCCGTTGCAGCCTGATTGATTTCATCGTTCTGACGCTGCACGCCGCGCAGAGAGTCTTCGGTTACAGCGGTCAGCTCTTCGGAAGTCGAAGCCAGTTGAGTCGATGAATCGCCCAGCTCGCCCAGGGTGCGACGCAAGTTCTGCTGCATCACGGACAGCGCTTCGAGCAGGCGGCCCGGCTCATCCTTGGCATCCACTTCAATGGGTTTGCTCAGGTCGTTGGCTGCGATTTGCTGGGCAACGGCCAGGGCTTTGGCGATGGGCGCTACCAGGCTGCGGGTAAACAGCGCGGCCAGGGCCAGGGTCGCGGCCAAAGCGACGACGATGGCGGCGATGGTCACGTTACGCGACTGCGAGTAGTTCTTGTCGGCGATGGCGTCGGACTCGGTCATCTTCAAATTGGCCAGACGGGAGACTTCAGTGATGTCTTTGCTCAGCAGGTCAGCGGCCAGGGTCATCTCGCCGGTCGCAAGGGTCATTGCGTTGATGATGTCTTCACGCTTTTGCGCCACGGCATCGAGGAAGCGCGAATGCACCCCCATATACGCCATCAGGTTGCGTTCCATATTGCTGAACGCGGTTTTACCTGCATCACTGATCAGCAACGGTTTGAGCTTGCGGACATCGGTCTCCAGACCGCTTCGGGCCTGGCTGATCCGCTCCAGTTGGCGGTTGGCACCCTCGGCATTCTGCGCGGCACGCAGGCCCGTGTTGCCCAGGCGAATGGTCACCAGGTCCGTCTTGATCTGCTCGATCGCCTGAATCGTCGGCAATACGTTGTCCTGCAAAGTCTCACGCGACTCCTTCAGCCCCGCTGCCTGGTCCAGGGAAAAAAGCCCAAACGCAGTGATCAGCACGGCGAAAAAGCCGAAGCAGAGCAGTGAGCGGGGAGCGATATTGAGATTTCTCAGATTCATGCGGGGGGCCTGTCGAGAGGAAACGTTAGTAGCCCTATCGACGTGAAACGGTTCAGCTTTAGGCCGGATAGCAGGTTTCCATGAAATATCCAGTAATGATCAGAAAAAAGCCCGAAAAACACAGGTTTTTGCACCGCAATGGCGAAAAAGCCTTGAGATAGAGCCTTCGCTGAGGTGGTGCTTTTAGTTGCAGGGTGGTTTCAACTGGCTACCCGAGTTTTTTTAATGGAAGTTAAAGCGATCAAGCGCCTCATGGCGCGGATTCACGGCTCACAACGGAGCTCCTTAAGAGCTGCCGCCGCCAGGAAGCCTGAGCGAGAAGCGTAACGCTGGTCCTTTTTCACACGGTCATCGATGCGCAACAGCAGATTTTCGGGGAGCGTGGCGTTGAAGCGAACCGCCTTCCCGAAGTAAGGCGTTACGTCGAACTCGACTACGGCCCAGATCCCGCCTGCGTAGTCAGGGTTTGCCACGTGATCTTCAATATCTTTGGCTTGCGGCAATGGATCACCGTCCTCTACCAGGCCTTCAAAGTGAAGGGATAGCGCTTCCTTTGCGTTATCCAGCGCCTCCATCACCGTGCTGCCTGCCGAGAAACACCCTGGCACATCCGGCACGATCACGCCGTAAGCCGAGTCGGGGTCTTTGTGCAGGACGACTGTAAATTTCATAGGGTTTACCTTTCGCGCTTCTACTTGTTAAGTGTGGCTGCGGACACGTTTGTTCGCTGTGCCTCAGCGATTGAGACCTGCTTGTTTCAGAATGCTGCTAATGGTCTTTATCGGAATATCGGAATCAGGGTGCTTAATCGTGACCCGGCCGGGTTTGCTCGGGTGTTTGTATTGCCGATGACTGCCCTTGGTGTTCACTAGATACCATCCATCGCCTTCGATCATCCTGATCATTTCCCTGCTGCGCATCCGCGTCCCCTCAAGCTTAGCTGTGGTGTGTACAGTACACACTATTTTTTTCGCAGGCAGCGCGTGAATCGGTTACTGCTCGCCACTGCTTAAGACATTGCTCATCAGAAGTTAGTGGGTTATCAGGGATTAAGGGCCGTTCTGGGTCGGTGTTTCTGCATCTGGATTTTGCGGGGATTGAAGCGGAGGAGGGGATAGCGTTGTACAGGTGCATATCCTGTGCGGGAAGCAAGCCTTTGCGGCTAAAGCCGATCCCACCTTGCCCGCGATGAAGAGGACCTCATCGCGGGCAGGTTCACTGTTGGCGGGTACGCCAAGGCGATCAGCCTTTGATAAACGCCAGCAGGTCTTCGTTGATGACTTCCGGGTGGGTGGAGCACATGCCGTGCGGGTAGCCTTTATAGACTTTCAGCGTGCCGTTTTTGACCAGTTTGATGGCCAGTTCAGCGGAGTCGGCAATCGGGACGATCTGGTCATCGTCGCCGTGCATGATCAGCACGGGCACGGTGATTTTTTTCAGGTCTTCGGTGAAGTCGGTTTCCGAGAAGGCCTTGATGCAGTCGTACTGGGCTTTGGCACCGCCCATCATGCCCTGGCGCCACCAGTTGTCTTTCAAGCCTTCGGAGACTTTGGCGCCGTCGCGGTTGAAGCCGTAGAACGGGATCGGCACTTCTTTGTAGAACTGCGCACGATTGGCAGCCAGTGCAGCGCGGAAGCCATCGAAGACGTCCATCGGCAGGCCGCCCGGGTTGCTGGCCGACTTGACCATGACCGGCGGCACTGCGCCAATCAATACCGCCTTGGCTACGCGGCCGGCGCCGTGTTGAGCTACATAGCGCGCCACTTCGCCGCCACCGGTGGAGTGGCCGATGTGCACGGCGTCCTTGAGTTTCAGGTGAGTCACCAGCGCGCTGACATCGGCGGCGTAGGTGTCCATGTCGTTGCCGGTCGCGGTTTGAGTCGAGCGGCCATGACCGCGACGGTCATGAGCGATAACGCGGTAGCCCTTGGACACGAAGAACAGCATCTGCGCGTCCCAGTCATCGGCGCTGAGCGGCCAGCCGTGGTGGAAAACGATGGGCTGACCGGTGCCCCAGTCTTTGTAGAAAATTTCAGTGCCGTCGCTGGTCGTGAAGCTAGTCATGTCGTGTTGTCCTTTTCCAGTAGGGGCTTTGGTTGCCGCCTGGGCAACGTTGCTGCCAATGGCCATTGCCGAGAGTGAGCCTGCAGCCAGCGCAGTGGCGCCAACTTTGAGCACTTGCCTGCGTGAACTCGTCGGGATGTTCGGGGTGTTATTGCTCTCTGACACAAAACCTCCAACTCTCGGCAAGGCGAGAAGCTGACTCAAGACGTTAGCTCAATACGTGAGCGATAGTTGCCGCGACCGACGATGCGCAGCAGGCATCACGGCCTGGTACTTAACGTGAGTGGTTGCAGCATGGTTTCAATTAAAAAACGGGACGCAAACTACAGAGTGAAGTTGAACCCGTAATCAACAACGCCGATGTAACGAATGTGCTGTTGTCTGGGCAAAACTATACGGCGAGGGGCGCAAAAGAATAACGAGGTGGGACTGGATTGATTGTCGTGTCTGGGTTGACAGTGGAAGGTGATGTCCTAGCCCGTAGGAGCGGCTTTAGCCGCGAGCGGTAGTGCTGGCAACAAAGGTCCAGCGCATAGGCCTATATTCTCGCGGCTAAAGCCGCTCCTACGGTTGTCAGGGAATTTCCTGCCCATCACTGCGGCCACTGCTCCAGCAACATCGAGACGAATTTCTCCGCCGCTGGAGACAATGACGCACCGCGTCGGGACACCAGCCCCAACGTTCTATCAACCACCGGATCTACCAGCGGCACGCTGACCAACGTCGGGTGACCTTCGGCGGGCATCGCCAGGCTTGGCATGGCGGAGATACCCAAACCGGCCTCGACCATGCCCAGTGAAGTCGACAAGTGCTGCACCTCGTAAAACCACTTGGGCCGCCAGCTCAGCCCGGCCAGCGCATGGTCGAGGATCATGCGGTTGCCGCTCAGGCGCCCCACGCCGATCAGCCGGTATTCACTGAGTTCGATCCAGGACACCGACTCGCGTTTGGCCAGCTCATGGTCGCGTCGGCAGGCCAGCACGAACGGCTCTTTGACCAGTGGCACAAACTCAATGTCAGGGTGCTGGCCGCTCATCATGTTGATGCCGAAATCCGCCTCGCCGCGCAGCACCGCTTCGAGGCCTTCATTGGCGCTGAGGTCGAGCAGCCGAATGCGAATCTTGGGGTAGCGCTCGTTGTACAGGCGGATCACGGACGGCAAGAAATAGAACGCTGCAGTCGGGATGCAGGCCAGAGTCACCTGCCCAATTTGCCGCTCGGCCAGTTCGCGGATGTTCAGGATCGAGTCTTCGAAATCGTCCAGCAAGCGCCGCGCCTTGGGGAAAAAGTCACGGCCTACGCTCGTCAGGCTGACCCGCCGCGTGGTTCGGTCCAGAAGTGAGGTGCCTAAACCTTGTTCAAGCTTCTTGATGCGCCGCGTCAAGGCGGGCTGCGAGATATGCAGCACTTCAGCAGCCTCGTGAAAACTCCCCAGTTCGGCGATTTTCACGAACGATCGGATATCTTGCAGCTCATATTCCACTTTTATTCTCCTGTCAGTGGATTGCGATGGAAGCGTGAACGATGAGTTTATTATTTCGTAAAGTGGAATAATGCCTACGATCTTTGCATTGGATAAGCTAAAAAATCCATGGGACTCTTGCTTTCAACACATCAATTACCCCAATTGATCAATAAGAGTCTGCCATTATGCAACCTATTCCCTGCGTTCTGATGCGCGGCGGCACCTCCAAGGGGCCGGTCTTTCTTGCCAGCGATCTACCCGCTTCGACCCCTGAGCGTGACGAAATCCTGCTGGCGGTCATGGGCTCCGGTCATGAACTTGAAATCGACGGTATTGGCGGCGGCAGTCCGCAAACCAGCAAAGTCGCCATCGTCAGCCCTTCGCCTCATCCTGATGCCGATGTCGATTACCTGTTCGTGCAGGTCATGGTGTCCCAGCGCCGGGTCGATACCGCGCCCAATTGCGGCAACATGCTCTGTGCCGTCGGCCCATTCGCGGTTGAGCAAGGGCTGGTCGAAGCCACTGGGGACGTGACTCAAGTGCGCATTCGCAACCTCAATACCGGCACGTTCGTCTGCGCCGACGTCAACACGCCCGGTGGTCATGTCAGCTACGACGGCCAGACCACCATCGACGGCGTGCCGGGTTCAGCGGCGCCCGTGCAACTGACTTTTCTGGACGCGGCGGGCAGCAAGACCGGCAAAATGTTTCCAACTGGTCAACAGATTGACATCCTCGACGGCGTGCCAGTGACCTGCATCGATATGGCCATGCCGATGGTGATTATCGAAGCATCTCTGTTGGGCAAACGCGGCGATGAAACGCCCGCCGAGCTGGACGGTGACAAAGAATTCCTGCGCAAGCTCGAAGCCATCCGCCTGCGTGCCGGGGCAGCCATGGGCCTGGGCGATGTCAGCAACAAAGTCATCCCCAAACCTGTGCTGGTTTCGCGGCCTGATGCGGGCGGCACCCTCAAGGTTCGCTACTTCATGCCGCATAACTGTCATAAGGCGTTGGCGATCACCGGCTCCATTGGCCTGGCCACTGCCTGCGTAAGCGATGGCACTGTGGTAGCCAAGCTGCTTGGGACAGGCAACGAGACGCCGCGTCTGCAACAGGTTCGGATCGAGCATCCAAGCGGTTCGATCCAGGTTGCCCTGGCTTACGTGGGCGAGAACGGCCAAACCATTCGCGCCTCGGTTGTGCGTACGGCGCGGCGTCTGTTCTCCGGTGAGGTGTACGCGCCAGCCGCACAACGACTGGCGGGTTGAGTGAGTTATCGCTGCACCCTGATCTGCCTGGCAAGACATTGATTACCGCATCAGAACAACACCAATAATGGGTGATGCATCATGAAAATCGCTAAATCGCTGTACTTTCAGATTATCTGCGCCGTGGTCCTTGGCGTCCTGGTCGGGCACTTCTGGGGTCAGCAGGCCGTCGCGCTCAAGCCGTTGGGTGATGCGTTCATCAAGCTGATCAAGATGATGATCGCGCCGGTGGTGTTCTGCACCATCGTCACCGGTATCGCAGGCATGAGTGACAAGCGCTCGCTGGGACGCCTGATGAGCAAGACCATGCTGCTGTTTCTGGCCTTGACGGTGGTTAGCCTGTTCATCGGTCTGGTGGCGGTCTATGTGCTCAAGCCGGGTGTCGGCATGAACATTGACCCGACCAAATTGAGCACGGCCGGATTGAGTCAGTACACCGATTCCGCCGCAAAACTGGGCGTCGTCGATTTTTTCATGCACATCATTCCTGACACCTTTGTGGGCGCATTCAACAAGGGTGAAGTGTTGCCGGTGCTGTTCATCGCCGTGCTGTCGGGCTTCGCCTTGTCCTCTCTGGGGGAGCGCGGCAAGCCAGTGCTCAACGTGCTGGAATCGGCGTCGCATATGGTGTTCAAGATTTTCTCGTACCTGATGCGCTTTGCCCCGATTGGCGCCTTCGGTGCGCTGGCGTTCACGGTCGGCCAGTACGGCATCACCTCGCTGGGCTCGCTGGCCAAGCTGATCATGACCCTGTACATCGCCTGCGCTTTCTTCGTCTTTGTGGTGCTGGGCGGTATCTGCCGCGCCAACGGCTTCAGTTTGTGGAAGCTGCTGCGCTATTTCCGCGAAGAATTCCTGGTGGTATTGGGCACTTCGTCCACTGAGCCGGTCATGCCGCGCATGCTGGAGAAGCTGCAGGCGCTGGGCTGCAAGAAAGGCGTGGTCGGTCTGGTGCTGCCAACCGGTTACTCGTTCAACCTGGATGGCACGGCGATCTACCTGTCGCTGGCCGCCGTGTTCATCGCTCAGGCGTGCAACATCGAGCTGAGCATGACCCAGACCCTGACCATGCTGGCAATCATGTTGCTGTCGTCCAAAGGCGCGGCGGGCGTGACCGGCAGCGGGTTTGTCGCCCTGGCCTCGACCCTCTCGGTGATCCACGACATCCCGCTGGCAGGTCTGGCGTTGCTGATCGGTATCGACCGCTTCATGTCCGAAGCCCGCGCATTGACCAGCCTGGCCAGCAACGCCGTGGCCACGGTGGTGATTTCGCTCTCGGAGAATGCCTGCGATCGCCAGGTGCTCATGCAACGGCTCAATGGCAAAGCCGCTGCGCCAAGCTCCGATAGCGTCCAGTGGGAGACCGCGCCGCCGGTTGCCGAGCGCATCTAGCACTCGGAGCGAATGGCTCCCAACCCGTTACCTCTTTCAATCGATGACTATCTGGCCAGGCGAGTATCGTTGACACGGTACCCGCCCAGCCAGGCAGCGTTCGCTTGCCCATAAATAACAACAAGAGAATATCCATATGCTCGCCTTCCTTGGCTTGTCCATGGTTGTGGTGTTCACCTACCTGATCATGTCAAAGCGTTTGTCACCCATCGTCGCGTTGACGGTGGTCCCGATCGTGTTTGCAGTCATCGGCGGTTTTGGCGGTACCACCGGCAAGATGATGCTCGACGGTCTGAAGATGGTTGCGCCTTCTGCAGCGTTGCTGCTGTTTGCCATCCTGTTCTTCGGCCTGATGATTGACTCCGGGCTGTTCGACCCGCTGATCCGCAAGATCCTCAAGCGCGTCAACGGCGACCCGATGAAAATCGCGGTAGGCACCGCGCTGTTGTCGCTGACCGTCGCATTGGACGGCGACGGCACCACCACCTACATGATCACCTGTGCTGCGATGCTGCCGTTGTACAAGCGCATCGGCATGAACCCGATGATCCTCGGCATCGTGTCGATGTTGTCGTTGAGCATCATGAGCGGCATGACCCCCTGGGGCGGGCCGGCCACCCGTGCAATTGCTGCGCTGGGGCTGGACGCAGGCGAGTACTTTGTACCGCTGCTGCCGACCATGATCGGCGGTGCCGCCTGGGTGGTATTTACCGCGTTCCTGCTGGGCCGCGCTGAGCGCAAACGCATTGGCAACGTCAACCTGCAGAGCGGTGGCGGGGACTGCTACATCGAAGCAATTCTGGGCGATACCCCGCACAAGCGGCCCAAGCTGGCCTACGTCAACCTGGCGCTGGTCATCGTGGTGATGGTTGCACTGGTCATGGGCCTGATGCATTCGGCGATCCTGTTTCTGATCGGCTTTGTGCTGGCGCTGATGATCAACTATCCACAGCTGGATATTCAGAAGGAACGCATCCTGGCGCATTCCGGCAATGCCATGACCGTGGTGCTGCTGGTGTTTGCCGCCGGTATCTTCGCCGGGATTTTCTCGGGTACCAAAATGGTCGACGCCCTTGCTCAGACTCTGGTTGCCTGGATTCCGCCAGAGTGGGGCCACCTGTTCCCACTGGTGGTTGCGCTGACCAGCATGCCGCTGACGTTCGTACTGTCCAACGATGCCTATTACTTCGGCGTGGTGCCGATTCTGGCCAACGCTGCGGCTGCCTATGGCATCAGCCCGCTGGAAATTGCCCGGGCCTCGATTCTCGGCCAGCCGGTGCATTTGATGAGTCCGCTGGTGGCCTCGACCCTGCTGCTGGTGGGCATGATCGACCGCGATATCGGCGACTTCCAGAAGGCCACGGTGAAGTGGGCGGTCCTCACCTCGCTGGTGATCACGGCATTGGCGCTATTGACCGGTGCGCTGACGCTGATCGCGTAACCCTTTCGCACTGAGAACCGATCCGCAATGACTGGATTGCGGCGGGGTTCACTGTGGGAGCGAATTCATTCGCGAATGGGCCAGACCTGAGAACTATCAGCGCCTGACATGCCGCATTCGCGAATGAATTCGCTCCCACAGGTGTGTCGCCCGCCACTCAAATCACCTTAATAACAACAATGAGTACCCAGCATGAGTCTATTTTCCAAGCGTGGCACAACAGCCTTCCTCAAGACCGCGCCGCTGCTGGGCGTCCTGCCCTGGGCCTGTGTCGACGCCGCAGGTTTTGTCGAAGACAGCAAGTTGAAACTGCAACTGCGCAATGTGTATTTCAATGAAAACTTCCGCGACGAAAATGGCCTGAGCGCCCGTGCTGCCAGCACCGCGAAAAGTGAGCGCACCGAGTGGGCTCAGGGTTTTCTGCTCGATTATCAATCCGGCTTCACCCAGGGCACGCTCGGCTTTGGTGTCGATGCGCTGGGGCTGGTGGGCGTCAAACTCGATTCCGGCAAGGGTCGCAGCGGCACCGGTTTGTTGCCCGTGCATGCGGATGGCCGTGCTGCGGATGAGTTCTCAAGCCTCGGCGCTGCCGCCAAGGTGCGGTTGTCCAAAACCACGGTGAAATACGGCACCTTGCTGCCCAAGACGCCGGTGCTGATTTACAACGACGCGCGGCTGTTACCCCAGACCTACCAAGGCGCTCAGGTCACCAGCACCGAGATCGACAACCTGACCCTCACGGGCGGGCGTCTGGACCAGTTCAAGCTGCGGGATTCATCCGACAGCCGCTCCATCATCCCCGATGGCTTTACCGGCAGAGGCTCGGATTTCTCCTACGCCGGTGGCGACTACAAACTGGGCAAGAACATACGCCTGAGCTACTTCTATGGGGAGCTGGAAAACTTCTATCGCCAGCAGTTCGCCTCGATCCAGCACGACTTGCCACTGGGCGGCGGTGTGCTGACCAGCGACTTGCGCTATTTCCACAGCGTGGATGCCGGAAACGCCCGGGGCGGCAAGATCGACAACGATATGTTCAGCGGTCAGCTGACCTACGCTCTGGCCGGGCACAGCTTCGGCGGCGGTTACCAGACGTTGAGTGGCGATGCAGGCCTGCCGTACATCAGCGGCGCGACCGTGTACTCGTTCAGTAACGTCGGCATCGGCAAATTCATCGAGGAGGACGAAAAAACCTGGCTGCTGAGTTATGGCTTCGACTTCGCCAAGGTCGGCGTGCCGGGCCTGACGTTCTCCACGCGCTACATCAGCGGCAATAACGGCAAGTCAGACTCTGCCGAATTGAAAGAGTGGGAGCGCGATGCGGAGCTGGCCTATGTGCTGCAAAGCGGCACGTTCAAAGGCCTGGGCGTGAAGCTGCGAAACTACGTTTATCGCGCGGACTTCGCACGGGGGCGCGACAGCAACAGGCTCTACGTCACCTATGACATTGCGCTCTGGTAAGGCTAGAGCGTCGACGCCGCGCAGTAAACACGGGACCTGTGGGAAATTCTATGGTTTTGAACAAGCCGTTATTCCGAGAGTTATTGATCGCCTGGAATGCAGCCTTCGCAAGCAAGCTTGCTCCCACAGGATCTGTGTTTGCTGCGCGACTCAAGCAGTCGTTTCGTTGGCTCCTACAGGTCTGGGGGAGGAACGCAAAAATCTGTAGGAGTGCCCTCGTCGTCGAGACGCCGCGCTGTCGCGCAGCAAACACAGGACTTGTGGGAGCGAGCTTGCTCGCGAAGGCAATGTTCCTGCTTTCAGAAATAGATGCCAATGTCCCGGCCTCTTCGCGAGCAATGTGGAGCACCACCCCGGTCGCTCCCACAGGACCTGTGTTTGCTGCACGACTCAAGCAGTCGTTTCGCATTTGAACGGTTCCTGCAACACCTGACCCCAGACAGCGCTAGCAACTTCGCGGTTTAGCGGGTTTTCACCGGGGTCAGGCCGCTCTGTTCAATGGCTTTGGCGCCTTCCTTGGAGGCCATGTATTTGAGCAGCGCCTCGGCAGCGGGTGCCTGGGTGCTGGAGCGGGTGACTGCGCCCGAGTACAGGGTCATCTGCTGAACCTGGTCGGGGATCAGGCCCACGATATCGATGCCGGGCACCGGCTTGAGTTCGCTCAGTTGCTGAAAGCCGAGCTGCGCCTCATCCCGGGCAACCACTGCGCCCACCGGTTCTGCCGGGATCATGCGTGCCTTGGCTTTGAAGTCATCGCCGAGGGTCATCTTCGGGAACAGAATGCGCGACAGATACACGCCGCTGGCGCTGTCCGAGTAGGCGACGGATTTGCTGTCGAGCAGGGCCTTGCGAAACGTCTCTACAGTGGAGATGTCAGGTTTACTCTCGCCCTTGCGCACGGCCATGGCGATATAAGATTTGCCCAGGTCCACGCGGCTGGCTTTATTGACCTGATCCTGCGCCACCAGTTTGTCCAGCGCGGAACCGACCATCAGCACCACATCGGCAGGCTCCTTGCGCGACAGTCGGTTGGGAATGGCCTGGGGCGTGGTGCCCATCGAAGGCGAGGCTTCTATGTTCAGCTTCACCCCGGTGGCTTTCTCGTAGTCCGGGGCAATTTGTTGCACTGCGCCCATGATGCCGCCAGAGCTGAGCACCGTCAGCGTGGTCGCGGGCGTCGCCGGGGCAGCTGAGGCGGGCAGCGAGGCGAACAGTGCGCATGAGAAGGCGAGGGGCGTGAGCAGTCGAAGCATGGCGGGGTACTCTTTGCAGAACAATCATTGAAGAAAACCCAACCCTAAGCGCTGACCTGCGAGTGACCAAGTTACCCCGGGTTAATAAATATTTAGTTTACCCATCGCGGCCAAGTCCCTAGGCTCGCGGTTCTTTAACTCCGCACGCGCGGACCTGGCCGCAAGGATCAACATGAATCAGGCGCTGGTCATCGAAGACGACGAGGTGACCGCACAATCAATTGCCACCGAACTGCAAGCCCACGGGTTTGCGGTGCAACGCGCCAGTACCGGGCGTGACGGCCTGGCGATGGCCATCGCGGGCAACTACGACGCAATCACCCTGGACCGGATGCTGCCGGACTTCGACGGGCTGACCATTGTCACCACCTTGCGCAGCCTGGGCATCGGCACGCCGGTGTTGATGATCAGCGCGCTGTCCGATGTGGATGAGCGGGTCCGGGGCCTGCGCTGCGGCGGCGATGATTACCTGACCAAACCTTTCTCGATGGTCGAGATGGTCGCCCGGCTGGAGGTGCTCTTGCGTCGCCCGGCCGCGGGGGCGCAGATCCACCAATTGACGGTCGGCAACCTCAGCCTTGATCTGATCGAGAACACGCTGTCGCTGGGCGGGCAAAGCATCAGCCTGCTGCCCACCGAATTTAAATTGCTGACTTACCTGATGCGCCATGCCGGGCAACAGGTCACCCGCACGATGTTGTTTGAAGAAGTCTGGGGTTATCACTTCGATCCGGGTACCAACATCATCGACGTGCACATGGGGCGCCTGCGCAAGAAAATCGAAGGGCCCGGCGCGCCTCTGATCCACACCATCCGCGGCTCGGGGTATGTGCTTGGCACTCAAGACTGAGCGCTGGCGCTCCAGCAACAGCCGCTTGATCGGCCTCTATGCGCTGTTTTTCGTAGCGTGGGGTGCGGTGTTTACCGGCGTGCTGTACTGGAAGATTTCCGGTTATCTGGGCACGGTGGCCGAGCGCACATTGATGCAGCGCGCGCACTACTACCAGAAAATCAACGACGCCGACCTGATCGCCGAATTGCAGGGCAGCGAGGCTTACTCGATCCCCGGCATCGACGCCTACGGCCTGTTTGAAAGCAACGGCCAGTACGTGGCGGGCAATCTGCTGAAACTGCGCGCCAGCCTGCCGGACGATGGCCGCGTGCATTACCTCAAACGCGGCTTGCGAATCGCCGACACCCTCAGCGAAACCCGTAGCAGCCATGCGTTTTTGCAGCGCCGCGCTGACGGGCGAATCCTGGTGCTGGCCCGCGATGGCGGGTCTATTTCTGCGGTCGGAGGGATCATCGGGCAGGCGTTGTTCTGGGGTTTGTCGCTGACGCTGATACCGGGCCTGATCGGCTGGCAGTTGCTCAGGCGCAGGCCTTTACGGCGGGTCGAACGCTTGCAGCGCAGCACTGAAAGCATCGTTTCCGGCAACCTGCGCGAACGCCTGCCACTGTCGCCCGCGCGGGATGAACTGGACATGCTGGCCAATGCCGTCAACACCATGCTTGAACACATCGAGCGGCTGTTGCATGAAGTTAAAAGCGTCTGCGATGGCATCGCCCATGACCTGCGCACGCCGCTGACCCGTCTGCGTGCGAGGCTGTATCAGTTGCAGCAATTACCCATGACTGACAGCCATGCATCGAGCCTCAACCTGGCGCTGGAAGAGAGCGAGGCGATCATGTTTCGCTTTCAGGGCCTGTTGCGCATTTCAGAGCTGGAAGACACCCGCCGACGTTTGGCGTTTGCGTCATTTGATCCCGCCACCTTGCTGCGTCAGGTCCACGAATTCTACGAGCCCATGGCGCAGGAAAAAGGCCAGGTGCTGGCGCTTGAACTGGGCGCCGCATTACCGGCCATGAAGGGCGATCAGGCGCTGCTGTTTGAAGCGCTGACCAACCTCCTGGATAACGCGATCAAGTTCAGCGCCTCGGGCGGGCAGTTGTGCCTGAGGGCGCACGCCGTGGCCGATGGCTTGCGCATCGAAGTGATCGACGACGGGCCTGGCATCCCCGAGGCCGAGCGCGAAAGCGTGGTGCGGCGTCTGTATCGCGGCGATGCCAGCCGCCAGCAGCCAGGCTATGGGCTCGGCCTTTCGCTGGTGGCCGCCATCGTCCGGTTGCACGCGTATAACTTGAAGATCCAGGCGTCTGAGTCGGGCGGCACGCGGGTGATCATCGATTGCCCACAGGCTTAGCTAAGCGATTGCCGCACTTAAACTTTTCTTAACTTTGCTTCATTTGAGACGGGGCAGGTCCTCACCTACTTTGGCGGACCTTTCGCCAACCCGGACTTGCTTGCTGTGAAACCTCTGATATCGCGGATCAGCCTGCTAGGCGTCTGCACCCTGTGGGCGAGCCTCGCCCTGGCGGCACCCACGCCGGGCGCCATGATCCCTTCACCGCCTCAGTTGTCCGCCAAAGCCTGGGTGCTGATGGACGCCAACACCGGCCACGTCATCGTCGAGCAGGATGCTGACGAGCATTTGCCACCGGCCAGCCTGACCAAACTGATGACGGTTTACGTGGCGACCCGGGATATCCAGGCCGGGCGCTTGAAGGAAGACGAGCAAGTGACGGTCAGCGAAAACGCCTGGCGCACCGAGGGCTCGCGGATGTTCCTGGACCCCGGCAGCAGCGTCAGTGTGCATGACCTGTTGCAAGGCATCGTCATCGACTCGGGCAACGATGCCAGCGTGGCGTTGGCCGAACATATCGCAGGCAGTACCGACAGCTTCGCCAGCCTGATGAACAAGACCGCGCAGAGCCTGGGGCTGGACAACACCCGATTCGCCAACCCTACCGGCCTGCCGGAACCCGGCCATTATTCGTCGGCCCATGACATGGCGATCCTGGCCCAATCGATCATCAACGATGAGTCGGCGTACTACCCGCTCTATAAAAAGAAGCACTTCACCTGGAACGGCATCCGGCAGCCCAATCGCAACCTGCTGCTCTGGCGGGACAAGACGGTCGATGGCCTCAAGACCGGGCACACCGAAGCGGCGGGTTACTGCATGGTGACCTCCGCGGTGCGCGATGGCCGACGCTTGATTACCGCCGTGTTCGGCTCCAGCTCGGCGGCGTCGCGGGCCAGCGACACCCAGAAACTGCTGACCTATGGTTTTCGTTTCTACCAGAACCACACCCTCGAAAAAGCCGGGGAGCCGCTGAGCCAACCGAGACTCTGGAAAGGCGAGAAGCGCGTCGTGGCCGTCGGCGTACTCGACGACCTCACCCTGACCCTGCCCAAAGGCCTGCCCGACCCCGAGCGCCGAATCCACATCAACACCCCACTCATCGCCCCGGTGGCCCAGGGCGACGTGGTCGGCACACTCGAAGTCTTCGACCGCGACCAGAAACTCGCCACCCGCCCACTGATCGCGCTGCACAGCGTTGAAGCCGGAAACTGGTGGACCCGCTGGACCGATGCCGTGCGGCTGTTGTTGCAAAAGTGGTTTGAGGGATTTGGGGAGGATTGAAGGTCTGGTCGAGGGGCGATGGGGCGACGCGGTTGCTGGGCGTGTAAACCGAAACCTGTGGGAGCGAATTCATTCGCGAAGGCGTAGGGTCAGGCACTGATGCATTTCAGGTCGGACGCCTTCGCGAATAAATTTGCGCCCATGGAAAATGCGCCCACGTGTAGGGATGCTGTTTTCGATGGCTGCTGGCGGGATGAAGCAGGAGGGATTTTGAAGCTTGAAAAAATGGAGCGGGTGGAGGGAATCGAACCCTCAACTAAAGCTTGGGAAGCTTTCGTTTTACCACTAAACTACACCCGCTTTGGAGCGGCTGACTTTGTACCAGAATGGCACGCTGATTTGAAGCGCTAATTTCTCGGCACCTGTATTTTTCCCGCCTGCTTCCCCCTCGAAACCCTCGACTCCGATCACAGCCCATTCGCCAGTTCTGGTGGGTGTTGCGCTGGCGAATGGGTGTGCGTGTGCGGTCGGATACGCGCTTCACAGGGCGAAGGCATGTACGGTCTGCACCTGTTTGAAGTGGTAGGTCGAGCGGCTCGGTGCCGGGGTTTGTGGGGTGAGGAAGTCCATCAGGGCGAAACGCGAGTCGCGGCAGGCGGCCTTGTGTTCCATGTCCAGAAAGTGCCCGGTGCTTTGCACGGTGCTGAAGCTGCTGTTTTGCACCACCGGCGCGAACAGCCTGGCATCGGCAGCGCTGGTGTATTCATCCCATTCGCCATTGAGGAACAGCACCGGCACGTTGATGTTCTTCGCGGTGCTGAGGTAATTGTGCGGGTCGAGGTTCAAGACGTCATTGATGTGGAAGTGCATCTGATCGTATTCGTGAGTGTCCAGGTTGCTCACGTGGCGATGGTTGAAGCGCTTGAACAGTGGCGGCAGGTGCTTGCCGATGGTGCTGTTGACCAGGTTGCCGACCTCGTAGCGATCGTGGACGCTCAGGTGTGTGATGCCACGTTCCAGGTAATCGCGCATGTGCTCGTTGATCACTGGCGAGAATGAGCTGATGACTGCCTTTTCGATCCGTTTTGGGCGGTGCGACAGGGCCACCAGCGCGGCGGCGCCACCCCACGAGAACGACATGATGTGCTCGGCGTTGAAGTGGTCGATCAGTTCCAGCAGGATCTGGCCTTCCAGCTCCTTGGTCAGCGGCCGCTCGTTGATGTTGTGTGGCTTGGATTTGCCCGCGTAGGGCTGATCGTAAAGCACCACGTTGAAGTGCGGGTGCAGGTTGCGCAATGTTTGCGCGAATGACGCAGTGGTGGCCAGTGAGCCGTTGACCAGGATGATGGTCTTTTCTGCGGCCTCAGCGCGGTAAAACTCCGTGTAAACCCGAAACTGTCCCTGTATATCGAGCACAGCGATTTCTGGCCTCATATCTATGTCTCCTGGCGTAACAGATGTGCGCACAACCGAAGTTGCACGAGTTTCGTGACAGGTAGGCATTGCCTTAAGGGGCCCCTTGTCGATCCGAACGATCTGTCCGACAGGTGTTTTATTATTGGCGGGCGATTTGCCGTGAGCCTGGGCTCTGGTCGGCAAAAGGTTTCTTAGAATGCACAAATGACTCGTCGGTCACATGTGGACCGACGATTGGATTCAAGCAGGGGATCGGGTAACCCGCAAGTGCCGTTGGTAGATTGCCAAAGCTGGTCTGCCGAGCGGTCGTCCATGCGCTAGACGCCCTGGATTTCCGAGGGCTCAAGTGCACGGTACTGCCCAGGCTCTAGCTCGGGGTTCAGGTGCAGATGCCCCATGCTCTCGCGATGCAGGCGCAGGACTTTGTTGTCGAAGTGGCCAAACATGCGCTTGATCTGGTGGTAGCGCCCTTCAACGATACTCAGGCGTGCGCAACGCGGCTCCAGCAGGGTCAGTAGGGCCGGTTGAGTGGTGAGGTCTTCGAAAGCAAAGTAGAAACCGGCGGCGAACTTCTCCACGTAGTGCTCATCAATCAACTGTTCGGTTTCGACGTAATAGACCTTGGGCAGTTTGGTCTGCGGCTGTGTCAGACGGCGCGACCACTGGCCGTCGTTGGTGATGAGCATCAGGCCGGTGGTGTTGAAGTCCAAGCGGCCGGCGATGTGCAGTTCGTGCTTGTCCGGTTCGTGCAGCAGGTCCAGCACGGTCGGGTGCTGCGGATCTGACGTCGCGCTGACGCAACCTTGCGGTTTGTGCAGCATGAAGTAGCGAGCGGGTTTGCCGGCCTGCAGCAGTTCGGTGTCAAACTCCACGCGGCTGAATTCGCGCACGTCATGATGCGGATTGCCGACCACTTGCCTGTCCACCTTGATACGCCCGGTGACCAGCGCAAGGCGCACGTCCTTGCGATTGAAGCGCGGCAGGTTGCTGAGGAAACGGTCGAGGCGCATGGCGGTAATCAGTGGGCGGCAAGGGCGGGTATGTTACTCGCTTGCTGAAGCTTCCATGAACTGTGGCGTTTGCTGCCAGCTCTGATGATCTGTAGGGGCGAGCAAGCTCGCCCCTACAGAAAACCACCGAGCCCGTGGGAGCGAATTCATTCGCGATGAGGCCAGTACATCCACCGCATCATTATTGATCTTGATATTGCCTTCGCGAATGAATTCGCTCCCACAGATCCGAGTTCAGTCAAGGCCTTTGGCGAAAAGGGCGTAAAACGCAAACATGGCGCCTCAGGGATTTTTTTTGCCTGAAAGCTCTTCGTTGATCCCTGCACACCGCGGGCACAGGCAGCTTTTGTTGCGCAGCTCGTCGGGCAGTGCCTGGATGATGGCGGGGTCGATACTCACCGAAAAGCACCAGCAGGCCTGATCCGCCGTGCCTGGATCGGCCAGTGCGCAGTCATTGCTGGCCCCACAGGCGGGGCAGGTCGCCGGGGCGTTGGGTGAACGGCTCATGCCGGGAGTGGCTCCTCGATGCAGACCTGATTGCGGCCGTTCTGCTTGGCGCGATACAGCGCGCTGTCAGCACGGGCGATCAGGCTGTGCAGGGTGTCGTCGGGTTGCAATTCGGTCAGGCCGATGCTGACCGTGACCTGCAGCGGCTCAGTGCCGAACACATAGGTGTGTTGCTCGGCCAGCAGGCGAATCTTTTCGGCGACGCGTCGGGCGCTTTGGCTGCTGCTGCCCTTGAGCAGGATGATGAACTCTTCACCGCCCCAGCGACAAACGATGTCCGACTGACGCAAGCAGCTTTTCAGATCGTCGGCGAAACCCACCAATACTTCGTCGCCCGCCAAGTGCCCACGGGTGTCGTTCAGGCGCTTGAAATGGTCCAGGTCCAGCAGCATTGCTGACAACGGTTTGGCTTCGCGCAAGGTGTCCTTGAGTGTCCTGTCGGCCAGCAGGTTGAAGCCACGACGGTTGGGCAGCCCGGTCAGGCTATCAAGGGTGGCCTGGGTTTCGATGCGGTGCTGGTAACGGTTCATCAGGTGTTGCAGCAGATAGACCACCACCAGGGTGATGACCAGGCAGATCAGCAGGTTCATGTACAGCGAATTGCGTGCGTTGGTCAGGGCCGAATCTTCTTCTTTGTCGACGAACAGGTACCAGTTCAGCTCCGGGATATAGCGCACATTGAGAAAGTGCCCATGGCCGTTGCTCTGGTATTCGTAAGTGCCGCTCAGCGGTTTGGGCATTTGTTTGTGCAGCTCGGCAACGCTCGGCAGGTTGCTCAATGGCTCGCCAATGGCTGCACCTTGCGGGCCGCCCTTTGCACCGGTCAATACGATGTGCCCGAAGGCATCGACGAAGTACACGCTGCGCTGATACCGCTGCTGATAGCGGTCGATCAGCTTGATCACCGCGTCCACGGTCAGGCCTACGCCGGTTGCGCCGATAAACTTGTTGTTGTAGTCGAAGACTTTGTAATTGATGAAGAAGGTCAGGTTGTCCTTGTTGGCCATGTCCGGATCGACATTGATCTCGTAAGGCGCCGCCATGTCCCGTACCCGGTAATACCAGACGTCACGCGGCTCCCGGGCGTCGATTTTCTTCAGCACGCCTTTGGCCTGGTAGTACGTCAGGCTTTTGTCGGAGACAAAGAACGAGGTGAAGGCATCGTAGTGCTCCATGACCTCTTTGAGGTAGCGGGTCATCTGCTCCGGCTTGCGTTCACCGTCGACGACCCAGTCACGCACGAAGGTGTCGCGGGCCATCATGGAGGAGATCAGCACCGGCCGGACCAGGTCTTTCTGGATTTCCGAATACACCGTGTCGGACGTCAGCGGCAGTTCGGTGTTGATGATGTTGTCGCGGATCGCGGTACGCGACGCGTAATAGCTGAGCAGCGAAGTTGCCAGAAAGCCACTGCCGAGCAAAACGATCAAGGTCAGCAACAGCGAGCGCTGTGAATACGCCGGGGTGCGAAAAGGCATGACACGTCCGTAAAGTGTTAGACATCTATTAATTGGCGGCCTACTGCCGCCTATGCTTTTACTACCGCGATGTAGCCTGTTTTTTGACGCGTTTGCAGTCGGATACGCCGGTATTGCAAAGATCGTGCTCAGGGCACTTTATAGACGGGCGCCATGCCCAGCAATGACTTGAAGGCCGAGCAGCGGCAGTGCACCAGCAGGATCCGGTCGTAATGGATGCCCGCTTCAAACAGGGCATTGAACAGTTTCTCCAGGGTCGGTGGCGCCATGCCAAAGCGGTTTCTGATGGTCAGCACGTCCATGGGTGAGGGGGGTAAGGTGCTCATGAACGGAGATCGATGGGAGTTACGCACGATGTGGCTGATATCTCGGTAGCTTTCGCCATGGGGCGTCTGGAATTTCGCCAGGGTGTAATTCTTGATCATGCCTCGTCGGGCAGTGCCTGCCAGCAGCCTCTCGGTCAATTCATAGGGATTGCTCAGCGCAGGTGCAAGCCGGTTGTCGCGGCTGTTGAGCACTGCAAACGGGACGGCTTTCCTGCTGACCACCCGGTGAAGCCTGGGGTCCACCAGCTCAAAGCCGTGGGGCGCAAAGACGCCCAATTCGGTGCCGTTGGGTATCACGGCATTTCTGCTCCAGGGCAGGGAGTAACCGTGACTGCTGACCACCAGCGTGCGTGCCTGGCGGTTTTCGGCCGTCCACAGCAGGAACTGTCGTTGCAGCTTCCAGGCCTTGACTGCAAGAGTTGCGAAGTTCGGATGGCCGGGTATGTGCCAGGCCTTGAGTGCGGTGTCGGTATGGAAAAACTGTTCAAGGCGTGTTTCCCGTTCGCGCATCGAACGATGGAGCCAGGTGCCGAAGCTTCGGGTATTGGTTGCAGCAGCCAGCGCCGGACGTACAGCCGGTTTCACCGGCCTCGCCAACTTGCCCAGGGCATGGGCGATGCGGGGCATGAGCGGCGGGAGTTGCAGCAAACCCAGTGACAGAACGCTGAGCATGGCCTGGCGTTTTTCGTCGTGACGCGCCCCCGGCAGGTTTGCCGAGGCGATATTCAGCCCCACGATGCCCAGTTCGGTTGCCAATGCACCGATCAGAGCAGGTGTCAGCAGCATGGACAGGGGCGCCAGCAAAAACTGCAAATGGCTGAGCTGACGCGTCCAGTAGCGCAGGGAAACCTCTTGCGAGGTGACGATGGAGTCGCCCGCATCCCAGCGCGCGTTCTGCCGGAGCATGCTGCGGATGTGGGCAAACGGTGAACCCGCAAAGCGCTGGTCGCTGCGCTCCTGGGCCAAAGCCTTGCGCGCATCCTGATTGAGCAAGACGTCGGACCAGGGGCGCAATATTGAAATTGGCTCACTCGGCGCCTGCTCTCCGGCCCAGAGTTTCAGAATGTAGGTGAGCCTCGGCTGATGGCGCATGGGCACATAGTTGAACACGGCTTCGCGCCACGTCTGGCTGCGGGCTGCGTAGCGCAAATAGCGGTTGAGGTCGTCTTCGCTGGCGAACTCGACGAACGCCTTGAGCATCCCCGCCTGATAGAGCACCCGTTGCGGCTGGTCAGGATGGCTGAGCACCAGCAGGCTTGGGCAGGACTGCGCCACGGGTCCTTCGAAAATGGAGTGCTGCAAAAAGAAGCCTGGTATCAACCACTCGACAGGCTTGCCGTCGGGGGCGTCGGTCAGCTGATCAAGGGCCTGGACGATCAGGTCAAATCCGCTGCGTTGCACGGTGCCTTGTTTGAGGCACAACAGTGCCTGGGTCGTGAAGTGAGCCTGCAACGTCTGATCAATCGTGGTCTGGTGCAGCGCCCAGAACTCATCAATTTTGCGATGCATGAGGTCCAGGAAGTTGATTTCCCGTATCACGGTTTCGATGGCCTGCGGATCCATCGGCAGCTCCTGACCTGCGGTCCACACCCCTTTGCCGGTGCTGTCGTAATACACGGCGGTGCGCCCGCCATGGTCGATGTAGCCGTTGGGGGAAGCGACGCGGTAGTTGCTCACCAGGGCTTCGCTCAGGCTGATGGGGCGCTCGTCCGGCACCTGAAAGTCGACCGCGGGATGTCGCGCGTCGCCCAACGGCGTAATCGAGTGTCCGCGTTGATAGCGGATGAACACCCGGTCGGGATCAACCGTCCAGCCGTGCTTTTCGCGCAAGGCGTTGGTCATGACGCTGGCGGCCGTGCTCAATGGCGTGGGTATGTGTTGCAGGATGCCGGGCGTTGATTGCCAGATGTCTATGGCGCCGAGCAGGGACAGGCCACGTTCAATCCTGGTGAAAGGATTGGGCTGCGGGCTGAGGCCAACCTGTGACTCGCCCGCCTGTGCGTCGAGATAGTCCAGGGAGCGTTTTTCCTCGGCGGCCGTGATGGCTGAAAATATATCGCCCTGTATCTCACTCAGGCTGGTCCGTCCGGACACGGCTTGCTGACCTCGGGTTCCGTTCAGTGCGGCAACCAGCTTTTGCGTCATGTAGCGTGGCTCAGCGCCGATGTATTCCACCGGTGTGGTTCTGCCACCCGGCAAATGGATGAAGCAATGCGAGGTGTTTTTCGAGCGCAGTTGAAAGGCATCCGGAATCAGTTGTTCGTTGATCATGAGCAGGCTCGCCACGGACCAGGTGCCGCGCACGGCCAGCTGCAGGCAAAGCCCCGAGTCTGGAAACGCCTCAAGCCCCAGCGCTTCCAGCGCCAACTGATACCCTTCGCGGCTGATTTGCCTGCGCTCGTTCTGCCTGGCCAGTTCATCGAGAAAAGACAACTTGGCCAGCGCTCGATAGGTGTCCCGATGTTTGTCCCAGAAGCTCTCCAGCAAGGCCGGATAGTCAAAAGCCCAGCGGGCATTGACGACCAGCTCAATGGCGGCTTTGGCGGTCAGGGTTGGCGTTGATTTATCCAGCGGCTGGTCGGCGAACGTGTTTTGCAGCAGCGCGCCCATCATCGCCCCGTCGAAGGACATCACGCCGATGTCCGTCAGGGTCATACGACGCGAGTAACGCTCATGACCCTGATCATCCACCGCAGGGTTAGTGTCGGTGCGAAAGCGAATGCTCAGGGTGTCCGGCGACAGCGCTTTGCCGGTGGTGCGTTTCAGGAGCTGCTTCAACTGTTCGCGAACGTAGTCGCGCAGCCGGGGCGGGTAGTCCATGTCCATCTGGCTGGCTTTGAGCAACAGTGTGGAGTGGGCGATGAGCTTGAAACCGGGACTTTTGGTCAGCGCCTCAAGACGGTTTCGATGGGCTTCGGTGTGATGGGGGTAGTCGTTCATAAAAAAGCCGACAGGGTGAGTTGAACGCTCACTATGTCGGCTATGGTTTTTCCCTTGTGCTAACTATTTATCGACTTTGCAAATAAGCCCTCCAGCCGCCCAGGTGGCTGATATTTGTTGCGCCTTGCAAGCCATAGGCTTCGCAGATGAAACCGCACTCCCAGCGTCCATCGGCCAGCTGCACTTTGCCCATCCCCAACGGTGCCGGGATGCCGGTGAGGAACGAACCCAGTTCGCGGCTCGGCAACTCCCAGACTTCCACGTCGATAGCGACACCGCCTTGATCGACCCGCACCATACCGGGCCGAAACGGCGGGCCGCCCACCAAGGCGTAAAGCTGGTAATCGGCCGAACTTTGCGTGCTCTGCACAAGCGTTGCGCCACGCTGCTTGAGCTGCCAGTTCAGGGCCAGGCCATCCAGGTGGGCGCCGCAGACGACAATCCGAGCCATGTCGTGACGGGCCAGGCTGGGTGGTGTGCTCAATGTCGCGTGTTGCCCGCCAATCAGTGGCAGGTCGGTGTGACGCTGCAGGGCATCGGCAACGCTCAGCAGGTATTGATCGGTGAACGCCCGGCCAAACAGCGTCACGCCCCACGGCAGGCCGTTTTCCATGAACCCGCCAGGCACGGCGACGGCGGCGTAATCGAGCAGGTTGACGAAATTGGTGTAATAGCCGAGCTCCGAGTTGCGCAACACAGGCTCGGCTTCCAGTTCGGCATTGGTCACCGGACGGGGGATGCTGGGCGTGACCACGCAGTCCAGGCATTGCAGCGCCTTGTCGCAGATCGCCTTGAGTTGTTGCAGGCGGTATTGCGCCTGGAAGGTCTGAACCCCGGTGACGGTCGGCGCTTTGGCCAATACTGCCTGGATGACCGGCAAGACTGCTGCAGGATTGCTCTGCATCAGTTCGCCCGCGACGCTGTAGCGCTCGGCGACCCAGGGGCCGTTGTAGAGCAGGCTCGCTGCTTCGAGGAACGGTGAAAGATCAATCGTGACCGCTTCGCCGCCCAGGGCTGTCAAGCGCTCGACGGCGTCTGCGAACAGCCGTGGGCCTTGCGCACAGCCGAAGTATTCAAGGTCTTCGGCGCGAGGCACGCCAAAGCGGAACGGCCTGGGTGCGCCAAAGGCGCTGGCATCGTTCCACGATGGGTTGCTGCGGCTGTATTCGTCACGCGGGTCCAGCCTTGCGGTCAGGCTCAGCAACTGGCTGGCCTCCCGAGCGGTGGCGGTGAAGGTGGTGACGCAATCCAGGGTGCGACAGGCGGGCACGACCCCAGCGGTGGAGATCAGCCCTTTGCTGGCCTTCATGCCCACCAGGTTATTCAGCGCAGCGGGCACGCGTCCCGAGCCAGCGGTGTCGGTGCCCAGCGAAAAGCTGCTGACCCCCAGCGCCACGGCAAGCGACGAGCCGGAGCTGGAGCCGCCGGACGGATAGTCCAGGAGCACGCTGTTGGGGCAGGCGCCAAACGGCGAGCGGCTGCCGTTCAAGCCGGTGGCGAACTGATCGAGGTTGGTCTTGCCCATGGGAATCGCCCCCAGGGCCAGCAATTGCTCGACGATGGTGGCCGATTGTTTGGGTGTGTACGAGTACGCCACGCAGGCCGCAGTGGTGGGTATCCCGGCCAGATCGATGTTGTCCTTGATGGAAAACGGGACGCCGTACAACGGCAAATCCTTGATGTCTCGGCCTTCCAGCGCGACCAGATAAGGCTCCAGCTCCGAAGGGTTCAGCAAGTAGATGAACAGGTGATACTGCGGGTTCAGGGCAACGGCCTTTTCTCGCAGGGCCAGGATCAGTTGACGCGGCGTGACGCTGCCGGACTCATAGGCTGCACGCACCGAGTCCAGGCGTAGATCAGATAAAAGTACTTCAAGGCTCATGGTTCGATTCCGTCGGTAAGTCAAAAAATCAGTCGGCTTGCAGAACCACCACGCGCTGCCCGGCACGCACCGCCGAACCCGGTTGCACCCGGACTTCGCGCACGGTACCCGCGATGGGGGCCAGCAGCGGAATTTCCATTTTCATCGACTCCAGAATCACCAGTGCATCACCCGCTTCCACGCGCTGGCCTGTTTCTACCTGTACTTGCCAGAGGTTACCGGCGATGTGGCTGTCGACGCTGTGTTCACCCTCGTTAAGG
This sequence comes from Paucimonas lemoignei, assembly GCA_900475325.1. Taxonomy (GTDB): domain Bacteria; phylum Pseudomonadota; class Gammaproteobacteria; order Pseudomonadales; family Pseudomonadaceae; genus Aquipseudomonas. Next base: position 1,461,022 of record LS483371.1, read on the forward strand.
GGCGCTTCTTCAGTGAGCGGTGCAACTGCTTCTTCGCTTTCGAAGTTGGCCTGACCGCTGGCGATCCAGCGTTCACGCTCGGCATTGAACGCACCCTGCTGCTGGCTGCGGAACGCTGCAATGCCCTGGGCTTCACGATTGAGGAAGGCTTGATAGTCGGCCAGGTTCAGCGTGCTGTGTTCAATCTCCAGCGGGAAACGACCCAGGGGGAAATCCCGGCGGATGCGCAGCAGTTCGTCAGCACTGACCGGGTAGAAGTGAATCTGATCGAAGAAGCGCAACAGCCACGGCTTGCCATCGAACGCGGCGACCTCGCGATAGCGGTTCCACATCTGCAAGGTGCGCCCGACAAACTGATAACCGCCGGGGCCTTCCATGCCGTAGACGCACATGTAGGCGCCACCGATGCCCACCGAATTCTCGGCGGTCCAGGTGCGCGCCGGGTTGTACTTGGTGGTCACCAGACGGTGGCGCGGGTCGAGCGGGGTGGCGACCGGCGCGCCGAGGTAAACGTCACCCAGGCCCATGACCAGATAGCTGGCCTCAAAGACCGTGCGCTGCACCTCGTCGAGGTTGGGCAGGTCATTGATGCGGCGGATGAACTCCAGATTGCTCGGGCACCAGGGTGCATCCTTGCGCACCGTGGTCATGTATTTCTCGATGGCCAGCTGGCAGGCCGGGTCGTCCCAGGACAACGGCAGATGCACGATGCGCGACGGCACTTGCAAGTCCTTGGCCGCGCAGACGGCGTCCCATTCCCCGGCAACGATTTCCAGCAATTGCGCCAGCGGCAGCTGTTCAGGCTGGTAATGAACTTGCAACGAACGTATCCCCGGCGTCAGGTCGATCACGCCGTGCAGCTGTTTGGCTTCCAGCGCCTGCATCAACGCATGCCCGCGAAAGCGCAACACCAGATCCAGCTCCGGTGCGCCGATTTCCAGCAACAGATGCGTGTCACCGGAAAGACGCGCGACCAGACGGGTGTCGTCGGTGCCGATGTCGAGCACGATGGGTGAATTCAGCACCGGTGAAATCCGTGGGAGCGAGCTTGCTCGCGAAGGCAATTTTTCGGGCGTTGAAGATGTATCTGAAGTCCCGGCCTCTTCGCGAGCAAGCTCGCTCCCACAGGATTGCGCTGATGTTCCAGGCCCCCGTAGGAGCGCGCTCCCTACGATCAACTGCCGTGCGGTCTGAATACTCACCGCCTCAAACATCACCTTGTCCCCGGCCTTGAGCTGGCCCAACTGCCAGAGGTCGGCCTCGATGATGGTCACCGGGCAGACAAAGCCGCCCAGGCTCGGGCCATCCGGGCCGAGGATCACGGGCATGTCACCGGTGAAGTCCACCGCACCAATCGCATAGGGGTTGTCGTGAATGTTCGACGGGTGCAGGCCTGCTTCGCCACCGTCAGCGCGCACCCATTCCGGCTTCGGCCCGATCAGGCGCACGCCGGTGCGGCTGGAGTTGAAGTGCACTTCCCAGGCCGTGGCGAAGAAGGTATGCATGTAGTGTTCAGTGAAGTATTCCGGCGCACCGTGGGGGCCATAGATCACGCGAATGTGGCGCACATCTCCCAGCTCTTCCAACTGGTCCGAGGGGATTTGCTGCCCGGCGCTGCGATCAGCCAGGGGCGCAATGTGCAGCACGTCGCCCGCGCGTAATGCCCGGCCGCCATGCCCGCCAAACTGCCCCAACGTAAAGGTGCTTTTGCTGCCCAGATAATCCGGAACATCCAGCCCGCCGCGTATGCACAGATAACTGCGCGCACCAGTACCGGCAATCGTACCCAGCGCCAATTGCGAACCGGCTGGTACGAACACCGCGGTATTGAGGGGCTGAGACTCGCCATTGAGCGTCAGGGGAATAACCGCGCCAGTCACCGCTACAACCGCGTCCGTATTGAAGCGCAACAGCGGCCCGCTCATGGTGATTTCCAGCGCGGCGCACCCTTCGGCATTGCCCAGTAAAAGGTTGCCCTGACGCAGGGCGCGGCTGTCCATCGGCCCAGAGGGCGGTACGCCCACGGCCCAGTAACCCAGGCGACCGGGATAATCCTGAACGCTGGATTGCGTACCGCCGCTGAGCACTTCAAAGGTGTCTGCGCGATAGACCAGACCTTCCAGGCAACGAGTCCACGGCTGGCCGCTGGCGAAGGGCACGTCGGCGATGATCTGGCGCAGATAATCGCGATTGGTCTCGACGCCATACAGACGGGTTTCGTTCAGAGCGTTAGCCAGGCCGTCGCTGGCCAGTTGGCGATTCGGCGCCCAACTGATGACCTTGGCGATCATCGGGTCGAAGAACGGCGGGATCTCGCAACCGGCCTCTACCCAGGTATCGATGCGCAGGCTTTTGCCATCGACGGCGGGGAAGTTCACGGCCGTAAGCAAGCCAGGGCAGGGCTGGAAATCCCGGCCCGGATCTTCGGCATACAGACGTGCCTGGATGGCGTGTCCGCTGGGTTTGAGTGCGGCCTGCAATTGAGCCAACGGCGGCAGATCACCCGCAGCCAGTTGCACCATCCAGCTGACCAGATCCACGCCCCAGACTTGTTCAGTCACGCCATGCTCGACCTGCAACCGCGTGTTCACTTCCAAAAAGTAAAAGCGTTGGTCGTCGCTGTCGAAGACGAACTCTACGGTCCCGGCGCTGCGGTAGTTGACCGCCTTGGCCAGCTTGATCGCGGCCATGCACAGGGCTTCGCCCATGCCGTCGGGCAGGTTCGGGGCCGGGGTTTCTTCGAGGACTTTCTGGTTGCGGCGTTGCACCGAGCAATCGCGCACACCCAAAGCCAGGACTTCGCCGCGACCGTCGCCAAACACCTGCACTTCAAGATGGCGAGCACGCTGGATGTACTTTTCGATAAACACGCCAGCGTCGCTGAAGTTGTTCTGCCCCAGGCGTTTGACGGCCTCGAAGGACTCGCTCAATTCAGCTGCACTGCGGCATACCCGCATCCCGATGCCGCCACCACCGGCGGTGCTTTTGAGCATCACCGGGTAACCGATGATGTCGGCGGTGCTCAGGGCGGCTTCGATGCTGTCGAGCAGCTCGGTGCCTTCTAGCATCGGCACGCCGTGCATTTTGGCCAGCGCGCGGGCGGTGTGCTTGAGGCCGAAAACCCGCAGTTGTTCAGGCGTCGGGCCGACAAAGGCAATACCCGACTCTTCACAGGCCTGGGCAAACGCGGCGTTTTCCGACAGGAAGCCGTAACCGGGGTGGATGGCTTTTGCGCCGCTGGCTTTGGCGATGGCGAGGATCTTGTCCACCGCCAGATAAGTCCCGGCTGCGCCGCCTTCGCCCAGGCTGTGAGCTTCGTCGGCCTCCAGCAAGTGCAGGCTGGCGGCGTCGGCTTCGGAATACACCGCCACGCCCTGAACGTGTAGGGCACGCAACGTACGCAGGATGCGGCAGGCAATCGCGCCACGGTTGGCAATCAGCAGTTTGTCGAACATGTCTTGAACCCCGGAGGTCGATCCGCTCGACCTCGAACTGGGAAGCGGGCCGTCCCGCTATTGATGTGTCTGCACGAGGGTCGTCCGTCGTGGGGTGTTCGCTTGATTTCGCGGCGGGTTCGCGGCTAAAGCCGCTCCTACGACAGGAACGCGATCCCGTAGGAGCCGCGTTAGCCGCGATGCCTCAATCCCAGACGTGCAACTCAGCCGGCGTCGGGTTGTAGCCGTTGCACGGGTTGTTCAGCTGCGGGCAGTTGGAGATCAGTACGATCACGTCCATTTCGGCGCGCAACTCGACGTACTTGCCGGGGGCGGAGATCCCGTCTTCGAAGGTCAGCCCGCCATCGGCGGTCACCGGCACGTTCATGAAGAAATTGATGTTCGGGCTGATGTCGCCTTTACCCAGTCGACCGTCGTGAATGCAAGCGCGTAGAAAATTGTCGCGGCAGCTGTGCATGTGGCGTTTTTCCAGGGCGTAGCGCACGGTGTTGCTCTCTTGCGCGCAGGCGCCGCCGAGGGTGTCATGGCGACCGCAGGTGTCGTCGACGATGGTCAGCATCGGCTTGCCAAGGTTGGAATACAGCACGCTGCCGGTGGTCAGGTAGACGCTGCCCTGACGGCGCAACGTACGCTGCACGTCGTAACGCTCGCGCGGGTTGGCCAGGCTGAAGAACAACGTGTCGACGGCCTGATTGCCTTGCAGATCGAGGATGCGCAGGGTTTGCCCGGCCTTGAGTTCGGTCAGCGACGGCTCGCCTGCCGGGATGTGGGTGGTGGTTGTGGCAATGGTGGAATGCAGACTCATGGCGGTGCTCCTCAGGCGAACAGGCGGTCGGTGTTGATGAAGCCACGCTCGTTTTCCGGGCGGGATGTGCGGCAGTGCTCGGCGACGCTGGCGTCGGCTTTCATCCAGCTCAGCTTGACCGGCTGTGGCGCGTATTCCGGGTTGGGATCCATGGGGTGTTGCAGGGCGGTGAGCACCACTAGTGTGTCCATCGGCGCGTACAGTTCGATGTAATCCCCCGCCTTGGCGTTGCTCTCTACGAAATGCAGCTTGCCTGCGTCGTCCACGTTCACCCGGCTGAACAGGTTCAAGGTCATCAGCAGGTCGGACAGGCCCAGACCCCACTTGCCGAGTTCAACCAGCAGATTGTCGACGCCGTTGCGGAAGAAGCCATTGCGCAGTTCCTGATAACGGCCCTGGCCGTATTTTTCCGCGACTTCGTCAGCGCAGAGCACGCCGCCGAGGCTGTCGCTCCAGCCGCAGGTGTCAGCGGTAATTGCCGCCAGTACGCGGCCCATGTCCGAGTACAGGCAATGGCCGCGGGTGAGCTTGGCGGTGTGTTGGCATTTGAGGCTGTCGGGCAGGTTCAGACGCTCGGTTTTTTCACTGGCGTTGAGCATCGTCAGGCTGACGTTGGCGTTGCCGTTGAGATCGGTCAGGCGCAGCAATTCGCCGCGCTTGAGCACGAACGAGCGATGGGCGCCGCCGGGCAGCAGTTCTTCGGCGAAGACAGGGAAGAGCGTGTTGGATGCAGTCATGAGTCAGAATCCTTTAAGCCTGTTGCAGCGAATCAAGCGCGGCGCGGGCTGCGCGGCGGTCGCTGTTCAGGGGAATGTCGTAAGTGATGCGTGCGCCATAGGCGCCGGGGGCGTGGGGGTCGACGCGCACCTTGTCGAAGACCAGCAAGCGCGTACCGAGGTTGAAACCTTCGGACAGGTCGTGAGTGACCATGAACACCGTCAGTTGCGTCTCGCGCCACAGCTCCAGCAACAGGGCGTGCATGTCTTTGCGAATGCCGGGGTCGAGGGCGCCGAATGGCTCGTCGAGCAGCAACACCCGAGGCTTCATGATCAAAGCCTGAGCGATGGCCAGCCGTTGCTGCATGCCGCCGGAGAGCTGCGCCGGGTATTTGTCCAGCGCGTGGCCCAGGCCGACCTTGTGCAACAACTGCGCGGCCTGCTCCCGAGCCTCACGCTTGGCGCTGCCGAACAATCGCCCGAGCAGTGCCGAACGTGGCAGCTCCAGGCCCAGCGCCACGTTGTCCAGCACCGACAGATGCGGGAACACCGAGTAACGCTGGAACACCACACCGCGACTGGCATCCGGCTCGCAGGCCAGTGCCTTGCCGTCCAGGGTGATGCTGCCTTTGCTTGCCACTTCCTGCCCCAGCAACAGACGCAGGAAAGTCGACTTGCCGCAGCCTGATGCGCCGACCAGTGTGCAGAACTCACCTTCGGCGACGCTGAGGTTCAGGCCTTCGAGTACCACCAGGTCATCGTATTTCTGCCATACGTTCTTGACTGAAATGAAGCTCATGCCCGTGCCCCCTCATACCAGGGGAACGCCTTGCGGGTCAGTGCCTTGAGGCCCCAGTCCATCAGCCAGGCGAGCAGGGTGATCCAGACCACGTAAGGCAGAATCACGTCCATGGCCAGGTAGCGGCGCACCAGAAAGATCCGGTAACCCAGACCGTCCGTGGAGGCGATGGCTTCGGCGGCGATCAGGAACAGCCACGCCGAACCCAGCACCAGGCGCAGGGCAATCAGCAGACGCGGCAGCAATTGCGGCAGGATCACCCGCAGGATCAGCGTCCACGTGGAAGCGCCCAACGTCTGGGCCTTTATGAGCAATTCAACGGGAATTTCCCGCGCCCGTTGCTCCAGATCACGGGCCAGAATCGGGGTGATGCCAATGACGATCAGCATCACCTTCGACAGCTCCCCCAGGCCGAAGACGATGAACAGAATCGGCAGGATCGCCAGCGGCGGGACCATCGACAGCACCGTCAAAAGGGGCGACAACGGCGCGCCGAACAACGGCAGGATGCCCGACGCAATCCCAAGGCACAGCCCCAAAAGCGCGCTGATGCCCAGGCCAATGCCCAGCCGTTGCAGGCTGGAACCGGTGTCCTGCCAGAGCAGATAACCGCCGCTGCGCTGGTCTTCGGTGAAAGCCATGCGTTTTACCGCATCGGCCATTTGCACCGCGCTGGGCAGCAGCTTGTCGTTGGGGTTTTCCGTCAGCCTGGCTGCCGAGCCCGTGAAGTAGGCGAACAGCAACAAGGCGAACGGCAGGAGCACCAGGATCAGGCGGCTGGCGCGATCCGGGCGGCGATTTATCAAACGCATGGCAATGACCTTTCTGGACCCGGTTTACAACGTGCCGTCGGCAGCCATCTGCACATAGCTGGTATCGAAGTGCAGCTTCTGGTTGGCTTTGTCGCCGGACGTGACGCCGTTGGCGAAGGTCATGCCCACGGCGCTGGAGTCCTTGGCGCCTTCACCCAGCAACCCATGCTCGAACGAGAAGTTGGCGACTTTGCGCATGGTGTCCGGCAGCTGTTTGCTGGTGGCGAACTCCAAGGCTTCCTTGGGCGTGGCGAACAGCTTGGTGGTGTCCAGTTGCGCCTGGAAACCGGCCAGATCAGTGCCCGAGGCCTTGGCCATGTGTTCCAGCGCGGCTTTGCTCTGAGCGTTTTTCGCGTTCATCAGCGCAACCACTTCAAACCAGGCGCCGGTCAGGGCTTTGCCCAGCGCGGGGTTGTCTTTCAGGGTCTGGGTGTTTACCACCATCATGTCCATGATCTCGCCCGGAATCTGGCTGGAATTGAACACTTCGGTCACACCGGGCTTGGCCTTGATATCGGCCAGCATCGGGTTCCAGGTGGTCACCGCCTGAACGTCACTGGTGTTGAATGCGGCAGAAATATCGGCATCGGACGTGTTGACGACTTTCAGGTCCTTCTCCGCCAGATCGACGCTGTCCAGCGCCCGGGCCAGCAAGTAGTGGGAAACCGAAAGCTCCACCAGATTGACGTTCATGCCTTTGAGGTCCGCGACTTTCTTGTCCGCGCCCTTGATCACGATGCCGTCGTTGCCATTGGAGAAGTCACTGACCACCAGCGCGGTGCTTTCCACGCCACCGGCTGCCGGGATTGTCAGCGCATCCATGTTGGTCATGGTGCAGCCATCGAACTGGCCAGCGGTGTATTGGTTGATGGATTCGACGTAGTCGTTGAGCTGGGTGACATCAATCTTGATGTCGTACTTCTTCGCCCACTTGTCGACGATGCCTTGGGTGCCTGCGTATTCCCAGGGCATCCAGCCGGCGTAGATCGTCCAGCAGACGTTGAATTCTTTTTTAACGGCAGCCTGTGCCGGGGAGAGGCTTAATGCAGCGATGAGGCCTGCGGTCAGCAGGCCCAATAGACGGGACTTTTGCATGTAATTACCTCCAGTAGCGAAAGAAAGGCGGTCAGGAGCTACGCGACACCACTGGTGTCCTGTCTCCCGGGCTTTTATCCCGCCGTGTAACCTCTACTGGAGGTCGCCAACTCTCGGACCAGCCACTCGCCAGAGGCGAGCCGGAACCCTAGTCAGCTATTGCAAATTGTGGTGCCGCGAACCTGAGTTGACTCCTGCACACCGATTGATAAGCGAGAGTTGTGCCAACTTGCTGGAGGCGGCGGATGACGTGGCCGGGGGCGTTTTCCTGCAGCGGCAGAGGCTCCAATCACGCCATTGACTGGTGCACAGCCGCACCGCAATAGGGCGGTAGCTCGTCAGATACTATCCGGTGGGGGGCACTTGATTGTCTTTTTAGTGTCTCATTTCACGTCCGCCAACCTTTGGCTGGACGCCGACCAGCGTCGCTGGTTTGTGCCCAATAGCGGTCCAGGAGGCCGCCATGTATCGACGAACCTTGCTCATCGTTGTATTGGCTCTGACACTCTCAGGTTGCTATGCAACCTCTGGCTATTACGAATCCGAGGTTTACACACAGCCGGCGTACGTACGTGGTGATACTTACGTCTACGACAACGGTTATCGCCCCTATTATCAGGAGCGGCGAATCTACGTAGCGCCGCAACAACGCTACTACGCGCCACCACCGGTGCGCTATTACTCACCACCGCCGGTGCCGCGCTACTACCAGCCGGGCCGACCACCGGGTTACGGCTGGGGCGATAACCGCTACCGTCCCAACCCCGGTTATCGCAACCCGCGCAACGACTACCGCAACTACCCAGGCCGCCCAGGCCCTTCATGGGGCGACGGACACGGCGGCCGAGGCCATGACGGACCAGGTCGAGGAGGTAGAGGGGATGGCCGAGGTGGTCGCGGGGGTGATGGGAGAGGGGGGCATCGGTAGTCGGTAGGTAGAGGAATCGAGAACGGCGCTTATTTAGGCGCCGTTTTTGTTAGCGAATCGAAAGCCTTGGAACCGCTTGGTTCACGACTGTTATTGATCTTTAGTTTAAATAGGCGTTTTGAAATCGCTCGTTCGGACCAGCTCCACGTGAGCAAAATCCACCTCATCGTGTTTAACGAAATAACTGTCTCCGTGCTTTTCATAAGGACGCCCAGAGTTCATTTCAGCAGCGGCCATCGGATTGAAAAATTTATCATGGTGATAAACCGGCGTGCCCCGTGGCGTTGTATGCATCACAAAGCTGAATCTGCTTTTCGTGATGTCTTTTATCTGTCCTCCACCATGCGGTAGTTGCGGGTGCCAGATAACGGTGTCACCGGCCTCTACTGTTAATTGCTCTTTTTTGATACCGGCTTCTGCGCAGAGTCGTTGAACTTCATTTTGAAAGCCATCCCACAGAAGAGCGGAGCTACTTGGCACCGCATCCAGGCTTTTAAAATGAGCCAGGGCAATTGCTTCACGGTCCGGTTCAGGAATATTGTGCCCGCCACGCATCACTTCCAAAGCACCGTTTTGCTCGTTTGCATCCTCGAGTGCGACCCATACTCCTAGGTAATACATCTCAGGCTTCGTCGAGAAATAAGGGGTATCGCGATGAATAGGCTGCGCCGAGCCGCGCTCGTAGAACAACGATGTGTAGAGGCTTGGCGCGCTCCCGAACATGGCTTCCTGAACGTCGTACGCAATCCTATTCTTGTCGAATAGGTCAATGAGCTCAGGAAAGGTCGCGTGCAGATTGACAATGCGGGGGTAGTGCCCGTCCTGATCGAGAAATTTAGCGAATTTGTCACTGTTCAAGCGGGCAAAGGTCTTGAAGTTTTCAATGACTGAAATGCATTTTTCCTTGGGTATCGACCCTTTGATGACGGTGAAACCATCACGTATCAGGTCTGCCACGTAAGGCCTGATATTGCTAGGTAGTGTTTGAAGACGTTGGGGTGCCTGGGTGGGGCTCAGAAACCAAGGGCTTGAATGCCTGACTGGATTTTCAAATATCATCCATTTCATTCCAATTGTCGGTACATATTTATATTTTTTGCTTATGGAGCAGCATCGCTCAAGACGCGCCTAAGTATCAGTTAAATTCTTTGAGGGTTCACGTTTGTGATTTAAAAATTTGTATCTTGATACAGCGGTTGGATTGAGTCGGATGCCTCAATCTTTGACTTTTTGTGAGAAGGTTCTGAAGTTGGTGTGGGATTGTTGCCGAGTTATGTATTTGCAATGAAGTTCAAAGATCAGTAATAAGATTTTTTAAAAAAAGGAGACGTTATGACACCATCACGCAACGGTCATTGGAGCCTTTCAAACGCGAGGCCGCAGCCGATGTCCCTATCACTCAAGATCCCGAATCGCCCTACAACCCTAATGATGCGCAAGCAGTCGACGCATTTTGGGATCGGGCATTCATTTGCCGTCTGGAAGAGGAAAGCTCACAAGGGGCGCCGGTTGCAAGATAGTCATCCACCGCATCTCGAAATGCTTGAGACAGGTCAACGGCAGTCTGGCCTTCATAGCTGACCAGTGCCGGGATGAACTGGAGCTTCCCGAGCAGGCAGTTATCTTCAGGGCTGACTTCGATTGAGCCTAGGAAGCCTCTGTACTGAAGGAATGTGTTCATGGGTAAGCGCTCTTGCATCAAGAGAGCCTCTGCATTCCTGCGGTCTTGGCTGCCTTACTATCAAACGTGACGGTATGGTCACAGCCCGCCGCATTAGCGGAGCGTTCAATCAAACAGTCTGCAAAATCAGCGTTGGACTCACTGAATCGTCTCAGCGCCTGCCAAACAGTTTCAGCGTTTTCCAGTGTTAATTCGCGGGTACGCAGAAGTGTTTCAAGCACCACGATAATTTCAGATTTACTGGATTGATAACTCGATTGCAGCACCCATACCAGCTCTACGACTGAGACCAGGGCGATGAAGCCAGGGGAGGACGCAGTGAGCGACTCAATCAGCTCGGATGCGACTGCAGACTGTTTCTGATCATCTTGAGCAACGTAACGCACCAGCACATTGGTATCCAAACCGATCATTTGGCTTTTGCCCCCTGTGCTTCGATGGCAAGGTTCATGTCCTCAATGCTGATCGGTTTGGCTGGTTTGCGTATCAGCCCTTTAAGATCCCGCACAGAGTGTGTGGCAGCCATAATCGCGAATTTGCCATTGCCGATATCGACAAATTCGATTCTGTCTCCGGTATCAAGACCGAGGGAGGCCCGCACTTGCGCAGGAATGGTGATTTGGCCTTTCGATGTGACCGTAGCAGCAGCCATAGCTACCTCCGTTGAGTTGATTTCCTTACTTCGTGGTAAGGAGGATATTCAATCTGGGGTCGGCCATCAATACCCCGACAAATCCGCCAACGGATGCCGTCCCTCCCACGCCTTGCTGAAGTGTGCATCCACCACTGTCGATGGAATGCTCGCGACATCCGGCCAGTGCCAGTGGGGCTGGTTGTCTTTGTCGATCAGACGGGCGCGGACGCCTTCGCTGAATTCCGGGTGGCGGCAGCAGTTGAGGCTCATGGTGTATTCCATCTGCAGGGCTTCGGCCAGGGACATGTGGCGGGCGCGGTGCAGTTGTTCCCATACCAGATGGGCGGTCATCGGGCAGCCGTGCACGAGGGTTCTCGCCGCGCGGGCGAGTAGGGCGTCTTCGCTGTGTTGCAGGTGGCTGATGGCGTTCCAGGCGCAGGTCAGGTTACCCACGTCCAGCAGTTCATCGATCTGTGCCCGGCGCGGTAACCACTGCGCTTCTGGCAGTTGGCCGATGGCTTCCTGCTGAAGTGCTTTGAGCAGGCTGTTGAGCTGAATGGCGGTCTGTTCCTGCCAGTTGAGCTGTTGCAGGCCGTCGATCAGTTCGTCCTGCTGGTCTTCAAGCAGGAAACGATCCGCCAGACCCAGATCCAGGGCATCACGGCCGTTGATATGTGCGCCGGTCAGGCCCAGGAACAGGCCGAGCTTGCCGGGGAGTTTCGACAGGAACCAACTGGCGCCGACATCCGGGAACAAACCGATACTGATTTCCGGCATCGCCAGACGGCTGCTCGGAGTGACGATGCGGATTCCGGCGCCCTGCAACAGCCCCATGCCGCCGCCGAGTACGTAGCCGTGGCCCCAACAAATCAAAGGTTTCGGATAGGTGTGCAGGCTGTAGTCGAGCCGGTATTCAGCAGCGAAAAAGGTCGCGGCCAATGCAGGAACCTGCCCCGGATGTTCACGGCTGGCGTCCACCAGCGATCTGACGTCGCCACCTGCGCAAAACGCCTTGGCACCGTTGCCGCGCAACAGCACGCAGACAATGCCGTCGTCGCTGGCCCACGCGTCCAGCCGCTGCTGCAAGGCATTAAGCATGGGCAACGACAAGGCGTTCAGTGATTTCTCGGCATCCAGGGTCGCGATGCCGATACGGGCGCCGTCCTGAGCGGGAAGTTCTTCAAAGTGCAGGTTCATCGTGTCCTCTCGAGGCTGTGCAGGTTTCCAACAGGGGCAGTGATGCGCTGTAGGTTCAGGTTGCATGAGGTGCAGTGTAGGAAATGACGACTCAGCATGTGCTGTATTTGACATTGGCGGTCAGCTTTCCTAGTGTCCGCCCATTGATTTCAAGGTGTGACCATGACAAGCGACGACCGTATCAAACTTGAAGCCGGCTGGAAGCAAGCGCTGCGTGAGGAATTCGAAAAACCGTACATGGGCCAACTGCGAGAATTTCTGCGCCAGGAGCACGCGGCAGGCAAGGAAATCTATCCGCCGGGGCCGCTGATCTTCAATGCGCTGAATTCAACGCCGCTGGACCAGGTGAAGGTCGTCATTCTAGGCCAGGACCCTTATCACGGGCCCGGTCAGGCTCATGGCCTGTGCTTTTCGGTACAACCCGGCGTGCCTGCCCCACCTTCGCTGGTCAACATTTATAAAGAGTTGAAGCGCGATCTGAACATCGACATCCCGAGCCATGGTCACCTGCAATCCTGGGCGGATCAGGGCGTGTTGATGCTCAATACCACGCTGACTGTAGAGCGCGCCAACGCGGCGTCTCATGCGGGCAAAGGCTGGCAGCATTTCACGGACAAGGTCATCGAGACGGTCAGCGAACACCAGCCACACCTGGTGTTCATGCTGTGGGGCGCCCATGCGCAGAGCAAGCAGAAACTGGTGGACGCCACCAAACATCTGGTGCTGACGTCGGTGCATCCGTCACCGCTGTCTGCTTATAAGGGCTTCCTGGGGTGCGGGCATTTCAGTCGGGCCAACAAGTACCTTGAGCAGAACGGGATGGCGCCGATCGAGTGGCGGTTGCCGCCGGTTTGATGAGTGCCCATTCCTGAGCTGGCTGAAGGTGCTGCCGCAGGCTGCGAAGAAGGTATATCTGATACACCGCCGTTCGCAGCCTGCGGCAGCTCCTACAGGGATTGATCTTCGCTGCGCTGATTCCAGTATCTGAAAATCGGCTCGGCCAGAAACAGCACAAACAGCAAACGCATGACCTGCATCGCCGTGACCAAAGGCACGGACAGTTGCAGCACTTCGGCCGTCAGGCTCATTTCGGCAATGCCGCCGGGCATCATGCCCAAGGTCAGCGAACGCAGGTCCAGATGGGTCGCCGAACTCAAGGCAAGGGCCGCCAGGGCAGCGATCATCATGGTCAGCGCCGTGCCCAGCAAGGTGCGGCCAATGAACGAGGGTGCTCGCTGAAAGAACTGGCGGTTGAAGTGGCAACCCAGGCCGCTGCCGATCAACCATTGGCCGATCTGACTGCTGCCATTTGGCAAACCGATGTGCAGATCGAAGCTGACGCTGATGACCGCGCTTACCAGAAGCGGGCCGAACAGCCAGGGGTTGGGTTGCTTCAGGCGTTGCCAGAGCCAGGCAACCGCCGCGCCCAAGGGGAACAACAGCGCCAGCCATGGCCAGTCGACACTGCCCCCATGCACCAGCGGTGTGCCGTTGCCCATCAGGTATTTGAAGATCGCCGGAACGCACAGCACCACTGCCAGGACCCGCAGGCTTTGACCGGCTGCTACGCTGCTGAGGATGGCGCCGTTACGTGCGCCGAGGTTGACCATCTCCCCCGAGCCGCCAGGCATGCTGGAGAAAAACGCCGTGGCGCGGTCTTCGCCGCTGCGGCGCATCAACCACACACCGACCACGCTGGAAATGCTGGTGATCAGTGCGGCAAAAAAAATCAGTCCGAAATGGGCCAGTACCTGCTCAATCACGATAGGCGTGAAGTGCAGGCCGATGCCGATCCCGACAATCCATTGGCCGCATTTGCGGCCGCCGGGTATTTCCGCCAACTGCCAGGGTGTCAGGCAGCGGACCAGGATGATCGCCAGCAACGAGCCGATCATCCAGGGCAAAGGCCAGCCGACCTGGCTGGCGAGGTATCCGCCCAGCAGGCCGACCAGCGGTGTTCCCCACCAGGTCTTGAAGGGTCGATCAGACACTGGTCGCAGCATTACGCTGAGCGGAGCGCTTGCGCCAGATGCGGATGATCGGGAACAGCAGCATGAAGATGGTCAGCACCCAGACGCCGATGGTGATCGGGCTGGACCAGAGAATCTCCATGGCGCCGTTGGAGATCGACAGCGCGCGACGCAGGTTCTGCTCCATCAGACCGCCGAGGATGAACCCCAGCAGAATCGGTGACAACGGGAAGTCCAGCTTGCGCAGGATGTAGCCGAAGATACCGATGCCGACCATCAGGAACAGGTCAAAGGTGGTGGCGTGAACCGCGTAGACGCCGATCCCGGTAATGATCGCGATCACGGGCACCAACGCCCAGTTCGGCACATTAAGGATGCGAGTGAAGATGCGGATCATCGGGATGTTCAGGATCACCAGCATGATGTTGGCGATGAACAACGAAGCGATCAGGCCCCAGACGATGTCCGGCTGTTGCTGAAACAGCATCGGACCCGGCGTGATGTTGTACAGCGACAACGCGCCGATCATTACTGCCGTGGTGCCCGAACCTGGCACACCCAGGGTCAGCATCGGCACCAGTGCACCGCAGGCCGAAGCCCCGATGGCGGTTTCCGGTGCAGCGAGGCCGCGCATGTCACCCTGGCCGAATTTCCCGGAGGCGCCCGCGATGCGTTTTTCCGTCATGTAGGCCACGGCACTGGCCAGGGTTGCACCTGCGCCTGGCAATACACCCATGATGAAACCCAGCAAGCCGCAACGGATGTTCACGACAAAGACCGCACTCGCTTCCTTGAAGTTGAACAGCATGCGTCCGGTGGCCTGAACCGCTTCCTGGCCGCGATGGGTTTTTTCCAGCAGCAACAGAATCTCACTGATGGAGAACAGGCCGAGTACCAGCACCACGAACTGAATGCCGTCAGTCAGGTGAATGTTGTCGCCGGTGAAGCGATACACGCCACTGTTTGCGTCGATGCCGACAGCTGACAGGAACAGGCCGATCAACGCGGCGATAAAAGTCTTGATCGGACGATCACCCGCCATGCCGCCGAGGCAGACGATGGCAAAGACCATCAGTACGAAATACTCCGCCGGTCCGAAGGCAATTGCCCATTTGGCCAGGAGCGGGGCGAACAACACCATGCCGCAAGTCGCAATGAAGGCCCCGATGAACGAGCTCCATGCTGACAGTGACAAAGCAACGCCTGCAAGGCCCTGACGCGCCATTGGGTAGCCGTCGAGGGTGGTCATGACAGTGGAGGCTTCGCCAGGGATGTTCAGCAGGATCGAACTGATTCGGCCGCCATATTCACAACCCAGGTAAACCGCCGCGAGCAGAATCAGTGCCGACTCCGGTGGCAGGCCCAGGGCGAAGGCAATCGGGATCAGCAGTGCCACGCCGTTGATCGGGCCAAGGCCCGGCAACAGGCCGACCACGGTGCCAATCAATGTGCCGCACAACGCGGTGACGAGGTTGTAGGGGGTCAGCGCGACGCCGAACCCCTGGCCCAGATAGCTGAAAGTATCCATGTGTTAGTTCTCCAGAACGTCGAGCAGGCCCAGGGGCAACGGAACGTCCATGGCTTTGTCGAAAAGCAGGTAGAGGCCGATGCTCATCAGAATCACCACGATCACGCTGGGCACCCAGCGACCGCCATACAGGCGCGCCATCGGGATGCCGATCAGAATACTGCTGAGGATGAAGCCCAGCGGTTCGAAGGTGCCGGCAAACACCAGCAGCAAGGCGACGCAGGCGACGATCTTGACGATGGTTTCGCGGTCCAGCTCGGGTTCTTCTTCGGTGTGCACAATGGGCGCCGGGCGGAACAGCATGTAAATCAGAGCGATGCTCATCAGCCCCAGCATCAGCAGGGGAAAGGCTCGAGGACCGACAGGCTCGTAGGAAAACGGTGCCTGATAGGGCCAGGCCATGACCGCCAGCGCTGCGCAGAGCAGCAGCAGAAAAGCGGCGAAAATGCGTTGGATCACCATGGTGAAACTCCCGGGTCGCCGTGCCGCGCAGGCAGGGCGACCGCTAGTCAGTCAATCGATCACTGAATCAGGCCAAACTCTTTGGCGAGGGTCTTGTAGTCAGCGACTTGTTTCTTCACGTAGGTGTCCAGTTCTTCGCCAGTCATGGCAAACGGGAACAGTTCGCGCTGGTCACGCAGCTTGGCGAAGTCTTCCGATGCCAGCAGCTTGTCGAAGGCATCCTTCCACCATTTGTATTCGGCGTCGGTCACCTTCGGCCCGAGGTAGAAGCCGCGAACCACTGGCCAGACGATGTCGTAGCCTTGCTCCTTGGCGGTCGGGATATTTTTCATTTCCGGCTCGTCCAGACGCTTGTCGGAGAACACGGCCAACAGACGCATGTCACCGCTGAGGATGTGTGGCATGGAGTCGGAGATGTCGGTACTGCCGACCTGAATGTGGCCGCCGAGCAATGCGGTTGCGATTTCGCCGCCGCCTTCAAGGGCGACATAACGCAGGTCACGGGGGTTGATGCCTGCAGCCTTGGCGATCAGGGCGGTCTGCATCCAGTCCTGGCTACCGACGGTGCCGCCGGAGCCGATCACGACTTTGCTTGGGTCGGCCTTGAGTGCCTTGACCAGATCGTCGAGGGTTTTGTAAGGCGAATCGTTTTTAACGGCGATGGCGCCATAGCTGGTACCAACCGCAGCCAGCCAGCGGACGGCGTTTTCATCGAAACGCCCGAACTTGCCTTGCGCCAGGTTCAGCAGCGAGCCGCTCGACCAGGCCACCAGCGTACCGGCGTCGGCAGGGCGCTGAGCCACGACCGCGTTATAGGCCACCGCGCCAACGCCGCCCGGCATGTAGGTCACACGCATGGGTTTGGTGAGGATCTTCTCGTTGATCAATGCGCTCTGGACCAGTTTGCAGGTCAGATCGAAGCCACCGCCGGGTGAGGCGGGTGCAATGCATTCGGGGCGTTTGGGTTCGTCAGCCAGCAGATGCGTGGCAAACATCATGCAGCCCGCGGCTAGCGCAAAGCGACGCAAGGATAAAGTCATGGTCAGTCTCCAGAATTTATTGTTGTTGGGTATACAGCGGTTTTAGGTGCTTCCTTTCAGAACGGCGGCCATGACCAGGCCGCTGATCACTGTTTCTTTCAGCGTTTGCGGGGTAAATCAGAGGTGAACGCAGTCGTGCCCGCCGTGATAGGCGTACAGTCAGAAAAATGGGGGTGGTGGTTGCGAGTGGGCAAAGCAGCCCTGGACGTTGGCATCGTCATGGTTGACTCCGATATTGTTCTTATTTTGAAAACGCTTCGAGGCGTCTTTCTATCAGCCACTGATATGGCCGTTTGCCTGATGCTAAACAGTGAAGCTTTCGTAAACCTTTCAATAACCTTTCAAGAGCAAGCTAAATTGAGTTTTGATTTGTTTCCGGGCTTCACAGTCGCCAGTGCGCCTGTAAACTCCGGACTCCTAAAAAGTCACGCAATCAGGAGAAGTCGATGCGTGTTCTTCTCGTTGAAGATCATCTGCAGTTAGCCGAAAGCGTAGCCCAGGCACTCAAGGGCGCGGGTTTGACGGTTGATGTGCTGCATGATGGGGTGGCTGCAGACCTGGCGCTGAGCAGTGAGGAATATGCTGTCGCCATTCTGGATGTAGGTCTGCCGCGCATGGATGGCTTTGAAGTGCTGGCGCGTCTTCGCGGGCGGGGTAAAAACCTGCCGGTATTGATGCTGACCGCTCGCAGTGACGTGAAGGACCGCGTGCATGGCCTGAACCTGGGTGCTGACGATTACCTGGCCAAACCTTTCGAGCTTTCCGAGCTGGAAGCGCGGGTCAAGGCGCTGTTGCGTCGCAGTGTGTTGGGGGGTGAGCGGCAGCAGCGTTGCGGCGTGCTGGCCTATGACCTGGACACCCGTCGCTTCACCCTCGGCGATGAGCTGTTGACCCTGACCTCCCGGGAACAGGCGGTGCTGGAAGCGCTGATCGCCCGGCCTGGGCGAGTGATGAGCAAGGAGCAGGTGGCTTCACAAGTGTTCGGTCTGGATGAAGAGGCGAGTGCCGACGCCATCGAAATCTATGTGCATCGCCTGCGCAAGAAGCTCGACGGCCATCCGGTGGCCATCGTGACATTCCGTGGCCTGGGTTATCTGCTGGAAAGCCGTGATGAGCAGCCATAACAGCCTGCGTTGGCGGCTGCTGTGGAACCTGGGCCTGCTGATGACCGTGCTGATGCTGGCCAGCGGCTTGAGCGCCTACTGGAATGGACGCGAAGCCGCCGACATCGCTTACGACCGAACCCTGCTGGCCTCGGCGCGGACGATCGCAGCCGGGGTTTCCCAGCGCGACGGCACGCTGAGCGCCGATGTGCCTTATATCGCGCTGGATACCTTTGCGTATGACAGTGCGGGACGCATCTACTACCAGGTCAACGACATCGAAAAAAAGCTGATCTCCGGTTATGAAGGGCTCCCGCCACCGCCTCCCGGCACGCTGAGAACCGACGATTACCCCGCCCTGGCCAGCTTCTATACCGCGCGCTATCAAGGGCAGTCGGTGCGGGTGGTCAGCCTGCTCAAACCGGTCAGTGAACCGAATATGAACGGTATGGCCGAAATCCGCGTCGCCGAAACCGAAGAAGCGCGGGTCAGCATGGCGCGCAGCTTGATGGCCGATACCCTGTTGCGCCTGGGCATGCTGGGGGCGGGCGCACTGCTGCTGGTGTGGTTCACCGTCAGTGCTGCGTTACGACCGTTGGAGCGCTTGCGGACCGAAGTCGAGGAGCGCCAGCCTGATGACTTGCGCGCGCTGCCACTGGTTGAAGTGCAACATGAGCTGCGTCCGCTGGTGAGCGCGCTCAACCACTTCACCGAGCGCCTGCGTCAGCAGTTCGAACGCCAGGCCCAGTTCATCGCTGACGCCGCCCATGAGTTGCGCACGCCGTTGGCGGCCCTCAAGGCCAGGGTTGAGCTGGGCCTGCGTGACCCTGAACCTGCGCATTGGCGCACCACACTTGAAGAGGCGGCGCAGGGCACTGATCGGCTGACTCATCTGGCCAATCAGTTGCTGTCTCTGGCCCGTATCGAAAACGGTGCGCGGGCCATTGCCGAAGGTGGCGCGCAAACCCTGGACCTCAGCCAGTTGGCTCGGGAACTGGGCATGGCGATGGCACCGTTGGCTCACGCCCATGGCGTGTCGCTGGCGCTGGAGGCGGAAAAGCCGGTGATGCTGCTGGGCGAGCCGACCTTGCTCAACGAGCTGCTGAGTAACCTCATCGACAACGCGTTGGCCCACACGCCTTCGGGGGGCAATGTGATCCTGCGAGTCAGTGCGCCGGGTGTTCTGGAAGTGGAAGACGACGGCCCCGGGATCCCCGAGGCGGAACGTGATCGGGTGTTCGAGCGTTTCTACCGCAGCCAGCAGCAGGGCAAGGGTTCGGGGCTTGGATTGGCGATTGTCGGAGAGATCTGCCGAGCGCACCTTGCCCAGATCAGCCTGCATGATGGCGCTGCTGGCGGGTTGAAGGTGCGGGTCAGTTTTGTGGTGGGGTGATGTGTTGTTGATTCAGCCGATGGACACCCGTGGGAGCGAATTCATTCGCGAATAGGCCGGTACATCCGATAAAGATCTGTCGACTGAAACCGATCATTCGCGAATGAATTCGCTCCCACAGCAACCCCTGTTGTCGTGAATTTTTGCGTTACCTCTAGTACAACATCATCTTCGCTTCATCCATCTCCGCACCCAGATGACCGCCGCTCAGGTCCAGCCCCAGTTGATGGAAGGCGGGCAGGCTGCTCATTTCGATCTGGCTATAAGGATGGCCGGTGTTCTGGTGCAGGTGCACGGTGGCGATCTGCACCAGATCGATGTAATCCGGGGCAGCGGATACACGCGTGAAGTCCTGAAACTTCAACGGCACCGTGGCCAATAGCTCCGGGAAATCCCAGGAGCGCAGCAGGCGTTCGCCGATCACCGGGTGAATGCGTTCGATCACGTGGTTGAGGCTGACCGAGTCAGCCAGCAGCTCGTTGTGATCTTCGGCATAGGTCAGGATCGGCAATACGCCAATCAGATGGATCAACCCGGCAAGGGTTGCCTTATCGGGTTTGAGGGTAGCCCGCTTCTGGCTGAGCTTGTAAGCGATACCCGCGACCTGCAGGCTCTGTTGCCAGATTTCACGCAGTTTGCGTTCAACCACGTCGGACTTGGCATGGAACATTTGCTCGACCACCAGGCCGATTGCCAGGTTGCAGGTGTAATTGACCCCCAGCCGGGTAATGGCGGTATTGACGTCACTGACTTCAAAATTGGGGCGCAGCAATGGGCTGTTCACCACCTTGATCAGGCGAGCGGAAAGAGCAGTGTCGCTGCCAATCACTTTACTCAGGGCGGCCACACTGATTTCGGTGTTCTCGGCAGCAAGGCGGATCTTTAGTGCTACTTCAGGGAGAGTTGGCAGAAACAAAGCATCTCTATCGATGGCCTTGATTAAGTTTCTCTGCACCTCTTCAGCCATATTGCTCATGTCGCATCTCATAGGCGTTGGGATCGTCCCGCCCCTCCGGGCTCGTAATGAGCCGAGAGTCGGGACCAATATGCAGACATTTCAAGCATGAAGGTGTTCGTATTATTCAGCGCTGTGTTTCAAGTTTGCTATCCAGCTGGTACGGCAGATCAGCCAAGTGCAGCGCCGGGCCATCGGGTCCACCCAGATGGATGTCACCACTTTCGGCAGCATCGGCTTGAAGGACCGCGAGCAGCTGTACGCCGTGGTCGGCGAGAGCGGCGATCACCACGTTGCCAACCGCGCTGGCATGAACCGATGAAAACAAGGCAGTGCCGGGTTCCGGTAGGCCCTGATCGGCAAGGCTCAGGCGATAAAGGCGACGCTTGAGTTTGCCCAGGTACTGCATGCGCGCGACGATTTCCTGGCCGGTGTAGCAGCCTTTCTTGAAGCTCACGCCACCGACGGCCTGCAGATTGATCATCTGTGGGATGAATTCTTCACGGGTGCTGCCAAATACCTGACCGATACCCGCTTCAATCTGGCCGAGCAGCCAGTCATTGAGCGAGCCCTCGGGCAATTGCGCGGCAAGCTGCGACTGGATATCAGCTGCCTGTTCGGCGCGGACCCAGACTTCAGCGCGCGCAGGCGAAACGCGGATGGCGATCAGCTCGTTGCCGCGCGCAACGGCGTCGGTGTCCTGTGGCAGATCGAGCCCGAGACTGGCCAAGGCAGCGTCGCCGTTGTGAACGCCGAAACGTACCCAGGCGGCGCTTTCGTCGGTCAGTTTGGATTTGGAGAACACGGCGTATTTCTTCAGGTCCGCCAGCTGCGCTTCGATCAGCTCGCTGGCCATTGCCAGCAGGCAACCGTCATCTTCGAGCAGGATGCGAAAGCTGGACTGCATGCGGCCTTTTTGTGTGCAGCGCGCGCCCAGTGTGGCTTTGGCGTCGCTGAGGTAATCAAGGTTGCAGGTCAATTGACCTTGCAGGAATTTGCTGGCATCGACGCCGCGGACGGCGAGAACACCTTCATGGGAAAGCGGGCAGTAGAAAGCTGAGTCGGCCATGGGTCATCGCAACGGAAAAAGTCTGGGGCACATGATAGTGCCGAGACTGGCTAATGGGTACATGAAAACTACTGCGACCAATGCGCGGTGCCCTCATTGGGCTTGCGGTTGTATACTCGCCGCCTATTTTGAGGAGCGCTCCATGGTCGAAGAAGTCGAACTCAACCGCCTTTACTGGCACAGCCGCCGCGGCATGCTTGAACTGGACGTGCTGCTGGTACCGTTTGTCCGGGAAGTCTACCCGACGCTGAATGATGTTGATCGCGATCTGTATCGCCGCCTGCTGACCTGTGAAGACCAGGACATGTTTGGCTGGTTCATGCAGCGTGCGGAGTCCGAAGACGCTGAATTGCAGCGCATGGTCCGCATGATTCTGGATCGTGTCCAGCCTGCCTGACCGCTTCGAATGCCACTGGCGACCCTCCCGAGGGTTGCTGATGGCTTATCTGGTCGCACAGCTTGCGGCGCTTGTTTCCTTATATGTGTTGGCAGTACCAAGCTGGGCCTTGGCGCTGGGCCTCACTGCGTGTGCGGCCCATGCGCTGTGGGTGATGCCCGGCTCCATTACGCTCAGCCGTGCTAGCGCGTTCACCGGGTTGCGCCGCACTACCGAAGGTTGGCAGCTATGGAGTGAGCAGGACGGCTGGCAATCTGTGCAGTTGCGGCGCGACAGCATGGCGTTGCCGCTGATCGTCGTGCTGCGTTTTCGGCTGGCGGGGAAGGGCTGGCGCAGAACGCAGGGGATCTGCATCCCCCGCGACGCGATGACGCCGGATCTGCATCGGCGCCTTCGGGTGCGTCTCAAGTTCAGCCGACGTAGGTGGGCGGCACCAGAATAGTGTCCAGGGCGACCGGCAACAGGTCCGGGTAATCCAGGGTGTAATGCAAACCCCGGCTTTCCTTGCGCTCCATGGCAGACACGATCATCAGTTCAGCTACTTGCGCCAGATTGCGCAGCTCGATCAGGTCGCGGCTGACTTTATAGTTGCTGTAGAACTCGTCGATTTCATCCAGCAGCAACCGCACCCGGTGCTGGGCGCGTTGCAGGCGTTTGTTGGTGCGCACGATCCCCACGTAATCCCACATGAAGCGCCGTAACTCATCCCAGTTGTGGGCGATGATCACGTCTTCGTCTGAGTCTGTGACTTGGCTGGCATCCCAGCCTGGCAGCTTGGCCGGGGCCTGAACCAAAGGTAACTGGTCGATAATCTCTGCCGCCGCCGAGCGACCATAAACAAAACACTCCAGCAGTGAATTGCTCGCCATGCGGTTGGCGCCGTGCAGGCCGGTGAAGCTGGTTTCGCCGATCGCATACAGGCCGGGTACGTCAGTGCGGCCTTGGGCGTCAACCATCACGCCGCCACAGGTGTAATGCGCTGCGGGCACGACCGGTATCGGCTGGCGGGTGATGTCGATGGAGAATTCAAGGCAGCGTTCGTAGACGGTCGGGAAGTGGCTTTTGATGAACGCCTCAGGCTTGTGGCTGATGTCCAGGTACACACAGTCGATGCCCAGGCGTTTCATTTCGTGGTCGATGGCGCGGGCAACGATGTCCCGCGGGGCCAACTCGGCGCGGGGGTCGAAACGTTGCATGAAGCGTTCGCCGTTGGGCAGCTTCAAGTACGCCCCTTCGCCGCGCAGGGCTTCGGTGATCAGAAAACTCTTGGCCTGAGGGTGATAAAGACAGGTGGGGTGGAACTGGTTGAACTCCAGGTTCGCCACTCGGCAGCCGGCACGCCAGGCCATGGCGATGCCATCACCGCAGGCGCCATCGGGGTTGCTGGTATAGAGGTAGACCTTCGCCGCGCCGCCACAGGCCAGCACCGTGAAGCGTGCGCCATAGGTGTCGACCTCGCCGCTTTGGCGATTGAGTACATACGCGCCCAGGCAGCGTTGCCCATCAAGGCCCAGGCGGCGCTCGGTGATCAGGTCCACGGCGACACGCTGTTCCAGCAGCTCGATATTCGGTCGCGTCTCGGCCTGGGACAGTAAGGTCTTGAAGATCGCCGCGCCGGTGGCATCGGCAGCATGGATGATCCGCCGATGGCTGTGGCCACCTTCACGGGTCAGATGAAATTCAAAGCCGCTGTCTTCGGTCCCCGGTTGCTCATCGCGCGTGAACGGCACGCCCTGGTCAATCAGCCACTGGATGGCTTCGCGGCTGTGCTCGACGGTAAAGCGCACCGCGTCTTCATTGCACAGCCCGCCACCGGCATTGAGGGTGTCTTCGACATGTGACTGAACGGTGTCTGTGTTATCCAGCACCGCCGCTACACCGCCCTGTGCCCAGAAAGTCGAGCCATTTGCCAGGTCGCCTTTGCTCAGCACGGCAATGCGCAGATGAGCGGGCAGAGTCAGTGCAAGGCTCAAACCGGCTGCGCCGCTGCCGATGACCAATACGTCGTATTGAAAAACTTGGCTCATGAATGGATTCCGTGCGCAGCGGCCACTGGTGGCCCGTCTCTAAATAAGCTCTTCACACCGGTGGCGCTTGATTTCAACACAGCGTTGCCGCTGATCTGCCTCGCGCCACGAGTGGCCGCTTTACCGCGTCTGAGCAGACTCGCGAGTCGACCAAAACGAAGGTATTTGCGAAACGGGCCACTAGTATAAGTAAGGGGGGAGCGGCACAATAGCCCCGCTTTTATGGCAATGTGGAACCATGGCAGGCCCGGATTGTGCTTTAGTCCGATACTTGCTGCATCCATTCTCGTGGTTTGGAACGCGCTTTAGCACGCTATCGCGGCGTTTTTCCTACGATAAATGGAATGCTGGTCCTACACCGGTGAGTGGCGCTCGGGAACTTTTCATGATGGCCCGAGTTCAATAGCAGGTTGCCTGTAAAGGGAAACGTCGGCTTTAACGGAGCTTGATATCAGCTACCGCCAGCGGATTCGACGACAAGATTATTCGCGCAGCCGACCTGGTTCGAGCTGCGTTTTTCGTGCGGGCCATTGAGTGCCGGCAGGAAACTTGCCTGGAGGGGAGAACTTTTGCGAGAAGCCCGAGTCTATGTATTCAAGCCAACACAGTGGCTGGTACAGCGCTCCTTCAAGCTCAATGAGGAGTGTTCATGCTAACCCAGGAAGAAGATCAGCAGCTGGTCGAGCGCGTTCAGCGCGGCGACAAGCGAGCTTTTGATCTGTTGGTGCTGAAGTATCAGCACAAGATTCTCGGGTTGATCGTGCGTTTCGTGCACGACACCCATGAAGCTCAAGACGTAGCGCAGGAAGCCTTTATCAAGGCCTATCGCGCGCTTGGAAACTTTCGCGGTGACAGCGCCTTTTATACATGGCTGTACCGCATCGCCATTAACACGGCGAAAAACTATTTGGTGTCGCGCGGTCGGCGGCCACCAGATAGCGATGTCAGGTCTGAAGATGCGGAGTTCTACGACGGCGATCATGGCCTCAAGGACATCGAATCGCCAGAACGCGCATTGTTGAGGGATGAGATCGAGGGCACTGTCCATCGAACCATCCAGCTGCTCCCGGAAGATTTGCGTACGGCACTAACTTTACGTGAATTCGACGGTCTGAGTTACGAGGACATTGCCAGCGTCATGCAATGTCCGGTGGGTACCGTGCGATCTCGGATTTTCCGCGCTCGGGAAGCCATCGATAAAGCCCTGCAGCCGTTGTTGCAGGAATCCTGAGACAGCGGCGATAGCCAAGAGAGGAAACCGCCATGAGTCGTGAAGCCCTGCAGGAATCGCTGTCCGCGGTGATGGATAACGAAGCGGACGAATTGGAATTACGTCGGGTGTTGAACGCCATTGACGATGCGGATACACGTGCCACATGGTCGCGTTATCAGATTGCTCGTGCAGCGATGCACAAAGAGCTGTTGATACCTCACTTGGATATCACGGCTGCAGTCTCTGCCGCGATCGCTGATGAAGTCAGTCCGTTGAAAGCTGCTCGTGGTCCATGGCGTAGCCTGGGTCGTCTGGCAGTAGCCGCTTCCGTTACCGTTGCTGTTCTGGCTGGCGTACGTTTGTACAACCAGGACGACATCGCGGGTGCCCAGCTGGCGCAACAGGCTCCACAGCCTGCCAACCTGTCTGTTCCGCAAGTGAAAGGCCCGGCCGTACTGGCTGGCTACACCGAAAGCAACGAGCAGGCACCAGGTCCTATGGCCAATGGTGTGATGCAAGGTCAGGCGGGTTCGCAAGATCAGCGTCTGCCCGGTTACCTGCGCCAACACGCACAGGAAGCCGCGTTGAAAGGAACTGAAAGCGCTCTGCCTTACGCTCGTGCTGCCAGCCTGGAAAACCGTTAAGGAAGATAATGCGCGCCGTCCCTCTATTGCCTTTATTGCTTGGTGGATGGCTCGTCCTTCCCGCTTACGCCGATCAAGCGCAAGACACCTTAAAGCGTCTTGCGCAGGCGGAGCAGCAGCAAAGCTATCAAGGTACTTTCGTTTACGAACGAAATGGTAGTTTCTCCACTCATCGAATCTGGCACCGGGTCACCGATGGCAAGGTTCGTGAGCGCCTGCTACAGCTCGACGGCTCCGCCCAGGAAGTCGTTCGTGCTGATGGCCTGACGCAATGCGTCAGCGGCAAGCTGGAAGCAGGGGTGTCCAACCACCCTGAGTCAGCTTCCCGTTCCTTTGATACCCAAAAGCTTTCTGAGTCGTACGACATTAAGTCTGTCGGTACTTCGCGGGTGGCTGGCCGTGCTGCAACCATCATCGCGCTGACTCCCAAGGATCAGCACCGTTATGGTGTGGAATTGCACCTGGATAAAGAAACCGGACTGCCCGTCAAATCGCTGTTGTTGAGCGAGAAAGGTCAGTTGCTTGAGCGTTTTCAGTTCACCGAACTCAGTACCACAGTCCCCAGCGACGAGTCGTTGCAGCCTAGTGCCGATTGTCGAGCTGTGGACGTTGCAAAGGCCAAGCCTGATGCGTCCGCTAAAGCCGTGCCATGGCGTCTGGCATGGGTGCCGCCAGGTTTTGAACTCAGCGCCAGCGCAGTGCGCAAGGATGCTGAATCCAAGGTCCAGGTCAGTAGCTTGATGTACGGCGATGGCTTGTCCCGATTCTCGGTATTCATCGAGCCGGTCAGCGGCAAGGCGGCGACCGATACGCGAACCCAGCTGGGTCCGACCGTTGCGGTGTCGCGCCGACTGACCACGCCTAAAGGCGACACGCTGGTGACCGTCGTGGGTGAGATTCCCCTGGGTACAGCCGAACGCATCGCGCTTTCTCTACGCAGCGCCGATGTACAAGCCAAGCAGTAGGCTTGCGCAGTGAACAATAAGGCCCAAGGTGTAAAAGGTTTCATCTTGGGCTCGGTATCCCGCAGCACAAGCCTTTGCAGGATATTTGCAGACCTCGCTGAAACGTTTGGTGAGGTTTGCGAGTTGCATAAACTCTCTTTTTTTCCTATAGGTCACAGCCTAGCCGCTCTGGCCTTTCTTGTTTTCGGGTCGGGAAATTGGCTGATGTGGAATTGCCTGCGCTTGAAAACCGCAGACGTGCCCCCATCAGATTATTCGGTCTGCATCGCTTAACTATGCTCGTTGTGCACGGGAGCCTTATGTCCATACCATGCTTTAAATCCTATTTCTCACTGGTGGCCGCGCTATTGATGCTCGGACAGGTTGCAACGGTGCAAGCCGAAGCCTTGCCTGACTTCACCACGCTCGTCGAGCAAGCGTCACCTGCTGTCGTCAACATCAGCACCACGCAGAAGATGCCGGATCGCGCCATCGCCCAGCAGCAGATGCCAGACCTCGAAGGGTTGCCGCCCATGCTGCGTGAATTCCTTGAGCGAGGCATCCCTCCGCAGGGTCGCAAGCCTGGCTCGCCCAAGGGCGATCGTCAGCGTGAGGCGCAATCGCTGGGGTCGGGCTTCATCATCTCCAAAGATGGTTACGTGCTGACCAACAACCACGTGATCGACGGTGCCGATGAAATTCTCGTGCGCCTCTCTGATCGCAGCGAACTCAAAGCCAAGCTGGTGGGCACCGATCCACGCACTGACGTTGCCGTTCTGAAAATCGAGGGCAAGGATCTGCCAACTGTGCAACTGGGCAACTCTGAAAAACTCAAGGTAGGCGAATGGGTCCTGGCCATCGGCTCGCCGTTCGGCTTCGACCACTCGGTGACCAAAGGCATCGTCAGTGCCAAGGGGCGCAGCCTGCCTAACGACACTTACGTGCCGTTCATCCAGACCGATGTGGCGATCAACCCAGGCAACTCGGGTGGTCCGTTGTTCAACATGGCGGGCGAAGTGGTCGGCATCAACTCGCAGATCTTCACCCGCTCCGGTGGTTTCATGGGCCTGTCGTTCGCGATCCCGATTGATGTCGCGATGGATGTGGCGAACCAGATCAAGGCCAGCGGCAAAGTGAACCGTGGCTGGTTGGGCGTGGTGATTCAGGAGGTCAACAAAGACCTGGCCGAATCCTTCGGTCTCGACAAACCAGCCGGTGCACTGGTTGCTCAGGTGCTGGACAGCGGTCCTGCGGCCAAGGGTGGCGTTCAGGTCGGTGACGTGATTCTCAGCGCCAACGGTACGCCAATCGTCATGTCGGCTGATTTGCCGCACCTGATCGGCAACCTCAAGGATGGCAGCAAGGCTGAACTGGAAGTCATCCGTGACGGCAAGCGCCAGAAGCTGACCGTGACCGTGGGAGCCTTGCCGGATGAAGGCCAGGAGATGGGCACGCCTGACTCTGCCGGTGCTGAACGCAGCAGTAATCGTCTGGGTGTATCGGTGGTCGACCTGACGGCTGAACAGCAGAAGAGCCTTGATATCAAAGGCGGCGTGATCATCAAGGAAGTCACCGATGGTCCTGCGGCGCTGATCGGCCTGCAGCCTGGCGACGTGATTACTCACCTGAATAATCAGGCACTGACGTCGGCGAAGAACTTCACCGAAGTTGCCAAAGGCCTGCCGAAGAATCGTTCGGTCTCAATGCGCGTACTGCGTCAGGGCCGTGCGAGTTTCATCACCTTCAAACTGGCTGAATAAAACAGCCGGGATGATCAAAAAAGGGGGGCGGTTTATACCGCCCCCCTTTTTTTGGTGTTGCGCGCGACCTTCCCGCCAGGTTTACCGCTCAAACCTGAACTCATACTTACCCGTAGGATATTCCAGCGCATACGTCTGCATCACTTCCTTGAGGGTCTGCGCAGAGGGTTCATCGGTGGCGTAGAAGGCCACAGTATTGAATGCGGCGGCGATTTTCGGGATGTTCATCTGCAGCTCACCGACCTTGATCCAGTTCCCGGGGCGCTGCGCGAACCACTCCTCGTAGACGAACGCGTAGTGCGCATTCTTGCGTTGCATCAGGTCGCTGATCCACTCGGGCCCGCGTTCGGATTTGCGAAGCTTCAAGGCCTCCAGACTTCCCAGGCCCCAGAGGTCCAGCACGTATTGCCGTGAATTGAGCGCTACCAGCCCCAGATCATTGACCGCCACGGGTGCGTTGAGGCGTTGAGCGATCTGCGACATCGGGTATTGCTGGTTGTAAATCGCCGCAGCCGCCAGTGGGGTGCTGAGCGTCGTGTAGACCAATTGGGCGAAAGCCAGCGGCAGTAAGCCGAAGATGAGTGCGGCGGTGCGCTCGCGAAGATGCGTCACGCACAGGTACATGAAAAATACCCCGAGGAAGGTCAACCAATAGATTTCATAGCGTCCGAACCAGCCATTCTTGCCGAACAGGGTGTGCAGGGCCGTTACGCTGATCAGCAGAAAGGCAAACTGCTTGCGCTCAGGCATCAAGGCGCATGCCACTAGGAGGATGAGAATGATCCAGCCGTATTTCTCAAATTGCCCGATTGCATTCATCGCGATGGACGACAGGCCCGTGGTATCGGATTTGGCAATGACCGAGGAGGGCAAATAGCCCAGACCCAAGTGTGCGAGAAACAATGAGAACGACGCCACTGCGGCCACCAGCAGCGCCCCGCAGAGCAGCGGCTTGATCCGCTCGCCTTTGCCAAACAGATACAGCAGCGCAGGCAGCGAGACGGCCAGCCCTTCGTAACGCACCAGCGGCAGTATGAAAATGGCCAGATAGACGCCGTTACGGGTTGCAGTCCTGCTTTCAAACTCCTTGTGCACAATGCCGACGGCTATCAGCGCTATCAAGTAGACCTGCAGGCAATGCTCCATGCCATTGAAGATCAGGCCATAGAAGTTGGTGGCCAGAAACCAGCCCCCGAGTATCAAGAATCGGTAGCCGAATCTGACGTTGTTCAACAGTTGGTTGAGCAGTGAAAAGGTCAGAAAGGAGAAGCCGATGTTTAACACCAGTGGAACCCAGAGCATGAGCTGGCCCAAAGGGGTAAACGGGGCCAGTAGCAGCGGCCAGAGGATGCTGGAGGAGGGCGCTGAATATTCGTTGCTATTGATCCCGTAATGGCCGCCGAAGATGCGTTTGGCCAGATCAATATGGATGTAGGGGTCGTCCAGGGTGTAGATCAATGTGCCGCCGTTTATCCACAGTACGGCAAGTGTCATCAGGGTAATCGGCAGGAAGAACACCGCTAACATCAGGCGGCGCTCAGCGGTCCGCGCAGTAGAGGGGGCTGCTGCTGTAATGCCTGTGTCCATGGCTCGCTCATCCAGTGAGAACGCGGGGTTGATTGCAACCTGTGAGCTGCGATGAAAGTGCCTGTTTGACATTGGGATATTTCACGCAAGCGCATATCAACTTCTTAGTGCTCTTAAGTCAAATAAATGGCCTTAATGGGGGCGGGCTTGCGTGTCGGTTTATGTGTCGCCAAAATACTGTCTTTCTGGTCGGGTACAGTCCTGACCGATTGAACATATGAATAATGGACTCTCTCGATGGAAGAGGGCCCACAGGTGTTTTTTGGTGTGACACGCAGGTGCAACGGGAACCGACTACGCTCAGTGGATCAACCGGGGGCCGAATAACAATGACTCAAGAACTTGACCCTAAAGAGACCTCCACGGTGAACAAGCCTGCTCTGGTATCCATTATCGCCCCTTGCTATAACGCAGAAAAATTCCTTGAAGTGGCACTTGCGAGCATCTTTGCTCAGGACTACGAAAACTTCGAAGTCATTATTGTCGATGACGGGTCGACCGATAATAGTTACGCGATGCTCGAAGCCTTGCAGGCGCACTATCCTTTTCAGCTTTATCGCCAGGCCAACCAGGGGGTCAGCGCGACACTCAATCACGGCCTGCGCTACGCCAAAGGCACTTACGTTGCGACGCCTGATCTGGACGACATCATGCTCCCGGAGTCAGTGCGCATTCGCGCCGATTATCTGGATAAACACCCGGACCTGGGGTGCGTCGGTGCACTGATCATTTACATGGACTGCGACGGCAACGACACCAAGCGTCAGTCCCGGGATTACATCGAGCATCTGGATTTTGAAAAGATACTGAGCGAGGCCGTTGTCGTAGGGGCGCCTGTTGCGCTTTATCGGCTGGATGCGATCAAGGCTGCAGGCTTTTACGATCCCCAGATAAAGGTCCAGGACTTTCAGATGACGCTGAGGATCGCCCATCAAGGTTACGGCATTGATGTTCTGCCGGTTTGCGTCACCCGCTATCGTCGACATGCCAATAATCTTTCGCGTAAATACAAGGTGCTGCTTGACGCTGATCTTCAGACTATCGAGCCGTACCGAGACTGTGCGGGTTATCAGAAAGGCAGGACCTTTATTATCAACAAAGCGCTCAAATATGCCGTAGTGGCCGACAAGCCTTACGCCTGGCAATTGATCCGCTCGATCCCCTTGCGTTATATCACCCGCAAAACGTTACGCCGCTTCAAGCGTCTGGTTCTTCATTGGTAGAGAAACTGACAGCCGTTGTCGTTCATAGTGTTGTTATCACGGGCCAGCCATGAAATTCCTCGAAGTACTCAAAGACCGAAGCACAAGAAAGCGTCTGCGCAAGCTGGAAAAGCTGCACAGGGCACCTGAAAAGATCCGTCTGAAATACCCGCGCTACACCTTTGGCGTGGGGACTTACGGAATACCGGAAGTCATCGAGTTTGGTGATGACACCATCCTGCGAGTGGGGTCATACACTTCGATTGCCGAGGGCGTGCGAATCCTGTTGGGCGGCGAACATCGTACTGACTGGATTACCACGTATCCGTTTCCGGCCATGATCAAGGAAGTCGACGACATCAAGGACTATGCGCCGAGCAAGGGCGACGTTGTGATTGGCAGCGACTGCTGGATTTGCGCGGACGCCATGATTCTCTCCGGCGTAACCATCGGCCATGGCTCGATTATCGCCGCAGGTGCCGTGGTCACCCGGGACGTGGCGCCGTTTTCGGTCGTCGGCGGCAATCCCTGCAAGTTCATCCGCTGGCGCTTTGACGAAGATGTGCGTGAGCTGCTGCTGCAGGCCGCCTGGTGGGACTGGCCGGTTGAGGAAGTCAAAACTGTTGCACGCACCTTGTGCAGCTCGAACATGCCCGCGTTCCTCGATTACATCCGGGAACGCAGGCGCTGAGGCCTTCATCATCAAGCGCTCTTACGGGCGCTTTTTTCTGTCCGTGTATAAATCAGTCACTTCACGCCTCAAGCTGTGGATGATCTGGCAGAATACGGCGATGGCCTGATTCGTCCAGGCAGCCGTTAAATGAACGAGGGCGTTATGAGTCACGACAGCATTAACTGGGACACTCTGGGTTTCGACTACATCAAAACTGATATGCGCTACCTCTCTCATTGGCGAGACGGCGCTTGGGACGAGGGTTTGCTGACTGAAGACAACGTCCTGCATATCAGCGAAGGCTCCACCGCGCTGCACTATGGCCAGCAATGCTTTGAAGGCCTGAAGGCCTATCGCTGCAAGGACGGCTCGATCAATCTGTTCCGTCCTGATCAGAACGCCCTGCGCATGCAACGCAGTTGTGGCCGTCTGCTGATGCCGCAAGTGCCGACCGATGTATTCATCGAGGCGTGCAAGAAGGTCGTAGCGGCCAACGAACGCTTCATCCCCCCTTACGGTTCGGGTGGTGCGCTGTATCTGCGTCCCTTCGTGATCGGCGTGGGTAACAACATTGGCGTGCGCACCGCGCCCGAGTTCATCTTCTCGATCTTCTGCATCCCGGTTGGCGCTTATTTCAAAGGTGGCCTGAAGCCGAACAACTTCATGATCTCCGGCTACGACCGTGCCGCGCCACAGGGTACAGGCGCTGCCAAAGTCGGCGGCAACTACGCAGCCAGCCTGATGCCAGGTTCCGAAGCCAAGAAAATGAGCTTCGCGGACGCGATCTACCTGGATCCGCAAACCCACACCAAGATCGAAGAAGTCGGCTCGGCCAACTTCTTTGCAATCACTAAAGACGATGTATTTGTCACCCCGAAATCGCCTTCGGTGCTGCCAGGTATCACGCGTCTGTCGCTGATTGAGCTGGCACAAACCCGCCTGGGCCTGAAGGTCGTGGAAGGTGACGTGTTCATCGATCAGATCGCGGACTTCAAAGAAGCCGGTGCCTGCGGGACAGCTGCAGTCATCACGCCAATTGGCGGGATTTCATACGACGACAAACTGCATGTGTTCTACAGCGAAACCGAAGTCGGCCCTGTCACCCGCAAGCTCTACGCAGAACTGACCGGCGTGCAGTCCGGTGACGTTGAAGCGCCAGCAGGCTGGATCGTCAAGGTTTGATGTGATTCCTCTGGTCCAGGCTCACCCCATGAGACTGGACCTGTAGGAGCTGCCGAAGGCTGCGAATGGCGGTATGTCAGAGTCGCCGCTTTCGCAGCCTTCGGCAGCTCCTACACAGATGTCTCCAATGCGCTTTCCTTCGCCGGCCCCAGCACGATGACCAGGTGCCGCAAGTCTTCAACTTCCACACTGATGCTTTTGCCGGAAGGGCTTTCGCTCACCGTTGCGAGGGCGTACATCGTAAAGAACCTGACCTCGCCTGCATGGCTCAACAGCTCGCTGATATAACGTCTGGAGCGATAGGCCTGCATCTGCGCGGGCGAGACATAAAGAAATACCGGCTTGCCCTGTAACCGGTCGAAGTACTTGAAGCGAAAGCCCAGCCCGAAGCGTTCTACCGTCCCGCCACCGAACAGCACACGGCCGTTGTCGCCGAGCTGCGCGTACTTGATCTGCCGGAAGTAAGCACGCAGCGAGACCTCGCCCTGGCTCGCAACCCGCAGTTTCAGCAATGCCAATTCTTCAGCGCTCAGGGTGGCACGGGCCTGACGGTAGCTGTCGACCAGCCGTTCCAGGTTGTGGGTACGGGTGACCCCGCGCAGTTGTTTCGCTGCCTCACCAGCTGCGCGGGGAGGGTTGGGTGAGTCAGGCTTTGCACTTGGCGTTGGGTCTTTGGGGCTGGCTGCCGCAGGTTCGGGCTTTTCCTTGATGGACGGCTCGAAGATATCGATGTAGTCATCCAGCTTGCGCCGTGCCTTGCGCAGGGTTGTTGCCTCTTCGGGTTCGTCGATTGCAGGTGTTTCGTCTTCAGAGTCCTCGCCGACCCATTCGCAATCCGGATGATGCTCGTAGCGAGGATTGGCCCGATAGTGAGCGGACACAAAAGTCAGCTGCTCCTGAGGCTTCACTGCGTAATTCACGCCCGTGATTTTGGCTCCCAGCGTGCGGCAAGCTTCGGTCGAACAGAGAAACTCGAAACGCTGCGGCGACTCCATGGAAAAGTATTCCCGACGCGCAGCAGCAATCGATAACTCCTGCTGCAGCTCGACACAGAACGCACGGGTAATACTCTTGTTGGCTTTCATGTGCTGGCGATGCCTTGGATCGAACGTTGTAGGAGCTGCCGCAGGCTGCGAAAGGCGGTGTCAGGTTATCAACCTTCGCAGCCTGCGGCAGCTCCTACGGGCGCGATGTTACTGCCCTGGCACTGCCAGCCAATGGCCAACCACGGTCTGATACGTACCCGTGGATTTGCTCAAGTGCAACCACTGATCG
This sequence comes from Paucimonas lemoignei, assembly GCA_900475325.1. Classification (GTDB taxonomy): domain Bacteria; phylum Pseudomonadota; class Gammaproteobacteria; order Pseudomonadales; family Pseudomonadaceae; genus Aquipseudomonas. The sequence continues at coordinate 1,495,568 of LS483371.1, forward strand.
ACGTAGCCTTTCCAGGTCACATCATCGCGAGGCAGCAGGTAGGCTTTTTCGCCATATTGCATGTATTTGGTGGGGTTGACGGCACACAGCCCCGGCATGCGTTTCTGCTGATACAGCGCCTCGGAGGCATCAGTCATCATCACGTCGGCTTTCTTATCCAGCAGTTCCTGGAAAATAGTCTTGTTGTCGTGAAACGCCAGCTGCGCTTTGGGCAGGTAAGCGCGGACGAAGGCCTCGTTGGTGCCGCCAGCGGGTTCAATCATGCGCACACTTGGCTGATTGATCTGCTCGATGGTTTGGTAGAGCGCCTGATCCTCACACCGCACCAGAGGGATCTTGCCGTCTATGTCCAGCGTGTTACTGAAGTAGGCTTTCTTCTGGCGTTCCAGGGTGACTGAAATCCCTCCCATGCCGACATCACATTTGCCCGCCACCATGTCCGGCATCAGGGTTTTCCAGGTAGTCGGCACCCACTGGATTTTCACGCCAAGGCTTTGTGCCAGCGAGCGGGCCATTTCGATATCGATGCCTTCGTATTCACCATCGCCGCGCAAAAACGTATACGGCTTGTAGTCACCGGTGGTGCACACCGCCAGTTCGCCGGATTGCAGCACCTTGTCCAGATGCGAAACGGGTTCGGCAGCCATGGCCGGTCCAGCAACCCCGAACAGCAGCGCGGCAGTGACGCAATGTTTCAAATTCTTCATAGCGGTCTGAGACTCAAGAGGTGGTGAGCGGTGGGTAACAATTCTCACCGAAGAAGCAAGAACGAAGCCACCTGTGCGTTGGCCTGGTATCGCCCGTCTTGTTAGCGAAGGCTGGACCCCTTCATCACGGAGGCAGATAAGTGCACCAGAGCAGTGCCAGGTGACGCATGAATAGTGCGTAATTTCTTATAGTGTGCGTGATGTGTGCGTATTTTAAAGATAATCGCGTGTAGCGATCATTTATTGGGTAGTCTATGCGCGGGCGGCCACCCTGATGCCATGGCCGCGATCCCACTGAAATTCTTCAAGAGTTCGCCATGACTGATATCGCCGCAGCCCCCGTCGCCCGCCACTCGCTGTTCGAGGATGTGTTCGCCATTGTGCTCGGAACCTTGATGGTGTCCTTCGGGGTCATGTTGCTGCGTCAGGTGGGTGGGGTGACCGGTAGCAGCGCAGGCATCGCTTTTCTTATCAGCTATGCCTCGCAGCTGTCCTTCGGTGTGGCGTTCTTTCTGATCAATCTACCGTTCTATTACCTGGCGATCCGCCGGATGGGCTGGGAATTCACGATCAAGACATTCTGCGCAGTCGCGCTGGTGTCGGTGTTCTCCGAGCTGCACGCGCGCTTTATCCATATCGATCAGCTGCAGCCGATCTACGCCGCGTTGCTGGGCAATCTGATGATGGGGCTGGGTTTCATTGTGCTGTTCCGTCACAAGGCGAGTCTGGGCGGGATCAACATTCTCGCGTTGTACCTGCAGGACCGCATCGGCTTGCGGGCGGGCAAACTGCAGATGGTTGTGGATGTGCTGGTGGTTCTGGGGTCGCTTTATCTGGTCAGCCTGCCGATCCTACTGGCTTCGATTGCAGGAGCCGTGGCGCTCAACCTGATCATTGCCATGAATCACCGCCCACACCGTTACTCCGCTTGAATGGCTGGCGCTTGCCTTAAAACACAAAGAGCAGCCTCGGGTGAGGCGTGCTCTTTGACTGCTGTAGTTCACCGCGATTACTCGTGCTATGGGGCTGACTGGTAGCTGATGGCATCATAGGCGCCAGGCTTGCGCGACTTGAGTTCCCGGTTCAACTGCCCCAGCGTGCGCACCCCATTGAGTGCCTGGTTGACCTGGAAGCCACGCGTGAGATTCAACGCTGCGACATCAAAGCTTTTCAGCGTCGAGTCAAACACGGCAGGCGCCGTATCAAACGCCTCTGAGTGCTGGCTGTTCAAATCGTCAGACAAACTCATGAAACACCTCCTCTGAAAGTAATGGTTAGCCTGTCAGGCGTTCTTGCCTTGAACGAAACCCGAGCCCAGATCAGCGGCAGTAATCGGGTTGGCATCCGGGTCGGACATGGTTCGATTTTTCATAGCCAGCAGCACTTGCTCGTCTTCATCGGAAAGCATCACTGACGCGCTACCATCTCCGCCGTCCACCGCCGGTTGGGGCGACTCGACATATTCCCATTCTTCACCTTCATTCCAAGGTCCGCGCAGGTCCGGGCCGCCATCACTGGACAGGTTGAAGTACACGTTGGTGAATTCGGGCATGCCGGGCAGCTTGCCTTGCGGGAAGTTGGGTTGGATGGCTTGCAGGGCTTTTTCGAACGATTTCTGGTGGGCGATTTCCCGGGTCATCAGAAAGCCCAAAGCTTCTTTGATGCCAGGGTCGTCGGTGACATTCATCAGGCGTTCATACACGATTTTGGCCCGTGCTTCCGCTGCGATGTTGGAGCGAAAGTCAGCAGTTGGCTCGCCGATGGTGTCAACGTAAGCCGCTGTCCAGGGTACGCCAGCCGAGTTGACCAGCGGTGCTCCGCCGCCATACAGCAGGCTGGTGATATGCGAGTCATTGCCCGCACCATTGATCGCCCGATACAGCTCACCTTCCTGCTGCACGCCTTCAGCCAATTGACCTTTGGCACCTCGGTTAAGCATGCAAATGATTGAGCCGATCACCTCAAGGTGGCTGAGCTCCTCAGTGGCGATGTCCATCAGCAGGTCCTTGCGGCCTGGATCTTCTTCCGCCAACGCTTGAGTGAAATAACGAGCCGCCGCTGCCAGCTCACCTTGAGCCCCGCCAAATTGTTCCAGCAAAAGATTGGCCAACCCCGGATCAGGTCGTGCAACCCGAACCGTGTATTGCAAACGCTTGTTATGCATAAACATAGTGGTACTCCTCATTCCATGAAGCCAAAAACGGCTGTGTGGACATCTGCGTGTCCACATGGAAAAAGAGCAACGGATAGCGCAGCCCGTTCAGGGCATATGACGAACGGCGATTTAAATAGCGTTTTTGATGCGAATGGATGCGTGATCGACGTACTTGTCGTTATTTTGGATGGGTAGTAGCCGGAGATTTGCGGGGCCTCGCCTCAACCCGGCGGAATGGTCCCGAGGATGCCGACACCAATCGCAGCAATCAGAAACACAGCCATGTAAATCGTAAGCTTGCCCATAAGGCCTCCCGAAAATTGGCAATAGGTCACGTCAGGCGTAACCAGATCGGTTGCCGCTTCACGACAACCGGGTTGCCTGATTATCGAGGGTGAGCTGTTTGCAGTACAGATTCAGAAAGGGCGTATAAATACGGATCAGATGGGATTTGCTAAACAGCAGGCACAAAAAAACCGGCGCAATGGCCGGTTTTTTTGTATTCAGGCTGCATTGAGCAGCAGCTTGAAATGTGTCGTGGTGCCCCGAGGGAGAATCGAACTCCCACTTCTTTCGAAAACGGATTTTGAATCCGCCGCGTCTACCAATTCCGCCATCAGGGCTCAATGGCGGCGAAGTCTACAGACGGTCTTACCGTTGGTCAATCACCTTTCATGGTCAATTTTGTCTCTTTCCGCTAAACTTCGCGGCCCTGCTAGACGAACTCCATCATGCGCGTTGCTGACTTTACTTTCGAACTCCCGGATTCCCTGATTGCTCGCCACCCTTTGGCCGAGCGACGCAGTAGTCGTTTGCTGACCCTCGACGGCGTCAGCGGCGCTTTGGCCCATGAGCATTTTTCTGATTTGCTGGAGCATGTGCGCGCTCGCGATTTGATGGTGTTCAACAACACCCGCGTGATTCCAGCCCGCTTGTTTGGTCAGAAGGCGTCTGGCGGCAAGCTGGAAATTCTCGTGGAGCGCGTGCTCGACACCCATCGGGTGCTGGCACATGTGCGCTCAAGCAAATCGCCCAAGCCTGGTTCGATGATCCTCATCGATGGCGGGGGCGAGGCCGAGATGGTGGTGCGCCACGACACGCTCTTCGAGCTGCGTTTTACCGAGTCGGTATTGCCGCTGCTGGAGCGCGTCGGGCACATGCCTTTGCCTCCTTATATAGACAGGCCTGACGAAAGCGCTGACCGCGAGCGTTATCAGACCGTTTATGCACAGCGCGCCGGTGCGGTGGCTGCGCCTACGGCCGGGCTGCATTTTGATCAGCCTTTGCTGGATGCGATGAAAGCCAAGGGCGTCGAAATGGCGTTCGTAACCTTGCATGTTGGCGCAGGCACGTTCCAGCCGGTACGGGTCGAGCGTCTTGAAGATCACCACATGCACAGCGAATGGCTGGAGGTCGGCCAGGATGTGGTCGACGCCGTGGCCGCCTGTCGCGAGCGTGGCGGTCGGGTGATTGCCGTGGGCACCACCAGCGTGCGTTCGCTGGAAAGTGCGGCCCGCGATGGCGTCCTGAAACCGTTCAGTGGTGACACCGATATCTTCATTTTTCCGGGGCGTCCCTTCCATGTGGTCGATGCCCTGGTGACCAATTTTCATTTGCCGGAATCCACGCTGCTGATGCTGGTTTCGGCATTCGCCGGTTATCCCGAGACCATGGCTGCCTACGCGGCAGCGGTCGAGAACGGATACCGCTTCTTTAGTTACGGTGATGCGATGTTCATCACCCGCAATCCCGCGCCGACCGCTCCCAAGGCATCGGGCCCAGAGGATCAAGCATGAGCCGCACCAGTCGTATGTCTTTCGAGTTGTTGGCCACTGACGGCAAGGCGCGTCGTGGTCGTTTGACCTTCCCCCGTGGTGTGGTTGAAACCCCGGCGTTCATGCCGGTCGGTACCTATGGCACGGTCAAGGGCATGCTGCCGCGTGACATTGAAGCCACCGGTGCGCAGATCATTCTGGGTAACACCTTCCATTTGTGGCTGCGCCCTGGCACCGAGGTGATCAAGGCGCACGGCGACCTGCATGATTTCATGAAGTGGAACGGGCCGATCCTGACCGACTCGGGCGGCTTCCAGGTGTTCAGCCTGGGCGCGATGCGCAAGATCAAGGAGGAGGGCGTGACCTTCGCCTCTCCTGTAGACGGCGCCAAGGTCTTCATGGGCCCGGAAGAGTCGATGCAGGTCCAGCGTGACCTGGGCTCGGACATCGTGATGATCTTCGACGAATGCACCCCGTATCCGGCCGATGAAGATGTCGCTCGGGTCTCCATGGAATTGTCGTTGCGCTGGGCCAAACGCTCGAAAATCGCCCATGGCGAAAGCACGGCAGCGCTGTTCGGTATCGTTCAGGGTGGCATGCACGAGAGCCTGCGCATGCGCTCGCTCGAAGGTCTGGATCAGATCGGCTTCGATGGCCTGGCCATTGGCGGCCTGTCGGTGGGCGAACCCAAGCATGAAATGATCAAGGTGCTGGATTACCTGCCTGGCCAGATGCCCCCTGAAAAACCTCGTTACCTTATGGGGGTAGGCAAGCCTGAGGATCTGGTGGAGGGTGTGCGCCGCGGAATCGACATGTTCGATTGCGTGATGCCGACCCGCAATGCCCGCAATGGTCATTTGTTCATTGACACCGGTGTGCTGAAGATCCGTAACGCGTTCCATCGTCATGATGATTCGCCGCTGGATCCGACCTGCGATTGCTACACCTGTCAGAACTTCTCCCGCGCTTATCTGCATCATCTGGACAAGTGCGGCGAAATGCTGGGGAGCATGCTCAATACCATCCACAATTTGCGCCATTACCAGGTGCTTATGGCTGGTTTGCGCGAGGCTATTCAACAGGGTACATTGGCCGCCTTTGTCGATGCCTTCTACGTCAAACGTGGTATTCCAACCCCACCTTTGGCCTGATTCAAAAATGAGTTTCTTCGCTTTTTATCTTGATTATGCAACTGGAGTGCTAAATGAGCTTTTTCATCTCTCCCGCTTTCGCGGACGCTGCTGCACCGGCAGCAGGCCCTATGGGTGGCGGTTTCGAATGGATTTTCCTGGTCGGTTTCCTGGTTATCTTCTATCTGATGATCTGGCGTCCACAGGCCAAGCGCGCCAAAGAGCAGAAAAACCTGCTCGGCAACTTGCAGAAAGGCGATGAAGTGGTCACCACCGGCGGTATCGCAGGCAAGATCACTAAAGTGACTGACGACTTCGTAGTGATCGAAGTTTCCGACACTGTAGAGCTGAAAATGCAAAAGGGCGCTATTGCTGCAACATTGCCGAAGGGCACCCTGAAAGCGATCTAAGATTCAGACTTTTACCAATCGACGGGGCGCGCAAGGCGCCTCGCGTTTTATAAGCGGGCGGCGTGATGCTGAACAAATACCCTCTGTGGAAATACGTACTGATCCTGGCGGTGCTGGTGATCGGCTTTATTTATTCCGCACCCAATCTCTACCCTGACGATCCGGCTATCCAGATCAGTGGCGCTAGCACTGCGCTGCAAGTCGGTCAGGCTGATCTGGAGCGTGCAAGCAAAGCGCTTGTCGATTCTGGTATCGCGGTCAAGGCCACCTCCCTGGCCGAGAATGGCAAAGGCGGTTTGTTGCGTCTGACCAAGCAGGAAGATCAGCTGCCAGCCAAGGATGTCGTGCGCAAGGCGTTGGGCGATGACTATGTCGTTGCACTGAACCTGGCTCAGACCACTCCGAACTGGTTGCGTCACATCGGCGCGAGCCCGATGAAGATGGGCCTGGACTTGTCCGGTGGTGTGCACTTCCTGCTGGAAGTCGACATGGACAAGGCACTGAGTGCGCGTCTCAACGTTTACGAAGGTGAAGTGAAGAGCCTGCTGCGCAAGGAAAAAATGCGTTATCGCAGCCTGCCGCAACTGGGTGGCGCTATTCAACTGGGTTTCAGCGATAACGCTGCCCGTGAAGAAGCCCGTACGCTGATCCGCAAGAACTACACAGATTTCGAGATTACCCCGGCTGAGCTGAACGGTATCCCTGTTCTGCGTCTGGCCATGACGGCGGCGAAAATTTCCGAGATCCGCGACTACTCCATCAAGCAGAACCTGACCACGGTCCGTAACCGTGTCAACGAGCTGGGTGTCGCCGAGCCTCTGGTGCAGCGTCAGGGTGCCAATCGCATCGTGGTCGAATTGCCAGGTGTGCAGGACACTGCCGAAGCCAAGCGTATTCTGGGCAAGACCGCCAACCTTGAGTTCCGTCTCGGCGCAGGCCCTGATGATTCGAAGGCCACCACCGAGATGTTCGAGTTCCGCGAAGGCGGTCGTCCGGCAGCTCCCGTGGAGCGTGGTCTGATCATCACCGGTGATCAGGTGACTGACGCCAAGGCTGGTTTCGATGAGCATGGCCGTCCACAGGTGAATATCACCCTGGATGGTCACGGCGGCGACTTGATGAGCCGCTCGACCCGCAGCAACGTGGGCCGCAGCATGGCGGTGATCTTCATCGAGCAGAAGCCAACCACGACCTATACCAAGCAGATGGTCGACGGCGTCGAGAAAGACGTTGCCGTTCAAACGTTCAAGGAAGATAAGCAAATCATCAGCCTGGCGACCATTCAGTCGCCACTGGGTAGTCAGTTCCGCATTACCGGTCTCAACGGCCAGGGTGAAGCTTCCGAGCTGGCTCTGCTGTTGCGTGCTGGTGGTCTGGCGGCGCCGATGTACTTCGCTGAAGAGCGCACCATTGGCCCGAGCCTGGGTGCTGACAACATCACCAAAGGTATCGATGCTTCCCTGTGGGGCATGCTGTTCGTATCCATCTTCATCATGATCATCTATCGCTTCTTCGGCCTGATCGCGACGGTCGCTCTGGCGTTGAACATGGTCATGCTGCTGGCGCTGATGTCCTTGCTGAGCGCCACGCTGACGCTGCCAGGTATCGCCGGTATCGTATTGACGATGGGTATGGCGGTGGATGCCAACGTGCTGATCTTCTCGCGTATCCGCGAGGAAATCGCCAACGGCATGACCGTACAGCGAGCAATCAACGAAGGTTTCGACCGCGCCTATACCGCGATCCTCGACGCCAACCTGACGACGTTGCTGGTCGGCGGCATTCTCTTTGCGATGGGCACCGGCCCGGTCAAAGGGTTTGCGGTGACCATGTCGCTCGGGATCTTTACCTCGATGTTCACGGCCATCATGGTGACCCGCGCAATGGTCAACCTGATCTATGGCGGGCGTGACTTCAAGAAGTTGTGGATTTAAGGGGCTGCCATGTTACGTACCATTAACTTCATGGGCGTGCGCAATGTTGCGTTCGCCGTCACGATGCTCCTTACGGCGCTGGCGTTGTTCAGCTGGTTCCACAAAGGGCTCAATTACGGTCTGGACTTCACCGGCGGTACGCTCATCGAGCTGACTTACGAGCGTCCTGCCGATCTGGGCAAGGTTCGTGAAGAGCTGGTTAGCGCCGGTTATCACGATGCCGTTGTGCAGAACTTCGGTGCGACAACTGATCTGCTGGTGCGTATGCCAGGCGAAGATCCGCAGCTGGGCACTCAGGTGGCCGACGCATTGCGCAAAGCGGGCGCCGACAACCCGGCCACCGTCAAGCGCGTTGAGTTTGTGGGGCCGCAAGTGGGTGAAGAGCTTCGCGACCAGGGCGGCCTCGGCATGCTGATGGCGCTGGGTGGTGTTCTGATCTACCTCGCCTTCCGCTTTCAGTGGAAATTTGCGGTGGGGGCGATCATTTCGCTGATCCACGACGTGGTGGTGACGATGGGTATCCTGTCGTTCTTCCAGATCACCTTCGACCTCACGGTATTGGCTGCAGTGCTGGCGATCATCGGTTACTCGCTGAACGACACCATCGTGGTATTCGACCGGGTGCGGGAAAACTTCCGTCTGCTGCGCAAGGCCACGTTGATCGAGAACATCAACATCTCGACGACGCAGACGCTGTTGCGCACCATCGCGACCTCCGTGTCCACGTTGCTGGCGATCATTGCGTTGTGGGTATTCGGTGGTGACAACCTCGAAGGCTTCTCGATTGCGCTGTTCGTAGGTGTACTGGCGGGTACTTATTCCTCCATCTACATCGCCAACGTTGTGTTGATCTGGCTGAACCTGACCACTGAGGATCTTATTCCTCCAGTCGTCGTAGAAAAGGTCGATGATCTTCCTTGATCGTGATCGATCTGTAGCTGGATCCTGAAAGGCGCGAACCTTGAGTTCGCGCCTTTTTTTATGCCTGTAAAAAAGTTCGGCAGGTAGACCGTCTATGCATTCAAAACCGTGAAGGGTTGAACTCTGATGGCCTTTTGCGCTCCAAGGCTGGGTACTGCGTAGGAAACTACGTTTGAGATGGTCAGGAGGTTCACGTGAACAAATCGTTGCTTGTTGGTGCTGTGCTGGGCGCTGCCGTTGTTACGGCTGGCGGTGCTGTTGCCACCTACAGCCTCGTTAAAAGCGGTCCTGAATATGCCGAGGTGCTGGCAGTCGAGCCAGTCAAACAGCAGATCAAAACACCGCGTGAAGTTTGTAAAGATGTCACCGTCACGCGTCAGGCACCTGTCAAAGATGAACACCAGATTGTGGGCAGCGTGTTAGGCGCTGTTGCGGGCGGTTTGCTGGGTAACCAGGTTGGCGGCGGTAATGGCAAGAAGATCGCCACTGTCGCAGGTGCTGTTGGCGGCGGCTATGCCGGTAACAAGGTTCAGGAAGGCATGCAGAACCGCGACACGTACACCACGACCCAGACCCGCTGCAACACGGTCAACGACATCAGCGACAAGGTTGTGGGTTACGACGTGAAGTACAAGCTCAAGGACAAGATTGGTCAGGTCCGTATGGAGCGTGATCCAGGTGGTCAGATCCCTGTCGGCGAAGACGGCAAGTTGATTCTGAGCCAGGCCAACTGATTACAGGTCTGTCGATTGAAAGGAAAGGCACCTCAGGGTGCCTTTTTTTTGGGGTCGACGTAAAAGCTGCGCGCATAAAAAAACCGGCATTGAGCCGGTTTTTTCATGGGCCTGGAATTAACGCTTCAGCTGCGCCGGAAGGTGCGGAGCGATGGAGGTCAATACAGCTTTGAAGCATTTGGTGTTGCCCGCAACGATGTGGCCTTTTTCCAGGAAGTCGTGACCGCCTGTGAAGTCGCTGACTAGGCCGCCTGCTTCCTGGATGAGCAGGGCGCCTGCGGCCATGTCCCACTCGGACAAGCCCGATTCCCAGAATGCATCGAAGCGACCGGCTGCGACGTAAGCCAGGTCCAGGCTTGCAGCGCCAGCGCGACGGATCCCAGCGGTCTGGCCTACCAGGCTGCGGAACATGCCCAGGTAGTTTTCCAGGTTGTCCATCTGGTTGTCACGGAAAGGGAAGCCGGTGCCCAGCAGGGCGCCTTCAAGGCTGGTGCGTGGGCTGACGCGCATACGACGGCCGTTGAGCTGAGCGCCGTTGCCAGCGCTGGCGGTGAATTCTTCCTGGCGAACCGGGTCCAGAACCACTGCGTGAGCCAGACGGCCTTTGTATTTGCAGGCGATGCTGACAGCGAAGTGCGGGACGCCGCGAACGAAGTTGGTGGTGCCATCCAGTGGATCGATGATCCACAGGTAGTCGGCGCCTTCGCCACTGCCTTCGTGCAGGCCGGTTTCTTCGCCGAGGATGCCGTGAGTCGGGTAGGCCTTGCGCAGGGCGGTAATGATCAATTGCTCTGCAGCGCGGTCGATTTCGCTGACGTAGTCCTTCGCGCCTTTTTCATCGACCTTGATGGTATCCAGGCGCTCGATGGAGCGGAAAATCAATTCGCTGGCGCTGCGGGCGGCGCGCAGCGCGATATTCAGCATGGGCTGCATGGACGTTTCACCTAGGTCGTTAAAGAAAGCCGAACATTGTAGGGGGAGTGACGAGATTTTTCCAGCGCTGAAAGTTTAAGTTTGAGGGGGCTGAGAAACCTGTGGGGGTGAGCTTGCTCGCGAAAAGGTGGGTGAATCCGTAAGGTCTCCAGCGTCTGGCGGCATGCCTTCGCGAACAGGCTAGCTCGCACAAGTCGGGCGGTGTGGCATCCAGTCGCAACCCTTCATGGCGCTACGTGCGGTGGTTCTGTAAGATTTCACCCCCTCTTACTTATCTGTGAGCACTCCCTTGCTGCAAAACATTCGTGTTGTCCTGGTCGGTACCAGTCATCCCGGTAACATCGGTGGGGCTGCTCGTGCCATGAAAAACATGGGGCTTTCGCGCCTGGTGCTCGTCGATCCGCTGGTATTTCCTCATCATGAAGCCGATGCGCGTGCTTCCGGTGCTGGGGATATTCTGGAAAAGGCTCAGGTGGTCGCCACCCTTGAAGATGCCTTGGTCGGTTGCAACCTGGTGATGGGCACCAGTGCTCGTGACCGTCGCATCCCATGGCCACTGCTGGATCCTCGCGAATCCGGCGTCATGGCTGCCGAGCAGGCAGGGCAGGGTGCGGAGGTCGCGCTTGTGTTTGGTCGTGAGTACGCCGGCCTGACCAACGAAGAGCTGCAGCGATGTCACTACCACGTGCACATCCCCTCCGATCCGGAATTCAGCTCATTGAATCTGGCGGCGGCTGTTCAGGTGCTCAGCTACGAAGTGCGGATGTCCTGGCTTGCGGCTCAGGGGCAGCCCACCAAGGTTGAAAAAGTCGAAGTGACCTCGGTGCGCAGTGCCGACCTGGCAACCATGGATGAAATGGAAGGCTTTTACGGTCATCTGGAAGCAACTCTGGTCGCCATCGGGTTTATGGACCCTGAAAAGCCCCGTCATCTGATGGCCCGCTTGCGCCGTCTCTATGGGCGTAGCGAGGTCAACCGGTCTGAGATCAGTATTTTGCGCGGCATCCTGACTGAGACCCAGAAGGCTGCACGCGGTGAACCTTACAAGCGAAAGGATCAGTGATGTTCGAGCGTCTGCGTGAAGATATCCAAAGCGTGTTCCATCGCGATCCGGCGGCGCGCAATTCATTCGAAGTCCTGACGTGCTACCCGGGCATGCATGCCATCTGGCTGCATCGTCTGGCGCATATCCTGTGGAACAAAGGCTGGAAGTGGCCCGCGCGTGCGGTGTCCAATTTTGGCCGCTGGATGACCGGTATCGAGATTCATCCGGGCGCCAAGGTCGGCCGACGCTTCTTCATCGATCACGGCATGGGCATCGTCATTGGCGAGACTGCCGAGATTGGTAACGATGTGACGCTTTACCAGGGTGTTACCTTGGGCGGCACCAGCTGGAATGCCGGTAAGCGGCACCCGACGCTCGAAGACGGCGTTGTAGTGGGGGCAGGCGCCAAGGTGCTCGGCCCGTTCACAGTGGGTGCCGGTGCCAAGATCGGCTCCAATGCCGTGGTCACCAAGGCTGTGCCTGCTGGGGCCACTGCGGTGGGCATTCCAGGGCGGATCATCGTCAAGTCCAATGACGACGTCGAAGCCAAGCGCAAAGCCATTGCCGAAAAGCTGGGCTTTGACGCCTACGGTGTCAGCGAGGACATGCCTGACCCGGTAGCGCGAGCAATTGGCCAGCTGCTGGACCATCTGCAGGCCGTGGATGGCCGGCTGGAAGGCATGTGCGAAGCGCTCAAGGGGCTCGGGAGTGACTACTGCGCCAAAGAGTTGCCCGAGCTACGCGACGAGGTCTTTGATTGCGTGAAAGACAAGAGCGAAAGCAAAGTCGGCTGAGGCCCTCTCGAAGCGGGGCGTGTCATGCGCCCCTGCATTTGCTATGATGCGGCCGCTCTTTTGCGCTTAATCCCGACTGTTTTACTTGGTCTTATAGTTGACTTAAATACTCGGGAATAGCATACTCGCTCTCATTCCGAACCTCTGCGGTACACGCCATGCGACTGACTACTAAAGGCCGATACGCTGTAACTGCCATGCTTGATCTGGCGTTGCACGCGCAGAATGGGCCGGTGTCTCTGGCCGACATTTCCGAGCGGCAGGGCATTTCCCTTTCGTACCTTGAGCAACTGTTCGCAAAACTGCGCCGCGGCAATCTGGTTTCCAGTGTGCGCGGGCCGGGTGGTGGCTATCAGCTGTCGCGCGACATGCAGGGCATCAAGGTTGCTCAGGTTGTAGATGCAGTGAACGAGTCCGTCGACGCAACCCGTTGTCAGGGCCTGGGTGATTGCCATGCTGGCGACACCTGTCTGACCCACCACTTGTGGTGTGACCTCAGCGAACAGATTCACGAATTTCTAAGCGGTATCAGTCTGGCCGACCTTGTCACTCGCCGTGAGGTACAGGAAGTCGCCCAGCGCCAGGATCTGCGTCGTAACGGCTTAAACGCCAAGACCCAGTACCTGGATAAGATTGAAACGTCCGCCGTTGAATGAACGCAGATGAATGAGCGGTGCGCCTGCCTGATAGGAGAGATTCAATGAAGTTGCCGATTTACCTCGATTACTCCGCGACGACCCCGGTCGATCCGCGTGTCGCTCAGAAAATGATCGAATGCCTGACCGCTGACGGAAACTTCGGCAACCCGGCTTCGCGCTCCCACGTATTCGGCTGGAAGGCCGAGGAGTCGGTTGAGAACGCGCGCCGTCAGGTTGCTGATCTTGTCGGTGCCGACCCCCGCGAAATCGTCTGGACCTCTGGTGCTACCGAGTCCGACAACCTTGCAATCAAAGGCGTCGCGCACTTTTACGCCTCCAAAGGCAAGCACATCATCACGTCCAAGATCGAACACAAGGCCGTACTCGACACCACACGTCAGCTTGAGCGTGAAGGTTTCGAAGTCACCTACCTTGACCCGACTGAAGACGGCCTGATCACCCCGGCGATGATCGAAGCAGTCATGCGTGACGACACCATCCTGGTTTCGATCATGCACGTGAACAACGAAATCGGCACCATCAACGACATCGCTGCCATTGGCGAGCTGACCCGTTCGCGTGGCGTGCTGTTCCATGTTGATGCGGCGCAGTCCACTGGCAAAGTTGAAATCAACCTGGCCAACCTCAAGGTTGACCTGATGTCGTTCTCTGCCCACAAGACCTACGGCCCTAAAGGCATCGGCGCGCTGTATGTAAGCCGCAAGCCGCGTGTTCGCATCGAAGCGGCCATGCACGGTGGCGGTCACGAACGTGGCATGCGTTCCGGTACGCTGGCGACCCACCAGATCGTAGGCATGGGCGAAGCGTTCCGCATTGCCAAGGAAGAGATGGCGTCGGAAAACCAGCGTCTTCAAGCGCTGAACGATCGCTTCTACAAGCAAGTCGAGAATCTCGAAGAGTTGTACGTCAACGGCAGCCTCACGGCTCGTGTGCCGCACAACCTGAACCTGAGCTTCAACTATGTCGAAGGCGAGTCGCTGATCATGGCGCTCAAGGATCTGGCGGTTTCGTCCGGTTCGGCCTGTACCTCGGCTTCGCTGGAGCCGTCCTACGTGCTGCGCGCCCTTGGTCGTAACGACGAACTGGCTCATAGCTCGATACGCTTCACCTTTGGTCGCTTCAGCACTGAAGAAGAAATCGATTGGGCTGCGCAGAAGGTCTGCGAAGCCGTTACCAAGCTGCGCGCATTGTCGCCGCTGTGGGACATGTACAAAGACGGCATCGACATCTCAAAGATTGAGTGGGCGGCGCACTAATTTAAAGTCGCCTTCCAGACAGGTCATAGGGAACCCCGGTTCCGGTGGCCTGCAGAGCGACTCCCTGAGAGAGGAATAGCATCATGGCTTACAGCGAAAAGGTCATTGACCATTACGAGAACCCGCGCAACGTCGGCAAGATGAACGCGGAAGATCCAGATGTAGGCACCGGCATGGTCGGCGCTCCGGCTTGCGGCGACGTTATGCGCCTGCAAATCAAGGTTAACGAGCAGGGTGTCATCGAAGACGCCAAGTTCAAGACCTATGGTTGCGGCTCCGCCATCGCTTCCAGCTCCCTGGCTACCGAGTGGATGAAAGGCAAGACTCTGGATGAAGCAGAGACCATCAAGAACACTCAGTTGGCTGAAGAGCTGGCTTTGCCTCCGGTGAAGATTCACTGCTCGGTACTCGCTGAAGACGCCATCAAGGCCGCCGTTCGCGATTACAAGCAGAAGAAAGGCCTGCTGTAATTCAGCAGCGACTTTTTAAAGAAGCGCAAAGCAAGGAGTTCAGATGGCTATCAGCATGACAGAAGCTGCCGCTAACCACGTACGCCGCTCCCTTGATGGGCGTGGCAAAGGTGATGGCGTTCGTCTGGGTGTTCGCACCACAGGCTGTTCCGGTCTCGCCTATGTGCTTGAGTTTGTCGATGAGGCAGCAAGCGAAGACACCGTGTTCGAACTGCACGGCGTCAAGGTGATCATTGACCCGAAAAGCCTGGTCTACCTTGATGGCACCGAGCTTGATTTCGTCAAGGAAGGGTTGAACGAAGGCTTCAAGTTCAACAACCCCAATTCCCGCGGTGAATGTGGCTGCGGCGAAAGCTTCAACGTTTGAGGCTTATTGTGGGCACTCCTTGTCATTACGCTTTATTCGAGCTTCAGCCGAGCTTTCGTCTCGACCTTGACCTGTTGGCGAGCCGTTATCGCGAGCTCGCCCGCGCCGTTCATCCTGATCGCTTCGCTGACGCCTCCGAGCGTGAGCAGCGCACCGCACTTGAGCGTTCCGCCAGTCTCAATGACGCCTACCAGACCCTCAAGAGCGCTCCGAAACGAGCGCGCTATCTGCTGGCGATGCGAGGCGAGGTGCCGCTTGAAGTCACCGTGCATGATCCCGAGTTTCTGATGCAGCAGATGCAGTGGCGCGAAGAACTCGAAGATCTGCAGGATGAAGCTGATCTGGCAGGCGTTGCGGTGTTCAAACGCCGCCTGAAAACCGCCCAGGACGAGCTGAACGAAAGCTTTGCCGCCTGTTGGGATGATGCCGCGCAACGCGATCAGGCCGAGCGCCTGATGCGACGCATGCAGTTCCTCGACAAGCTCTCTTATGAAGTGCGCCAGCTAGAAGAGCGCCTCGACGATTAACCCCGTGCTGCTCCTGGCCGCACGCCTGTGAATTTCTGATAAAGCATGGCCTTACTGCAGATCGCCGAACCCGGTCAAAGCCCACAACCGCATCAGCGTCGCCTGGCTGTCGGTATTGATTTGGGCACTACGAATTCGCTGGTCGCCGCCTTGCGCAGCGGCCTTTCCGAACCCCTGGCTGACGCAGATGGCGAGGTCATTCTGCCGTCTGCCGTTCGCTATCACGCTGATCGCGTCGAGGTGGGGCAGGCGGCCAAGTCCGCTGCTGCGACCGATCCGTTCAATACTGTGCTGTCGGTCAAGCGCTTGATGGGTCGTGGTCTTTCCGACGTCAAGCAACTGGGCGAGCAGCTGCCTTACCGTTTTGTGGGCGGCGAATCACACATGCCGTTCATTGAGACTGTCCAGGGGCCCAAAAGCCCGGTGGAAGTCTCCGCCGATATCCTCAAGGTTTTGCGCGTGCGCGCCGAGCAAGCCTTGGGTGGCGAGCTGGTGGGCGCAGTGATCACCGTTCCCGCCTACTTCGACGATGCCCAGCGCCAGGCTACCAAGGATGCTGCCAAGCTGGCCGGCCTGACCGTATTGCGTCTGCTCAACGAGCCGACGGCTGCTGCGGTGGCCTATGGTCTGGATCAGAATGCCGAAGGCGTGGTTGCCATCTATGACCTGGGTGGCGGTACATTCGATATTTCCATTTTGCGTCTCACTGGCGGTGTGTTCGAGGTTCTGGCTACCGGCGGCGATACCGCGCTCGGTGGCGATGATTTCGATCATGCAATTGCCAGCTGGATCATCAGCGAAACCGGTTTGTCAGCCGACATCGATCCCTCCGCCCAGCGCAGCCTGCTACAAGCGGCCTGTGCTGCGAAGGAAGCCCTGACGAGTCAGGCTTCGGTTGTCGTGGAGTACAACGGCTGGAGCGCGACCCTGACCCGCGACGCGTTCGAGGCGCTGATCGAGCCCATGATCGCCCGCAGCCTCAAGTCTTGCCGCCGTGCCGTGCGTGACGCCGGTATTGAGCTGGAGGAGGTTGAAGCTGTCGTAATGGTCGGTGGTTCGACTCGCGTGCCCCGTGTTCGCGAAGCTGTTGCCCAGCTGTTTGGTCGTCAGCCATTGACCGAAATCGACCCGGATCAGGTGGTCGCCATTGGCGCGGCGATCCAGGCCGATACCTTGGCTGGTAACAAGCGCGATGGCGAAGAATTGCTGCTGCTTGATGTGATTCCGCTCTCCCTTGGGCTGGAAACCATGGGTGGCTTGATGGAGAAGGTTATCCCGCGCAACACCACGATCCCGGTGGCCCGCGCTCAGGACTTCACCACCTACAAAGACGGCCAGTCGGCGATGATGATTCACGTGCTGCAAGGCGAGCGCGAGCTGATCAGCGATTGCCGTTCACTGGCGCGCTTCGAGCTGCGTGGGATTCCTTCCATGGTCGCCGGTGCCGCGAAAATCCGCGTGACCTTCCAGGTCGATGCTGATGGTCTGCTTAGCGTTGCTGCGCGTGAGCTGGGTTCTGGTGTGGAGTCGAGTATTCAGGTCAAGCCGTCCTATGGCCTGACTGATGGCGAGATTTCCCGGATGCTCAAGGACTCGTTTGAAAACGCCGGTGGCGACAAGGTGGCTCGCGTACTGCGTGAGCAGCAAGTCGATGCTCAACGTCTTGTCGAAGCGGTAGAAGCTGCGCTTGAAGTCGATGGTCAGCGCCTGCTTGATGAGGAAGAGCGCATGGTCATTGACCTGCAACTGCAGGAGCTGCGTGACCTGATGCAAGGCACAGATGGCCCTGCGATTGAGCAGCAGACCAAGCGCCTTTCCCAAGTCACCGACGCATTTGCCGCCCGACGTATGGATCTGACCGTCAAGACCGCGCTGTCGGGGCGCAACCTGAATGAAATCGAGGAATAACTGATGCCGCTGCTTACTTTTCTGCCCCATGCAGTGCTTTGTCCGCAAGGGCTGGCTGTGGAGGTGGAACCTGGCACCTCTATCCTCGAAATCGCGCATGAGCACCACATCGACATCGAAAGTGCCTGTGGCGGTGTCTGTGCGTGCACGACGTGCCACTGCATTATCCGCAAAGGGCTTGATTCGCTGAACGAAGCGGACGAGCTGGAAGAAGACATGCTCGACAAGGCCTGGGGGCTGGAAGTCCAGTCGCGCCTGTCATGTCAGGCAATCGTCGGAAATGAAGACCTCACGGTTGAAATTCCCAAGTATTCGCTTAACCATGCGGCCGAAGCGCCACACTGATTCAAGGAAGTCTCATGAGCCTTAAATGGGTTGATGTGCAGGAAATCGCTATTCAGCTGGCCGAAGCGCACCCGGATCTCGATCCGCTCACCGTGAATTTCGTCAAGCTGCGCAATCTGGTGATGGCTCTGCCCGAGTTTGACGATGTGCCGGATCGTGGCGGTGAAAAGGTCCTGGAGGCCATTCAGGGCTTGTGGATCGAAGAAGCAGACTAAGCTCTGTTACTTATGCAGTTAGGAAATCCCCCAGAACCCGCGTATAATTCGCGGGTTTAATTTTTCGCTTTAATCATTGTTTCTGGAGTTACACCATGGCTGTTCAACGTACTTTCTCCATCATCAAGCCTGACGCCGTTGCTAAAAACGTAATCGGCGAGATCACCACTCGTTTTGAAAAAGCCGGTCTGCGCGTTGTAGCCTCCAAGCTCAAGCAGCTGTCCAAGGCTGAAGCTGAAGGTTTCTACGCTGAGCACAGCGCTCGTGGTTTCTTCGGCGACCTGGTTGCTTTCATGATCTCCGGTCCGGTTGTTGTTCAGGTTCTGGAAGGCGAAAACGCTATCGCTCTGAACCGTGAGCTGATGGGCGCTACCAACCCTAAAGAAGCTGCTGCCGGCACTATCCGTGCTGACTTCGCTGATTCCATCGACGCCAACGCTGTTCACGGCTCCGATTCCGAAGCAGCCGCTGCTCGCGAAATCTCGTACTTCTTCGCAGCTACAGAGGTAACCGCTCGCTAAGTCTTTTTGACTAACGAGTGAAGGGTGAATTCATGATTGCATCGACTGGCAAAACAAACCTGTTGGGTCTGACTCAACCGGAAATGGAAAAATTCTTCGACTCTATCGGGGAGAAGCGCTTCCGCGCCGGTCAGGTCATGAAGTGGATTCACCACTTTGGCGTCGACGATTTCGACGCCATGACGAACGTCAGCAAGGCCTTGCGCGAAAAGCTCAAGTCCTGTGCTGAGGTCCGTGGTCCCGAAGTGGTCAGCGAGGACATTTCCACCGATGGCACCCGTAAGTGGGTGGTGCGCGTGGCGTCCGGTAGCTGCGTCGAGACCGTCTATATCCCCCAGGGCAAGCGTGGCACCTTGTGTGTTTCGTCCCAGGCGGGCTGTGCCCTGGACTGCAGTTTCTGCTCCACGGGCAAGCAAGGCTTCAACAGCAACCTCACCGCCGCCGAAGTGATCGGTCAGGTGTGGATTGCCAATAAATCCTTTGGCAGCGTCCCGGCAACCGTCGACCGTGCCATCACCAACGTGGTGATGATGGGCATGGGTGAGCCGCTGCTGAATTTCGATAATGTCATTGCCGCCATGCATCTGATGATGGATGACCTGGGGTATGGCATTTCCAAGCGCCGGGTGACGCTGTCCACCTCCGGCGTGGTGCCGATGATCGATGAGCTGGCCAAGCACATCGACGTTTCCCTGGCCCTGTCGCTGCACGCGCCGAACGATGCGCTGCGCAACCAGTTGGTGCCGATCAACAAGAAGTACCCGTTGAAGATGCTGCTTGAGTCCTGCCGTCGCTACATGGCGACTTTGGGTGAAAAGCGTGTGCTGACCGTCGAGTACACCATGCTCAAGGACATCAACGACAAGGTCGAGCACGCTGTCGAGATGATCGAACTGCTCAAAGACACGCCTTGCAAGATCAACCTGATCCCGTTCAACCCGTTCCCGCACTCCGGTTACGAGCGCCCAAGCAATAATGCGATCCGTCGTTTCCAGGATCAGCTGCATCAAGCGGGCTACAACGTGACTGTGCGCACCACCCGTGGCGAAGACATCGATGCGGCCTGTGGCCAATTGGTGGGGCAGGTCATGGACCGCACCCGTCGCAGCGAACGTTACATTGCTGTGCGTGAGTTGAGTGCCGAGGCCAGCGTGGCTCAAAACGCTGCGACTCGAACCTGATCGCTCACTTGGCTGAGAGAACATCAATGTCTGTGCGTGCCGCGCTGCTGCTATGTGTCATGACCTTGCTGGCGGGCTGCGTCACGTCGGGCAACATCGATCCAATGAGCACCAGCAAAGGCCGCGCCGATGCGCTCCAGGCTTACGTTCAATTGGGTGTTGGTTATTTGCAGCAAGGGCAGACCGAGCGCGCCAAGGTGCCGTTGAAAAAAGCCCTGGAAATTGATGCCTCCGATGCCGATGCCAACGCGGCCCTCGCCCTGGTTTTTCAGGTCGAGCTTGAGACCGAGCTGGCCGACAAGCATTTTCAGAAAGCCTTGGCCGCCCGCAAGGGTGATGCCCGTATCCTGAACAATTACGGCAGTTTTCTGTACGAACAAAAGCGTTACAAGGAAGCTTACGCACGGTTTGAAGAAGCCGCCGCTGACAGCCTCTACCCTGAGCGGTCCCGTGTATTTGAAAGCCTGGGTATGACAGCGGCGAGACTGGGCGACCGTGAGGCGGCGGAAAATCACTTCACCAAAGCCTTGCGCCTGGATCGCCAGTTGCCACGATCATTGCTGGAAATGGCTGAGTTGTCTTACGAAGACAGGCATTATGTGCCCTCGCGCGACTATTACGACCGTTTTAGCCAACTCAGCGAGCAAAATGCACGTAGTCTATTGCTCGGTACGCGATTGGCAAAAGTCTACGATGATCGCAACAAGGCAGCCAGTTATGGTCTGCAACTCAAAAGACTCTATCCCGGTACGCCGGAATATCAGCAATACCTGTCGGAGCAATGATGAAAGCGGTGCATCCCGAAGTTGTAGCAGCCACTCGCGTTAACCCTGGGGATACCCTGCGCCAGGCACGTGAGAACAAAAACTGGTCGCTGCCAGATGTCGCTCAGAGGCTCAACCTGACCGTGACATCGTTGACTAACGTCGAGGCTGGCCACTTTGAAAAGCTGCCAGGGCACACGTTTGCCCGTGGCTATGTGCGTGCCTACGCCAAGTTGCTCGAGCTTGATCAGGCAGCACTCGTCACGCAGTTCGATCAATTCACCGGTACCGATGGTCAGGGCAGCTCGGTTCATGCCCTTGGCCGTATTGAAGAGCCTGTGCGCCTTTCACACAATATTTTGCGTATCGTCAGCCTTTTGCTGCTGGTCGTGCTGGTCGGTGGTGGCTTCTTCTGGTGGCAGGATCAAACCTCCCAGCGCGGCAAGGAGCCTTCCGGGCTGAGCCTTGAGCATGTGGAAGTCGAAAGTGCCGACGGTACGACCCAGATCCATCCGCTGGACGAACCTGAAGATCAAGCTGTTGCAGCCGGCCAAACTCCGGGCTCGGCTCCGTTGCCGTTGAATCCGACCAACTCCACGGGTGAAGCGACGTCTGTTGCACCTGCGCCAGCGCCTACCACGTCTTCTGCGCCTGCAGCCGTTACGCATGGCTCCGCGGCCAGCCCGTCGACGCCAGCGCCAGCAACCCCGTCCGTTCCCGCAACCGCCCCGGCGACCACTGAAGCCGTTCAGCCGGTAGTCGTGGCCGGTGCCGGTCAGTTGAAGATCGCCTTCACGGCCGACTGCTGGACCCAGGTCACCGATGCGGGTGGCAAAGTGCTCTATAGCGGGCTCAAACGCAAAGGCGACAGCCTGGACCTCAGCGGCAAGCCGCCTTTGAGCGTGCGGCTTGGTGCAGCGGCGGGCGCTCAGGTCAGCTACAACGGCCAAAGTGTCGATGTGGCTCCGTTCACTTCGGGCGCAACTGCCCGCCTGAAACTGGGGCAATAATTCATGCACGGCGAGTCTCCGATCAAGCGTCGCGAATCCCGTAAAATCTGGGTCGGCTCCGTGCCTGTGGGCGGTGATGCACCGATTGCAGTGCAGAGCATGACCAACAGCGATACCAACGACGTCGCGGCCACCGTTGCCCAGATCAATCGTCTGGAAGCGGCCGGGGTGGATATCGTTCGGGTATCGGTGCCTGACATGGATGCGGCAGAAGCCTTCGGCCGCATCAAGCAATTGGTCAAAGTGCCGCTGGTTGCCGACATTCACTTCGATTACAAGATTGCCTTGCGCGTTGCCGAGCTGGGCGTTGATTGCCTGCGCATCAACCCGGGCAACATCGGTCGCGAAGACCGGGTACGTGCCGTGGTCGATGCCGCCCGTGATCGTGGCATCCCGATCCGCATCGGCGTAAACGCCGGCTCGCTGGAAAAGGATCTGCAAAAGAAATACGGCGAACCAACCCCAGCAGCGCTGGTTGAATCCGCTTTGCGTCACGTCGAACACCTGGAGCGCCTGAATTTCCAGGACTTCAAGGTCAGCGTGAAAGCCTCGGACGTGTTCATGGCCGTCGAAGCCTATCGCTTGCTGGCCAAGGAAATTGTCCAGCCGCTGCACCTGGGTATTACTGAAGCGGGCGGTTTGCGTTCAGGCACGGTGAAATCTGCCGTCGGCCTCGGTATGCTGCTCGCCGAAGGAATTGGCGATACTATCCGCATCTCGTTGGCCGCTGACCCGGTTGAAGAGGTGAAGGTCGGTTACGACATCCTCAAATCGCTGCGCCTTCGTTCCCGTGGGATCAACTTCATTGCCTGCCCGAGCTGCTCGCGGCAGAACTTCGATGTGGTCAAGACCATGAACGAACTTGAAGGTCGGCTTGAAGATCTGCTGGTGCCGCTGGACGTCGCGGTGATTGGTTGTGTGGTCAACGGGCCTGGCGAAGCCAAGGAGGCCCATGTCGGCCTCACAGGCGGTACGCCAAACCTGATCTATATCGATGGCAAACCGGCGCAGAAGCTGACCAATGAAAATCTTGTGGATGAGCTGGAACGCTTGATCCGCAGGAAAGCGGCCGAAAAGGTCGAAGCCGACGCAGCAGTCATTGCCCGCGGCTAACCAGAATTGCTAAGGATTTTTTGTGAGTAAGTCTCTGCAAGCCATTCGTGGCATGAACGACATCCTGCCCGATCAGACCCCGCTGTGGCGTCATTTCGAAGGGACTGTCTCGCGTCTGCTGGATAACTACGGTTACCGGCAGATTCGTATGCCTATCGTTGAGTTCACTGATCTGTTCAAACGCTCGATCGGCGAAGTCACTGATATCGTCGAAAAAGAGATGTACACCTTCGAAGACCGCAATGGCGACTCCCTCACGCTGCGCCCTGAAGGTACTGCCGCTTGTGTGCGTGCAGTTCTCGAGCACGGCATCACCGGTGGCGGTCAGGTCCAGAAACTCTGGTACATCGGCCCGATGTTCCGCCACGAGCGTCCGCAGAAGGGCCGTTATCGTCAGTTTCATCAGATTGGCGTGGAAGTGTTCAACCTCGACGGCCCGGACATCGACGCCGAGCTGATCGTACTCACCTGGCGCCTGTGGGGCCTGCTGGGCATTCGCAACGCGGTCAAGCTCGAGCTGAATAGCCTGGGCACCAGCGAAGCTCGCGCACGCTATCGTGATGCACTGGTGGAGTTTTTGTCTGCGCGCCTCAGCGAGCTGGATGAAGACAGCCAGCGCCGCCTGAAAACAAACCCTTTGCGCGTGCTCGATACCAAGAACCCAGAAACCCAGGCGTTGCTGGTCGATGCTCCCAAGCTGGCTGATTACCTGGACGACGAATCGCGCATCCACTTCGACGGCCTCAAGGCGCGTCTGGATGCTGCCGGTATTCCCTACGTCATTAATCCCAAGCTGGTTCGCGGCCTGGATTACTACAGCAAAACCGTATTCGAATGGGTGACCGATCAGTTGGGCTCCCAAGGCACGGTCTGCGCCGGTGGCCGTTACGACGGTCTAGTGGAGCAGATGGGCGGCAAGCCGACCAGTGGCGTTGGTTTTGCCATGGGCATCGAGCGTCTGGTGCTGTTGCTGGAAACCCTGGAACAGGTGCCGGAAGAAATCTCCCGTCAGGTCGATGTTTATCTCTGTGCCTTCGGTGAAGCTGCGGAGTTGGCCGCGTTGGCCCTGACCGAGCGTGTTCGCGATCAGTTGCCCAACCTGCGTCTACAGGTCAATGCCGGCGCTGGCAGTTTCAAGAGTCAGTTCAAGAAGGCCGACAAGAGCGGTGCGCTGTTTGCATTGATCCTGGGCGAAGAAGAGCTGGCGCAGCAGATAATAGGCGTCAAACCCCTGCGTGGTCAGGGTGAACAACAAAATATTGCCTGGGATGCTCTGTCCGAGCACCTAGCCTCCTGCGTTGTGCAGGGTTGAAGCTGATTAACAGCCGATTTAGCGAATAGGAGTATTGGGGTGTCAGGTACTGAAGATGATGAACTGGCGGCAATGAAGGACTGGTGGCAGCGCAACGGTAAACCCCTGTTGACAGGTGGTTTGCTGGCGTTGGTAGTGGTGCTTGGCTGGCAGGCCTGGACCAGATACGAAAGCAATCAGTCCCAAGGTGCGTCGGCGCTGTATCAGCAATTGCTGGAAACTGCGCTCACCCCAAGCGGCCAGGCCGACACGGCACGCGTTGCCGACATTGCCAACAAGCTCAAGAATGAGTTCGGCGGCACTGCCTACGCCCAGTACGGTAGCCTGTTCGTGGCCAAGGTTGCCGTGGACAACGGCAAGCTTGATGATGCCGTGGCTGAACTCAAACTGGTGAGTGACAAACCTGCCAGCGACACGCTGGGTGAAATTGCTCGTCAACGTCTGGCTCGCGTTCTGGCTGCTCAGAATAAAGCTGATGAAGCCCTGAAACTGCTTGCTGGCGATGCCGACAAGTCTTTCCTGGCCAGCCGTGAAGAACTCAAGGGTGATCTGCTGGTACAGCTGGGTCGTACCGATGAGGCGCATGCCGCATACCAAAAAGCCAAAACCGCGCTGTCTGAAGAAGCGGCCGTTGGTGGCTTACAAATGAAGCTCGACGACTTGGCCAAAGGGGATGCGTGACGTGATCCGTTGGAAACATGCAGCATTGCTGGCTCTGGCCATTCTGGCCGCGGGTTGCAGCAGCAACAGCAAGAAGGAATTGCCTCCAGCGGAACTGACCGACTTCAAAGAAGAAGTCGTGTTGCAGAAGCAGTGGAGCCACTCCATCGGTGATGGTCAGGGCGAAACCTACAACATGCTGGTTCCAGCTATCGACGGCGAGCAGATTTTCGCCAGCGACGTAGCGGGTTACATCGTGTCTCTGGATCGCATGACCGGCAAGGTCAACTGGGAGAAAGACCTGGAGCTGCCTGTGTCCGGCGCCGTTGGCGTTGGTTACGGCATGCTGATGGTCGGCACTCTCAAGGGTGAAGTGGTTGTCCTGGACTCCACCACTGGCGAAGAGAAATGGCGCGCGCGCGTGACCAGTGAAGTCCTGGCTCCGCCAGCGACCAACGGTGACGTGGTTGTCGTCCAGACTCAGGACGACCGTGTCATCGGTTTCGACGCCGCGACCGGCAACCAGCGCTGGATCTACGAAAGTACTCCGGCAGTGCTGACCCTGCGTGGCACTGGCGCCCCGATCGTGACCAACCGCCTTGCAGTGGCTGGCCTGTCGACCGGTAAAGTCGTCGCGCTGGATACGTCCAACGGCGTACCGATCTGGGAGCAGCGCGTCGCTGTACCTCAAGGTCGCTCGGAGCTGGATCGGGTTGTCGATATCGACGGCGGTCTGTTGCTGTCCGGTGGCACCTTGTACGTCGCCAGCTATCAAGGCCGGGTTGCCGGTCTGGACCTGGAAAGCGGTCGTGTACTCTGGCAGCGTGATGCGTCGAGCTACTCGGGCGTAGCCCAGGGCTTTGGCAGCGTTTACGCAAGCCTGGCGTCGGGCACCGTTGAAGGTATCGACGAGCGCTCGTCCACTGCACTGTGGAGCAATGATGCTCTGGCCCGCCGTCAACTTGGCGCGCCGGAAGTCTACTCAAGCTATGTAGCGGTCGGCGACATGGAAGGCTATCTGCACCTGTTGAGCCAGGTCGATGGTCGTTTCGTGGGTCGCGAGCGTATCGACAGTGATGGCTTGCGCGCCCGCCCTCTGGTGGTTGGCGACATGATTTATGTCTACGGCAACAGCGGCAAGCTGGAAGCCCTGACGATCAAGTAATGACTGTCTATGATTGAGGCTTCGGCCTCGTGCAGCACCCTGAGGTGCTGCTCCGAACTCCGGCCGCTGCCCTGCAGCGGCTTTTGTATTTTCTGAAATAACGAAGTGGAGAGCCGCATGGTTCCCGTAATCGCCCTGGTGGGTCGACCGAACGTCGGCAAGTCCACCTTGTTCAACCGCCTGACCAGGACTCGCGACGCTATCGTCGGCGATCTGTCCGGTCTGACCCGTGATCGCCAATACGGTGAGGCCAAGTGGCAAGGGCGTTCCTATATTCTGATCGACACCGGTGGTATCTCCGGTGACGAACACGGCATGGATGAAAAGATGGCCGAGCAGTCCCTGCTTGCCATCGAAGAAGCGGACGTTGTTCTGTTCCTCTGTGACGCCCGCGCAGGCTTTACCGCTGCTGACCAGATGATCGGCGAGCACTTGCGCAAGCGTGGCAAGCGTTCCTATGTGGTCGCCAACAAGGTCGACAACATCGACCCGGAAATGGCCCGCGCCGAGTTCTCGCCACTGGGTATGGGTGATGCCATCCCGGTTGCCGGTGCTCATGGTCGCGGCATCAGCCAGATGCTGGAAATCGCCCTGAGCCAATTCCCCAAGGATGAAGGCGAAGACGAAGAAGAAGGCGAGCCGGAAGTGGTCGCTGAAGGTCAGGAAGCCAAGCGCATCCCAGGCCCGAGCGAAAAAGACGGTATCAAGATCGCCATCATTGGTCGTCCGAACGTCGGCAAGTCGACACTGGTCAACCGGATGCTCGGCGAAGACCGTGTCATCGTGTATGACGAGCCTGGCACGACACGCGACAGTATCTACATCCCGTTCGAGCGTAACGACGAGAAGTACACGCTGATCGACACCGCCGGTGTGCGCAAGCGCGGCAAGATCCACGAAGAAGTTGAAAAGTTCTCCGTGGTCAAAACCCTGCAGGCCATCAAAGACGCCAACGTGGTGATCTTCGTGATGGACGCCCGCGAGGGCGTTGTGGATCACGACTTGAACCTGCTGGGCTTTGCCCTGGAGTCAGGCCGCGCTTTGGTGATCGCCCTGAACAAGTGGGACGGCATGGTTCCGAGCGAGCGCGACTTCGTGAAGACCGAGCTTGAACGTCGGTTGTTCTTCGTCGACTTCGCGGACATTCACTTCATCTCGGCGCTGCACGGCACTGGCGTGGGCAACCTGTACCAGTCGGTGCAGAACTCGTTCAAGTCGGCGGTCACCCGCTGGCCAACCAGCCGTCTGACGCAGATTCTCGAAGATGCGGTCAGCGAGCACGCGCCACCGATGGTGGGCAGTCGTCGTATCAAACTGCGTTACGCTCACTTGGGTGGTGCCAACCCGCCGTTGATCGTGATCCACGGTAACCAGGTCGAGAAAGTACCGAAGTCGTACGTCCGCTACCTGGAAAACACCTACCGTCGCGTGCTGAAACTGGTCGGTACTCCGATCCGTATCGAGTTCAAAGGCGGCGAGAACCCTTACGAGGGTAACAAGAACACGCTGACTGACCGTCAGGTCAACAAGAAGCGTCGGATGATGTCGCACCACAAGAAAGCCGACAAGAAGCGCAGAGACAAGCGCTGATAGGGCTATCAATCCTGTCCCTGACCTGTAGGAGCCACCTTGTTGGCGAGGCCGCTTGGCTACCGACGTTTATCAATCGTCTGTACAAACGCCTCGCGAACAAGTTCGCTCCTACAGGGGCTCTGTCAGTGGGTTGTGAATGAATCAGTAAAAGGCTTTCTCCAAAAACGGCGCTAATAGCGCCTTTTTTTATGCGCGTGCTATGGGCTATTCTGCCTGACCCCGTGCCACCGTGGAGCCGGGTGCACCGCAGGAAAGGGCCCCATGATCGACAGCAAGTTGCCCAACGTTGGCACAACCATTTTTACCGTCATGTCTCAACTGGCTGCCGAGACTGGCGCAATCAACCTGTCGCAGGGGTTTCCAGACTTCGATGGCCCGCAGGCGCTGCGCGATGCATTGAGCCGCCATGTCGAGCAGGGTCACAACCAGTATTCGCCAATGACCGGATTGCCGGCGCTACGCCAGCAAGTGGCTGCCAAGATCGCTCACTGCTATGGCCGCCAGGTCAATCCCGATACGGAAGTGACGATAACGCCCGGTGCGACCCAGGCGATCTTCTGCGCCATTCAAACGGTCATCCGCCCTGGCGATGAAGTCATCGTCTTCGATCCTTGCTATGACAGCTACGAGCCCTCGGTCGAGCTGGCTGGGGGGCGCTGCGTCCATGTGCAGCTGGGTCTGGATGACTTTTCGATTGACTGGCAGAAGCTCGGCGATGCCTTGAGCCCGCGCACGCGCATGATCATCCTCAACAGCCCGCACAACCCCAGCGGCGCCTTGATCAGCCGGGCAGAGCTGGACCAGTTGGCAGCACTGATCGCCGATCGAGACATATACCTGGTCAGTGACGAGGTGTACGAGCACCTGGTCTTCGACGGCGTTGAGCATGTCAGCATTCTGGCTCACGAAGAGTTGTACCAGCGCGCCTTCGTGGTCAGTTCGTTCGGTAAGACCTACCACGTCACAGGCTGGAAAACCGGCTATGTGGTTGCCCCTCCCGCGCTGAGCGCCGAGCTGCGCAAGGTGCATCAGTACGTCAGCTTTTGCGGCGTTACGCCTTTGCAGTGGGCGTTGGCAGACTACATGGCCGAGCACCCTGAGCACATCCAAGAGCTGCCCGCGTTCTACCAGAACAAGCGGGACTTTTTCTGCAATCAGTTGCAAGCGTCCCGCTTCACCTTCACCCCGGTGGGCGGCACCTATTTCCAGCTGGTCGACTATTCGCAGATACGTCCGAACCTCAATGACGTCGACATGGCGTTATGGATGACCCGCGAGCACGGCGTTGCGAGCATTCCGGTCTCGGTGTTCTACCAAAGCCCACCCGAAGGGCAGCGCATTATCCGGCTGTGTTTCGCCAAACGAGAGGAGACGTTGCGTCAAGCGGCGGAAAAACTATGCGCGATCTGACCCCATTACCCAATCTAAACGTTGCCTTGGTCCAGACCTCCCTGGCCTGGCATGACCGCCAGGCCAACCTGGAACATTTTGCTCTGTTGCTGGAGCCGGTCAGTGGCGTTGATCTGGTGATCCTGCCGGAAATGTTCACTACCGGTTTTTCCATGGCTTCCGAAACCCTGGCCGAACCTGAAAATGGCCCCACCACCCAGTGGATGCTCGCACAAGCCAAGCGATTGGACGCAGTCGTCACGGGCAGCATTATCGTCAAGGCTGGCGATGGCACGCATCGCAACCGCTTGTTGTGGGCACGGCCGGATGGCGAGGTAATGCATTACGACAAACGTCACTTGTTTCGTATGGCGGGTGAGCACGAGCATTTCAGCCCCGGCGAGCGTCAGGTGCAGTTCGAGCTCAAGGGTTGGCGAATCCGCCCGTTGATCTGCTATGACCTGCGCTTTCCGGTCTGGAGTCGCGACGCGCAACATACAGATCTGCTGCTCTATACCGCCAACTGGCCGGGGGCGCGCCGTCTGCACTGGAATCGTCTGCTGCCTGCGCGAGCTATCGAAAACCTTTGCTACGTCGCAGCAGTGAACCGCATTGGTACTGATGGCAAAGGCTTTGCCTATACCGGCGACAGTCAGGTCCTGGATTTTCAGGGTGAAAGCCTGTTCAGTGCCGGGGAAGCGGACGGGGTGTTTGAGGTGTCGTTGAATGCCGCAGAGCTGGCGGCATATCGAACCAAGTTCCCGGCTAACCTCGATGCGGACACGTTCGACATTCAATAGTGTTTCGGTACGTGCATCACGTTTTGACACGCGCTGGGTTCAGATCTGCGTGATGCGGCCGATAGCGGGTGTACTGAACAGGAGCCTGACGATGATCATCAATATCAATTCCGCGAGTGCTTACTCCCCAGCCCTCACGGCTGCGACCAAGCCCAAGGACGAGTCGGTTGTTGCGCCGACCAAGTCGGATGAGCCGGTTTCCCTGACCGTGAAAATGTCGGGCGGCGGGGCGGTGGCAGGTGCGGCTGAGACCTCGAAAGCAACCACTCCAAAGGAGCAGATGATCGAGCAACTCAAGGAGCAGATCGAGCAGGTCCAGAAGCAGTTGCAACAGCAGCAGGCGCAACTGGCTGCGATCCAGAACAGCAAGGGCTCTGAGCAGGATAAAGCACAGCGAATGATGGCGCTCCAGCAACAGATCGCTGGCACGCTTGCTCAGCTGACGGCGTTGCAAGGGGCCTTGATGCAGGCCATTACGACGCCATCAGTCGACACAACTGCCTGATAGCCTCTGAATTAAAAAGGCCCTGAAGTTCTCACTTCAGGGCCTTTTTTGTGGGTACCGTCTGTAGGTGCTGCCAAAGCTGCGAGAGCGGTTGGTCTGATGCTCCGCCATTCGCAGCCTGCTGGGAGCCCTTACGCGGCTTTTGCTTCAGCCTGGCTCAGGGAGCGGTTCAGTGCACTGAACAATGCCTTGAAGCTGGCGGTGGTGATGTTCTCATCGACGCCCACGCCGTGTACCGCTCGATCACCGTTCACACGCAGCTCGATGTAGGCAGCGGCTTTGGCCGTGGTGCCTGCGCCAATGGCGTGTTCGTTGTAATCCATGATTTCCACGCCAACCGGCAAACTGGACACCAGCGCTTCCAGTGCGCCGTTGCCTTTGCCTTTCCAGCGCTGGGTTTCATCGTTGACGCTGACTTCAGCGTCCACTGCGCTGGTGTTGTTCTCTTCCTGCAAGCGATGGCTGATCAGTGCATAAGGCTTGTTGGCCTGCAGATACTCAGCCTTGAACAGCGAGTAGATCTGCTGGGCGGTCATTTCCAGGCCAAGACGATCGGTCTCGCCCTGAACCACCTGGCTGAACTCGATCTGCATGCGACGCGGCAGGGAGATGCCGTATTCCTGTTCCAGCAGATAGGCGATGCCGCCTTTGCCGGACTGGCTGTTGACGCGAATCACTGCTTCGTAGCTGCGGCCGATATCCGCCGGGTCGATCGGCAGGTAAGGGACTTCCCACAAGGCGCCATCTTTCTGCTGAGTGAAGCCCTTGCGAATGGCGTCCTGGTGGGAACCGGAGAATGCGGTGTGGACCAGGTCGCCAACGTAAGGGGCGCGTGGGTGAACCGGGATCTGGTTGCACTCCTCAACGACTTTGCGCACGCCGTCGATGTCCGAGAAATCCAGACCCGGGTTAATGCCCTGGGTGTAGATGTTCAGGGCCACGGTGACCAGGTCAACGTTACCGGTGCGCTCGCCATTGCCAAACAGGCAGCCCTCAACGCGATCCGCGCCCGCCATCAAGCCCAGCTCGGTCGCGGCGACGCCGGTGCCACGGTCGTTATGGGTGTGCAGGCTGATGATCACGCTGTCGCGACGGTTGATATTGCGGCAGAACCATTCGATCTGGTCGGCGTAGATATTCGGCGTGGCCACTTCAACCGTAGCGGGCAGGTTGAGGATCACTTTGTTTTCCGGCGTTGCGTTCCAGACTTCAATGACCGCATCGCACACTTCCTTGGAGAACTCCAGCTCAGTGGCGCTGAAGGTTTCCGGGGAGTATTCGAATGTCCACTGGGTTTCTGGCTGCTGAGCGGCGTACTTCACGAACAGCTTGGCCGCGCTCACGGCGATCTCTTTTACGCCAGCCTTGTCCTGATTGAACACAATGCGGCGAAACGAAGGGCTGGTGGCGTTGTACAAGTGAACAATGGCTTTCTTCGCCCCACGCAGGGATTCGAAGGTGCGGGCGATCAGGTCTTCACGGCCCTGGGTCAGCACTTGAATAGTGGTGTCGTCCGGGATGTGGCCGTCTTCGATCAGCGTGCGGACGAAGTCGAAGTCGGTCTGCGAGGCGGCCGGGAAAGAAGCTTCGATTTCCTTGACGCCGACGCTGACCAGAGTCTTCCAGAAGCGCAGCTTTTTGACCGCATCCATAGGCTCGATCAGGGATTGGTTACCGTCGCGAAGGTCGGAACTGCACCAGATCGGCGCCGCAGTAATGGTCTTGGAAGGCCAGGTGCGGTCAGGCAGATCGATGGTCGGAAACGCGCGGTACTTGGTCGATGGATCTTTGAGCATGGTCATCGGAGCAAATCCTGTAGGTACTTTTATAGTCGTGGGCCGGAAAAAGGCGGCCAGCCGGTGTAGCAAAAGGCGGGGATGAGGCACATCGGTCTAGCTTGGCAGTCGTGCACTGACCAGGCTGAGACAGCGATGTTGCCGCAACAGAATGAGGGTTTGAGAGGTTTTCATAAGGCCAACCGTAACCATTGAGGGGAATGTTGGCAAGCAGTTGAAAAAAATTGAGATAAGTTCTCTGGATTCTGCTTTTGTTAGTTATTTGTGATTGGATTTTCGAATAATTTGATTTTTTATTGCTGAGAGATGTGCCTGTTGTGTAGCTGAACCTGTGGGAGCGAGCTTGCTCGCGAAGGGGGCGTTACTCCGACAGTTATTAATCGCCTGAAATACAGCCTTCGCAAGCAAGCTTGCTCCCACTAATGCTGTGGCGTACGCGTTTCCTAAGGCTGAAACGCACCGATGAAGATCGCAGGATCAACCCGCGCGTCATTCAGGCTGACGTTCCAGTGCATGTGCGGCCCGGTGGCGCGGCCAGTGGAGCCGACCTTGCCGACCACTCCGCCACGCGGCACGACGTCGCCTACCTTCACGTCAATCTTGGACATGTGGCAGAACATGCTGATGAAACCCTGGCCGTGATCGACAAACACCGTATTGCCATTGAAGAAATAGTTGCCGGTCAGGATGACTTTGCCAGCTGCCGGTGCCTTGATCGGAGTGCCCGCGGGTACAGCGAAGTCCAGACCCGAATGCGGGTTGCGTTCCTCGCCATTGAAGAAGCGACGCACGCCGAACTTGCTCGACAGCGGACCGGCCACGGGCTTGTCCAGCAACAGATTGCTTGGCGTGCCAGGGGTGAAGCTGCGGTAGGCCTTGAGTTGCACGGCCAGCTCACCTTCGATGCGTTTGAGGTCTGCCGGATCAGGGTTCACCTGGCGTTGATTTTTCAAGGTGATCCGCTGTTCCGGGTACTTCTTGCTACCTACCACGAAGTCCAGATTGCGAGTGCCTTTGGCGTCTTTGGCCACGATTTGCTGGCTACCCGGCTTGACCGTCAAAGGCACACCGACGATAGCCAGCCAGCTGGCATCCTGTTCCTTGACCACCAGCACAGGCTTGCCCTGGTAAGTGGCGGTGGGCGCCTGACTCGCATTGCCCAGATCAACGACTGCCACACCACCGGGAACCGGCTTGTTCAGCAGGCGGGTGATATAGCTGTCGGCATGAGCGGGGAGGCAAAGGCACAGGGCAAAGACGGGAGCGAGAAAGCGCAGCATCGATATTCAATCCAGAAGAGAAAGGGTGACGGGCGTCAGGTGGTTGTCTTCGACCCTGACCTGCAATTCGCCTTCGCCGAGGCGCGCGGTCAAGCGCTGGCCGGTTCGGGTTTGCGCGGCGTTGCGAATCGCGTGACCGCGCTCGTCGAGCAGGATGCTGTAACCACGACCCAGCGTAGCCAATGGGCTGACCACTTGCAGGGTTTGCACTTGGGTTTGCAGTTGCAGGCGACGGGTCTTGAGGGTGTCGCGCATGGCCTTGGGTAAACGTGCCGCCAGAACATCGAGCCGCTGGCGCAGAAACGCCAGAGTCCGGCCGGGGTGTTGCGCAGCCAGTCGGCTTTCAAGGTGTGCCAGCCGCACCTGACGTTTGTGCATGTGCTGCTCGAAAGCGCGACGCATGCGCATGTCCAGATCATCCAGACGCTGAGCTTGTTGACGCAGCCGCTCGCCAGGGTGACGCAAGCGACGGGAGATGCCTTCCAGGCGCAGACGCTCGCGCATCAGTTTGTCCTGGATGCGGCTGACCAGTCGCCGATGCAGGTTATCCACACGGCGATGCAAATCGCTGGAGTCCGGGGCGAGCAATTCAGCTGCAGCCGAGGGTGTAGGCGCTCGAACGTCGGCCACGAAGTCGCTGATGGACACGTCAGTTTCATGCCCGACGGCGCTGACGATGGGCGTGACACAGGCATCAATGGCACGGGCCACGGCTTCTTCGTTGAAGCACCAGAGGTCCTCCAGCGAGCCACCACCACGGGCCAGGATCAGCGCATCAAAACCGCGCGAATCTGCCAGCTTGAGTGCGCGGACAATTTGATTGATGGCCTCGCGACCCTGAACGGCGGTGGGGATCAGTGTCAGCTCAACCTGAGGGGCGCGACGGCGGAACACGCTGATGATGTCGCGGATGACCGCGCCGGTTGGCGAACTGATAATGCCGATGCGTTGCGGATGCAGGGGCAGGGCGACCTTGCGCTCAGCGCTGAACAGTCCTTCGGTGCTGAGTTTTTCCTTCAGGGCATCAAAGGCCAGACGCAGCGCGCCATCGCCTGCGGGCTCCACGGTATCGAGGATCAGCTGGTAATCGCCACGGCCTTCGAACAGTGAGACCTTGCCGCGCACCTTGACCTGCAAGCCATCTTTCAGCGCTTGCCGAACCCGGGCGGCACTCTGCCGGAACAGGGCGCAGCGCACCTGTGCGCCGGAATCCTTCAGGGTGAAGTAGACGTGACCGGAAGCCGGTCGCGACAGGTTGGAGATTTCACCCTCCACCCAGATATGGCTGAACACATCCTCCAGCAACACCCGCGCGCGGCCGTTGAGCTGGCTGACAGTTAGGACTTCCCGGTCGAGGCCGAGTCTTGCGAAGGGGTCTTTGATCATGGTGGGCATGATAAAGGCAATGTGCATTAAGCGCACGACGCAAGGGGGTGGGAATTGCATCCTGTTGGAGTGGACCTGTGGGAGCGAGCTTGCTCGCGAAGGCAATGTTCCTGCCCCCGGGAATACATTTGAACGTCCCGGCCTCTTCGCGAGCAAGCTCGCTCCCACGGGTAATTGAAGTGGGCTCCAAATGTAGACGCGACCGGGGACCCGTCGATTTGCTACAGTCCGCAGGTCACTTTCAGGGAAGAACAATAATAGTGGGCACCCTCGACGTTATCGCACTGTTCACCGATCTGGGCTTCACGCCTCTGGACTGGCTGCTCATCGAGCTGGCCGTGGTCGCTGCTTATATAGTGTTCGGCATTGCCGGTTTTGGGACTGCCCTGGTGGCGGCCCCGGCGCTGATCCACTTCATGCCGCTGTCACGAATCATTCCTTTACTGGTGCTGCTGGATTTCCTCGCGGCCCTGGGCAATCTGCTGCCGTCGCGCCAGTCGGTGGTCAAGTCCGAGCTGTTTCGCCTGTTGCCGTGCATGGCCGTGGGCTGCACCTTGGGTGTGGTGTTCCTGCTCAACCTGAAATCCGACATCCTTCTTTTATTAATGGGCATCTTCATCACCGCGTATGCGCTTTACAGCTTGGCGGTAAAACTGCGGCCTACGCAGTTGGCTGCCGGCTGGGCCATTCCCATGGGCACCATCGGCGGATTGTTTGGCGCGCTGTTTGGCAGTGGCGGCTTTCTGTATGCGATTTATCTCAACGGTCGCCTGGAGTCCAAGGAGCGGGTGCGGGCGACGCAAAGCGCGTTGATCAGTTGCAGCACCGTCGTGCGCTTGAGCCTGTTTATGATCGCCGGTGTCTACGCGCAGCTGTCGTTGCTGATGCTGGCTATGTGTCTGCTGCCCGCCATGTTGTTGGGTTCCTGGGTAGGGCGCGGCCTGACCTTGAAGATGTCCCGGGAAACCTTCGTGCGCTCGGTGACTTGGCTGGTGCTG
The DNA here is from genome assembly GCA_900475325.1 of Paucimonas lemoignei. Lineage (GTDB taxonomy): Bacteria > Pseudomonadota > Gammaproteobacteria > Pseudomonadales > Pseudomonadaceae > Aquipseudomonas. The sequence goes on from LS483371.1 coordinate 1,531,326, forward strand.
GTCAGTGGCATTGCGTTGATCGGCCGCTACATCGCAGGCTGATCCCGGGCTTGACCTGAGCAACGGGGGGATTAAGCTGCCGCCCTCTTACACAGCTCAGTGACTGACTCCATGAACAGCCAAAGCATTATCGTCCCGCAGATTTCCGGCTACCCCGGTCGCGAGGCGCGGGCGCGTCTGATCCTGCGCTGGCTGGTCAAGCTCAACGTGGTCGAACCCGAGCTGACCACCTGCGGGCGCACCTACAATAAAATGGCCTACGCCATCGCCCCCGGTGCGCGAAAAGTTGTCGAGGATCCTGATGCATTGCCGTTCGGCAAGCCGGTCAATGGTCTGGAGATTGTCACCAAGCGCTGCATTTTCACACCTCTCAAGGACTTCGCCGAAGAAGCCGGTTGCCCCGAATGCCGCAAGGAAATCGGCGAGGCGCTATTCGACAGCCTCGAAGAGTGGATGCCTGCCCATACTGATAACTTCATCTGCCCTGAATGCGGCCATGAAGACGACATCAATGGCTTTCTGTTTCTCGAACCCTGCGGGTTTTCCAACCTGGGGTTCATCTTCAACGACTGGCTCGATGCCTCCTTCAAACAGAGCTTTCTGGACGACTTCGCCGAACGTCTGGATCGTCCGGTTTCCTTCGTCAAAGTGCGCCTATAAAGGGCTTTGATAATAGGCTGAGGTTTACGTTGAGCCGACGGGGGTGTCTGGGTATAATGGCGCGCTTCCAATTTCCCGCTCGGGAGCCCCCGCGATGCTGCGTATCAGCCAAGAAGCACTTACTTTCGACGACATTCTCCTTGTGCCCGGTTATTCCGAGGTACTTCCCAACGAAGTCAGTCTGAAAACCCGTTTGACCCGTGGCATCGAACTGAATATCCCTCTGGTCTCCGCTGCCATGGACACCGTGACTGAAGCCCGTCTGGCAATTGCCATGGCTCAGGAAGGTGGTATCGGTGTGATCCACAAGAACATGACCATCGAGCAGCAAGCTGCCGAAGTCCGCAAGGTCAAGAAGTTCGAAGCCGGTGTCGTAAAAGACCCGATCACCATCGAGGCTGATGCCACGGTACGTGACCTGTTCGAACTCACCCGTCTGCACAACATCTCTGGTGTACCTGTCCTGCACAATGGCGACCTGGTCGGCATCGTGACTTCCCGCGACGTACGCTTCGAAAACCGTCTGGATGTTCCTGTACGTGAAGTGATGACGCCTAAAGAGCGTCTGGTCACTGTGCGTGAAGGCGCCGACAAGAACGAAGTGCGCGAGCTGCTGCACAAGCACCGCCTGGAAAAAGTCCTGATCGTCGACGCTCAGTTCGCGCTCAAGGGCATGATGACCGTCAAGGACATCGAAAAAGCCAAGGCCTATCCGCTGGCCAGCAAGGATGACCAGGGTCGTCTGCGTGTCGGCGCTGCGGTCGGTACCGGCAAAGACACTGGTGAACGCGTCAGCGCGCTGGTTGCTGCCGGTGTTGACGTCGTGGTTGTCGATACCGCGCATGGTCACTCCAAAGGCGTGATCGACCGCGTTCGCTGGGTTAAAGAGAACTTCCCTGACGTGCAGGTCATCGGCGGCAACATCGCCACTGGCGCCGCTGCCAAGGCACTGGTTGCTGCAGGCGCCGATGCGGTCAAGGTCGGTATCGGCCCTGGCTCGATCTGTACTACGCGCATCGTTGCCGGTGTCGGCGTTCCTCAGATCAGCGCCATCGCCAACGTTGCCGCTGCCCTTGAAGGCACTGGCGTTCCGTTGATCGCTGACGGCGGTATCCGCTTCTCCGGCGACCTGTCCAAGGCCATCGTTGCTGGCGCAAGCTGCGTGATGATGGGTTCGATGTTTGCCGGTACTGAAGAAGCACCAGGCGAAATCGAGCTGTTTCAGGGTCGTTCGTACAAGGCTTACCGTGGCATGGGCTCGCTGGGCGCCATGTCCCAGGCTCAGGGTTCTTCGGATCGCTACTTCCAGGATTCGTCCGAAGGCGCCGAAAAGCTGGTGCCGGAAGGTATCGAAGGCCGTGTGGCCTATAAAGGTTCGCTCGCTGCGATCATCCATCAATTGATGGGTGGCCTGCGCTCCTCCATGGGCTACACCGGCAGTGCCGACATCGAAGAGATGCGCACCAAGCCTGAGTTCGTGCGTATCACCGGCGCCGGTATGGCTGAATCCCACGTCCATGACGTGCAGATCACCAAGGAAGCGCCTAATTACAGGGTCGGCTAAGGCCGACCAGCTATAAGCTCCAAGCTTCTAGCTGCAAGCGATGGCTGTGGTGACGCAGCCATCGCGTACATCCCGATTAGCTTACAGCTTGCGGCTTGAAGCTCGCAGCTGCTCTTCAGAGCCTTTCCCATGTCCCTCGACATTCACGCCCACCGTATCCTGATCCTCGACTTCGGTTCCCAGTACACCCAGCTGATCGCCCGCCGAGTGCGTGAAATCGGCGTGTATTGCGAACTGCACCCGTTCGACATGGACGACGAAGCCATTCGTGAGTTCGCTCCAAAAGGCGTGATCCTCGCCGGCGGTCCCGAGTCTGTGCACGAAGCCAACAGCCCGCGCTGCCCGCAAGCGGTGTTTGACCTGGGCGTCCCGGTTTTCGGTATCTGCTACGGCATGCAAACCATGGCCGAGCAGTTGGGCGGCAAGGTTGCAGGTTCCGAACTGCGTGAATTCGGCTACGCCCGCGTTGACGTCGTCGGCAAAAGCCGCCTGCTTGATGGCATCGAAGACCACATCGACGCCGATGGCCTCTTCGGCCTCGACGTATGGATGAGCCACGGTGACAAGGTCACCAAGCTGCCGGAAGACTTCCACATTCTAGCCAGCACTCCGAGCTGCCCGATTGCCGGTATGGCAGACGACGCTCGCGGTTACTACGGCGTGCAGTTCCACCCGGAAGTGACCCACACCAAGCAGGGCGGTCGGATCCTGTCGCGCTTCGTCCTCGATATCTGTGCTTGTGAAGCCCTGTGGACGCCCTCGAAGATTGCTGAAGACGCCATCGCTCAGGTTCGCGCTCAGGTGGGTACCGACAACGTATTGCTGGGGCTGTCTGGCGGCGTTGACTCATCCGTGGTTGCCGCGCTGTTGCACAAGGCCATCGGCGATCAGCTGACCTGCGTATTCGTCGACAACGGCTTGTTGCGCCTGCACGAAGGCGAGCAGGTGATGGCCATGTTCGCCGAGAACATGGGTGTCAAGGTGATCCGCGCCAACGCTCAGGATCAGTTCCTCGACAATCTGGCAGGCGAAGCCGACCCGGAGAAGAAGCGCAAGATCATCGGCCGTACCTTCATCGACGTGTTCGACGCCGAATCCTGCAAGCTGGACAACATCAAGTTCCTGGCCCAGGGCACCATCTACCCGGATGTCATCGAGTCCGCTGGCGCGAAAAGCGGCAAGGCTCACGTGATCAAGTCGCACCACAACGTGGGCGGCCTGCCGGAAGAAATGAACCTCAAACTGGTCGAGCCACTGCGCGAACTGTTCAAGGACGAAGTCCGTCGCCTGGGTCTGGAACTCGGTCTGCCGTATGACATGGTCTACCGTCACCCATTCCCAGGCCCAGGCCTGGGCGTGCGGATCCTCGGTGAAGTGAAGAAGGAATACGCCGACCTGCTGCGTCGTGCGGACCACATCTTCATCGAAGAACTGCGCAAAGCCGACTGGTACCACAAAGTCAGCCAGGCTTTCGTGGTGTTCCAGCCGGTGAAATCCGTTGGCGTGGTTGGCGATGGCCGTCGTTACGCATGGGTTGTCGCCCTGCGTGCCGTTGAAACCATCGACTTCATGACCGCACGTTGGGCACACCTGCCTTACGAACTGCTGGAAACCGTCAGCGGCCGTATCATCAACGAAATCGAAGGCATCTCCCGCGTGACCTACGACGTGTCGAGCAAGCCGCCTGCGACGATTGAGTGGGAATGATCCCGCTTAGCTGAACCTGAAAAGCCCGCATATTTGCGGGCTTTTTTGTGGCTGTATTCAAGGCCTTCACCGATAAATATCAGGTACCGGCCGTAATCAGTACCAGGTACTGATGAGCATTTGAGATAGCCGTTCCATAAAGCATATGCCTTGCCTATGCTTTATGTGACTGCTACTGTGCATATGTCAGACCTATGCATGAGGTGACGCTATGCGCACAGTATCAATTTTCAAGAACGGCAAGAATCAAGCGATTCGCTTGCCAAACGACATGGCATACGAGGGGGTCGGGGAGCTGGAGATTACCCGTAGCGGTGACACCATCACCTTGCGCCCTGTGCGCCCAAGCTGGTTATCGCTGGCTGAACTGCCCAAGGCTGATGAAGATTTTCTGCAAGAGCGCCCGAACGTTATCGGTGATGAAGGCAGGTTCAATCTTTGACTACGTACATGCTCGATACCTGCATTTGCTCGTTCATCATGCGCGAACATCCGGAGTCGGTCTTGCAGCGACTGGGCGCAGAAGTGGCCCGAAATAATCGCATCGTGATTTCCGCCATAACCTACGCCGAAATGCGTTACGGCCAGATCGGCAAGAAGGCATCGCCCAAGCACAAGACGCTGGTTGATGAGTTTGTAAAGCGTCTGGATGAGGTCTTGCCGTGGGATCAAAATGCCGTAGACGCGACAGTCGAGGTAAAGAGCAAACTCACCAAGGCAGGCACGACTATTGGTGAGAATGACACCGCCATTGCTGGGCACGCCATTGCTTCGGGTTGTACGTTGGTCACGAACAATGTTCGTGAATTCAGCCGAGTTGTCGGGCTGTCTTACGAAGACTGGGTCCACTGACCGAGATTATGAATGCCTAAGTTTTTTACAATCATCCTGTTGAGCGTGTTGGCCGGGTGTACGACGAACCAGCTTCACTTTGCTGCCTACACGTCTGAAACAGAGTTGGCTGCTCTCATACAGCAGTCCACGGATGTCGATGTCACTGCAGTCACGGGCACCGAGAATTGCTCGGCCTGCACCGAGCGCAGCAACATCGTGTGGCATGCGGCCAATTACAACGGCGCCTTATATCAGGGGTTTGCCGCGCTGCCGATCAAGGATTGGGAGACGTTCGTTCAGGACGCGCTTGAATCCAGGCCGCAGTCTCCGACGAAGGTGAAAGTAGTCATAGAAAGGATCTTCCTGAAAACCTGGAGCGACCCCGCCTACTATGCGTGCCAGGCTGAAATCTCAGTCTTCGTTGGCGCTACGGAGCACAAGGGCAAGGGCATCGTAAAAATTCATGCTCCCGGCCAGCAACTGATTCGGGCGGATCTCGCAACACTCAACCCTGAGACATTGGCGGCGATCAGGCTTTCATTGAAGTCGGCCTATTTAAATGCCATGGGTCGTCATTGATACAAGGACAGCGCTGCCGGCGGCGATCATCAACAGGATCCAGTCTGCGCGGGGCGCAACGGCCATGATCCGGACTCCTGCCTGAACTACGCAAGGTCTGCCCGCACCATTTGAATTCATCAAACCTTCGAGCTGGAAGCTCCTTGCAACGTCGAGGCGATGAGGTCGCGCAGCCACATATGGGCGGGATCTCGGTGCAGTCGTTCGGGCCATAACATGAGCATTTCAAAACCCGGAATGGCGAGTGGAGGCGCTTGAACGTGAAGTGCTGGCTCGTCTCGCACCAGTCGTTCTGGCACCACCGCAACCAGGTCGCTGTGTGTCAATGCTGATACGAGCGAATTGAAATTAGACACTGATAACACGACCCTTCGTTCGAGTCCTTTAGCGGCCAGTGCCTGGTCAGTACTGCCGACGAACCCCGCCCCAGTGGGTGACATAACCGCATGTTCAAGGCCGCAGAACGCTTTGAGCGATAGCCTGGTTGCCAAAGCGGGATGGCCGCGTCGCCCTGCCACCACGTAGCGCTCGTGAACCAAAGACTTATGACGCAGCTTTGGCGGCGCGTCATCGCGAGTGTGCAGCGCCAGATCGAGCTGGCCGTTTTCCAGATCATTGGCGAGGTTGGCGGGATGTTTGTTCAGCAGCGCCAAGCGGGTATTAGGGGCCAGGCGCCTGAGCAGCGCGAGCGACGGCCAGACTAAGGCAGTCGCTGCGTAATCACTGGCGGCAACCTTCCAGGTCTGATTGGACAGTGCGGGCTCGAAAGTGGCACTAGGGCTCAATGCGCCTTCCAACGCTACCAGCGCCTCACGCAGTGGCCCGCGCAATTCACGGGCACGCTCGGTAGGCGACATTCCTCGAGGGCCGGGCAGCAGCAATGGATCGTCGAGAATTTCTCGCAGCCGACCCAGTTGCAGGCTGACGGTCGGTTGGGCGAGATTGAGCAATCGGGCCGCCCGTGTCACGTTCTGCTCAGACAGTAGGGCATCCAGTGTGACCAGCAAATTGAGATCCAGGCGGCGCAAGGTATTGTGCATGTAAATACCATATGTTTCGGAAATTCATTTCTATCATAGCGGGTTCGTCGTTACGGTGAGGCATCCATCCACTCGGAGCCTCCCATGAAGCTGCTGCTGATCTACGCCCACCCTGAATCTCGCTCTCTGAATGGTTCGCTCAGGGATTTCGCGCTCGCTCACCTGAAAACCGCGGGTCACGAGGTCAGGGTTTCAGATCTGTACAAGATGCGTTGGAAAGCGCCCATTGATACGGATGACGCCCCTGGCTATGACGACGAAACCCCTTTCAACCCCGCAATAGAATCGCAGCGTGTATTTGCTGCTGGCACCCAACCTGCAGACATTCAGGAGGAGCAGGCCAAACTGCTATGGGCGGACGCCGTGATCTTTCAATTTCCACTGTGGTGGTTCTCGATGCCTGCGATCCTCAAGGGCTGGGTTGAGCGCGTCTACGCCTACGGATTTGCCTATGGCGTCGGCGAGCACAGCGAAAGCCACTGGGGCGATCGCTACGGCGAAGGCAGCATGGCGGGGAAGCGGGCGATGTTGGTGGTCACCATGGGCGGGTGGGAGTCCCACTACAGTGATCGAGGGGTGAACGGTGCGCTGGATGACCTGCTATTTCCTATCCAGCACGGCGTACTTTTTTATCCCGGGTTCACTGTCATGCCGCCTTTCCCGATCTATAAAACCGGCAAAATGGATGCCGCTCGGTTCGAACAGCTATGCACCGCATATGCGGCTCGGCTGGATAACCTGTTCAGTGATCAGCCTTTGCCATTTCGTCGCCAGAATGCCGGGGACTATGCAATTCCGGCGTTGACACTCAAGCCGCACCTTGCTGCCGGTCGTCACGATTTAGGCATCCATCTCAGTGAGGAGGCGACGTCTGAAGAGTAGAGAGTTGGCTCGCGGAGGGTGACTTTCTTCTGAAGATCGAGCGCTCTTCGCTTAACCGGCGTAAGTCACTGTGGCCCCGCCACACGTGCCAATCCCGCATCAGTAGAGGCCACGTGCGCGGAACTTTCGCTCTGAAAATGGCTCTACACTGGCCTTCTTAAAGCCTGTTCAGGGACCGAATGAAAACTTCTTTGGCGTTTCCGTTAGCACTCACTTTCGCGCTTGTCATGACCGGCTGCAGCAGTCGTCAGGCGGGGGATCTTAGTTCAGAGCCGATCGTTCCACTGGCCATGAATGACCATCAAGCCAGCGTGACTTTCCGCACCATTGGCGGTGAGGGGGATCGTCCGGTCAGTTACACGTACGGGTATGACTATGCTGACGCTGAGAGCGCGGGTGATCGGGTTTACGACACTGCTTACTTCAAGCGCATACCGGCGTATCTGAAGAAGATGGCCGGCGGGACGGACAGCATCAGTAAGCTGGTCGAGGCCAACAAAACGCTTCACGTGAAAGGTGTGGTCAAGGACAAACCGTTTACCTTTAACGGTATCCCCATGCCTACGCCGTTCGACAAGGAGCAGCCCGCAGAGCAGCAATTCACGCCGCAAGCCAAAAAAAATTACCTGGTTGAAACCGTGATTGCCGACACATGGGTCATGAACGTGTACGAAGTCTCGGCAACCGGTGAACGCAAAACCGTTGGCGTTCCCAAAAAAGATGCTGGGGTGAAGTGATCGCGCAGCATCATCAACAAGGGCATCGGTTTTTTTGTAGCCGTTAATCCTCTTGGTGGAGCCGGATTGTGTATCTCCTATAGGGGCGAATTCATTGTCTCTGTCTGCGTCAGGTATTGCGTTCTGCAGGAGAGTGCCCGTCTTCCTGACAGCGCGCTGTCACGCGGCAAACGGTGGACTCGTGGGAGCGCCAGCCCGGTCGCTTCCACGGGAATCATCCGGAATGCAGGCATAGGCTCCAGCAGTGCCAAATCGTTAATGTGTCGCCGTCGCCCTTAATTTTTCCCAAATGCAGGTGTATCGTATTCGCCCTTCGTATCGACTCTCAGATGCGACTCGTGATGATTTTGAGGTGCCTGCTTTTATGTCCTTTACCCGTCGACAAATACTCGGAGGCCTTGTCGGTCTTGCCGCCGTTGGTTTGGGGGCTGGCGGTGCCTCACGGTATTGGCTGGGGCGACGTGGGCCGGGGGAGGGGCATGATTTCGAGTTGATCGCTGCGCCGCTGGATGTCGAACTGGTGGCAGGGCATCAAACCCCTGCCTGGGCGTTTGGCGGTTCCGCGCCCGGCACTGAGTTGCGCGTGCGTCAGGGCGAATGGCTGCGGTTGCGCTTTATCAACCATCTACCGGTTGAAACCACTATTCACTGGCATGGCATTCGACTGCCGCTTGAGATGGACGGCGTGCCCTATGTGTCGCAGTTGCCGGTCAAGCCGGGTGAGTATTTCGATTACAAATTTCGCGTGCCGGACGCTGGCAGCTACTGGTATCACCCCCACGTCAGCAGCAGCGAAGAGCTGGGCCGCGGGCTGGTAGGGCCGCTGATTATCGAAGAGCGCGAACCGACCGGTTTCAAGCATGAGCGCACGGTCAGCCTCAAGAGCTGGCATGTGGACGAAGTAGGTGCGTTCACCGAGTTCAGCGTGATCCGCGAGGCTGCTCGGGAAGGCACGGCCGGGCGGCTTTCTACTATCAATGGCATCCCTCAGGGCGTGATCGAGTTACCTGCCGGGCAAATCACTCGGGTACGGATTCTCAATCTGGATAACACGGTGACCTATCGCCTCAACTTGCCGGGCGCCGAGGCGCAGATTTATGCGCTGGATGGCAATCCGGTCAAGCCACGGCCACTCGGCAAGGATTACTGGCTTGGGCCGGGTATGCGCATTTGTCTGGCGATCAAGGCCCCGCCTGCGGGCGAGGAGTTGTCGTTTCGTAACGGCCCGGTAAGGCTGGGGACTTTCCGCTCGGTTGCCAACACGGATGCACCGGGCGAGTGGCCGCCAGAGCTGCCTGCCAATCCGGTCGCCGAGCCGGATCTGGAAAAAGCCGAGAAGCTGAATTTCAACTTCGAGTGGGTCGGGTCGGTGTCGGTCAATGTCGACAACGGCAAACCGCCCAGCTTGTGGCAGATCAATGGCCAGGCCTGGGACATCACCGACAAGACGTGCGCCGATCGCCCCATTGCCAAGCTGGAACTGGGCAAGAGCTACATCTTCGAACTCAAGAACATGACCCAGTACCAGCACCCGATTCACCTGCATGGCATGAGCTTCAAGGTCATCGCGTCCAACCGCAGAAAAATCATCCCGTACTTCACCGACACATTCCTGCTGGGCAGAAACGAGCGTGCTCAGGTAGCGCTGGTTGCCGATAATCCCGGCGTGTGGATGTTCCACTGTCATGTGATCGACCACATGGAAACAGGGCTGATGGCCGCGATAGAGGTCTCCTGATCGGGGTTGTCTCGCAAATAGTTAATTACCGCCCTGCATCGAGTCATTCGTATTTAGTTGGACGCTCCTTACTGAACAGCAACAGGAGCGTTTTAATTGGATACTTCACCTTCCGAGCCCGTCATCAGGTGGATACCGACCAGGCATGCCCCCCAGCCTCCGGCTTATTGCAGCTCGACCGTGACGGGCGGATTCCCGCAGGACAATCTGCTCAGACCTGTGTTTTCGGGCCCGCATCTACCCGTCATCGAATTTGATGGCTATCAATATTGGTGCTTCCGCTATCGCGATCAGCGTGATGCGATTTGCATGGTGGCTTACGACTCAGATCTCAGCATTCAAGGCGTCCTGCCTCTGGAGGAGATCAAGGATGTCAGTCTCATTCAAAGTGACCCCTCCAACAAAACCCTGGTTTTTTCCGAGCCGGGTCAGAAAGACGATTATGAACGGGCCTGGGATGTCCTCTATGTGCGTACCTGGGGCGGCAGGTCTCCATTCCCGGAAGATAATCAGCTGCTCGACATGCTGCCGCAGTGCCCGCTGACCCTGTCCAATGGACATGGGCGATTGGTCTACGAGGCTGGCGCTATCAATCTGCTGGTCAGTCCTGATCAAGTAACCCGTCCTGATTCTTGGATATTTGATGACGGCGCTCTCGTTCATCAGAACAGCAAGCTTGCCCTGGCTGTCGAGGCCGGAAGATTGATCTGTACGCCTCTGGACAAGACCTTGCCAGATCAGAAGTGGCAGCTAACGTCTTCGGGCGAGTTGTTCAATGTGGGCGGTCAGCGTGTCGTCAGCTACGACGATACCCGCAATGTTCCACTGGCCGTGGAGCCTGCGTACGAGGTACTCGATAAGCATCGCAAGCTATGGAAACTGAGCATTCCCAAGCCTGCGTCGGCGGGGGTCGATCAGATTAGAAGTAGGTCCGGCCACATGCGGGTCCACACACTGGAGGTTGTCGCTCGCCTCGCTGATGACTATTGGGCGGGTACCGGGGATGTGATCCTGCTGGCGTTAGGGTATCCGCGTCACATGGTCGAGCTGTTCGATGCGCCTCAACGTGGCGCAGTGATCCGTAAAGAGGTCGATTTTCGCGAGATGCTCGGCAAGCAGCACGTTGAGATAACCGATCTGTCCGAGATCAATCTTTATCAGGTAGGTAACAGCGTTTACGGTTCCGGCTGGAAACTGGAAAGCCTTGAGCTGGTCGTGAATGGATATTGCCGCTATAGCGCCTTCAAACTTATCAATCGCTGGTTTCCCGCTATCGGTGCACGGCGAGAGCTGGTGGCGAGCTGGCCGATCTACCCCTGGCTGTGGCGCAACGATGAAAATCGCCCATTTGATTACAACGGCAAAACCTATCCCGTAGGCCTGCTGCCCTATATTGCCGATGTGCTGCACTGGCGCAGTTACGACCCATCGACCATTGATGGCGTCGGGCAGTTGATGGGGGTACATGACGGGCGGCTGGTGGGTGAGAATCTTAAAACCCGCCGGACTGAGCTGCTCAAGCCCAACTCGCAAGGCAACAGTTATACCTGGGTGTATACCCCGGACGGTGCAATCATCTACAAGCTTTGGGAGCATGACCTAAACCGTACGGATTATGTGCGCCACAGTCAGTTGGCCAGTGGCCAGCCCGTCATCTGTGCGGGTGAGTTGCGGATCGTGCGCAATCAGCAGTTTATCGAGCTGCAGGAGGTTATTGCCGTGATCAATGATGCTTCGGGGCATTACCGCCCGGACGGCGGTGCCTGCCTGGTGCCCGTCCTGCGCAAGCTCCAGAATCTGGGCATTGCGACCCTGGCCACTAAACTGTCGTGGCGCTCCGGGGAATAGGCCCCCGCAACCCTTGAGTAAACGGTGTGGAGTTACTTGCCACACCGTTTTAGGATGTCGCCTTTTCCGACTTCATGTCGGCGGGCAAGGCCGGATTTCGGTCGTTATTGAGGTTTCAACATGCGCCAGCCACATATCATTGATCGCAGTCGCGATCAGGACTTCATGCGTGAAGCGCTGGCCCTGGCGGCTCAAGGTGCCGCGCTGGGCGAAGTGCCGGTTGGCGCTGTGCTGGTTCAGGGCGGCGAAGTGATAGGCCGAGGTTTCAATTGCCCGATCACTGGCAGCGACCCCAGCGCCCATGCCGAGATGGTCGCTATCCGTGCCGCAGCGCAGGCCGTCAGCAACTATCGCCTGCCTGGCAGCACGCTGTATGTCACGCTGGAGCCGTGCAGCATGTGCGCAGGCCTGATCGTCCATTCACGCATCGCTCGGGTGGTTTTCGGTGCGCTCGAGCCAAAGGCGGGGATCGTCCAGAGCCAGGGGCAGTTCTTCACCCAAGGGTTTCTCAACCACCGTGTGCTGTTCGAAGGCGGGGTGCTGGGGGAGGAGTGCGGGACGATGCTGAGTGAGTTTTTCAGGATGAGAAGGGCGAAGGGGTAGGTGCCGAGGGGTCGTCATAGGTCCTCTGTGGGAGCGAATTTATTCGCGAAGAGGCCGGTACATTCGATGGAGATATTTCGACTATTACTCCGTTTTCGCGAATGAATTCGCTCCCACAGGTATTTGCCTTCGTTCGTGATAGCGCAGGGGTTAAAGCGGCGGATTCTCTTCGGTAGGCTTGGTTTTATTCACGGCCGGTACATGCAGATTACCTTCCGCAACCTGGTTGCCTTCCAGCTGTGGCTGAGTCACCCACGTGAGGATGTCGTAATAACGGCGGATGTTGGCGACAAAGTGCACGGGTTCTCCGCCTCGGGCGTAGCCATAGCGCGTCTTGCTGTACCACTTTTTTTGTGACAAACGCGGCAGCATTTTTTTCACGTCGAGCCATTTATTGGGATTCAGGCCCTCGTTCTCTGCCAATTTGCGCGCGTCTTCCAGATGACCGCCACCGATGTTGTAGGAAGCCAGAGCGAACCACGTACGATCCGGCTCGACAATCTTGTCATCCAGCTGATCCTTCACGTAGGCAAAGTACTTGGCGCCACCTTGAATGCTTTGTCTGGCATCCAGTCGATTGGACACGCCCATGGCTTGAGCGGTGTTCTGAGTCAGCATCATCAAGCCGCGTACGCCGGTTTTGGAAGTCACGCCGGGTTGCCACAGCGATTCCTGATAGCCGATCGCGGCCAGCAGCCGCCAGTCCACCTGTTCTTTTTTGGCGGATGCCTGGAAATGCTTTTCGTACTTGGGCAGCCGTTCCTGCAGATGCTGGGCAAAGGTGTAGGCGCCGACGTAGCCAAGCACGTCGACGTGCCCGTAATAGCGATCTTTGAGGCGCTGCAGTGTGCCGTTTTTGCTGACCTTGTCCAGGTAGGCATTGATCTCATTGAGCAGGCTGTTGTCTTCCCCCGGCGCGACCGCCCAACGCTGCGCCTTGCCATCACCAAGGTCGAATGCGACTCGCACGTTGGGGAAATAGACCTGGTTCATGGCCAGTTCGTTGGAGTCCACCAGGGTCAGGTCGGTCTGGCCTTCATCGACCATCCGCAGCAAATCGACGACTTCGACCGCGTCGGATTCTTCGTATTCGATGGCGGGATTTTTTGCTTTCAGCGCCGCCAGCAGCTCCGCGTGGCTGCTGCCTTTGAGCACTGTGATGCGTTTGCCCACCAGATCGCTGGCGTCGGTAGGGCGTGACTGCCCATTTCGATAGATGACCTGTGGCGTGACATCCAGGTAAGCGTGGGAAAAACGAACCTGCTTCTTGCGTTGTTCTGTATCGATCAAGCCAGCAGCGGCCAGGACCGGACCCCCTGGTTTCTGCAACTGATCAAAGAGGTCGTCGAGGTTGTCGGCGGTTTCGATTTTTAGCTCTACGCCCAGATCTTCGGCGAAACGCTTGACCAATTCATACTCGAAACCGGTTTCACCGTTGCGATCCTGAAAATACGTCGCCGGGCTGTTACGAGTTATAACGCGCAGAACGCCATCCTCCTTGACTCGCTCCAGTGTGTTGGGTTTATCCACACAGGCGCTGAGCATCAGGAAGAGTCCGGTTGCGATGAGCCATCTGGCACAACGAGGGCGGAGATCTGATTGGGAAAACATCGGTGCAGTATACGCAAAGGACGACCGGTGCCATATCTCGACAGCGAGGCTCGGGTCTGCTAGAGCGGGCACTTTGTTGATGCCAAGTGTGTACGCCGACATCCGGGCACCTGCAATCTGCCCGTTCCGGGTGCTCAAACAGTCGGTTTAGGCTAGAATGCACGGCCTCAAAGCACACCCCTTCCCGAGGCTGTCCCGAAGATGTTGATCCTGCGCGGTGCTCCTGCCCTTTCTGCCTTCCGCCACAGCAAATTGCTTGAACAGCTGAAACAAAAAGTTTCGGCTGTCAGTGGCTTGTATGCTGAATTCGCCCACTTCGCCGAAGTTGCTGGCGATCTGACCAGCGAGGAACAGGAAGTTCTCGTTCGCATCCTGAAATACGGCCCAAGCGTGCCGGTTCAGGAGCCAAGCGGTCGGCTGTTCCTGGTCATGCCACGTTTTGGCACGATCTCGCCATGGTCGAGCAAGGCCAGCGATATCGCCCGTAACTGCGGCCTGACCAAGGTCAAGCGCATTGAACGCGGGATTACCTTCTATGTAGAAGGCCAATTCAGCGAGGCCGATGCACAGACCATCGCCGGTTTGCTGCACGACCGCATGACGCAGATGGTGCTCGCTTCCGTGGACGAGGCCGAAGGCCTGTTCTCCCACGCCGAGCCCAAGCCGCTGACCGCAATCGATGTGCTGGGCGGCGGTCGCGCTGCGCTGGAGAAAGCCAACACCGAACTCGGTCTGGCCCTGGCCGAAGACGAAATCGATTACCTGGTCACCAGCTTCAATGGCCTGGGGCGCAACCCCCACGACATCGAGCTGATGATGTTTGCCCAGGCGAACTCCGAGCACTGCCGTCACAAGATCTTCAACGCCAGTTGGGATATCGACGGCGAGAGCCAGGAAAAAAGCCTGTTCGGCATGATCAAGAACACCTATCAGATGCACAGCGAAGGCGTCCTGTCAGCTTATAAAGACAACGCTTCGGTCATCGTTGGCAGCGTGGCCGGTCGTTTCTTCCCGGACCCTGAAACCCGCCAGTACGGTGCGGTGCAGGAGCCGGTGCATATTCTGATGAAGGTCGAGACTCACAACCACCCGACAGCGATTGCCCCTTTCCCGGGCGCGTCGACTGGTTCCGGTGGTGAGATCCGCGACGAAGGCGCTACCGGTCGTGGCGCCAAGCCAAAGGCTGGCCTGACCGGTTTCACCGTTTCCAACCTGCAGATTCCAGGCTTCGAACAACCGTGGGAAGTGAACTACGGCAAGCCTGAGCGCATCGTTACCGCGCTGGACATCATGCTGGAAGGCCCGTTGGGCGGCGCGGCATTCAACAACGAATTCGGTCGTCCGGCGCTGACCGGTTACTTCCGTACGTTCGAGCAGTCCATCAGCACCCCGCACGGCGATGAGGTTCGTGGCTACCACAAGCCGATCATGCTGGCGGGCGGCATGGGCAACATCCGCGCCGAACACGTGCAGAAAGGCGAAATCACCGTTGGCTCCAAGCTGATCGTGCTCGGCGGCCCGGCGATGTTGATCGGCCTGGGCGGCGGCGCTGCTTCGTCCATGGCTACCGGCACCAGCTCTGCAGATCTGGATTTCGCTTCGGTTCAGCGTGAAAACCCTGAAATGGAGCGTCGTTGCCAGGAAGTCATCGACCGTTGCTGGCAGCTGGGTGACAAGAACCCGATCAGCTTCATCCATGATGTGGGCGCAGGTGGCTTGTCCAACGCGTTCCCTGAACTGGTAAACGATGGCGGTCGCGGTGGGCGTTTCGAACTGCGTAATGTGCCGAATGACGAGCCGGGCATGGCCCCGCTGGAAATCTGGAGCAACGAGTCCCAGGAACGTTACGTGATGGCCGTGGGCGCTGAAGATTTTGAGCGCTTCAAGGCCATCTGCGAGCGCGAGCGTTGCCCGTTCGCGGTCGTCGGCGAGGCAACTGCCGAACCCCAACTGACCGTGACCGACAGCCACTTCGGCAACAACCCGGTGGACATGCCACTGGAAGTGCTGCTGGGCAAGGCGCCGCGCATGCACCGCAGTGCTGATCGCGAAAACGAGCTGGGCGATGACTTCGATCCGAGCGTGCTGGATATCGAAGAAAGCGTTCAACGTGTTCTGCATCACCCGGCCGTTGCCAGCAAAAGCTTCCTGATCACCATTGGTGACCGCAGCATCACCGGTCTGGTCGCTCGCGATCAGATGGTCGGCCCTTGGCAAGTGCCAGTGGCTGACGTTGCTGTGACTGCCACCAGCTTCGACGTCGAAACCGGCGAAGCCATGGCCATGGGCGAGCGCACTCCTTTGGCACTGCTGGACGCCCCGGCTTCTGGCCGTATGGCCATCGGCGAGACCCTGACCAACATTGCCGCTTCGCGTATCGAGAAGCTGTCTGACATCAAAATGTCGGCCAACTGGATGTCTGCAGCCGGTCACCCGGGTGAAGACGCGCGTTTGTACGACACCGTAAAAGCAGTCGGCATGGAGCTGTGCCCGGCCCTGGGTATCACCATTCCGGTGGGCAAGGACTCCATGTCCATGAAAACCCGCTGGAGTGATGAAGGCACCGAGAAGAGCGTGACTTCGCCAATGTCGCTGATCGTGACGGGCTTCGCCCCCGTGGTCGACATTCGCAAGACCCTCACCCCAGAGCTGCGCATGGACAAGGGCGTTACCGACCTGATCCTGATCGACCTGGGCCGTGGTCAGAACCGCATGGGCGCTTCGATTCTTGCCCAGACTCACGGCAAGCTGGGCCGTGTTGCCCCGGACGTTGATGACGCTGAAGACCTGAAGGCGTTCTTCGCCGTGATTCAAGGCCTGAACGCCGACGGTCACTTGCTCGCCTACCACGACCGTTCCGACGGTGGTCTGCTGGTAACAGCGCTGGAGATGGCCTTCGCCGGTCACTGCGGTCTGAATCTGTACCTCGACGGCCTGGCTGAAAGTGCAGCCGAGCTGCCAGCGATTCTGTTCAACGAAGAGCTGGGTGCTGTCATCCAGGTTCGCCAGGACGCTACGCCGGACGTGCTTGCACAGTTCAGCGCTGCCGGTCTGGAAGATTGCGTCGCGGTGATCGGTCAGCCGGTCAACAATGACGAAGTGGCTATCAGCTTCAACGGTGAGCCGGTGTTCGGTGGTCAGCGTCGTCTGCTGCAACGTCAGTGGGCAGAAACCAGCTACCAGATCCAGCGTCTGCGTGATAACGCCGAATGTGCGGATCAAGAGTTCGACGCACTGCTTGAAGAAGACAACCCAGGCCTGAGCGTCAAGCTCGGCTTCGACGTCAACGAAGACATCGCCGCGCCTTACATCAAGACCGGTGTGCGCCCGCAAGTGGCCGTTCTGCGCGAGCAGGGTGTCAATGGTCAGGTGGAAATGGCGGCAGCATTCGATCGCGCCGGCTTCAACGCGATTGACGTGCACATGAGCGATATCCTGGCTGGTCGTGTCGACCTGAACGACTTCAAAGGCATGGTTGCCTGTGGCGGTTTCTCCTACGGTGACGTGCTGGGTGCCGGTGAGGGCTGGGCCAAGTCGGCGCTGTTCAACGCTCGCGCTCGTGACGCCTTCCAGAGCTTCTTCGAACGTCAGGACAGCTTCACGCTGGGCGTGTGCAATGGTTGCCAGATGCTGTCCAACCTGCACGAGCTGATTCCGGGCAGCGAGTTGTGGCCGCACTTCGTGCGTAACCGCTCCGAGCAGTTTGAGGCGCGGGTTGCCATGGTTCAGATCCAGGAGTCGCCGTCGATCTTCCTGCAAGGCATGGCCGGTTCGCGTATGCCGATCGCCATTGCTCACGGTGAAGGTCATGCCGAGTTCGCCAGCGATGAAGCATTGGTTGCTGCTGATGTGTCCGGCACTATCGCCCTGCGTTTCGTCGACAACCACGGCAAAGTCACCGAAGCCTACCCGGCCAACCCGAACGGCTCGCCGCGCGGTATCGGTGGCCTGACCAGCCGCGACGGTCGCGTCACCATCATGATGCCGCACCCTGAGCGGGTTTTCCGTGCCGTGCAGAACTCGTGGCGTCCGGAAGACTGGAACGAAGACGGTGCGTGGATGCGCATGTTCCGCAACGCGCGTGCCTGGGTGAACTGACACCGTGTTCAAGCTGGCCTTCTTTGTACCTGAGAGCCATGTTGATCAGGTCAAGAGTGCCGTATTCGCCGCTGGCGCAGGGCGAATCGGTGCTTATGATCAATGTTCATGGCAAGTGCTCGGCCACGGCCAGTTCCGCCCGCTGGATGGCAGCCAGCCATTTATCGGGCAGGGCGGGGTGGTGGAGCAGGTGCAGGAATGGAAGGTCGAGCTTGTGGTGGCTGAGGAGCTGATTCAGCAGGTAGTGGCGGCTCTCAAGCAGAGCCATCCCTATGAAACGCCGGCCTATGAGGTTTGGCGGCTGGAAGATTTCTGAAAGGGTTCATCTGGATAGGTCTCTGTGGGAGCGAGCTTGCTCGCGAAGAGGTCGGTACATCCAGGGCTTCTTTGTGGTTTGAAGTACCGTCTTCGCAAGCAAGCTTGCTCCCACAAGTTTTTCTGTGACGCGAACTCTACGGCCTGATCTCAATCATCGTGCCGTCCTTCACCAGATTCCAGACCTCACGCATGTCGTTGTTCTTCATGGCGATGCAGCCGTTGGTCCAGTCCAGGGTATGGAAGTACCACTCCGGATACTCCTCATCCAGCGGCGTGCCGTGGATCATGATCATGCTGCCGGGTTTGACCCCTTCGCGTTTCGAGCGCTCGGCGTCGGTGACGTTAGGGTAGGAAATATGCATCGACAGGTTGTAGTTGGTGCTGGTCTTGCGCCAGTCCAGCCAGTAGAACCCTTCCGGTGTGCGCTGATCGCCCTCCATGAGCTTGGTGCCTTTGGGCTGTTTGCCCAGCGAAATGCGATACGTCTTCAACGGTTCGCCGCCGCTGATCAACTGCAACTGGCGAACGGATTTGAGTACCAGAACCTTGTCGATTTTCTTGTCGGCGATGTTCTCGACATTGATCACCTTCTCGCCGACGATTTTCTGCTCACTGCCTTTAGGGACGATGGTTTGGGTAAACGCAGCCTGAGACAGGGGCATGAATGACAAGCACAGAGCAGCGAGCAACCAACGCATCGAAACGGTATCCCTGAAGCGGCGCCTTTTATGGGCTGGCCTGATTAAGTGTCTTGAATGGGCCGCGAGGGCGGCAAGGCTTCGGTGCGCACCGGGTAGAGCTGCTGGCGCCGATCCGCGAAGAAGCATTCTAGGGTACGGCGCACTGTCATGAAAGCCAGCTCCGACCAGGGAATATCCGCCTCATCGAAAAGGCCCACTTCCAGGCTCTCGATGCCTGCGGCAAATTCCGGCGTCGCCAGCTCGCCACGATAGAACACATGCACCTGATTGATGTGCGGCACGTCCACCAGCATGTACAACTCCAGGTCACCCAGCGTGGCGCAGGCTTCTTCCACCGTCTCGCGGCGAGCAGCCTGTTCGATGGTTTCGCCGTTCTCCATGAAACCGGCGGGCAAGGTCCAGAAACCCAGGCGCGGCTCGATGGCGCGTCGACACAGCAGCACCTTGTTGTCCCAGACGGCTAGGCTGCCCGCGACGATGTTCGGATTCTGATAATGAATGAAGTGACAATGCCCGCACACGTAGCGCAAGCGGCTGTCGCCTTCAGGGATGCGTTGCTCGACCGGGTTACCGCACTGGCTACAGAATTTCATGAGGGCATTCGGCTGCTGAATTCAGTCGCTATCTTGGCGTGCAAGGCGGGGCATCGGCAAGCGGCTCTTACGTATCGTGTCGCCTTGTCCTACAAGGGCTTGGGCAGCTCGCCGCTTTGGTGCATGATGCGGGTTAGGCAACAGATCGAGATTTCCCATGCTGGACGAGCTACTCCGACGTGTAAGCAGTCATACGCCGAGCACCCTCGAAACGGATCGACGTTTTCCCGAGGCTGCGGTGTTGCTGCCGATTACTCGCAGTGATGAACCGGAGCTGATTCTGACCTTGCGTGCCAGCGGGCTGTCGACCCATGGCGGCGAGGTGGCGTTCCCGGGTGGGCGTCGTGACCCTGAAGATGTGGACCTGATTTTCACTGCGCTACGTGAGGCCGAAGAGGAAATTGGCCTGCCGCCTGGCCTGGTGGAGGTCATTGGCCCGCTCAGCCCGCTGATCTCCAAGCACGGGATCAAAGTTACGCCTTATGTGGGCCTGATCCCCGACTTTGTCGAATACCGTCCCAACGATGCCGAAATTGCCGCGGTGTTCAGCGTGCCGCTGGAGTTCTTTCGTCAGGACACGCGTGAGCATACGCATCGCATCGACTATCAGGGCCGCAGTTGGTATGTGCCCAGCTATCGCTATGGCGAGTTCAAAATCTGGGGCCTGACCGCGATCATGATCGTGGAGTTGATCAATGTGCTCTATGACAGCAAGATCAGCCTGCATCACCCGCCTGAACATTCCGTGATCTGAAGATTTAAGGCCCCAGAGCCAGGAACCCTGATGGAAACCGAACGCCGCGTCGCTTCACCCTGCGTCAGTATCTGCGCGCTGGATAACGACGACATCTGCCTGGGCTGCCAGCGCACCGTAAAGGAAATCACCGACTGGCACGCCATGGACAACGATCAGCGCCGCGCCGTGCTCAGGCTGTGTCATGAGCGGGCCGAGGCGAGCGGGCTTGTCTGGAAGCTTTCCTGATTTGCGTAGCGTGTACGTCTTGTAGGAGCTGCCGAAAGCTGCGAAAGCGGTCTTTCAGGTAGATCGGCTTCGCAGCCTTAGGCGGCTCCTACAGGGCACCGATACCCATCATCAAGACGCAAGGCTGGTATCATCCCCGCATCTCCCCGCCACATAAGCCTCGCCCATGCTCTTCCTGATCGCCTACATCAGCAGCGTTGTGCTGATCAATTTCGCGTTTTCCACTGCGCCCCACCTGGACATCATCTGGTCGGCCTGGGGTGGGTTGGTGTTTGTGCTGCGCGACATGGTCCAGACCCGTTTCGGGCACGGCGCGATCATTGCCATGCTGGCGGCGCTGGTGCTGTCTTACGTGACCTCCGATCCGACCATCGCACTGGCCAGCGCCACGGCGTTCGCGGTGTCCGAATGCATTGACTGGCTGGTGTTCACCATCACCAAACGCCCGCTGCATGATCGCCTGTGGCTCAGTTCTGCGTTGAGTATCCCGGTCGACACCTTCATCTTTTTCGGCCTTATCGATGCACTGACCGCGCCCGTCATCCTGACCGCACTGCTCTCCAAATTCGCCGGTGTGACCGCCGTCTGGCTGATCATGGTCTGGCGTGCGCGCAAGAACGCGTGTGCGGGCTGAGAATTTGCCGGGCTTCGTGGTAAATTGCGCGCCTTTCTCCACCGCGGTCGCTCGCAAATGGCGGGCTGCCCTCGATATCTGCTCCACGAGGACCTGACATGACTCAAATCGGAACTCCACTGTCGCCTGTCGCGACCCGCGTATTGCTCTGCGGTTGCGGCGAGCTGGGCAAGGAAGTCGTGATCGAACTGCAGCGCCTGGGCGTTGAAGTGATCGCTGTCGATCGTTATGCCAATGCGCCAGCCATGCAGGTCGCCCACCGCAGCCACGTGGTCAACATGCTCGACGGCGCCGCCTTGCGCGCAGTCATCGAAGCAGAAAAACCGCACTACATCGTGCCGGAAATCGAGGCCATCGCCACCGCGACCCTGGTTGAGCTGGAGGCCGAAGGCTTCACGGTCATCCCGACTGCCCGTGCCACACAACTGACCATGAACCGCGAAGGCATTCGCCGTCTGGCCGCTGAAGAGCTGGACCTGCCGACCTCGCCTTACCATTTCGCCGACACCTTCGAAGACTACAGCAAGGCCGTGCAGGACCTGGGCTTCCCGTGTGTGGTCAAGCCGGTGATGAGTTCGTCGGGCAAAGGCCAGAGCTTGTTGCGCACCGCTGACGACGTTCAGAAAGCCTGGGACTACGCGCAGGAAGGTGGGCGTGCGGGTAAAGGCCGCGTGATCATCGAAGGCTTCATTGACTTCGACTATGAAATCACCTTGCTGACCGTGCGTCATGAGGGCGGCACTACATTCTGCGCGCCTGTTGGCCATCGTCAGGAGAAGGGCGACTACCAGGAGTCCTGGCAGCCGCAAGCCATGAGCCCGGTTGCGCTGGCTGAGTCCGAGCGCGTTGCCAAGGCAGTGACTGAGGCGCTGGGTGGTCGCGGTCTGTTCGGGGTGGAGTTGTTCATCAAGGGCGACAAGGTGTGGTTCAGCGAAGTTTCGCCGCGCCCTCATGACACTGGCCTGGTGACCCTGATCTCTCAGGACCTTTCGCAGTTCGCACTGCACGCGCGGGCGATTCTGGGCTTGCCTATCCCGTTGATCCGCCAGTTCGGGCCATCCGCTTCAGCGGTGATCCTGGTGGAAGGGCAGTCCACCCAGACGACCTTCGCCAACCTGGGCGCTGCCCTGAGCGAGCCGGATACCGCGCTGCGTCTGTTCGGCAAACCTGAAGTTAACGGTCAGCGCCGCATGGGCGTCGCCCTGGCCCGGGACGAGTCCATCGAAGCTGCACGTGCCAAGGCAACCCGTTCGTCTCAGGCGGTTAAGGTTCAGTTGTAAGATTCAGCTAGCCCTTGTAGGAGCTGCCGCAGGCTGCGAAGACCCTGTCATGGTGTTCGCAGCCTTCGGCAGCTCCTACAGGTTTGTGTTACTCATCAGGCAATCTTGTCCAGATCCGCATCGCGGGTTTCTTTCAGGCACAGCACAGCAATCACGCTGATCAATGCGGCCGCTGATACATATCCCCCCACCCAGCTCAAACCACCCATCGCCACCAGCTTCTGGGCGAAGAAGGGGGCGACTGATGCGCCGACGATTCCTCCCAGGTTGTAAGCCGCTGATGCTCCGGTGTAGCGAACCCGTGTCGGGAACAGCTCGGGCAGCATGGCGCCCATGGGGGCGAAGGTCACGCCCATCAGGAACAGCTCGATACACAGGAACAGTGCGACTGCCCAGGTCGTGCCGTGGGTCAACAGCGGTTCCATGGTGAAGCCGGAGAGGATTGCCAGCACGCCACCAATAATCAGCACCGGACGTCGTCCGAAGCGATCGCTGGCCCAGGCTGCCAGTGGCGTGGCCGCCGCCATGAAAAGCACCGCGAAGCACAGCAGGGCGAGGAAGGTTTCCCGGCTGTAGCCCAGGGTCGAAACGCCATAGCTCAGGGAAAATACCGTCGAGATGTAAAACAGCGCGTAGCAGACCACCATCGACGCGGCTCCCAGCAGCATCGGCGCCCAGTACTGGCTGAACAGCTCCACCAGAGGCATTTTCACTCGCTCGTGGCGAGCAATGGCATTGGCGAAGATCGGCGTCTCCTCAAGCTTCAGCCGCACGTACAAGCCCACCATAACCAGCACCGCGCTCAGCAGGAACGGAATACGCCAGCCCCATGAGCGAAATTGCTCATCATCCAGGGTCATGGCCAGGGTCAGGAACAGACCGTTGGCGGCCAGGAAGCCAATGGAAGGGCCCAGTTGCGGGAACATGCCGAACCAGGCGCGTTTGCCTTTGGGCGCATTTTCCGTGGCGAGCAGTGCTGCGCCGCCCCATTCGCCACCCAGCCCCAGGCCCTGACCGAAACGCAGCACGCACAACAGGATCGGAGCCCAGGCGCCAATCGTCGCGTAGCCCGGCAACACGCCTATCAAGGTGGTGCAAACGCCCATCAACAGCAAGGAAGCCACCAGCGTTGATTTGCGTCCGATGCGATCGCCGAAATGGCCAAACAGTGCAGAGCCCAGTGGTCGCGCCAGAAAGGCGATGCCGAAGGTCAGAAACGCCGACAGCATCTGCGCTGTGCCGGACGTTTGCGGGAAAAACACCGGCCCGATCACCAGCGCAGCGGCAGTGGCGTAAACATAAAAGTCATAGAATTCGATGGCGGTGCCGATGAAGCTGGCGGTGGCGACGCGGGTCGCCGAGTTGGCCGGTTTGGCCGGAGCAAGGTCGTTCTCTTGAGCGGCAGAAGTCGTCGTCATACGGATATCCCTGACAGTCATCTCGCCTGTCGATGGTCGTCAGCGATGACGAGCCACGGCGGCAAACATTAATTATTGTGGGTACAGCGCTGATCAGGTTAGCCCGGATAGGGGCGGGTAGCGTTGGTGATGCCAGGGGTAGGGCACTGACCAGATGCAAGCTCGGGCATTTCAGGCTGAGTGACTGGCCGGATCACAGGCGGTGCGGGTAGCACACGGATCGGCGGGCTGGATAAGCACGTCGATTATAGGAAGGCGACCCTGCGCATAACAAGGGCCTGACAGCGCTTTAATTAACGGCGCGGCTTGAGGTGTTTTGCCACATCAGCACCTGGCTGACGCGGTTGTCCTCGGTCTGCAGGATTTCCAGGCGATACGGGCCGATCTTCAAACAGACAGCGCTTTCCGGGATGGTTTCCAGTGCTTCTGTCACCAGCCCGTTCAGGGTTTTCGGGCCGTCTGACGGCAGATGCCAACCCAGGCTTTTATTCAGATCACGGATCGATGCTGCGCCATCCACGACCAGGCGGCCATCGGCCTGTGGATGAATGTGCGGATTATCCAGCGTCTGCTCGTTTTCGAATTCGCCGACGATTTCTTCGAGAATGTCCTCCAGGCTGACGATGCCCAGGACTTCACCATATTCATCGACCACCACACCCAGGCGGCGCTGCTGCTTGTGGAAATTCAGCAACTGCAATTGCAGTGGCGTGCTTTCCGGTACGAAATAAGGTTCGTAGCAGGCAGCCAGCAACGCTTCCTTGGTCAGTTGCGCCTTAGGCAGCAGGTGGCTGATCTGCCTTGTGTTAAGGACGCCCTGAACCTGGTTGATATCGTTGTGATAGACCGGCAGGCGGGTATGTCGGGAAATGATCAGGCGCTCGATGATCTGCTCGATGGAGTCATCCAGATTGATGCCGTCCACTTCACTGCGGGGCACAAGGATGTCATTGACGGTAATGCTGTCCAGCGCGTGGATGCCCGAGAGCACGGGCGAACGCTCAGGCTGATGCTCGTTGACGCCGTCGTGATGCACATCATGGGCATCTTGCGGCAACTCCAGGTCAGGGTCCTGTTGTGCGGCGGGCTGCTGGTGCCTGGCGAATGGGCGCAGCAGATTGCTGGCGACGACGCTGAACACCCAGGCCAACGGCCAGACCAATTTCATCGGCAGGCGCAACAGGCCGTTTGCCATGTGCACAATCGCCGCCGGATGGCGCGCTGCAAGCCTGCGCGGGATAAGTTCGGCGAAGATCAGCGTCACGCTGGTCACCGTGATCCAGGCGAGGGTCGGGCCGTTGTACAGCCAGTAATTGACTGATAGCAGGGTGGCGATGACGGTGATCAGCACCTTGACCAGTGTGTTGCTGAAAATCAGGCTGGCCAGCTTGAATTCAAGCCTTGGGAGTGCGGCGCTGATGCGCCGGTCGGCTCTGCGCAACACCCTGAGCTGCTGATGGGCGGCTTCAATGGCGGTAAACAGTGCAGACCAGAGGATCAGCAGGAGCACGACGCCCAGCAGAGGGCCGATTGGCAAATTATCCATAATCAGCGGGCCGTCAGATGTGCAGAATGAATTCGCGTACCAGCTTGCTGCCAAAATAGGCCAGCATCAGCAGGCAAAAACCGCCCAGGGTCCAGCGGATAGCTTTGTGTCCGCGCCAGCCGAGCCGGTTGCGACCCCACAGCAGCACACTGAAAACCACCCAGGCCAGACAGGCCAGCAGGGTCTTGTGCACCAGGTGCTGGGCAAACAGGTTTTCGACAAACAGCCAGCCGGAAATCAATGACAGCGACAGCAGCGCCCAGCCAGCCCAGAGGAAGCCGAACAGCAGGCTTTCCATGGTTTGCAGGGGCGGGAAGTTCTTGATCAGGCCCGAAGGATGCTTGTGCTTGAGCTGATAATCCTGGACCAGCAGCAGCAAGGCCTGGAACACCGCAATGGTGAACATGCCGTAGGCCAGGATGGAAAGCAGGATATGGCTGAGGATGCCGGGTTCCTCAACGATGGGTTGCACCGTACCTGCTGGGGCGAATTGCGCCAGCAGCACCGTGATCAATCCCAGCGGGAACAGCAGCACCAGAAGGTTTTCCACCGGAATGCGCACAGTGGCCAACAGCGTTAGGGCGATGACCGCAACCGCGATCAGGCTGGCGGCGCTGAAGAAGTCCAGCCCAAGCCCGATAGGGCGGATCAACTGCGAGAACAATCCGAACGCATGCGCAACCACTGCCAGCGTTCCAAGCAGGCAAAGCAGCCGTTTGTCGGCGCGTGTGGCCTGGCTGAGGCGTATGCCTTGATAGATTGTCGCAGCGGCATAAAGGCAGGCGGCGGCGAGGCTGGGTAGCAGGCTGGGTGGCAAAGGGAACATAAATCCTGATGGACGGGCCGCAAAGGCGCTGAGTTTGGCATAGAACCGACATTTCACGAAAGACCACAGAAGCAGACTCCGTGGTGTCCGTCCAGCGGAGTCTTCGCTATAATCCGCGACCTGCTCAAGCCGCAGGCTCGCCGAGCGCCATATTTATTACGGGCCGGGCCGCACCAACCGGGGTTCGACAAGAGCCTGAAAGGATCGCGCATGTTTGAAAATCTGACAGACCGTCTCTCGCAGACGCTGCGCCATGTCACTGGCAAGGCGAAGCTGACCGAGGACAACATCAAAGACACCTTGCGCGAAGTGCGTATGGCTTTGCTCGAAGCCGACGTTGCCTTGCCGGTGGTCAAAGACTTCGTCAACAAGGTCAAGGAACGCGCTGTCGGCACGGAAGTGTCCCGCAGCCTGACGCCGGGCCAGGCGTTCGTGAAGATCGTCCAGGCTGAACTGGAAGACATGATGGGGGCCGCCAACGAAGAGCTGAGCCTGGCCGTCACGCCTCCAGCGGTCATCCTGATGGCAGGTTTGCAGGGTGCGGGTAAAACCACCACTGCGGGCAAGCTGGCCAAGTTTCTCAAAGAGCGCAAAAAGAAAACCGTCATGGTGGTCTCGGTGGACGTATACCGTCCTGCGGCCATCAAGCAGCTGGAAACCCTGGCCAACGACATCGGTGTCACGTTCTTCGCCTCCGACATCAGCCAGAAGCCGATTGATATCGCCCAGGCGGCTATCAAGGAAGCCAAGCTCAAGTTCATCGACGTGGTCATTGTCGATACCGCCGGGCGTCTGCACATCGATGTCGAGATGATGGGCGAGATCCAGGAGCTGCATACCGCCCTCAAGCCTGCTGAAACCCTGTTTGTGGTTGACGCCATGACCGGTCAGGATGCGGCCAACACGGCCAAGGCATTCGGCGACGCATTGCCGCTCACCGGTGTGATCCTGACCAAGGTCGATGGTGATGCGCGTGGCGGTGCGGCGTTGTCCGTGCGTGCCATCACTGGCAAGCCGATCAAGTTCATCGGTATGGGCGAGAAGAGCGACGCGCTCGAGCCGTTCCACCCGGACCGTATCGCTTCACGCATCCTGGGCATGGGCGACGTCCTCAGCCTGATCGAGCAGGCCGAGCAGACCCTCGATAAAGACAAGGCCGACAAACTGGCCAAAAAGCTGAAGAAGGGCAAAGGCTTCGACCTCGAAGACTTCCGTGATCAGCTGCAACAAATGAAGAACATGGGCGGCCTTGGCGGGCTCATGGACAAACTGCCGAGCATCGGCGGCGTCAATCTGTCGCAAATGGGCAATGCCCAGGGCGCCGCAGAGAAACAGTTCAAACAGATGGAAGCCATCATCAATTCGATGACACCGGCCGAGCGTCGTGACCCGGAGCTGATCAGCGGTTCGCGCAAGCGTCGCATCGCCATGGGTTCAGGTACTCAGGTTCAGGACATCGGGCGTCTGATCAAGCAGCATAAACAGATGCAAAAGATGATGAAAAAATTCTCCGCCAAAGGCGGAATGCAGAAAATGATGCGCGGCATGGGCGGAATGTTGCCCGGCGGCGGCATGCCGAAAATGTGATGTACGGCGTGCGGAGTCATCTGCGCGCCTCACCACTGGGAGCTAAACCTCCCGCAAATGCCCGCCTGGCGGGCTCACACCAGCCGTCGATACTGGCGGTTCCTTGGCAAATCTTGATGGCATGCCCATAGGCGCCGGAAAAAGACATTTGCAAAAGTCCGGATATTCCTTAGAATATGCGGCCTTTCGGGCACCTATGCCCGCTGTGCATCTTAGATTTGCAGCACCGACTACAGGAACGATGTTCAATGCTAACCATTCGTCTTGCCCTGGGCGGCTCCAAAAAGCGCCCGTTTTACCACCTGACTGTTACCGATAGCCGCAACGCGCGCGACGGTTCACACAAAGAGCAGATTGGCTTCTTCAACCCGGTTGCCCGTGGTCAGGAAGTTCGTTTGTCCGTGAACGAAGAACGCGTTAACTACTGGTTGAGCGTAGGTGCACAAACTTCCGAGCGCGTTGCTCAGTTGTTGAAAGAACACGCCAAGACCAAGGTCGCGGCCTGAGCAATATGAACGCGGCGCCAACGACTGCCGAC
This sequence comes from Paucimonas lemoignei, assembly GCA_900475325.1. Lineage (GTDB taxonomy): Bacteria > Pseudomonadota > Gammaproteobacteria > Pseudomonadales > Pseudomonadaceae > Aquipseudomonas. The sequence goes on from LS483371.1 coordinate 1,559,650, forward strand.
GACTTGATCGTCATTGGCAAGATTTACTCGGTTCATGGCGTTCGCGGCGAAGTGAAGGTTTTTTCCTTTACTGATCCGATTGGAAACCTGTTGGATTACAAAACCTGGACGCTTCGGCGCGAAGGCAGCGTTAAACAGGTAGAGCTGGTCAGCGGACGCTTGCAAAACAAGTTCCTGGTCGCAAAGCTCAAAGGTCTCGATGATCGTGAAGAAGCGCGTCTTCTGTCCGGTTTCGAAATCTGCGTGCCGCGTAACCTGTTCCCTGATCTGACTGACGGCGAGTACTACTGGTACCAGCTGGAAGGTCTTAAGGTCATCGACCAACTTGGGCAATTGCTCGGGAAAATCGATCACCTGTTAGAGACTGGCTCGAACGATGTAATGGTGGTCAAGCCCTGCGCAGGCAGCCTGGATGATCGCGAACGCCTGTTGCCCTATACAGAGCAATGCGTGTTGGCAGTCGATCTGGTAGCCGGCGAGATGAAGGTGGATTGGGACGCGGACTTCTAAGCAATGGCTAGCCTGCGCATAGAAGTGATCAGTCTGTTTCCCGAGATGTTTTCCGCCATCAGCGATTACGGCATTACCAGCCGTGCGGTGAAACAGGGGCTGTTGCAGCTCACCTGTTGGAATCCGCGGGACTACACCACGGATCGACATCACACTGTGGACGATCGCCCATTTGGCGGTGGCCCGGGCATGGTGATGAAGATCAAGCCCCTTGAAGATGCTCTGGTTCAGGCCAGGCAAGCGGCAGGGGATGCGGCGAAGGTTATTTACCTGTCGCCACAAGGCCGCCAACTGAATCAGTCTGCGGTGCGCGAACTGGCGCAGGAGGAAGCGATTATCCTCATCGCCGGTCGTTATGAAGGCATTGACGAGCGTTTCATTGAAGCTCATGTCGATGAAGAGTGGTCGATTGGTGACTATGTACTTTCCGGTGGCGAGCTGCCGGCGATGGTACTGATCGATGCGGTTACGCGACTGCTGCCTGGAGCTTTAGGGCATGCGGACTCCGCGGAGGAAGATTCCTTCACGGATGGTCTGCTGGATTGCCCGCATTACACCCGACCGGAGGTGTATGTGGATCAGCGTGTTCCCGACGTGTTACTGAGTGGTAATCACGCACACATCCGGCGTTGGCGTTTACAGCAGTCCCTTGGGCGGACCTATGAACGACGCGCCGATCTTCTGGAAAGCCGCTCGCTTTCTGGAGAAGAGAAGAAGCTGCTCGCGGAATACATCCGCGAACGGGACGATAGTTAACGTATCGATGGTAGATCCGACGATTTACCTTAGGAGCACAGCATGACTAACAAAATCATTCTTGCACTCGAAGCAGAGCAGATGACCAAAGAGATCCCTACCTTTGCCCCGGGCGACACTGTTGTCGTTCAGGTGAAAGTGAAGGAAGGCGACCGCGCACGTCTGCAAGCGTTCGAAGGCGTAGTAATTGCCAAGCGTAACCGTGGCGTGAACAGTGCTTTCACTGTTCGTAAAATCTCCAACGGTGTTGGCGTTGAGCGTACTTTCCAGACTTACAGCCCGCAAATCGACAGCCTGGCTGTGAAACGTCGCGGTGACGTTCGCAAAGCCAAACTGTACTACCTGCGTGACCTGTCCGGTAAAGCAGCTCGCATCAAGGAAAAACTGTCCTGAGTACAGTTTCCTGATGCAAAAAAGGCAGCCTTCGGGCTGCTTTTTTGTGCCTGGAGTTTTATTGTTTCCAGCCTGTGATGCCCACGCTCCAATGCACAAGCGCGAATACCTATGTCTGCTATTGATGATCCACTGATCGACCGTTTTCTCGATGCCCTGTGGTTGGAGAAAGGCCTGTCGGATAACACCCGTGATGCGTATCGCAGCGATCTGGCGCTGTTCAACGGTTGGTTGCAGGAGCAAGGGCTGGCACTGATCAATGTCGGGCGCGATGCCATCCTTGATCATCTGGCCTGGCGTGTGGATAAGGCCTACAAGCCGCGCTCCACTGCTCGTTTTCTCTCCGGAGTGCGGGGATTTTATCGCTATCTGCTCCGGGAAAAGTTGATCGCTATCGATCCGACCCTGCAGGTAGACATGCCGCAACTCGGCAGGCCATTGCCCAAGTCCCTGTCCGAAGCAGACGTCGACGCGCTGCTGGCCGCGCCTGACCTGAGCGAGGCCATCGGTCAGCGTGACAAGGCCATGCTCGAAGTGCTTTATGCCTGTGGTCTGCGCGTGACTGAATTGATCAGCCTCACGCTAGAGCAGGTCAATCTTCGCCAAGGTGTGCTGCGGGTCATGGGCAAGGGCAGCAAGGAGCGGCTGGTGCCCATGGGCGAAGAGGCGATTGTCTGGATTGAGCGCTATATGCGCGGCGCGAGAGATGAGCTGCTCGGCGGGCGCCCCAGCGACGTGTTGTTTCCCAGCCAGCGGGGCGAGCAAATGACCCGGCAGACGTTCTGGCACCGCATCAAGCATCAGGCGATGGCTGCCGGGATCAGTAAGTCGCTTTCACCCCACACCTTGCGCCACGCGTTCGCCACCCACTTGCTCAACCATGGCGCCGACTTGCGTGTGGTGCAGATGCTGCTCGGTCACAGCGACCTGTCCACGACCCAGATTTACACCCATGTTGCCCGTGCTCGTTTGCAGGACCTGCACAGCAAGCATCACCCTCGGGGTTGAGACGCAAAAATACCGACAAAATCAGAACAGTCTTGCATCACGGCGGGTCGGTGTTACGGGGCTTATGTGGTAGTCTTTTGCGGTTTCGCAGATGCAGGCGCATGTCCGTTTTTTCAGATGCAGCCTCTCTGCCCACCGCCCGAGGAGTTTTCATGCGCGTGACCCAGATTATCGCCGTCGCAGCCGTTGCGTTGGCCAGTACCTTCAGCATGTTCGCTCAGGCCGATGCCGCTGCCGACCAAGCCATTCGCAAGACCCTGGACTCGCTCAAACTCGAACTCCCGATCGAAAGCATTGGCGCCAGCCCTTTGAACGGTCTGTACGAGGTCAAGCTCAAGGGTGGCCGTGTCCTTTATGCCAGCCCCGACGGCCAGTTCGTGATGCAGGGTTACCTGTTCCAGATTCAGGATGGCAAACCTGTCAATCTGACCGAAAAGACCGAACGCCTGGCCATCGCCAAAACCATCAACGGTATTCCTACCGCTGAAATGGTGGTCTACCCGGCCATTGGCGAGACCAAATCCCATATCACCGTCTTCACCGACACCACCTGCCCGTATTGCCACAAGCTGCACGCTGAAGTGCCGCAGCTGAACAAAATGGGCATTGAAGTGCGCTACGTTGCCTTCCCGCGCCAGGGCCTGGGTTCTCCGGGTGACGAGCAGCTGCAGGCCGTATGGTGTTCCAAGGATCGCAAAGCGGCCATGGACCTGATGGTCGATGGCAAGGACATCAAGGCCGCCAAGTGCGCCAATCCAGTGACCAAACAATTTGAAATGGGCCAATCGATCGGCGTGAACGGCACGCCGGCCATCGTCTTGGCTGACGGCCAGTTGATTCCGGGTTACCAACCCGCTGCACAAGTGGCCAAACTGGCGCTCAACGCCAAATAAACCAGCGCGTCCATTGACCGTTGGGTAAATAGAGAGCTGCACGGCCAAGTGCAGCTGGTTTCCACGGCTGGCGTCGCGCCGGTCGTTTTACGGGGAGTTCATAGTGAATCCGGTCAAAGTAGGCATCTGTGGGTTGGGTACTGTCGGTGGCGGTACCTTCAACGTACTTCAGCGTAACGCCGAGGAGATTGCCCGCCGTGCCGGGCGTGGAATCCAAGTGGCACAAATTGCCATGCGTACGCCAAACCCCAACTGCCAGATTACCGGTACACCGACCACCAGCGACGTTTTCGCGGTGGCAACCAACCCTGAAATCGATATCGTCATTGAACTGATCGGCGGCTACACCATAGCTCGCGATCTGGTGCTCAAGGCCATTGAAAACGGCAAGCACGTGGTCACTGCCAACAAGGCGCTGATTGCCGTGCACGGTAACGAGATTTTCGCCAAGGCGCGTGAGAAGGGCGTGATCGTAGCGTTTGAAGCTGCGGTTGCTGGCGGTATCCCGGTGATCAAGGCAATTCGTGAAGGCCTGTCGGCAAACCGCATCAATTGGGTAGCCGGGATCATCAACGGCACAGGGAACTTCATCCTCACCGAAATGCGCGAGAAAGGCCGCACCTTCCCGGATGTCCTGGCAGAAGCCCAGGCGCTGGGTTACGCCGAGGCCGACCCGACCTTCGACGTGGAAGGCATTGATGCAGCCCACAAGCTGACGATCCTGGCGTCCATTGCGTTCGGCATTCCGCTGCAGTTCGACAAGGCTTACACCGAAGGCATCACCAAGCTGACCACCGCTGACGTGAACTACGCCGAAGCTCTGGGTTATCGCATCAAGCACCTGGGTGTGGCGCGCAGCACTGCGGCAGGTATCGAGCTGCGGGTTCACCCGACGCTTATCCCGGCCGACCGTCTGATCGCCAACGTTAACGGTGTGATGAACGCTGTCATGGTCAATGGCGATGCGGCTGGCTCGACGCTGTTCTACGGCGCCGGTGCCGGCATGGAGCCAACCGCTTCTTCGGTGATCGCTGATCTGGTGGATGTAGTGCGGGCGATGACCTCCGACCCGGAAAACCGCGTACCGCACCTGGCGTTCCAGCCCGACTCGCTGTCCGCTCATCCGATTCTGTCCATCGACGCCTGTGAAAGCGCGTATTACCTGCGCATTCAGGCCAAGGATCACCCCGGTGTCCTGGCTCAGGTGGCGAGCATCCTGTCGGAGCGGGGCATCAACATCGAATCGATCATGCAGAAAGAAGTCGAAGAACAGGACGGCCTGGTGCCGATGATTCTGATCACTCATCGTGTGATCGAGCAGCGCATGAACGATGCGATCCAGGCGCTGGAAGCATTGCAGGACGTGGTTGGCCCGGTGGTTCGGATCCGCGTTGAACATCTCAATTAATTGAGAGCGGCAAGCTGCAAGCGGCAAGCCGCAAGCTAGAAGCCAATCGCTTTTACTTGCAGCTTGAAGCTTGAAGCTCGCCGCTCAAACCGAAGGTTTGAAATCTTATGCGCTATATCAGTACCCGCGGCCAGGCGCCGGCCCTGAATTTCGAAGATGTGCTGCTGACCGGTCTGGCCAGCGATGGCGGCCTGTACGTTCCGGAAAACCTGCCGCGTTTCACTCAGGAAGAAATCGCTTCCTGGGCGGGCCTGCCGTATCACGAGCTGGCGTTCCGGGTGATGCGCCCGTTTGTGACGGGCAGCATTCCCGATGCGGACTTCAAGAAAATCCTCGAAGAAACCTACGGCGTGTTCACCCACAGTTCGATTGCGCCGCTGCGCCAGCTGAACGGCAACGAATGGGTGTTGGAGCTGTTCCACGGCCCGACCCTGGCGTTCAAGGACTTTGCACTGCAACTGCTGGGTCGTCTGCTGGATTACGTGCTGGCCAAGCGTGGCGAGCGGGTGGTGATCATTGGCGCCACGTCGGGTGATACCGGCTCTGCTGCCATTGAAGGCTGTCGCAAGTGCGACAACGTCGACATCTTCATCCTGCACCCGAACAACCGTGTCTCCGACGTCCAGCGTCGGCAGATGACGACTATTTTCGGCGACAACATCCACAACATCGCCGTGGAAGGCAACTTCGACGACTGCCAGGAAATGGTCAAGAACAGCTTTGCTGACCAGAGCTTCCTCAAGGGCACGCGTCTGGTTGCGGTCAACTCGATCAACTGGGCACGGATCATGGCCCAGATCGTTTACTACTTCCACGCCTCCCTGCAGTTGGGCGGGCCTGCTCGCTCGGTGTCGTTCTCGGTGCCCACGGGCAACTTCGGCGATATCTTCGCCGGTTACCTGGCGCGCAACATGGGGCTGCCGATCAACCAATTGATCGTGGCCACCAACCGCAACGACATCCTGCATCGCTTCATGAGCGGCAATCAGTACGTCAAGGAAACCCTGCACGCGACCCTGTCGCCGTCCATGGACATCATGGTGTCGTCGAACTTCGAGCGTTTGCTGTTCGACATGCACGGCCGAAATGGCGCAGCCATCGCTGGCTTGATGGATACCTTCAAACAGGGCGGCGGTTTCAGTGTGGAGGACGAGCGCTGGACTGAAACACGCAAGCTGTTCGATTCCCTCGCAGTCAGCGATGAGCAGACCTGCGAGACCATCGCCGAAGTGTTCGCCCAGACTGGCGAGCTTCTGGACCCGCACACTGCCATCGGTGTGAAAGCTGCACGCGCTTGCCGCCGCAGTCTGGATACGCCAATGGTGATCCTGGGAACAGCCCATCCGGTGAAATTCCCGGAAGCGGTGGAGAAAGCCGGTGTAGGAAAAGCGCTTGAGCTACCTACACATTTGTCTGATTTGTTCGAGCGTGACGAACGCTGCACCGTTTTGCCAAATGACCTCAAAGCCATACAGGCCTTCGTCAGCCAGCATGGCAACCGGGGTAAACCGCTGTAATCGTATAGCCGTGTAACAACTTAAGGCCCGCCCACCAGCGGGCCTTCTCATTTGCGCATGCCACACTTTGGAGGTGAATCACTTACGGATGAGTCAGTTGTTGTGAAAATTGCAAGCAAGTGGAGCGTGATCTGCGGTAAACGCGTCGCGCCGGTCAAGAGCACTTTTGGAGTGCTGTCATTTTTGATGGTCCTGCTGTTCAGTCAGCAAGGCTACGCGTTGTACAGTTTGCCATTCAACATGGCGGCACCCTTTTTCGCGGTAGACCCTCTGGAGCTCTCAGCGACCGATCGCCAGTGGCTGGATGCGCAAGGTGTTTTAAAGGTGGGTATCGCGACGCTGGACTACGAACCGGTCGATATCGCCAGCGACCGCAATCTTTACCAAGGCATCAGCGCTGATTACCTGGCCCTTATCGGTAGCAAGCTGGGCATTAGAATGCAGGTGGTGGGTTTCACCCGAGCCGACGATGCCATCAAAGCCTTGCGCGAGGGTGGGATCGACATCATCACTATCGCCAACGATTACGAACGTGAATCCGAGCAGCTTAGGCTGTCCAAGGGTTACCTTGCAGATCGCTCGGTGGTGGTGGCCCGTGGGGCGGGTTCCGGACTTGCCGACGGGCTCAAGGGCAACACATTCGTGGTGCTCGACGGCTATACCAGCCAGCAGGCGCTGCATGCGGCGTATCCCGACAGTGAAATCATCATAGCGCCGAGCCTGTTCAGTGCCATGGAGGCTGTCAGCCAGGGGGAAGCCGATGCCTTCATCGGCAATGAGGTTATCGCGCGCTCGTACCTGTCGTTGCGTCCTTATCTGGGCCTTCAGATCCACTCCGATAGCGCTTTGCCTCAGGATGCTTTTTCATTCGCCGTACGCGACGGGCCGACGCCACTGCTGGCACTGATTGATGCCGCGTTGGCCAGCATGGGGCCGTCTATCAATCGTGAAGTGCTTTCACGCTGGACACTCGGGCTCGGCGCCGACGTGGCAAGCCAGCGCGTGGCCTTGAATCGCGGCGAGCGGGAATGGATCACCCGGCACCCGATTGTCACCATCGCCTCCGATCAGCATCCCCCCTACATTTATCGCGATAAAGACGGCCAATGGGTCGGTTTGAATATTGATGTACTGAGGCGGATTTCCCGAATGACCGGCCTGCAGTTTGTCCACAGAGAAGTCGGTTCGATCAATCAGACTTATGACCTTTTACGCAGTGGCCAGGCGCAGATGAACACCACCCTCGGAGAGAATGCCGAGCGCCGAAAACTCCTCAACTTCAGCCATTCGTTCGGGGGTAACAGCTGGGTTTTTGTGGTGAGGTCAGACGAGGCATCGCCGCGCTCCTTGCGCGAGCTGGTCGGCAAGACACTGGCGCTACCGGCCAGGCATGCGCTTGAGGCGGATATCAAACGGGATTTTCCAGGCGTAGAGCTGCGTCTGGTTGCAAACTACGAGGAGGCTCGCGGGCTGGTGCGCTCCGGTGAGGCAGCGGCCACTATCCAGAATGAAGCGGGGGCTCATCTGACTCCTCCTGATCAGCTCAAGGTCGGGCGCAGTGTCGAAGGCTGGTGGTCGCCGGACAGGTTTTCCGTCATCAAGTCGCACCCGCAACTGCTCGGCATCCTCAACAAGAGTCTGGAAGAGTTTCCGGTGGCCGAGATGCGGGCGGTCCGCAGCAAATGGCTGTCAGCCCTTGCTCCTCAGCCGTCAATCTGGAGCCGGGTTCCAGGTTGGCTTTATTGGTTGTTGGTGCTCGCTGTCCTGACGGGACTCGTTTCCCTGGCCTGGAGCAGTCGTCTCAAGGTGCAGATAAAACAGCGCCTGAGCGCTGAAGAGGCGCTTCGGGATCAGTTGGCCTTCAAGCATGCTCTGCTTGATGGCATTCCCAATCCGATTTACGTGCGAGACCTGAAAGGAAGGTTGATCTCGTGCAACCGCAGTTATGAACAGAGCCTGGGTGTCAGCTTCGAGCAAATGAATGGTCGTCGTCTGATCGATATCGAATTGATCCCGCGTGAGATCTCGGAACAATTGCACGGCGATTACCTCAAGTTGCTCGAAACCGGTCAGCCGATTTTTGCTGACCGCAACATGCCACTGCCCGGCAAGCACATAGCCGTCTGGCAATGGACGGTGCCTTTTTATCGAGCCGATGGCGAGCTTCAGGGGTTACTCGGTGGCTGGATTGACGTCACCGAAAGCAAGCGACTTGAGGGGCAGCTGATGGAGGCGAGGCTGCGTGCAGAGCAGCCCCCAGGGTTAAAGACCGGAAACCTGTAGTGCATTCAGCTGTATTTCTTTTGCAGGTACATCAGCAACGCCACGTCGGTGGTGAGCCTGAGTTTGCGCATCGCACTTATTTTCTGTGCGCTCACCGTCTGTTTGCTGCGATTGAGTTGCTCGGCAATCCTGCACACTGAAGCGCCGCTGGCGAATAGCTTCAGAACTTCCTGCTCGCGTGGGGACAGTTGTTCGAGTGTCTTGGGCCTGGCTTTCTCCTGCTGCAGCGCCTCAAGCATGGCGTTGCGCACGGAGAAGGCGATGTAGGGCCGATCCTTGCGGATGGACGCAATAGCGGCGGGCAATTCCTCGAGCACCTGAGTCTTGTTCATCAACCCCTTGACCTTGAGTCTGAGAATGGCCCGCAGCAGTTCACCGTCCTTGGCCGCGGTGACCACCAGGATGCTCAGTTCCGGAAACTCCTTGCGGATATCGGCCAGCCACTGCAGATCGGCGGCGTGCTGATCGGCGGGCATCAACAGATCAGTGATCAGCATCTCGGGGTTGTGCTCGCGCAGCAATTGCAATCGCTGCTCGACGGAGACCGCCTGGCCCACCACCTGTGCGTCCTGTAACTCCTCCGCCACGACCTGAAGGCCCATGCTGAAAATCGGATTATCGCCGGCCAGGAGAATGCGTAGCGGTTGATTGGGAAAGTCGCTCAAGCTGTGCTCCATTGCGTCTGAACGCCTCAATAAATGTGGTGCAGAGAATCGCAGTTGCAGCCCTGAATAATTAGCTGGAGCAGCTTGAAAGGCTGTAGGAAAGGAGGAGGTTCGTGAAGGATATGTCCTACAGACAAATCCTCGTGGGGTGGGCCAGTTTTTTATCTGTCACATTGGGCAGGCATGCTCGGGGGCATGCATCACTTGACCATCCAGAACTTTCTGTCAGTGCCGATGGTCATTGATAAGCACCTTTGCATTCAAACTGTTGAGTGGTGAACCCGATGGAAAATATCAGCTTACTGCTAAGCGAAGCGTTGACGCCGTACCAGGCTGATCTGGGTCCGGCCGGGCTGCTGGGCGAACGCCTGGTGTCGCTCAAGGATGCAGCCGGTGTTGTGGTGATAAAGCGCACATTTTCGGCTGCGCAGTTGGGTGATAAACGCCAGCTCACGGACGTGGTAGACGGTCTGCGCCGCGACCTGATGGTGGCTGAGGGGCGTATCGAACCCTGCGTGATTGCAGCCATGCGCCATGCCGCACTCAACCGACCCCTCATTGCTGCGCCGTCTTTCGCCTGAGTGATTTTGTTAAAGCGGTATCGGAACCTAATGGTCCGCAGGCGTTCTGAATATTTACGGCAGGTTCAAGCATTGTGCTCCGGTGATTGATGCCTGCCGTACTGGTCCAGAGGACCACGGTTTACCCCGAACAGTCTCCCCGCTGCTCGGGGTTTCTTTTTTTGCGCCCCCTACCGGGCGTGAGCGCGGTTCAAGGCCTCACTTTCAAGGCTCGTCGAAAAACGCCTTGGCGTCCTGCAGGTATTCCTTGCGTTGCGGCGCAGGCAGCCATTGGGCGTAGAGGTCGATCAGCCTGGTTTTACGCAGCACACGCATTTCGCGGTTGATGATGTCCATGGCCTGCCTGCCCTGCGGCGTGTTCGAACAACCGATGTGGGTGAATTGATACTTGGGCACGCCCTTGACCGGCAAGAACATCAGGTCCTGGTCCTGCATGCCCTGCTGATGAGCCTGATAGCGCGCTTCGGGCCAATAACTGATCAGGGCATCCAGACGTCCCATGCGCTCCATCTGCAGCAGGCTGCCAATGGCGTCGTTGCCGTAATGCAGGTTCAGCGCATCCTGCGGGACGCTTTTCAGGATCGGGTCAATGACCAGGCCGTAGCTGCGCTCGGCGACAATCCCCAGCCTGACCGACTTGCTTTCCAGCAGCGTCGTCAGATCGATGGATTTGCCATCCATGAAGGGTGCAAACTTTTGGATGTCCTGACGCTGGATGATCAACCCGTTGCTGCGTACTGCGTAGGTCGGGATAGAGAAGGTGATGATCTTCGCCCGCTCCGGCGTCCAGAGCAGGGTAGGGTCACAGGTGAATGACTCTTCCCTGAGCATCTGCATGCCCCGCGCGCGGTTGACGTGCATCAGCAGGTGCTCGTACTCCGGCATGCGCGCCATGAGCAATGGCAACAGTTGATCCATGGCGCCCTTGCCCTGGTCCGGCCCCGAAAAGATGGTGACCGGCGGCATATCGCGCAGTAGCCAGATCAGGGTGTCCTTGGCGTAGCTGGTGCCTGGCATGCCGAACAGGCTCGAAACAGCCAGTGCGGTGGTCAGCATCGCTCGGGTGAGCGATGGGAGGCGGTAAGGCATTTGCAGTGTCTTCCCCACGAAAAGGCTGAGTATAGAGCGTCAAATGAGGAAAATTGATGCGCGCCCAAAAACACCATCGTGCCGCAGGGCATGGCATTTCGGGCCGCAGAATATCGTCTTGGGTCATGAATATGTACTGCCCTTGAGATATTTTCTCCCGTCATTGCGGCCCCAGACTCCAGGCAGACAACCGATCAGCCTGCCCGGGTCGTTCATCCGCCCTGCATCGGGTAGACTTGCCGCCTTTCCTCGTATCTAGAAGCCCGTACATGGCCCAGCCGTCCACGACCTACAAATTCGAACTCAACCTGACCGATCTTGATCGCGGGGTTTACGAAAGCGTCAAACAGACCATCGCGCGCCACCCCTCTGAGACCGAGGAGCGCATGACCGTGCGTTTGCTGGCCTATGCCTTCTGGTACAACGAGCAGCTGTCGTTCGGCCGTGGCTTGTCAGACGTGGATGAGCCCGCGCTGTGGGAAAAAAGCCTGGATGACCGCGTGCTGCACTGGATCGAAGTGGGTCAGCCCGACGCTGACCGCCTGACCTGGTGCTCACGCCGCACCGAACGCACCAGCCTGTTGGCCTATGGCAGCCTGCGCGTCTGGGAAGGCAAGGTGATCCCGGCGATCAAGAACCTGAAAAACGTCAACATTGCCTCTGTGCCCCAGGAAGTGCTGGAAGTGCTGGCCAAGGACATGCCACGGGTTATCAAGTGGGACGTGATGATCAGCGAAGGGACGATTTTCGTCACCGACGATCGTGGTCAGCATGAAGTGCAGTTGCAATGGCTCGCGGGTGAGCGCGGCTGACAAGCTTGAGGCCCAAGACCTTTGTAGGAGCTGACGAGCCGCGCGAGGCTGCGAAAGCGGTGCGTCAGGCAGGCCGCCATCGCAGCCTCGCGCGGCTCGTCAGCTCCTACAGAAAAGCCGTTTCGATTTAGATATTTTTGCCAGGAATCAGCGAAAACCGCATGCGCATCGAACCTCGTACATTGCCGCAAACCCTGCCTTTTCTGGGCGACCTGCCGCCTTTGCTGACCCGGCTGTATGCCGCACGGGGCGTGTTGTCGGAAGCCGAGCTGGATAAAAGTCTGGCGCGGCTGATCCCGTATCAGCAACTCAAGGGCATCGACGCTGCGGTGGATTTGCTGGTGACGGCGCTGAACGAACGCCAGCGGATTCTCATCGTCGGCGACTTCGACGCGGACGGCGCCACGGCCAGCACCGTGGGTGTGCTGGGCCTGAGGTTGCTGGGTGCTGCTCATGTCGACTACCTGGTGCCCAACCGTTTCGAATATGGCTATGGCCTGACCCCGGAAATCGTCGCCGTGGCGTTGCAGCGTCAGCCGCAGTTGCTGATGACGGTGGATAACGGCATTTCCAGCGTCGAAGGTGTGGCCGCTGCCAAGGCAGCCGGTTTGCAAGTGCTGGTCACCGATCACCACTTGCCTGGCCATGAGTTGCCGGCCGCTGACGCCATCGTCAACCCCAATCAGCCTGGCTGTACGTTCCCCAGCAAGGCGCTGGCCGGTGTTGGCGTCATCTTTTACGTCCTCATGGCCTTGCGGGCACGTCTGCGGGAAAACGGCTGGTTCGAGGCCAATCAACGCGCCCAGCCCAATCTTGGCGAGTTGCTTGACCTTGTGGCGCTGGGCAGCGTCGCTGACGTGGTACCGCTGGACACCAACAATCGCATCCTGGTGCATCAAGGCTTGATGCGTATTCGTGCCGGTCGCGCACGTCCGGGGCTCAAGGCGATTCTTGAAGTTGCCCGTCGCGATCACACACGCATCACCTCCACGGACCTGGGCTTCATCCTCGGCCCGAGGTTGAACGCGGCGGGGCGTCTGGACGACATGAGCCTGGGCATCGAATGCCTGCTCTGCGAAGACGAGACCCTGGCCCGTGAAATGGCCGTGCAGCTGGATGAGCTCAATCAAGACCGCAAATCCATCGAGCAGGGCATGCAGCGCGAGGCTTTGGCCCAGCTCAAGGACCTGCCTGTGGAATCCATGCCGTTCGGGCTGTGTGTGTTCGAGCCAGACTGGCACCAAGGCGTCATCGGTATCCTCGCGTCGCGCCTCAAGGATCGCTACCACCGCCCGACCATCGCGTTCGCCAGTGCTGGCGAGGGCGTGCTCAAGGGGTCGGCGCGCTCTGTGGCGGGGTTCCATATCCGTGATGCACTGGACGCTGTTGCGGCTCGCCATCCGGAACTGATCAGCAAGTTTGGCGGGCATGCGATGGCGGCTGGGCTGTCTTTGCCTGAGGCCAATTTCCCGGCTTTCGCCCAGGCGTTCGATGAAGAAGTGCGGCGTCAGTTGCAGGAGGAAGACCTGACCGGTCGCTTGTTGTCCGATGGACCGCTGGCGGTCGAGGAATTCCATCTGGAACTGGCCCGCGCCCTGCGTAACGCCGGTCCCTGGGGGCAGCATTTCCCTGAGCCGTTGTTCCATGGCGTATTCCAACTGGTCGAGCAGCGGGTCGTGGGCGAGCGGCATTTGAAGATGGTGCTCAAAAGCGAATGCGGCACCGTGAAGCTGGATGCGATTGCCTTTGGCGTTGATCGGGATATCTGGCCGAACCCTAATATTCGTTGGGTCGAGCTGGCCTACAAGCTGGATCTGAACGAGTTTCGTGGCAATGAAACCGTGCAGCTGATGGTTGCGCACATCGCGCCGCGCTAGCCGCTGGCAGGTTTTCAGGAGGAACCCCAGGCGGGACGGCATTGTCGACTAGGCTATATGCACCGTTCAACTCCTGCCTGAGAGGTCTCCATGAGCCTGTTGTTAGAACCCTACACATTGCGCCAATTGACCTTGCTCAACCGCATCGCGGTTTCCCCCATGTGTCAGTACTCCTCGGTAGACGGCCTGGCGAACGACTGGCACCTGGTTCACCTGGGCAGTCGCGCAGTCGGCGGCGCCGGGTTGATCTTCACCGAAGCCACCGCGGTCACCGAAGATGGCCGAATCACCCCTGAAGACCTCGGCCTGTGGAACGATGAACAGATCGAAGGCCTGCAGCGCATCACCCGTTTTATTACCGCTCAGGGCGCTGTCGCCGGTATTCAGCTTGCCCACGCCGGCCGCAAAGCCAGCACTTGGCGCCCGTGGTTGGGCAAGTCAGGCAGCATCAAGGCTGACGAGGGTGGTTGGACGCCTTGGGGTCCGTCGCCGATTGCTTTTGATCCCAAACACACCGCGCCTGTGCAACTGAGCGAGGCGCAGATTCAGGAAGTGATTCAGGCGTTCGTTGCCTCGGCCAAGCGTGCATTGACCGCTGGTTTCAAGGTCGTGGAAGTCCACGCTGCCCACGGTTATCTGCTGCACCAGTTCCTTTCGCCGCTGAGCAACCAGCGCCAGGATAAATATGGTGGTTCGTTCGAAAACCGAATTCGCCTGACCCTGGAAGTCACTCAAGCGGTCCGCGACGTCTGGCCGCAAGAATTGCCGTTGTTTGTTCGGGTTTCTGCCACCGACTGGGTAGAAGACGGCTGGAACCCGGACGAAACCGTGGAGCTGGCGCGTCGTCTGAAAGACCTGGGCGTGGACCTGATCGACGTGTCATCTGGTGGCACCTCGGCCAATGCGGAAATCCCGGTCGGCCCTGGCTATCAAACCCGTTTCGCCGAGCGCGTACGCAAGGAATCCGGCATGGCGACGGGGACGGTCGGCATGATCACCGAACCTGCCCAGGCCGAACACATTCTGCGCACCGGCCAGGCCGATATCATCCTGCTGGCTCGCGAACTGTTGCGCGACCCGTATTGGCCGCTCCACGCCGATGACGACCTGGGCGGCCGCAAAGCCACCTGGCCCGCGCAATACCAGCGCGCTACCCATCGTGACCAGCCGATTCATGAGTCCGATTTACGCGATTGATCAGCGTTATTGCGCGTAGGTATTTTGATGTGGGAGCGAGCTTGCTCACGAAGGCGTAGGTACATCTGATAATTTTCCGTCAGCAGTGATACCGCTTTCGCGAGCAAGCTCGCTCCCACAAGTTTCGCGATAATCTGACGTGCCTACGCTCAATGCTTGAACATCACATGCCGCTCCATGGTGTAGCTCTCCAGCCCATACATCGACAACTGCCGGCTTTGGGTTTATTCGGCTAAAAAGCGCGCTACGATCCTCTCTTGGGTGATGGAGGCCATTGCGGTCGCAACAATTTTTCCATCCGGCTGCCTTGCCAAGTCATATGTGTTATCGGCCGTATACTGCCACCAGCCGTTGCTATCGCCATAGGTTGTATCGGGCAGACCATTGAGCAAATACCTTGCTAGGGCCATATTGCCCATGGTGCCCATCAACAGCACGCCATTACCGTTGATGAGGATGTCTTTCAATGTGCACATAAAGCTGCTGGTGCCCAATGACATTTCCACCGGTTGGCCATGGTTGAAGTCCACATCCCTACTGGCGTCGCTGTGTAAACCCTGTAATACACTGTTCCATTGCAAGTTTGGACCCGCTTTGACTTGGTTGGCAGCCAGCAGGATTTTGTTATCCCCATGAATGGTCGCTGTCACAACATACCCATCGGTAAACATATCACGCAGATATACGATGCCATTACTCCCATAAGCCCTATCAACTTGGCCATTTTTGAGATACCGGGTGACATAGGCTGTTCTTTGCTCTTTTTCCTGTATATCGCCACACACGATAATTCCACCGTCCTCCTGAGGCAGATGAATGGCCGCTGCATTCTTCTCGCCCGGCAGGTAAACATAGCCGACCCGGTTGAACGACTCATCAAAATGTCCATCAGCCGTTAGTCGACCCAGCACGCTGAATCGAGAGGTTGGATCGTTCGGAATAGGCGCTCGGTAGCAACAAAACACGATTCTGCCATCTGGCATTAGCGATATGGCAGCGCTGCTTTCCAAGTGCATTGGATCTGGAGGCCCGGAAGGAGTGTTGTCTGTTTTTTCATTCCCTTGATTTACTGGGGGTGCAAACTGCAGGGCGATCACTCCGCCGTCACCAAAGCTCGGATCCAGCTCACCCCGATTATTGAACCGTGCCAGCGCCGGAGTCGGTGGCCCAAAAAGTTGAGTCAGGAATATGCCCGATAGCAATATTTTCGAGTCGGCTGTTTCAGTGACAGAACCTCCCCAGGAGGGCGTATCTCGTCGGAACTGCCCTGTGACCATTCCGCTGGACTCTGCACCGAAGCTCGTATCAAGTGTTCCCTCAGCGTTAAGTCTGATCAATGCGTAATAATCAACATTTCGATTTTGTGATGCAGCTATTAGCAACTTTCCATCGCTCGTCGGACAGGTGCGCCCTATAGTCATTGAACCGAAATGCCCGCGGGTAAATGTGAACACGCCATTGGTTGCGAAGCTTGTATCGCGCTCACCTGCTGCTCTAGGTGCGGAGGATGAAGTATCCATTTCATGTTCTCCAATGTTTGACTAGTTCTTGTTAGTAGCCGATGTATCTAGTATTTCGCTCGTCTCTATTGAGCGCGAATCGCTGTCTGCATAGGCTCGTGAAGAGTCTGCGCATCCTGATAAGGCCAGTCTACTGTCAGAAGTGACAGTGGCGGGGTAGATGTCAACAGTAGTGCGAGCCGCTTCACGCCGATGACGACCTCGGCGGCCGCAAAGCCACTTGGCCCGCGCAATACCAACGCGCAACCCATCGCGATCAGCCGATTCATGAGTCTGATCTGCGCGACTGATCACCGTTGAAATGCGCTCCCTGTAGGAGCTGCCGAAGGCTGCGAAAGGCGGTGTTTCTGACACACCGCTGTTCGCAGCCTCCGGCAGCTCCTACAGAATCCAGGTGTGTCTGGGGAAATGAAAAATCTGTGGGAGCGAATTCATTTGCGAATACGGTTTAACAGCCTATAAATCTCTATGACCTGTACCGTCCCTTTCGCGAATGAATTCGCTCCCACAGATTCCGCAACACCGCGGCGCCTCGACTCAATGCTTGAACACCACAAATTGAAGTGCGACACCGTACTTGTGGGAGCGAGCTTGCTCGCGAAGGCGTAGGTACATCTCATATTTTTCTGTCAGCAGTAATACCGCTTTCGCGAGCAAGGTTGAGCGCCACCCGGTGGCTCCCACAGATTTCGCGTCATGGCGGCGCCTCCGCTCAATGCTTGAACATCACATGCCTCACCGTGGTGTAGTCCTCCAGCCCGTACATCGACATGTCTTTGCCATAGCCCGAGAGCTTTTGCCCACCGTGGGGCATTTCGCTGACCAGCATGAAATGGGTGTTCACCCAGGTGCAGCCGTATTGCAGGCGGGCAGCCAGGCGATGGGCGCGGCCGATGTCCTGGGTCCATACAGATGAAGCCAGGCCGTAATCCGATTCGTTGGCCCACGCCAAAACCTGCGCCTCATCGTCAAAGCGCGTCACGGAAACCACAGGCCCGAACACTTCGCGACGTACGATTTCGTCGTCCTGCTGGGCATCTGCAATCACCGTGGGCTCAAAGAAGAAGCCATTGCCTTCGACAGTCTTGCCGCCCGTGATCAAGCGCATGTGTGACTGAGCCAGGGCGCGCTCGACAAACCCGGCCACGCGATCGCGATGATGGGCGCTGATCAACGGGCCCATCTCGGTCGCCGGGTCGCTTTGCGGGCCGCATTTAATGGTGCTGACTGCTTCGCCCAACTTGGCAACAAAGGCGTCGTAGATGCCTGCTTGCGCGTAGATACGGCACGCCGCCGTGCAGTCCTGCCCGGCGTTATAAAAGCCGAAGGTGCGAATCCCTTCGACCGCCGCATCAATGTCAGCGTCGTCGAAAATGATCACCGGCGCTTTGCCGCCCAGTTCCATGTGCATGCGCTTTACGCTGTTGGCGGTGCTGGAAATGATGTGCGAGCCGGTGGCGATGGAGCCGGTCAGGGACACCATCCGCACTTTTGAATGGGTCACCAGTGCGTTGCCCACCGTTGTGCCGCGCCCGAACACCAGATTCAGCACGCCAGCCGGGAAAATATCCGCCGCCAGTTCAACCAGTCGCAAGGCGGTCAGGGGCGTCAGTTCCGAGGGCTTGAGCACGACCGTATTGCCCGCCGCCAGCGCCGGAGCGATCTTCCAGGCGACCATCATCAGCGGGTAATTCCACGGCGCGATCGAGGCGATGACGCCAATCGGATCGCGACGAATCATCGAGGTATGGCCGGGCAGGTACTCACCGGCTGCCGAGCCAGCCATGCAACGGCTGGCGCCCGCGAAGAAGCGGAAGACATCGGCGATGGCTGGAATTTCGTCATTCAGCGCGGCGCTGTAGGGCTTGCCGCAGTTGTCTGATTCCAGCCTGGCGAACTCTTCAGCATGGGCTTCGATGGCATCGGCCAGTTTCAGCAACAGCAGCGAGCGGTCCTTGGGCGCGGTTTGTGACCAGCTTTCGAACGCGGCATCGGCAGCGCGCACGGCCGCATCCACTTGCGCTTCACTGGCTTCGTTGATTTCTGTCAGCACACGACCCAGTGCCGGGTTGAATACCGACTGCACCGGACCTTCGCCTTTGACTAAATGGCCATTGATCAACAGTTTGGTTTGCATGCTCTTCTCCCTGTGAACTGCAGTTATTTTCCGCCACTTCCGGCCACGTTTTCACCGCCGCGCGTCAGGTAGTAAGCGCCGAGGATCGGCACCATGGTGACCAGCATCACCAGCATGGCGACCACGTTGGTCACCGGTACATCTCGCGGGCGGCTGAGTTGGTTGAGCAGCCAGATCGGCAATGTACGCTCGTGCCCGGCAGTAAAGGTGGTGACGATGATTTCATCGAACGACAAGGCGAACGCCAACATGCCGCCCGCCAGCAGCGCCGAGCCCAGATTGGGCAGGATGATGTAGCGAAACGTCTGCCAGCCATCGGCGCCCAGATCCATCGAGGCCTCGATGAGGCTCTGAGAGGTGCGCCGCAGCCGGGCGATGACGTTGTTGAAAACGATCACCACGCAGAACGTGGCATGGCCGACGATGATGGTGAACATCCCGGGCTCGATGCCCAGGGTCTTGAAGGCCGCCAGCAAGGCCAGGCCAGTAATGATGCCGGGCAGGGCGATGGGCAGGATCAGCACCAGCGAGATGACGTCCTTGCCGAAGAAAGCACGGCGATACAGCGCCAGGGAGGCCAGCGTCCCGAGCACCATGGCAATCAGCGTGGCGATCAGGGCGATTTTCAGGGAAAGCTTGATCGCTTCCAGCACATCCGGGCGGGAGAAGGCCACGCTGAACCACTTCAGCGTGAAGCCCTGCGGCGGGAAGCTGAACGCGGCGTCCTGGGTGTTGAAGGCGTACATGAATATGATCAGGATCGGGAAGTGCAGAAACACCAGCCCGGCCCACGCGGCGATTTTCAAGCCAACGGGGGCCCGCTCGGAGTGAACCTCAGGCTTAGAGCGCATCGAAGGCCCCCAGGCGTTTGACGATGGACAGGTAAATCGCGATCAGCACGATGGGCACCAGGGTAAACGCCGCCGCCATGGGGAGGTTGCCGATGGCGCCTTGCTGGGCGTAGACCATGCTGCCGATGAAGTAGCCGGGCGGACCGATCAACTGCGGCACGATGAAATCCCCGAGTGTCAGGGAGAACGTGAAGATCGAGCCCGCAGCGATGCCGGGCACCGACAACGGTAAAACCACCTGCAGGAAGGTCTGCCGGGGGCGTGCACCCAAGTCGGCAGAGGCTTGCAGCAATGACGGCGGCAGGCGTTCCAGCGAAGCCTGAATCGGCAGAATCATGAACGGCAGCCAGATATAGACGAACACCAGAAAGCGGCCCAGATAGGAGGTCGACAAGGTGCTGCCGCCAACGCCGGGAATGCCGAGGATGAACTGCAGAACCGGCTCGAGTCCGAGCCTTTGCACAAACCACTGAGCCACGCCACCCTTGGCCAGCAGCAGTGTCCAGGCATAGGCCTTGACGATGTAACTGGCCCACATCGGCAGCATCACGGCGATATAGAAAAACGCCTTTGTTTTGCCTGTGGTATAGCGCGCCATGTAGTAGGCGATCGGGAACGCAACGATGCCGCTGGCGACAGACACGGCAATCGCCATCACCAGCGTGCGCTTGATCACATCGAAGTTGGCAGGCTGGAACAGCGCGCGGAAATTGGCCAGGGTCAGTTCCGGAGTGACCGTCATGCTGAAGTCATCGAAGGTGTAAAAGCCCTGCCACAACAGCGCCAGCAGCGAGCCAAGGTAGACCGCACCGAACCAGATCAGCGGCGGGATCAGCAGCATCGAAAGGTACAGATTGGGCCGTGTGTACAGCAGGGTCGAGAGCCGCCGTGTAGGTGAACGGCGAGCCTGGATCGCCGTCTCAGCCAGGCTGCGGCTCATAACGTTTCGCTCGCCGGGGCATCGCGCAGCACGACCATGGCCTGGCGCGACCAGCGCGCGGCCATGCGCTGGCCGGTGGCGTGGCGAGAGCGGTCGTCCTGCCAGTCCGTGTTGGGCTGGCTGACGCTCAGGCTGTGCCCGTTATCCAGCATTAGCTCGTAACGCGTTGCGCTGCCTTGGTACTGGATGTCTCGCAAGAGGCCGCTGATTTCGACTTCATCTTTGCCCAGCGGACCGTTGGCGAAGCGAATGTGTTCCGGGCGAATAGAAAACGGCTGTGGGCTGCCGCTCAGTTGCCGGGCAAGATCGCCGTGTACCACATTGGACGTGCCGACAAATTCGGCGACAAACCGCGTTGCAGGCTTCATGTACAGATTGCGGGGGGTATCGATCTGTTCGATGCGGCCTTTGTTGAAGACCGCCACCCGGTCGGACATGGACAAGGCCTCAGTCTGGTCGTGGGTGACAAAGATGAACGTGATGCCCAGTTGGCGCTGAAGCTTCTTCAATTCGCCTTGCATCTGTTCACGTAGCTTGAGGTCCAGCGCTCCCAGCGGTTCATCCAGCAACAATACCCGCGGGCGATTGACCAGGGCGCGGGCCAGGGCGACCCGTTGCCGTTGCCCTCCGGAAAGCTGCACCGGCTTGCGCTCGCCATAGCCGTCCAGGGCAACCATCGCCAGGGCCTCGTCGGCGCGGCTATAGCGTTCCTGTCTGCCAACCCCTTTGACTTTCAAGCCATAGGCGACGTTGTCGCGCACGTTCATGTGGGGGAACAGCGCGTAATCCTGGAACACCGTGTTCACATCACGCTGGTAGGGCGGCAAGCCTGTGGCGTCCTCTCCGTGAATATGAATGGTGCCCTCGTCGGGCTGCTCGAAACCGGCGATCAGGCGCAAGCAGGTGGTCTTGCCGGAACCTGATGGCCCCAGCATGGAAAAGAACTCGCCGTCTTCGATCTCGATACACACCCGGTCAACGGCCTTCACTTCGCCGAACTGCCGGGACACATGGGTGAACTGGACTGCAAGGGGCATGGTGAAGCTCCTTAGGTTGACCCTTGTAGGAGCTGCCGAAGGCTGCGAAGGCCGTGTTCCTGGTACGACGCCATTCGCAGCCTTCGGCAGCTCCTACAGGTCCGATTGCTACCTGCCACCCATGATCGCAATGTAATCCTGGGTCCAGCGGCTATACGGCACGAACTTGCCGCCTTCGGCTTGCGGGGTTTTCCAGAAGGCGATGTGTTCGAATTGATCGAAACCGTTGGTGGCGCAGCCTTGCGGGCCGAGCAGGTCGCTGGCTTTGCAGGCCTCGGGCACGGCAGGCAATGAGCCGAACCAGGCCGCGATGTCACCCTGGACCTTGGGTTGCAGCGACCAGTTCATCCACTTATAGGCGCAGTTGGGGTGTTTGGCCTCGGCGTGCAGCATGGTGGTGTCAGCCCAGCCGGTCGCACCTTCCTGGGGGATGGTCGAGGCCACGGGCTGCTTGTCGGCTTGCAGACCGTTGACCATGTAACCCCAGGAGCTGGACGCCGCGACGCCTTCGTTCTTCACGTCGCTCATCTGCACGGTTGCGTCGTGCCAATAACGGTGGATCAGCGGCTGTTGTTTGCGCAGCAGGTCGAGCACCGCAGCGTATTGGGTTTCGGTGAGCTGATAGGGGTCAACGATGCCCAGCTCCGGCTTGGCCGATTTCAGGTACAGCGCGGCATCGGCGATGTAGATCGGGCCGTCGTACGCCTGGACCCGGCCTTTGTTGGGTTTGCCATCGGGCAGGTTCTGAGCTTCGAACACTACGCTCCAGCTGATCGGCGGCACCTTGAACACGTCAGTGTTGTACATCAGCACGTTCGGCCCCCACTGGTAGGGCGTGCCGTACGTCTGCCGATCAACCACATACCAGGGGCCGCCGATCAGGCGCGGGTCGAGGTTGCGCCAGTTGGAGATCAGTTCCGGGTTGATGGGCTGCACACGCTTGCCCGCGATCAGCCGCAACGAGGCGTCGCCGGAGGCGGTCACCAGGTCATAGCCGCCCTTGGTCATCAGGCTGACCATCTCGTCGGAGGTGGCTGCGGTTTTGACGTTGACCTTGCAACCGGTCTCCTGCTCGAAGCCGGTGACCCAGTCGTAGGCCTTGTCGCTTTCGCCGCGTTCGATATAACCGGGCCAGGCCACGATATCCAGCTGCCCCTCGCCGTCGCCGACCATCTTGAGCGTTTCGGCCGCCTGCAGGCTGGCGCTGGCGAACAGGCCGGTAATGACGGCGCTCAGAAGTGCGGTTTTGTGTGCTGACATGAAAATCCCTCTTCTTTAGTTATGGTCGGGGCAGTAATCAACAGCTGAAATGGAACGGCAAAAAGGCGGCGGGCACATGATTATTGGAGTCCCCACAATGTGCAGCAGCGCCGGAGTTGTTGCAACATCCAGAAGCATAACCGGCGCCAGCCCAGACACACTTCGCCTTAATCTGCTGGTCACAGCATTGTCTGACAACTTCTATAGAGGCTTTCCATGAATACGCGTGGCTTACTCGACCAGCTTCTGAAATCCGGCCAGGACATGTTGCAAAACAAGGCGGGCGGATCGGCAGGTCGTTCGGGGGACAAGAAATCATCTGCGGCGGGCGGGCTTGCCGGTTTGCTGGGCGGGGCGAGTGGTGGCGGTCTGGGCAGCCTTTTATCCGGTGCAGGCGGTGGCGCTCTGGCGTCCGGCGCCATGGGGCTGTTGATCGGCAACAAGGGCGCACGCAAAGTGGGCGGCAAAGTGTTGACCTATGGTGGCCTGGCTGCGTTGGGCGTGCTGGCTTACAAGGCATATGGCAACTGGCAGGCCAATCAGGCCTCTGCGCCGCGCACCGAGCCGCAGACCATTGACCGCCTGCCGCCTGAACAGGTTGAAATCCACAGTCAGGCCATCCTGCGCGCGCTGGTGGCGGCTGCCAAATCCGATGGGCATGTGGATGAGCGCGAGCGCGCCTTGATCGAAGGGGAGTTCACCAAGATCACCGGCGATCAGGAGTTGCAGCACTGGCTGCATGCCGAATTGAACAAGCCGCTGGATCCGGCCGAAGTGGCCCGTGCTGCGACCACACCTGAAATTGCGGCCGAGATGTACATCGCCAGCGTGATGCTGGTGGATGAAGAGCATTTCATGGAGCGTGCCTACCTGGATGAGCTGGCTCGCCAACTCAAACTGCCACCTGCGTTGAAGGCGGAGCTGGAGATTCAGGTGCGTCAGGCGCAGGCGTAACGAAATCAGGATTAGTAGATCCGTGGGACCGGCTTTAGCCGGGAAGGCGGCCGCTTTGCCGATGCAACTGTATTGGATGTACCGGCGTCTTCCCGGCTAAAGCCGGTCCCACGAGAAAACATTCCAATTCAGACTTATGTCTGATGGCACTTGCCGCAGGTTGCGAACAGGTGCGTGTCAGGCGCACCGCGTTATGGTTCATCGCGAGCACGCGCGGTTCCCCACAGGGAAACTGGCTCACCCACCCGAAATCCCCCTCGCTAACACGTCAATCCATTCGGATATACCCAAGCATGTAGGAACATTCGCAAAGGTAGGTAGGACCTGTCTTTATTTATCTCTGAAACAACCCCCTTAGTTATTAAAAGGCTGGGCTATACTCAGCCCGCTTTGGGCCGTTTGTCGGTCCGCTTCTTGAACCCGACGCCAAGTTCGGGTTGAACTCTTGAGGGCTGACCGTGAAGAACTGGACCTTGCGCCAACGCATTCTGGCGAGTTTCGCTGTGATTATCGCGATCATGTTGTTGATGGTGGTCGTGTCTTTTTCCCGCTTGTTATCCATTGAATCCAGTGAAGAGCAGGTTCGTGTCGATGCCTTGCCGGGGGTTTACTACAGCACCTTGCTGCGCAGCGCCTGGGGCGAGAGTTACATCCGTACTCTTGAGCTGATTGGCGAAGGTCAGGGGCGCGTGCTGACCGCCGCAGAAAAAGACCAGTTCCATGATTTCGAAAATCGCCTTCAAGAGCAGGTCGAAAACTATCGCAGGACGGTCTTCGATGATGTCGATCGGGCCAATTTCGGTGCTTTTGAGAAACTGCGAGAAACCTACGAGCGCATGCTCAGTGAAGTTCATGCCGCCTATGAACGTGGCAACTATGCCCAGGCCAAGGCTGAATTTTACGATCAGGCGAGGCCTGTATGGTCACAAGGGCGCAAACAACTCAACGACATTATCGTGGTCAACAAAAAGGTCGCCGACGACGCTACTGACAACATCGTGATTGCGGTCAGCGCAGCCAAGATCAGCATGGGTTTGTCGTTCATCGTTGCGGTGATCGCCGCCGGTGTCTGCGGCTTCCTGCTGATGCGTTCGATCATGTCGCCAATGCAGCGCATCGTGAGCATTCTTGAGGTGATGCGCACCGGCGACCTGAGCCGACGCCTGAACCTGGATCGCAAGGACGAGTTCAACGTGGTGGAAACCGGCTTCAACGCCATGATGACCGAGCTCACCGGTCTGGTTTCCCAAGCCCAGCGTTCTTCGGTGCAGGTCACGACTTCGGTGACCGAAATCGCTGCCACGTCCAAGCAACAACAGGCCACTGCCACCGAGACCGCTGCGACCACCACCGAGATCGGTGCGACGTCCCGTGAAATCGCCGCCACCTCCCGGGACCTGGTGCGCACGATGACCGAAGTGACCAACGCGGCGGATCAGGCTTCGATTCTGGCCGGTTCCGGGCAGCAAGGGCTGGCGCGCATGGAAGACACCATGCATCAAGTCATGGGCGCGGCCGATCTGGTCAACGCCAAGCTGGCGATCCTCAACGAGAAGGCCGGCAATATCAATCAAGTGGTGGTGACCATCGTCAAGGTTGCCGACCAGACCAACCTGTTGTCCCTGAACGCCGCCATCGAGGCTGAAAAAGCCGGTGAGTATGGCCGCGGTTTTGCCGTGGTTGCCACTGAAGTACGCCGTCTGGCGGATCAGACCGCTGTGGCCACGTATGACATCGAGCAGATGGTCCGCGAGATTCAGTCGGCGGTGTCCGCAGGTGTGATGGGCATGGATAAGTTCTCCGAAGAAGTGCGCCGTGGCATGTTCGAAGTGACCCAGGTCGGCGAGCAGCTGACCCAGATCATTCATCAGGTACAAGCCCTGGCGCCGCGGGTATTGATGGTCAATGAAGGTATGCAGGCTCAGGCCACCGGTGCCGAGCAGATCAATCAGGCGCTGGTGCAGTTGGGCGATGCCAGCAGCCAGACCGTGGAGTCCTTGCGTCAGGCCAGCTTCGCTATCGACGAATTGAGTCAGGTGGCGGTCGGGCTGCGCAGCGGCGTTTCGCGCTTCAAGGTTTGAGAACGCGCCATGAGTGAGCATTTGGCCAGTCGCGGCAGTTCGACGCTGACAGAGAAGAACAAGCTTTTTCTGCTGTTCCGCATAGGGGACGAGCGTTACGCCCTTGAAGCGGTGGAAATCGCCGAAGTCCTGCCCCGCCTGCAACTCAAGGCCATCGCCCATGCCCCGCGCTGGGTGGCGGGGGTCTTTGTGCACCGCGCGGTGATGATCCCGGTGATCGACCTGGCGGCACTGACCTTTGGCGAAAGTGCTCAGGTGCGCACCAGCACGCGGCTGGTGCTGGTGCATTACCGGGTCAGTGCCGAAAAACCTGCGCAATTGCTCGGCCTGATCATCGAGCAAGCCACCGATACGTTGCGTTGCCCGCCGAGCGAGTTCAAAGAATACGGCCTGGACAACGACAAGTTCGCCCCTTACCTGGGGCCGGTCCGTGAAGATGCGTCAGGCCTTGTGCAGTGGGTCCGTGTCCAGGACCTGCTGACCGAGCCGGTCCGCGACCTGTTGTTCCCGACACCGCCTGCTCTGATCGAATTGCTGGAGGAGGGCCATGAGTAATCAGGCGCGCTTTTTCAGTTTCCTCAAGGACCGGATTGGCCTGGATGTGGCCTCGGTGGGCGAAGCGATTATCGAACGTGCGTTGCGCCAGCGTTGCACCGCCACCGAGTCTGTAGATGACGACGCCTATTGGAACCTGTTGCAGAGCTCAGGGGGTGAACAGCAGGCCCTGATCGAAGCCGTCATCGTTCCCGAGACCTGGTTTTTTCGTTACCCGGAATCCTTTGCCTCATTGAGCAACCTGGCCCGCGAGCGCTTGGCCGAACTAAGAGGCGCACGACCCATACGTATCCTCAGTCTGCCGTGTTCCACGGGCGAGGAGCCGTACTCCATCGCCATGGCTTTATTTGATGCCAGCATCCCGGCCCAGCAATTCAGCATTGATGCGATGGACATCAGTCCGATATCGATCCAGCGTGCCCAGCGCGGGGTCTACGGTAAGAACTCGTTTCGCGGCGACGACATCGCGTATCGCGAGCGTCATTTCAATCCGGTGGACGACGGCTTTCTGCTCCACGAACGGGTGCGCGACCAGATCGATTTTCGCGCGGGGAACCTGCTGGACCCTGCCTTGCTGAATCGGGTCGCTTATGACTTCGTGTTCTGTCGCAATCTGCTGATTTATTTTGATCAGCCAACGCAAAAGCATGTCTTTGAAGTGCTCAAGCGCCTGACGCGGGAAGACGGCATTCTGTTTATTGGCCCGGCGGAAGGCAGCCTGCTGACCCGCATGGGCATGCGTTCGACTGGTTTGCCGCAGACCTTTGCGTTCAGCCATTACAACGCCCCCGTCCAGGCGTCTGCGCCTGCAGCCCCGGTGAACAGTGCGCTGCGCAGCCAGCCTGTGGCACCCAGCGTGCCCAGGCCTGCATCGAGAGCACCGGCGCCGCGTTCCTCGGCTTCTTTCCAGCCAGCCACAACGGCTCCGCGCGCCGAGCCTGGCGCTGCCGCGAAGGACAGCATGGCAACCTTGCTGGCAACGATCGCCAGCTTTGCCAATCAGGGTAAAAGCAGTGAAGCCCGTGCCGCGTGCGAACGTTACCTGCAGCAGCATGAGCCGGTCGCTCAAGTGTTCTACTGGCTGGGGTTGCTCAGTGAAGTCGAGGGCCATATCGCTCAGGCTCAAGGCTTTTATCGCAAGGCGCTGTACTTGCAGCCGCAGCACCCCGAGACCCTGGCGCAACTGGCGGCCTTGCTGACTGCGCAAGGTGACAGTGTTGGCGCGCGGCGCCTGACTGAGCGTGCGGCGCGTAACGTGAACAAGCAGGGGGGTAGCCGATGAGCACTATTCAAAGGTATTCGAGCTTCGTTCATGAAGACGCGCAAGCCATCGACGATTGCTGGAACCGCATTGGCATCCACGGCGATCGCTCCTGCCCGTTGCTCGAAGAACATATTCATTGCCGCAACTGCCCGGTGTACTCGGCCGCTGCTACCCGTTTGCTCGACCGCTATGCCCTGACCCGCAATGATCAGGACTACGTGCTGGCAGCCCAGGCGCAGATTGAAGTCAGCACACGCTCGATTCTGGTCTTCCGTCTGCGCGAGGAATGGCTGGGTCTGCCGACCCGTTGCCTGGTGGAAATCGCCCCGTTGCAGACCATCCACTCTTTGCCGCATCAGCGCTCCCGGGCTTTGCTGGGCGTGGCCAATGTGCGCGGCGCACTGGTGGCCTGTCTGTCGCTGGTCGAGTTACTGGGCCTGGATGCGACGGCGGCGGTTGCTGCGTCGAGCCGCATCATGCCGCGCATGTTGATCGTCGCCGCCCAGGGTGGGCCGGTGGTGGTGCCGGTGGATGAAGTTCACGGCATCCATGCCATCGACGAACAGCTACTGGACTCCGCATCCGTCTCCGGTACCCATGCCAATGCCCGGTTCACCCGGGGCGTCTTGCAATGGAAAGATTACAGCCTGCGTCTGCTGGATGAAGAACAACTGCTGTCGGCGATCAACCGGAGCCTTTCATGACCCCCGATCAAATGCGCGACGCTTCGTTGTTCGAGCTGTTTACCCTGGAGGCCGAAGCCCAGACTCAAGTGCTGAGCAGCGGTTTGCTGGCGCTTGAGCGCGACCCTACCCAGGCCGATCACCTGGAAGCGTGCATGCGTGCGGCCCACTCGCTCAAAGGCGCGGCGCGCATTGTCGGGGTCGATTTCGGGGTCAGCGTTTCCCATGTGATGGAAGACTGTCTGGTCAGCGCCCAGGAAGGGCGGTTGTACCTGCAACCCGAACATATCGACGCCTTGCTGCAGGGCACTGATTTACTGATGCGCATCGCCACGCCGGGTGTCAGCGATATCGGGCAGGCAAACATCGACGCCTACGTTGAGCGCATGAACACGTTGCTGGCCCATGGCGCAGGAGTGGTACGTGCATTGCCCCCGCCAGAGCCTTCGGCAGACGACGCCTTGCTGGCCAGTGCCATGGCATTGACCCTGCCACCGGCCAAGGCTGCAGCCGAGCCGCTGTTGAGCGTTGAGGAACTGGTCGCACAGGCCGCTCTCGCCGAAGCCGCGTCCGCTGTGCAAAGCCCCACGCCGCCCGCTGCTGCGCCTACGAGCCCCGCCGCACCCCGGCAGAATCGGCGTGCCACCGAGGGCGGCGAACGGGTACTGCGAGTCACTGCCGAGCGCCTCAACAGCCTGCTGGATCTGTCGAGCAAGTCGCTGGTGGAGAGCCAGCGCATCAAACCGTATCTGGCCAACATGCAGCGCCTCAAGCGCATCCAGGGCAGCAGCAGCCGCGCGCTGGATGATCTTGAAGCCAGTTTCGGCGAGGCGGGCATGGGCCCGGATGCCCAGAAGGCACTGGATGAAGCCCGGCGTCTGCTGGCCGAAGCGCAGCAAATGCTCATTCACCAGACCGCCGAACTGGACGAGTTTGGCTGGATGTCCAGTCAGCGCGCGCAGTCCCTGTATGACACCGCGCTGGCCTGCCGCATGCGGCCCTTCGCTGACGTGCTCAGCGGTCAGGCGCGGATGGTCCGCGACCTGGGGCGCGAACTGGGCAAACAGGTGCGCCTGGAGATCGAAGGCGAGAAGACTCAGGTCGACCGCGACGTGCTGGAAAAGCTCGAAGCGCCGCTGACCCATTTGCTGCGCAACGCGGTGGATCACGGCATCGAAATGCCGGAGCGCCGTCTTGCTGCAGGCAAGAGCGCTGAAGGCCTGATCATCCTCAGGGCCTCGCATCAGGCCGGGCAGTTGGTGGTGGAACTGATTGATGACGGCGGCGGCGTCGACCTGGAAAAACTGCGCGCCAACATCATCAAGCGTCAGTTATCTCCCGCCGACACTGCCGCGCAGTTGAGCGAGGAAGAACTGCTTACGTTCCTGTTCCTGCCCGGGTTCAGCCTTCGCGATAAAGTCACTGAAATCTCTGGGCGAGGGGTAGGCCTGGACGCGGTTCATGACATGGTCCGGCAGTTGCGCGGCGTGGTGGTCTTGCACCAGAAGACCGGCGCAGGCAGCCGCTTTGTGATGGAAGTCCCGCTGACCCTGTCGGTAGTGCGCAGCCTGGTGGTCGAGGTCGGCGGCGAAGCGTACGCCTTCCCGCTGGCGCACATTGAGCGCATGAGTGATGTGCTCAGCGATGACATCGTCCAGCTCGAAGGTCGCCAGCACTTCTGGTACGAAGGTCGCCATGTGGGCCTGGTCGCCGCCAGCCAGCTGTTGCAACGCCCCGCCAATCAGAACGCCGAAGGCGTGCTCAAGGTCGTGGTGATCCGCGAGCGCGACGCGGTGTACGGCGTGGCGGTCGAGCGCTTTGTCGGCGAGCGAACCCTGGTGGTCCTGCCGCTCGATCCACGCTTGGGCAAGGTCCAGGACATTTCCGCAGGGGCATTGCTCGACGATGGCTCGGCGGTGTTGATCATCGACGTCGAAGACATGCTCCGCTCGGTGGAAAAACTGCTCAACACGGGCCGTCTGGAACGCATCGACCGGCGTAATCGTCAGGACGATGTAGTGGCTCGCAAGCGCGTGCTGGTGGTCGACGACTCACTGACGGTGCGCGAGCTGCAGCGCAAATTGCTGGTCAATCGCGGCTACGAAGTGGCCGTCGCCGTTGACGGTATGGATGGCTGGAACGCCTTGCGCGCCGAAGATTTCGATTTGCTGATCACTGACATCGATATGCCGCGCATGGACGGCATCGAATTGGTTACTCTGCTGCGTCGAGACACCCGCCTGCAGTCGCTGCCGGTGATGGTGGTCTCCTACAAGGATCGCGAAGAGGACCGCCGTCGCGGCCTGGACGCCGGTGCCGATTATTATCTGGCCAAGGCCAGCTTCCATGACGATGCGCTGCTCGATGCCGTTGCCGAGTTGATTGGGGATGCACACGCATGAAGATTGCGATCGTCAACGACATGCCCATGGCTGTCGAAGCACTGCGCCGGGCCCTGGCTTTCGAGCCCGGGCATGAGGTGGTGTGGGTCGCCGGTAATGGTGAGGAAGCTGTTCGCAAATGCGCCGAGCGCACGCCGGACCTGATCCTCATGGACCTGATCATGCCGATCATGGACGGGGTCGAAGCCACGCGGCAGATCATGGCTGCAACGCCTTGCGCCGTGGTGATCGTCACCGTGGATCGCCAACAGAACATGCACCGGGTCTTCGAGGCCATGGGGCACGGCGCGCTGGATGTCGTGGACACGCCTGCCATCGGCGGCGCCAATCCCAAGGAAGCCGCCGCACCGCTGTTGCGCAAGATTCTGAACATCGGCTGGCTGATCGGCCAGCGCACGGGGCGCGAGCCAGCCGCTGTCACGTCGGTGCGTTCGGCTGCGCAACGCAACGGGCTGGTCGCGATCGGCTCATCGGCTGGCGGCCCTGCAGCGCTGGAACAATTATTGAAAGATCTGCCGGTCAACTTTCCGGCGGCGATTGTTCTGGTGCAGCACGTTGACCAGGTCTTCGCCGCCGGTATGGCCGAATGGCTCAGCAGCGCTTCCGGTTTACCGGTGCGCCTGGCCCGCGAGGGCGAACCGCCGCAACCGGGCACGGTATTGCTGGCGGGCACCAACCACCACATACGTCTGCTGAAAAATGGCACGCTGGCTTATACGGCCGAGCCGGTCAACGAAATCTACCGCCCCTCCATCGATGTGTTCTTCGAAAGCGTCGCGCGCTTCTGGACCGGCGATGCGGTGGGCGTGCTGTTGACCGGGATGGGCCGCGATGGCGCTCAAGGACTCAAATTGATGCGCCAGCAGGGTTATCTGACCATCGCCCAGGATCAGCAGAGTTGCGCGGTTTACGGCATGCCCAAGGCTGCCGCCGCGATTGATGCGGCTGTTGAAATCAGACCGCTGGAGACTATTGCGATGCGCTTGAAAGAGGTATTCGCCCAATGAACGACATCCAGGTGAATTCAGAGCCTGCTGGTGATCAGGAGCCCCTTGATGAATGACTTGCAGCTGGACGAGCTCCAGGCCACGGACGAAAACGCAGCCATGGTCCTGCTGGTAGACGATCAGGCGATGATCGGCGAAGCAGTCCGACGCGGGCTGGCCAATGAAGAAAATATCGACTTTCACTTTTGTGCCGATCCGCATCAGGCCATCGCGCAGGCCATTCAGATCCGGCCTACGGTGATCCTGCAGGATCTGGTCATGCCCGGCCTGGATGGTTTGACGCTGGTGCGTGAGTACCGCAACAACCCGCTGACCAAAGACATCCCGATCATCGTACTGTCGACCAAGGAAGATGCGCTGATCAAAAGCGCCGCCTTCTCGGCAGGTGCCAATGATTACCTCGTCAAACTGCCCGATACCATCGAGCTGGTGGCGCGCATTCGTTATCACTCGCGCTCCTACATGACCCTGCTGCAGCGTGACGAAGCCTACCGGGCCTTGCGTGTCAGCCAGCAGCAATTGCTCGACACCAACCTGGTGCTGCAGCGGTTGATGAACTCCGATGGTTTGACCGGTTTGTCCAACCGTCGGCATTTCGATGAATACCTGGAACTGGAGTGGCGTCGCGCGACCCGTGACCAGACGCAGCTATCGCTGATGATGATCGACGTTGACTACTTCAAGGCCTACAACGACAACTTCGGGCACCTTGAAGGTGACGAAGCCCTGCGCCAGGTGGCCAAGGCTATCCGCGGCAGCTGTGCGCGCCCCTCGGATCTGCCGGCGCGTTATGGTGGCGAAGAGTTCGCCCTGGTGCTGCCCAATACTTCGCCGGGTGGTGCACGCCTGCTGGCCGAGAAGCTGCGCATGACGGTGGCGGGCATGAACATCCCGCACATCGCTCCGGCACCGGGGTCGAGCCTGACGGTGAGCATTGGTGTTTCCACGCTGACGCCGGAAATTGGCAGCAATAGCCGTCAGTTGATTCAGGAGGCGGATAAA
The DNA here is from genome assembly GCA_900475325.1 of Paucimonas lemoignei. GTDB lineage: Bacteria > Pseudomonadota > Gammaproteobacteria > Pseudomonadales > Pseudomonadaceae > Aquipseudomonas. The sequence goes on from LS483371.1 coordinate 1,592,332, forward strand.
GGGTTGTATGCGGCCAAGCATAATGGGCGTAATCAGGTGGCGGTGGGGTAGGTTATTTGGGTGGTATGCGCGGTTTTGTGAACATATCCGTTGCTGCGGTGATGGCCTCTATTGGTTGCGCCCTTACGGCGCCTCACTTTTGACTGGGCCGGCATTCCGGCTTCAAAAGTGAGGCGCCGTAAGGGCGCAACCCTAAGTAGCCGTTACCGAAGAAATGGATATGTACTGAAAAAGAAGCCTACAGGTACCCATCGCAATACCCAACCAATCACTGCCCAACGGACTGCCTTCATCGCACCTACTCGGGTATACTCGTCGGCTTTGAAAATTTCGCCTACGAGTGCTGCCCACCATGGAAATCAACCCGATCCTAAACAGCATCAAGGACCTGTCCGAGCGCTCCGAAACCATTCGGGGGTATCTTTGACTACGATCACAAACATGATCGTCTGACCGAAGTAAACCGCGAGCTCGAAGATCCAAATGTCTGGAACAACCCGACCTACGCCCAGGAGCTGGGCCGCGAGCGTTCCCTGCTGGCGCAGATCGTCGATACCCTTGATGAAATGTCCTCGGGTCTGGCCGATGCCAAAGACCTGCTGCTGATGTCCGCCGAAGAAGAAGACCAGGCTGCCGTCGATGACGTGGCCGCTGAAGTCGAGCGCCTGCGCGAGTCGCTGGAGAAGCTCGAATTCCGCCGCATGTTCAGTGGCGAGATGGACCCGAACAATGCCTACCTGGACATCCAGGCCGGTTCCGGCGGCACCGAGGCTCAGGACTGGGCCAACATCCTGCTGCGCATGTACCTGCGCTGGGCTGACAAACGCGGTTTCGATGCCACCATCATGGAGCTGTCGGCCGGTGAAGTGGCCGGTATCAAGGGCGCAACCGTGCACATCAAGGGCGAATACGCCTTTGGCTGGCTGCGTACCGAAATCGGCGTTCACCGCCTGGTGCGCAAGAGTCCGTTCGACTCCGGCAACCGTCGCCACACCTCGTTCTCGGCGGTCTTCGTTTCTCCGGAAATCGACGACAACATCGAAATCGACATCAACCCGTCGGACCTGCGCATCGACACCTACCGCTCCTCGGGCGCCGGTGGTCAGCACGTAAACACCACTGACTCGGCGGTACGTATCACGCACGTTCCGACCAACACCGTGGTCAGTTGCCAGAACGAACGTTCCCAGCACGCCAACAAAGACACCGCGATGAAGATGCTACGGGCCCGTTTGTACGAGCAGGAAGTGCAGAAACGCAATGCGGCTTCCCAGGCGCTGGAAGACACCAAGTCCGATATCGGCTGGGGTCACCAGATCCGTTCGTACGTACTGGACGCTTCGCGAATCAAGGATCTGCGCACCAACATCGAACGCAGTGACTGCGACAAGGTGCTGGACGGCGACATCGACGAGTACCTGATCTCGAGCCTCAAACAAGGGCTGTAACCCGTCAGCCTCGATCTTCAAGACCCCCGTGCACACGCGGGGGCAACGAACCTGTGATGGAAAATCTAAAGACATGAGCGACCAACAACTCGACCCGCAAGCCCTGCAACAGGAAGAAAACACCCTGATCGCCCTGCGCAAGGAAAAGCTTGCTGCCGAGCGCGCCAAGGGTCAGGCCTTCCCCAACGACTTCCGTCGCGACAGCTACTGCAACGACCTGCAGAAACAGTACGTGGACAAGACCAAGGAAGAGCTGGCTGAAGCGGCGATTCCGGTCAAGGTTGCCGGTCGTCTCATGCTTAACCGTGGTTCGTTCATGGTGATTCAGGACATGACCGGGCGTATCCAGGTCTATGTCAACCGCAAGACCTTGTCCGAAGACACCCTGGCCGCCGTCAAGACCTGGGACCTGGGCGACATCATTGCTGCCGAAGGTACCCTGGCACGTTCCGGCAAAGGCGATCTGTACGTTGAAATGACCAACGTGCGCCTGCTGACCAAATCCCTGCGTCCGCTGCCTGACAAACACCATGGCCTGACCGACACCGAGCAGCGTTATCGTCAGCGCTACGTTGACCTTATCGTCAACGAAGAAGTGCGCGATACCTTCCGCGTGCGTTCGCAGGTGATTGCTCACATCCGCAGCTTCCTGATGAAGCGCGACTTCCTTGAAGTCGAAACGCCAATGTTGCAGACCATTCCGGGCGGCGCGGCGGCCAAGCCATTCGAAACTCACCACAACGCGCTGGACCTGGAAATGTTCCTGCGTATCGCGCCTGAGTTGTACCTCAAGCGTCTGGTTGTGGGCGGGTTTGAAAAGGTGTTCGAGATCAACCGCAACTTCCGTAACGAAGGCGTTTCGACTCGTCACAACCCCGAGTTCACCATGCTTGAGTTCTATCAGGCATACGCGGACTACGAAGACAACATGGACCTCACCGAAGAGCTGTTCCGTGAACTGGCTCAGTTGGTATTGGGCAGCACCGACGTCCCTTACGGCGACAAGGTGTTCCACTTCGGCGAACCGTTCGTGCGTCTGTCGGTGTTCGACTCGATCCTCAAGTACAACCCGGAACTGACCGCTGACGATCTGCAAGACATCGACAAGGCTCGCGCCATCGCCAAGAAAGCCGGCGCCAAGGTGTTGGGCTTCGAAGGTCTGGGCAAGTTGCAGGTGATGATTTTCGAAGAGCTGGTCGAGCACAAGCTGGAGCAGCCGCACTTCATCACTCAGTACCCGTTCGAAGTGTCGCCACTGGCGCGTCGTAACGATGACAACCCGAACGTCACAGACCGCTTCGAGCTGTTCATCGGTGGCCGCGAAATCGCCAACGCCTACTCCGAGTTGAACGACGCGGAAGACCAGGCCGAGCGTTTCATGGCGCAGGTTGCGGACAAGGATGCGGGCGACGATGAAGCCATGCATTACGACGCCGATTTCGTGCGCGCCCTGGAGTACGGCATGCCGCCGACGGCAGGTGAAGGTATCGGTATCGACCGCCTGGTGATGCTGCTGACCAACGCGCCGTCGATCCGCGACGTGATCCTGTTCCCGCACATGCGCCCGCAAGCGTAAGTGACGTGAACATAAGCCGCCTGTGATGGGCGGCTTTTTTTTGTGCTTGTGAAAGCTTCAGTTCAGGCGTGAAGGGTTACATTGAGACTAGAAGTGGCATTTTGGAATTGGCTCATCAAACATGAAGTAGCTGTCTGACTTGGAATGCATTCCCTTGTGGGAGTGAATGAATTCGCTCCCACCGGACAAGTACCAACCGATCCACCGTAGCCAGGCAGTGGCAGTTAGTAAGCAAAAAGGAAAAGTACGTCGTGATCCGTTCGATTGCTCAAAATGGAGCTGCTGGAGCAGCGTCCGCCGTGGCGCAAAGTGTTGAGTATCGAGGCCGTAAGGCCAGTCGGCAGGGAAGTGAACAACGTAGACAGGACATCCTCGATGCCGCCATGCGTATCGTGGTGCGTGACGGGGTGCGCGGTGTCCGGCATCGAGCCGTCGCGGCCGAGGCCGGGGTGCCGCTGTCGGCCACCACCTATTACTTCAAAGACATCGACGATTTGCTCACCGATGCCTTCTGCCAGTACGTCGAGCGCAGCGCCGTGTACATGGCCAAGCTCTGGGAAAACACCGAGGTCATGCTCCGGGAAATGGTCTCGCGCAATGACGGCACACCCGCTGCCCGCGCGCGGCTGGCCGACGAAATTGCCATGAGCGCCATGGACTACATCAAGCATCAACTGCAGACCCGGCGCGATTACCTGATCGCCGAACACGCCTTTCAGCATGAAGCGTTGATCAACCCGCGCCTGGCCCGCCTTGTGGACGTTCATCAGGAGATCCTGCTGCAGGGCGCTTGCCGGTTTCTGCAGGCAATGGGCTCGGCGCAACCTTCCCAGGACGCCCAAGTGTTGACGGGGGTCATGTGCCGGATGGAATATCAGGGCCTGCTGCATGGTCCGCAACCCGGCGCGGATGAGGAAAACCTCGGTATTCTCACCCGTCAGATGCATCTGGTGCTGGGCACTGCAAAAACCGTTCGCGATTGAACAGCCCTCAGGGGAGAGCCCATGAAAGCCTGGCGTGCACTGATCGCCTTGTCGTTCCTGCTGCTGAGTGGATGTCTGGTGACCTTCGAGGAAGCGATCCCGGCCCGCGAAGCCGCGCCGCCGCAGCTGTTGGGCGTCTGGACCAGCAAGAACGCCTGGGGCGAACCGCTTGAGCTGGAGATCAGCCGCGCTGGTGCTGGCAGTTACAAGGCGGCCAGCTATCGTAGGGGCCATCGCGAGCAGCGCGACGAGTACGCGTTTGCCGTATCCCTGCATGGCAACCGCTGGTACATGTCGGCGGGCCTGCCCGGAAAATATGGCGGGCATAACGTCATGGCGGGTTTTGAATTGGCGCAATCGGGCGAACTGGTGGTCTATAACCTGGATCTTGATCGCTTCAACCAATGGGTCGAGCAAGGTGCGCTCAAGGGCCAGAAGAATCAGGCGGGCAAGGATGAGGGTTTGTTGATAACCAGCCCGTTGGACCAAGTGTTTGATTACCTGGATAACCCTGCCAACTCAGACGTTTTTCTGGAGGTGGCGCGCTACCAGCGCCAGCCCAGGTAGGGCACATGCCCGACAGCGCAGGCTGACAACCAAGGCTGACGAATTAAGGAGCATTGGGTGGACGAGTACCAGCAGACTATTCGAACGTTGTCCGACCGCATCGTGCTTGCCCAGACTCCCATCCGGGTGCTGGACGCGGTGAAATGGGACGAGAACATACGCAATGATTTCCTCGCCGCCAAAGGCAAGGCGATGCCGGCGGTGGATCGGGCCTATTACGAAAATCGGCCACTGGGTTTTGACTCGGCCGAATTGAAACTCGAATTCCAGAACATCGAGCGCGACATCACGCGCCAGCTGGGGCAGTTCAACCCGGTCGGGCAGATCATGCGTCGCATGTGCAAGGAATACCGCATGGTGGTGCGCATGCTCGAAGCCCGGGGCACCTCGGATTTCGGCCTCATCTCCCAGGAGTTGTATGGCGCAGCGTCCGATGCCTTCCACGCCGGTGACCCGACGCTGGCCGATCTCGGGCTGATGCTCTCGGACTATCTGAACAATATCGCCGGGCGCGGCGACCTCAAGGATGAGCCGAAAACCCTGACAGCCAAGGACGCGGTGTCACTGCTGCAAACGCGCCTGAACAGAGTGTTCGGTGAAGCCGAAAGCACCATTCGGGTGTTCGAGTCCGACGGTATCGTGGCCGACGCAGCGGCGGGTGCCGATTACATCAAGATCCGCACTGACGCGATGTTCAATGAACGCGACGTGCGCGCCCTGGAAGTCCACGAAGGGCTGGTGCATGTGGGCACCACGCTGAACGGCCAGAACCAGCCGATCTGCACCTTTCTGTCCAAAGGGCCGCCTTCATCCACCGTGACTCAGGAAGGTCTGGCGATCCTCATGGAGGTCATCGCCTTTGCTTCCTACCCAAGCCGTCTGCGCAAGCTGACCAACCGCACCCGCGCCATTCACATGGCCGAGGAGGGCGCTGATTTCCTGCAGGTGTTCGAGTTTTATCGTGAGCAGGGTTTTGGTATGTCTGAAAGCTATGGCAACGCCAGCCGTGTGTTCCGTGGTTCGGTGCCCAATGGTCTGCCATTCACCAAAGACTTGTCCTACCTCAAGGGCTTCATCATGGTTTACAACTATATTCAGCTCGCCGTGCGCAAAGGCAAGCTGGAGCAGGTGCCGTTGCTGTTCTGCGGCAAGACCACCCTTGAAGACATGCGCACTTTGCGCCAGTTGGTCGATGAAGGTCTGGTGGTTGCGCCCAAGTACCTGCCAGAGCAATTTCGCGACATGAACGCGCTGTCGGCGTGGATGTGTTTCTCGAACTTCCTCAACCACCTGAGCCTGGACCGGATCGAAGCGGACTACTCGAATATTTTGTAGGTTCTCGGGGCTCTTGTAGGAGCTGCCGAAGGCTGCGAAGGCGGTGTGTCATGAGCATCGATTCGCAGCCTTCGGCAGCTCCTACAGCCAGCTTCTGCAGGTGCATCATAGAAAAAGGAATCCCGCTTGAAGTTCCTGACGACCCTCTTGCTGCTCCTGTCGTTGAGCGGCTGCAGCTCCATGCTGTTCTACCCCGAGCCGGGCCTGCCATTCACCCCTGAAAAAGCCCGCCTTCAATACCGCGACGTTACCCTGACTGCCGCCGATGGCACGCGCTTGCATGGCTGGTGGCTGCCCGCCAAGGAAGGAGTATCGGTCAAGGGTACTGTGCTGCACTTGCACGGCAACGGCGGCAACCTGGCCTGGCATCTGGGGGGGAGTTGGTGGTTGCCCGAGCAAGGCTATCAAGTGCTGATGCTGGACTACCGAGGCTACGGCCTGTCGGAGGGCGAGCCGAGTCTGCCGTCGATCTATCAGGACGTCGATGCAGCGTTTGCCTGGCTGGAAAAGGCGCCTGAAGTCCAGGGCAAGCCGTTGATCGTGCTGGGGCAAAGCATCGGTGGGGCGCTGGGGGTGCATTACCTTGCGGAACATCCAGAGCAACGACGCAAGCTCAAAGCCCTGATCCTCGACGGCACGCCCGCCAGCTATCGCGACGTTGCCCGCTATACCCTCAGTACTTCGTGGCTGACCTGGCCACTGCAAACACCGCTGTCGTGGCTGATCCCTGACGCTGACAGCGCCCTTCACGGTTTGCCGCAGCTGGCGGGCACGCCGATGCTGATCTTCCAGAGCATGGACGACACCCTGGTCCCGTTGGCCAATGGCATCAGCCTGTATCAGGCCGCACCACCGCCGCGAGTGCTGCAACTGACCCGGGGCGGGCATGTGCAGACGTTCGCCGACCCCACCTGGCGGCAGGTGATGGTCCGTTACCTTGAAGACCCTCAGCACTTCAATGGCCTGCGTCGTCTGGCTGAAGTGCCCAACTATCCTGCGCCTGACAAGACCACAACCGAGAGCCCCAATGACTGAAGAACGTAACGCCATCCCCCTGATCCTTACCGGTCTGGGGACTATTTTCGTCACCGTTGGCGCCCTCTGGTACTACGGCTATCTGCACTTCGCCAAACCGGAAGATGCGTTGTTGCTCAATGAGTTCACGATGATCAAGACCGTGCCTGGCGAAGACTACAAAGTCGCCTCCGCACCGGCTGCGGAGGTGGCGCAGTGCATTGATGGCTTGCTGGTGCTGTTCGATACGACACAGAAGGGCTTGTCAGGCGTGCTGATCAACAACAAGAAGCAGGCGGTGCGCTGTGTGGAGCAGGAGCCACCGCAGCAGTTGCAGCCTTGATCAAGTCGATAATCCGTGCACGTTCCCGTGGGAGCGAGCTTGTTCGCGAAGAGGCCATTTCAGCCACAATATCTCTTCTGACAGGAATGCCGCCTTCGCGAGCAAGCTCGCTCCCACGGGTGTAAATGCAGGAGGCAGACAAAAAAAGCCCGACCTGTCGTCACAGGTCGGGCTTTTTAGTTACAGCGTCAGCGGTTTACTGCATCGACGAACGCGGTGCAACCGGCTGGTTGTCGTTGGAAATGGTCACTTCCACACGACGATTCTGGGCGCGGCCCGAGTTGCTGGTGTTGTCGGCAACCGGGTATTCCTTGCCATAACCCTGGGCAACGATGCGTGCTGGATCAACACCCATTTTCACCAGAGCCATGCGCACGGACTGAGCGCGACGCTCCGACAGAGACTGGTTGTAGGAAGCCGAACCCGAGCTGTCGGTATAACCTTCAACGATCACTTTGCGATCCGGGTTATCGCGCAGGTAGGTCGCCAGCTGGTTAACGTTAACCAGGCCGTTGGACTTCAGTTCGGCCTTGTTCAGGTCAAACAGCACGTCGCCGAAAGTCACCAGCGTACCGCGCTCGGTCTGCTTGGCGTTCAGGCTGCCTTGCAGTGCTTTGATCTGTGCGTCACGGGCATCCAGACGAGCCTGGGCGCGCTGGGCAGCGGCGTTTTTCAAGTTCTCTTCAGCAGTGCGCAGCACGATAGTCTGCTTGGCGACTTCAACGCGCTGGTTGGTCAGGTAAGCCAGCTGATCAACTTTCTTTTCGTTTTCGCTGTTGCGGAAAGCGGCGTCAGCCTTGTTGAGCCAGTCGCTGGCGTCCTTGGTTTCAAGGGCCGCTACTTTAGTGGCTTGCGGGTTGCTCTGCAGGGCCGAGAAGTTGGTCCGCGCCTGTTCCAGGTTCGGGTTCGGCGGAGTCGAGCAAGCGGCAAGAGCAACGCTCATGGCGAGCAGGGCAGGGATCATCAATTGTTTACGCATAATATTCATCCTTTAAATCGAAGTCGAAATGCATGACAAGCGTGGGTTACTGCGCCTTTACAGGCTGCACCTGACGCATGCCTTCTTCACGCAGTTCGTTGACACCCTGACGGGCGTCCTGCACGGCGCGTTCTGCCTTGGCTGCCTGAGATTTGCGCTCTGCTACGCGAGCGTCCCACTCAGCCTGTTCAGCCAGACGACGTGCTTCGTCGTACTTCTGATCCTGCATGGCAATTTCTGCTTGCTTGAGCTTGTCCTGGGCGGACTTCATTTCTACGGCGGAGTACTCGGTACCACCAGCGCTGACGGCGCTGTTGACTGCTGATTGACTCACGGCGTATTGCTCGCTCGGCGGGTTGCCCGCGCAACCGGCGAGGACAAAGCTGGCACCCAGTGCCAGGGCGGCGAGCTTCATGCCGCGCAGGCCTTTAACAGTAGATTTGGCAGTGATGGCATTCATCGTGTTGGACTCCATTATGTAACTCCTGAAAATCTTGGGTGTACCCATGACAGTCTTGGGCCTGAAGCGTGCGAGGTAGCACCGGCAGCGCCGTTTGCTATCCGTAGGCTTTTCTGTAATGGCTAATTGCTCGGACCGACTTGCTTTTCGAATAGTTCAGGTTTTTTTATTCAGGGTGTTACTCGGCCAACGACTTTATATGGCGCTACGGACCGACCATGGCAGGTAACCGCCAGGTCGGGTCGCAGGCAGTGAAGGGCACTTCAGGAGTGTTACTCGGCGTCCTGTTTTTCGGACAAGTCATGCAGGTAACGGCGCGACAGCGCAAGGAAGCGTGGCGTCGGGCCGATGTCTTCGTACAGCGGATCACCTTCTTCATCGGTAGCCACCACATGCTGGCCCTTGACGTAAGGGAAGCTGGCTTCCAACTCCTCCAGAGCTGCGCCGATCAGTTCGCCGAGCAGCTCTTCGGGGTGGTGTTTGGGGTACATTTCGGTCAGCGCCGACAGGCGTGCAGCGGACTCCATGTCCAGGTGTATCGAGTAGCGGGTCTTGGTCAATCGACCCTTGGCGTTCTCTTCCCAGTGCTGCGCAAGTTCACGGATTTTCATAGGGACCTCTTCGGTTACCCGCCGACGGCAGGTCTGGTCGAGTAGCGAGCCATCAGGCTCACCAATGAGATTAGTCTTATCTGCTGCAAATACGGATTTGGCGTGTCATACAATTTTGGTGCACTGTGGGTAGAGCGGATTTTTGCTCGCTTGTTCACTGGTGACCGGCCATGAGCAGCGTGGCACCCCACTATAAAAAACACTGGGAGAGGGAACGATGGCGGATATCGATGCGCGTTTACGCGAGGACGTTCACCTGTTGGGCGAGTTGCTGGGCAATACGATCCGCGACCAGCGCGGGCCTGAGTTTCTCGACAAAATCGAGCGCATTCGCAAGGGTGCCAAGGCTGGCCGCAGAGGGTCTGCCGAGGGTGCCGAGCAGTTGAGCTCCAGCGTGAATGGCCTGGATGAAGACGAATTGCTGCCCGTGGCGCGCGCCTTCAATCAATTCCTGAACCTGGCCAACATCGCCGAGCAATATCAACTGATCCGCCGCCGCGACGACACCCAGCCGCAACCTTTTGAATCCCGGGTGCTGCCTGAGCTTCTGGCGCGCCTGAAAGACACCGGCCATAGCAGCGAAGCGCTGGCGCGACAACTAGGCAAGCTTGAGATCGAGCTGGTGCTCACCGCACACCCCACGGAAGTCGCCCGGCGTACCCTGATCCAGAAATACGACGCCATTGCCGCGCAACTGGCTGCGCTGGATCATCGCGACCTCAGTAGCGCCGAACGTGAACACATCACTGAGCGCTTGCAGCGTCTGATTGCCGAAGCCTGGCACACCGAAGAAATTCGTCGCACCCGGCCGACCCCGGTGGATGAAGCCAAATGGGGCTTTGCAGTCATCGAGCATTCCCTCTGGCATGCCGTGCCCAACTATCTGCGTAAAGCCGATCATGCCTTGCACGCGGCCACGGGCTTCCATTTGCCTCTGGAAGCCGCGCCGATCCGTTTTGCCTCGTGGATGGGCGGTGACCGAGACGGCAACCCCAATGTCACTGCTGCCGTGACCCGTGAAGTGCTGTTGCTGGCGCGCTGGATGGCGGCTGATCTGTACCTGCGCGACGTTGATCAACTGGCCGCCGAATTGTCCATGCAGCAGGCCAGCGATGCACTGCGTGCCAGCGTTGGCGACAGCGCCGAGCCGTATCGCGCGGTACTCAAGCAATTGCGTGAGCGCCTGCGTGCCACCCGGAACTGGGCGCACTCCTCACTTGCGGTGACTCAGCCCGCACCGGAAAACGTCTTGCACGACAATCGTGACTTACTGGCCCCGTTGATGCTCTGTTTCCAGTCGCTGCATGAATGCGGCATGGGTGTCATTGCTGACGGCCCGTTGCTCGATTGTCTGCGTCGGGCAGTAACTTTCGGCCTGTTTCTGGTCAGGCTCGACGTGCGTCAGGACTCTACCCGGCACTGCGCTGCCATGACCGAGATCACTGATTACCTGGGTTTGGGTCGCTACGAGGAGTGGGATGAACAGGCCCGCGTCGACTTCCTGCTGGCTGAGCTGAGCAATCGCCGCCCGCTGCTGCCCGCGCATTTCAAACCCGCAGCCGATACCGCAGAAGTACTGGCCACCTGCCGCGTCGTGGCGGCGGCTCCAGCGGCGTCTCTGGGCTCCTACGTAATCTCCATGGCGGGCGCCGCGTCCGATGTGCTCGCCGTGCAATTACTGCTTAAAGAGTCAGGCTTGCAGCGGCCGATGCGGGTAGTGCCGCTGTTCGAAACCCTGGCTGACCTGGATAACGCCGGGCCTGCCATCGAGCAACTGCTGAGCCTGCCAGGCTATCGTTCGCGCTTGCACGGCCCTCAGGAAGTCATGATCGGTTACTCCGATTCGGCCAAGGATGCCGGGACCACGGCATCGGCCTGGGCGCAGTATCGGGCGCAGGAAAAACTCGTCGAAATCTGCCGCGAGCAACAGGTGGAGCTGTTGTTATTCCACGGTCGTGGCGGCACTGTCGGCCGTGGCGGCGGACCGGCCCACGCAGCGATTCTGTCGCAGCCGCCGGGGTCGGTGGCGGGGCGTTTCCGCACCACCGAGCAGGGCGAGATGATCCGCTTCAAGTTCGGCCTGCCCGACATTGCCGAGCAGAACCTCAATCTGTACCTGGCCGCCGTGCTGGAGGCCACTCTGCAACCACCGCCGCCGCCTCAACCGGCGTGGCGCAAGATGATGGACAGCCTGGCAGCCGACGGCGTCAACGCTTATCGGGCGGTGGTGCGGGAAAACCCTGAATTCGTCGAATACTTTCGCCAGGCGACCCCCGAGCAGGAACTGGGTCGCTTGCCCCTGGGCAGTCGCCCGGCAAAGCGTCGGGAGGGTGGGGTGGAAAGCTTGCGGGCCATCCCGTGGATTTTCGCCTGGACTCAGACGCGTTTGATGCTCCCGGCCTGGCTGGGCTGGGAGGACGCCCTGAGCAAAGCGCTGGAGCGCGGTGAAGGCGAGCTGCTTGACGAGATGCGCGAGCAGTGGCCATTTTTCAGAACACGGATCGACATGCTGGAGATGGTGCTGGCCAAAGCTGATCAGGATATCGCCCAGCTTTACGATCAGCGCCTGGTGGCCCCCGAGTTGCAACATTTGGGTACGCATTTACGCGACCTATTGTCGCAGGCGTGTGCCGTGGTATTGGGCTTGACCGGGCAGTCGCAACTGCTGGCACATAGCCCGGCAACCCTCGAATTCATCAGCCTGCGCAACACCTATCTGGATCCTCTGCACCTGCTGCAGGCTGAGCTGCTGGCCCGATCCCGCAGCCGCGAGGCAAGTCTTGACAGTCCTCTGGAACAGGCGCTGCTAGTGTCTGTAGCCGGAATCGCCGCCGGGTTGCGCAACACCGGCTGATGGCATCGCTCGTCAGGGGCGCCGGTGAATGCCAGTGCCCCATGGCGATCAATGACTTGCGCGTTTTTGCCTATGTGCCTCGGGGCGAATCAATCCCGCACTCTGCTGCCTCTGACAGGGCGGCGGATACTGCGACTTTCGGCGGCTTGTGCCACTTGTGTCGGCTGTGTATCTTGATCAGCCTTTGGCCATTCTTCGGCTTGAACCTTATTAAAGATTGGTCCTGTCGTGGGCGAATCCGACGTTTACATATAAAAAATTTGAGGAGCACATCGATGCGCGTGATTCTGCTGGGAGCTCCCGGGGCCGGTAAAGGTACTCAGGCAAAATTCATCACTGAAAAATTCGGCATCCCGCAAATTTCTACCGGCGATATGCTGCGCGCTGCGGTCAAGGCTGGCACTGAACTGGGCCTGAAAGCCAAAAGCGTCATGGACAGCGGTGGTCTGGTCTCCGATGACCTGATCATCGGCCTGATCAAGGATCGTCTGTCCGAGCCTGATTGCGCCAACGGCGTATTGTTCGATGGCTTCCCGCGTACCATCCCTCAGGCCGAGGCCCTGCTAGCTGCTGGTCTGGAAATCGACAACGTGCTGGAAATCGCCGTTGATGACGAAGAAATCGTCAAGCGTATGTCCGGCCGCCGTGTGCATGAAGGCTCTGGCCGTATTTACCACACCATCTTCAATCCGCCGAAAGTCGAAGGCATTGACGATGTGACTGGCGAGCCATTGCTGCAGCGCAAGGACGACGTCGAAGAAACCGTTCGCCATCGCCTGTCGGTGTATCACGCACAGACCAAGCCTCTGGTGGAGTTCTACAGCAAGCTCGAAGCCAAGAATGGCAAGCCTAAGTGCAGCCATATCGCAGGCGTTGGTTCTGTCGAAGAAATCACCGCCAAGGTGCTGGCTGCGCTGAGCTGATCAACGCTTGCGTCAGTCAACAAAACGGCCCGCTTGCGGGCCGTTTGTCGTTTATAATGCGCCCCTTTTTTCACCATGATGGATACCCGACATGACCACCTTGCTGGCCCTGGACACCGCCACTGAAGCTTGCTCGGTCGCCTTGCTGCATGACGGCAAGGTGCTGAGCCACTATGAGGTGATCCCGCGCCTGCATGCCCAGCGTCTGCTGCCCATGATCAAAACGATCATGGCCGAGGCGGGGATTGGTCTTTCAGCGCTGGATGCCATTGCATTTGGCCGTGGCCCGGGTGCATTCACCGGGGTGCGCATTGCCATTGGCGTTGTGCAGGGCCTGGCATTTGCGCTGGAGCGTCCGGTGTTGCCGGTTTCCAATCTGGCGGTGCTGGCCCAACGTGCCTTGCGTGAGCACGGCGCCCATCAGGTGGCAGCGGCCATCGATGCGCGTATGGACGAGGTGTATTGGGGCTGTTATCGCGAAACCGCCGGCGAGATGCGCCTGCTGGGTGCCGAAGCGGTTCTGCCGCCTGAGCAGGTTGCCTTACCGATGAATGCCAGTGGCGAGTGGTTCGGCTCTGGCACCGGCTGGGGCTATGCCGAGCGTATAGCGGTTGCACTCAGCGGCCACGACGCCAGCATGCTGCCCCACGCACAAGACCTGCTGACCCTGGCGACCTTCGCCTGGGATCGCGGCGAAGCCATCGTGGCCGATGACGCCCAGCCGGTTTATCTGCGTGACAAGGTGGCGACGCCCAAGGCGCGGTAGTGCAGCGAAAGGCAATGAAAGATCTGTGGGAGCGAATTTATTCGCGAAGGGGGCGGGACATTCAATACAAGGGTAGTGTCTGGAATACCGCTTTCGCGAATGAATTCGCTCCCACAGTTTGCGGTCTGCCAATGCAGTACCTGACGACCATTCGTCGCCCACCCCATCAAACATGTGACCCGTGACAAACCTTTTGCAATATGTGTGGTCTAGTTAACGTTCGGATTATTGCTAAGTGCGTATCCGTGACGTTAAATTGCCACTATAAGATGCAGAGTACGCACTGATGCGCATAGACGGCCCTTCACAACGTTCCTACCCGATCAAACGCAAGCCTGGCAAGGCTCCTGCGATTGTGGAAGGTACCTTTGAGGAAGTGGAAGCTGACGCAGAAGTGGTCCCACGGTCTGCTCAGAATGCGCGCTCCAGTGGCGCAGGTCAGTCCGCATCGACTGCAAACGTCCCAGCCCGCCCGCAAGACATCATATTCCCTCGCTCGATGAGCACTCGCGTTGCCCACGCATTGGCCAGTTACCTGTCCACCGCCAGTTTCGTTGACTGGGATCTGGAAATTGCAGAGCTCGACGTCCACGTTTGAACGATTCCCGCCTTCCTTACTACCTCGGTTGCCCGTCATGGAGTGAAAACGCCTGGCGCCAATCGCTGTACCCCGAAGACGCCCGCGTTAACGAATTTCTGGGTTTGTACTCGCAGGTCTTCAATGCCGTTGAAGGCAACACGACGTTCTACGCCCGACCTGCACCGGCCACCATCCAGCGCTGGGCCGAAACCCTGCCGGAAGATTTTCGCTTCACTGCCAAGTTTCACGGCGACATCAGCCACGGCGGTGATCTGCGCCTGCAACTGACGGCTGCCGAAACCTTCATTCAGCTCCTTGCCCCACTGGGCCAGCGGGTCGCGCCATTCTGGCTGCAATTGCCAGCAAGCTTTGCGCCGCATCGTCTGGCTGAGTTGGCAACCTTCATTGATGAGCTGCAATGTCCCCTGGCAGTCGAAGTGCGCAACCTGGCGTTCTTTGACAAGGGCGATGAAGAGCGGGCACTTAATCGTTTGTTGCTTGATCGCGGCGTCGAGCGTATTTGCCTGGATTCACGCCCGCTGTTCAGTTGCGTGTCCAGTGATCCGGCCGTGCTGCATGCGCAATCCAAAAAACCAAAGGTGCCCGCGCGGCCCGCAGCACTGACGCAATTTCCGCAGGTGCGCTTTATCGGTCGGCCAGAGCTGGAGGCAAACGACACGTTTCTGCTGCAGTGGGTTGAGAAAGTTGCGAGCTGGATCGAAGAGGGCCGAACCCCTTACGTGTTCCTGCACACCCCAGACAACCTGGAGGCGCCGCAACTGGCGCGGCGGTTTCACAGCCAGTTGATGGCGCGTCTGCCGGGCCTGCCGCCCTTGCCCGAGCTGGATCGCACGCCACCGGTGCAGCAACTGGGCTTGCTCTGAGGTCGATAAGTGTGGCTTCAATAGCCGCATCAACTATCGAGCCCACTATCAGATCAGGGAGCCCACCCATGGATTTGCAGCAGCAGCTTCTTCGCGCAGAGGCCTTCAAGGCGTTGCATGAGCGCGACCATGCCTTCGTGATCCCCAATCCGTGGGATGCAGGCTCGGCCAAGCTATTGGCGTCCATGGGCTTCGAAGCGCTGGCCACCACCAGCGCAGGTCTGGCGTTTACGTTGGGCAGGGCCGATGCCGAGGGGGCGCTGAGCCTTGGTGAATCGCTGGACAACATCAGTGCCATCGTCACCGCCACGGGTTTGCCGGTGGCCGCCGATCTGGAGAACGGCTTCGCTGACAGCCCGGAAGATTGCGCAGCCAACCTGCTGGCCGCTGCCGCCAGAGGTATCGTGGGTGGCTCCATCGAAGATGCCACCGGCAAGACCGACCAGCCGATTTACGATTTCGAACTGTCAGTGGCTCGCGTGAAAGCGGCGGCCCTTGCTGTGCGCAGCTTGCCTTTCCCGTTCATGCTCACCGCTCGAGCAGAGAATTTGCTGAATGACCGGATGGACTTCTCTGACACCTTGCGTCGGCTAGAGGCTTACGCAGACGCCGGGGCGAACGTGCTCTACGCTCCAGGCTTGCGCACCCGTGAAGAAATCATCGCCGTGGTCCGGGCTGTAGCGCCCAAGCCAGTCAACGTGCTCATGGGGTTGGGCGGTGTGACGCTGACCGTTGCTGATCTGACCGAGTGTGGCGTCAAACGCATCAGCGTCGGTTCATCCCTGGTGCGGGCGGCGTTTGGCGGGTTGTATCGCGCCGCCGAGGAAATTCGCACGGGCGGCACCTTCAGCTATGCCGAGCAGGCGCTGCCGTTCGCGCAGCTCAACGCACTGTTCAAGGGCTGAGGATGCGGGGTTCGACCTTTTTCCTGCTCTTCTTGCTGCTCTGCGCTGGGGCCGTCGCTGCGGTGTGGCGCGGCTGGATCGAGGTGCCAGCGCAGTGGAATCCGTGGGCGCCGCTGGATCTCAGGGCTGAAACCAACGTGCTCACCGCGTACAAACTGTCGCGGGTGAAGAATGATCCGCAGCTCTGCGACCAGGTGCTTGGTACGTCAGACCTGCGCTTCAGTCATCAGGCCGATAGCGCGCCCAGTGCCAATTGCCCGCTCAGCAATGTGCTGCGCGTGCAAGGCAGTGAGGTGGCGCTGAGCAGCAGCTTTCTGGCGAGCTGCCCACTGGCCGTGGCTTACGCATTGTTTGAAATCCACACCTTGCAGCCCGCCGCTGAGGCCGTGTTTGGCCAACGGGTCACGCGTATCGATCATCTTGGCAGCTTCGCCTGTCGCAACGTGTATGGGCGCAGCAGCGGACGCTTGAGCCAGCATGCCAGCGCCAATGCGTTGGATGTCGCAGGTTTTCGTCTGGCGGATGGGCAGAGGATCAACCTGCTGCGGGACTGGAACGACAGTGGCGACAAGGGCCGCTTCCTGCGTCAGGTCCGCGACGGCGCCTGCAAGAACTTCAATACGGTATTGGGACCGGACTACAACGCCGCGCACCAGAATCACTTCCATCTGGATATGGGGGCGTGGCGGGTTTGTAGATGAGGGGGCGGACTTTGTAGGAGCTGCCGCAGGCTGCGAAGCTGTTTATCTGACTCACCGCGGTTCGCAGCCTGCGGCAGCTCCTACAGGATCGCGTAGTTTGTTAAGCAGCCATACGCAGATTCTGCAGAATAATCGGCCGTGCCCAGCCGTTATCGAAATCCAGTGCGCGTTGCTGGGCGACGAGGGTGTCGTCATCCAGGGGCAGAGCAGGCTTGTCGGCCAGGTCCCATTCGAATTCGGCGATAGGCATGTGCAGAGGGCGTGGCTCAGGGCCCGGGCCAGGTATGACGCTGTCATCGTACGGGTTGAGCACGTTTGGACGCACCCATTGGGCATCGAACTCCAGATCACGCTGCTGAGCGATCATCTCGGCGAAGCTGAACGGCTCGTTCGGTGGTGGCAGCAGGTCGAGTTCGAACTCGGCAATTGGCAGGAACAAAGGGACGGAGGGGACGCGGGGCATGTCTTCAACCGGGCAGGCACGTTGCTCGACGATCTTGCCCAGGGTGCGTGCACCGGCAACCGGCTCGCCCGTTACAACGTCGGTGGCAACGGCGCTTTCGTGTGCAGGTTCAGGCGGGTTGTCGCGCAGTTGTTCAGCCATCACACGGGCAAACGCATCCGACCAGATCTGGGTGACGCCACCCAGGGCACGGCTGTTGCGCAGGGTAAAGTCGCCTGCGTGCGTTAGATAACCTATGGATGAATGCTGAATGTCTGACATATCGATCGTTACACGTCGTAGGTCTGGCAAAATGCCTGATACTTCTTTATCGGCAGACTTTGCCGATCATTAACACTTTTTGAGCGTGTGGACACAATGAGTGAGCAACCAGCGGGCAGCCGCATCCGGGTCGAGGCCCTCAGCAGCCAGGATCAGGAACATGCCGTGCAATGGGCGCAGCGTTTGAACCTGCCCTTGCAGGACGTCGAAGCTGACTTTGCCCTGCAGGTGACCGACCAGGGTCTGCAATTGCAGCAACTGGGTGACGATGTTCCGGGCCCCGTTCGGGTGGACTTCGTGGAGGGCGCGGTGGCCCATCGACGGCTGTTTGGCGGGGGCAGTGGGCAAATGATCGCCAAGGCCGTGGGTATCCAGCCTGGGGTGCGCCCCTCGGTGCTCGATGCAACGGCAGGGCTGGGTAAAGACGCCTTCGTGCTCGCCAGCCTGGGTTGCCAGATGAGCCTGATCGAACGTCAGCCGATCATTGCCGCACTGCTCGAAGACGGCCTCGCGCGCGGCCGTCAGGACCGTGAAGTCGGCTCGATCATCAGCCAGATGCGTCTGCTGACCGGCAACTCCATCGAGTTGATTCGTAACTGGGAAGGCGAGCCGCCGCAGGTCATTTACCTGGACCCGATGTTCCCGCACCGCGAAAAAACCGCTTTGGTCAAAAAGGAGATGCGCCTGTTCCGGCCCTTGGTGGGCGACGACATGGACGCCCCGGCGTTGCTGGAAGCCGCCCTGGCCCTGGCGACCCATCGCGTGGTGGTCAAACGCCCGCGCAAAGCCCCCTGCATCGAAGGCCCCAAGCCGAGTTATGCGCTGGATGGCAAGTCCAGCCGGTATGACATCTATCCGAAGAAGGCGTTGAAGTAGTCTGATTCAAGCGATATTCAATACACCGCACATCCCCTGTGGGGGCGAATTCATTCGCGAAAGCTATGTTTCAAACGACACACATGTGGCGACTGTAACGGCCTCTTCGCGAATGAATTCGCTCCCACAGGGGGCCCCGCGTTAGCCATCAAACCCCATAAGCCCGCATAAACAACCCCACCACTTCCTGGATATGGGCTTCGGCCGTGGCCGCGTCCGGCATTTCCCCACAGCCCACCAGCAGGCGAAAGTTGCAGACGCCTTTAATCAGGCTCAGGAAGTGCTCGGCAGCGGTTTTGGGCGAATCGAAACGCAGTTGGCCGGTCTTTTCCAGGCGGCTCAACAGGCGCTCGGTCTCCTGCAAAATCCGCTGCGGTCCTGCCTCAAAGAAAATCTGCGACAGCTGTGGGTCCTGCGTGCCCAGGGTCACCATCAAGCGATGCAGCTCGATGGATTCGGGGCTATTGATCAGCGTCTGAAAGCCGCGCGCCACATTGAGCAACAAGGTTTGCGCGGGCACATCCCGGTTCAACTCATCGAACAGCGCAGGCATCTGCTCTTCGCAGCGGGCAACCACGGCGGCGGAAAACAGCGTCTCTTTATCGGTGAAATGGCTATAGACCGTGAGCTTGGATACCCCGGCCTCTGCGGCGACGGCGTCCATGCTGGTGCTGGCGTAGCCATTACGCACGAACAGCTCTTTGGCTGCATCGAGAATGGCCTGACGCTTGGCCGGATCCTTGGGGCGGCCAGGGCCGGAGGGCGTTACAGAACTGTCGGGCATATTCGTTTAATAATGTACTGGTGAGTTTGGTAATTTTTAATATACTCGCCAGTACAATTATTCCAAGCATCATTTGCGAAGGGCTCCACCATGTTGCGCAAATTTCTGTGCCTCGTTACGCCGTTGGGTCTGCTTTCATTGCTCGCCGCCTGCGGACAGGAGCCGACCACCGTTGCTGCCATTCGTCCGGCGATGGTGGTTCAGCCGCTACCGTCTTCGCAATCCACCGACAGCTACCCCGGCGAAGTCCGCGCGCGCTTCGAGCCTGAACTGGCCTTCCGCATCGGCGGCAAAGTCAGCAAGCGTCTGGTAGAAGAGGGGCAGCGGGTCAAGGCCAATCAGCCATTGGCTGAACTGGACGCCCAGGACGTGCGCCTGCAACTGGACGCCACCCGCGCTCAGGTGGCTGCTGCCGAGGCCAATCTGCAACTGGTGCGCTCCGAGCGTGATCGCTACAAGACCCTCATGGATCGGCAGATGGTCAGCCGTTCGCAATTCGACAATGCCGAGAACCTCTATCGCTCAGGCGAAGCCCGGCTCAAGCAGATCAAGGCCGAGCTGACGGTCGCCGACAATCAGACCAGCTACACCGTTTTGCGTGCGCCCCAGGATGGCGTGGTGGCCAAACGCGCGGTTGAAGTGGGGCAGGTAGTGGCTGCCGGGCAAACCGTGTTTACCCTGGCAGCCGATGGTGAGCGCGAAGTGCTGATCAGCCTCCCGGAACAGAATTTCTCCCGCTTCAAAGTCGGCCAGCCGGTGACTGTCGAGCTATGGACCCAGCGCGAACAACGCTTCGCTGGCCGCATCCGCGAACTGTCTCCGGCAGCCGATCCACGCTCCAGAACCTTTGCTGCACGCATCACCTTTGTGGCCGGAAAAGTCCCGGCAGACCTGGGGCAGAGCGCTCGAGTGTTCATCGCAGCTGACCATGCTGTGCCCCTGTCGGTGCCTTTGTCAGCAGTCACTGCCGAGAACGGCGGCAGTTATGTCTGGCGTGTGAGCGCAGACAGCACCCTCAAGCGTGTGGCGGTCAAGCTCGGGCCCTATGGTCAGGAGTCCGTGCCGGTGCTCGAAGGCCTGGCCGCCAGTGACTGGGTCGTCGCCGCCGGTGTGCATGTGCTGCATGAGGGCGAGCAGATACGCCCCGTGGATCGCGATAACCGTGCGGTAAAACTGGCGGCCAAGGAGTAAGCACGGATGCGATTCAATCTCTCCGAATGGGCACTGCGCAATCGGCAAATCGTCCTGTACCTGATGATCATTCTGGCGGTGGTTGGTGCGCTGTCCTACACCAAGCTGGGGCAAAGCGAAGATCCTCCGTTCACCTTCAAAGCCATGGTGATCCGCACGCTGTGGCCGGGCGCGAGCGCTGAAGAAGTGGCGCGGCAGGTCACGGATCGCATCGAAAAGAAGCTGATGGAGACCGGCGACTACGATCGAATCGTGTCGTTCTCACGGCCCGGCGAATCCCAGGTGACGTTCATTGCCCGTGATTCGATCTTTTCGTCGTACCTGCCAGAGCTGTTCTACCAGATCCGCAAAAAGGTCGGTGATATTCGCCAGACTCTGCCAGTTGGCGTGCAGGGTCCATTCTTCAACGATGAGTTCGGTACCACCTTCGGCAATATCTATGCGCTGAGTGGCAAGGGCTTCGACTACGCGGTGCTCAAGGATTACGCCGACCGCATCCAGTTGCAGCTGCAGCGGATCAACGACGTCGGCAAGGTCGAGCTGATCGGCTTGCAGGACGAGAAGATCTGGATCGAACTGTCCAACGTCAAGCTGGCGACCCTCGGGCTGCCGATACAGGCCGTGCAGCAGGCGCTTGAAGCGCAAAACGCGGTCTCGGCCACCAGCTTCTTTGAAACTTCCAGCGAGCGGGTTCAACTGCGCGTCAGCGGTCGCTTCCAGACCGTGGACGAGATTCGCGAGTTTCCGATCCGTGTGGGTGATCGCACATTGCGCATTCGTGATCTGGCTGAAGTGCATCGTGGCTTCAATGACCCGCCCGCGCCGCGCATGCGCTTTATGGGCGAGGATGCGATTGGCCTGGCCGTGGCCATGAAGCCAGGCGGCGACATCCTGATTCTGGGCAAGGCGCTGGAAACCGCGTTTGCCCGCCTGCAGAAAAACCTGCCCGCCGGGATGGAGCTGCGCAAGGTCTCTGATCAGCCTGCTGCAGTGAAAACCGGGGTCGGCGAGTTTGTTCAGGTGTTGGCCGAGGCGCTGGGCATCGTGCTGCTGGTGAGCTTCTTTTCCCTGGGCGTGCGCACGGGCATGGTGGTGGCGCTGACGATTCCATTGGTGCTGGCCATGACCTTCGCCTGCATGTATTACCTGGGCATCGGCCTGCACAAGATTTCCCTTGGCGCCCTGGTGTTGGCGCTGGGGTTGCTGGTGGACGACGCGATCATTGCCGTGGAAATGATGGCAATCAAGATGGAGCAGGGTTACGACCGGCTGCGTGCGGCGAGTTTCGCCTGGACCAGCACCGCTTTTCCAATGCTGACCGGGACCCTGATCACCGCTGCTGGCTTCCTGCCCATTGCGACTGCCCAATCCAGTACGGGGGAATACACCCGCTCGATCTTCCAGGTAGTCACCATCGCGTTGCTGGCCTCCTGGGTGGCGGCGGTGGTGTTCGTACCGTATCTGGGCGAGCGGTTATTGCCGGATCTGGCGAAAATCCACGCGGCAAAACATGCCACCACCAACGGCGGGTTCGACCCCCATGGCACGCCGTTCTATCAGCGTTTAAGGCGTGTGGTGGGCTGGTGCGTCAGGCGGCGCAAGACCGTGATCGTCGCGACCGTCGCCTTGTTTGTACTGTCGGTAGTGATGTTCAAGTTCGTCCCGCAACAGTTCTTCCCGGCCTCCGGACGACTGGAGTTGATGGTCGATTTGAAGTTGACCGAAGGCGCCTCGCTGAACAACACCGCCGAGCAGGTAAAGCGCCTGGAGCAGATGCTCAAGGATCATCCGGGTATCGACAATTATGTGTCTTACGTCGGCACCGGCTCGCCCCGTTTCTATCTGCCTCTGGACCAGCAACTGCCGGCCACCAGCTTCGCCCAGTTCGTCGTGCTGGCCAAAACCATTGAGGATCGTGAAGCCCTGCGCACCTGGCTGATCAGCAGCCTGAACGAGCAGTTCCCGACCCTGCGCTCGCGGGTCACGCGCCTGGAAAACGGCCCGCCAGTGGGCTACCCGGTGCAGTTTCGGGTGACCGGCGAGCACATCGATGAAGTCCGGGCATTGGCGCGCAAGGTGGCGGCCAAGGTGCGGGAGAATCCGCATGTTTCCAATGTCCATCTGGACTGGGAAGAGCCGAGCAAGGTGGTGTTCCTCAATCTCGATCAGGATCGGGCGCGTGCATTGGGCGTAACCACCGCCGAGTTGTCGAGGTTTCTGCAACGCTCGTTGACCGGTTCCAGCGTTAGCCAGTACCGGGAAGATGACGAGCTGATCGAAATTCTGCTTCGTGGTACTCCGGACGAGCGCCAGCAACTGGGCGCGCTGGCGAGCCTTGCGGTGCCGACTGAAAACGGCACCAGCGTGGCGCTGTCACAGGTGGCGACCCTTGAATACGGCTTTGAAGAAGGCGTGATCTGGCACCGTAACCGGCTGCCCAACGTGACCATTCGCGCCGACATCTATGGCAAGGAGCAGCCTGCGACGCTGGTGCAGCAAATCCTGCCCACGCTGTCGGCGGTACGTGACGAGTTGCCTGATGGCTATCTGCTGGAAGTCGGCGGCACCGTCGAGGATGCAGCACGGGGGCAGAACTCGGTGAAGGCGGGCGTGCCGTTGTTCATCGTCGTTGTGCTGACCTTGCTGATGCTGCAGCTGCGCAGTTTTTCCCGGATGTTCATGGTGTTTCTCACCGCGCCACTGGGCCTGATCGGGGTCACGCTGTTCTTGCTGGTGTTCAATCAGCCGTTCGGCTTCGTCGCAATGCTGGGCACCATCGCCTTGTCCGGCATGATCATGCGTAACTCGGTGATCCTGGTAGATCAGATCGAGCAGGATATCGATGGCGGGCTGGATCAGTGGTCAGCGATCATCGAAGCCACCGTGCGGCGCTTTCGACCCATCGTGCTGACGGCCCTGGCGGCGGTGTTGGCGATGATACCGCTGTCACGCAGCGTGTTCTTCGGGCCGATGGCAGTGGCGATCATGGGCGGTTTGATCGTGGCGACGGCGCTGACGCTGCTGTTTCTGCCTGCGCTGTATGCGGCGTGGTTCAGAGTTAAAAAACAGGACTGATGGGCTGTGTTTTTTCTGTAGGAGCTGCCGAAGGCTGCGAAGCCGGTGTATCTGAAACAAAGCAATTCGCAGCCTTCGGCAGCTCCTACAGATTTCCCATGAGGCTTACAACGCCCCAAACACCTTCTTCGCCAGGCTGGTCGCCGCTGCTGCCGGGTTGGCGCGGATGGTTTCTTCCTGTTTGGCGATCATCTCGAACAAACCGTTGAGCGCCTGCTCGGTGACGTAGCCTTCGATGTTCGAGCTTTTCGCATCCAGCACACCCAGCGTCGCCGCCTGACCGGCAAAGGCGTTGTACTTCTGCGCCAGGCCCACTTTGTCAGTGGCTTGCTTGATGATCGGCAGGAACTTCACGCGGATCTGCTCGCGGCTGCTGGAGCTCAGGTACTGGGTCGCTGAATCCTTGCCGCCGCTAAGAATCCCCTTGGCATCGGCCACGCTCATCTTCTTCACTGCATCCACCAACAATGCCTGGGCTTGAGGCATGGCGGCTTCGGCGGCCTTGTTCATGCTGGTTTCAAGCTGGTCCACCTGATCACCCATGCCGAACTGCTTCATTTTCTTGGCGACTTTACCCAGCTTGCCCGGCAGTTCGATGCGCACGTCCTGGTTGTTGTTGAAGCCACCCGGAGCGCCCAGTTGCTTGACCGCAATTTGCGCGCCCTGGGTGAGTGCATCTTTCATGCCCGTGGTGGCATCTGATTGCGACAGATCGCCCAGCGACAGCGCCAGCACGCTGGTCGACAAAAGCAGACCGGCGCACAGGCTGGCGAAGGTAAACGGAAGACGAAGCATAAAAAGCATCCTTATCTTTTGACTTGATTCGAAGAGCGCGCCGAACCGAACGTCGGCGCTCCATGAGCAGAGCCTATCAGTGATCAGGGTGCGTCGACCGGTTCAGGTTCAGCAGTTTCTTCGGAGTGCAGCGCCACCTGACGAATCGACAAGCGAATATCCGCTGGCAGCACACGCTTGGCCGCACCTTCGGCCAGCTCGCCTAGCAGCGGGTGATAGCTGAGTTTGCCAGCGGCATCCTTGCGCAACACGCCCAGGTCCAGCAACGTCTGGATGAAGTGGCGGAACAGGCTCTTGTCGAAGAACTCAGGTGCATTCAGGCCGTGGAGGATAGAGAGACGCTGGGCCATGACGGTACACAGGTCTTCCAGCTCTTCGGCGCTCAGTGTCTGCTGGCCGCTGTTGAGCAGCAGGGCAATCGCCATATAGAACCGCTGCAAGGTCTGCGCGATGACTTTGGACAGCAGCGTCAGCAGCACAAATTCGCGGGAGCTGGGCGCAGGGCGCAGGTAGACGTTGTTCTCGAAACGCAGCAGGCCCTGTTCGACGAACGCTGCGAGCCATTGATCCACGACCTCGTCCAGCTCATTGAGCGGCCAACGGATGAACAGCTCCGATTGCAGATACGGGTACAGCGCACGGGTGTAGCGCAGGATCTGCTCGCGGCTCATGCGCGACGAACTCTGGAAGAAGCTCGCCAGCAACGAGGGCAGGGCAAAAATGTGCAGGACGTTGTTGCGGTAGTAGGTCATCAGCACCGCATTCTGCTCGTCCAGATACAGAATCTTGCCCAGGGCGTCTTTCTGCTCCGAGAGCAGGTCCATGCCTTTGACATGCTCGATCAACGCCCGGCCATCGCCTTCCGGCAGGGTGGTGTGCGGCGAGTAGGGCACACGACGCAGCAGCGTCAGGTACAGATCCAGCACTCGCTCCATGGCCTGATCATCCAGCGCCAGTCGCTGTGTGGACAGCAGCGCCACGGCGACCAGATTGACCGGGTTGATCGCCGCTGCTTCGTTCAGGCGTTGAGCCACGCGCTCGCCAAGGCGGTTGGTGGTTTCGTTGAGCCAGACCGGCTTGAATTGTGGGCCATGTTGCTGCTCGCGCCAGTCCGGTTGCTCGCTGTCGAGAAACTCGGCCAGCTTGATGGGTTCGCCGAAATTCACCGAGACCTGCCCGAAGCGCTGCTTGAGGGCGCCGATGACTTTGAAGATGTCGAAGATCGATTCTTTCTTCTTCGTCGCGCCGCGCAACTCGCCCAGGTAGGTGCGGCCTTCCAGGACCCTTTCGTAACCGATGTAGACCGGCACAAACACGATCGGCATACGCGAATTACGCAGGAAGCTGCGCAAGGTAATCGCCAGCATGCCGGTCTTGGGTTGCAGCATCCGCCCGGTGCGTGAGCGACCGCCCTCGACGAAATATTCGACCGGGAAGCCCTTGGTGAACAGCGTATGCAGGTATTCGTTGAACACCGCGGTGTACAGCGGGTTGCCCTTGAACGTGCGACGCATGAAAAACGCCCCGCCACGGCGTAACAGGCTGCCGATCACCGGCATGTTCAGGTTGATGCCTGCGGCGATGTGCGGTGGCGTCAGGCCGTTGCGAAACAGCAGGTAGGAAAGCAGCAGGTAGTCGATGTGGCTGCGGTGGCAGGGCACGTAGATCACTTCGTGACCTTGGGCCACGTCCTGCACGCCTTCGATATGGCTGACCTTGATCCCGTCGTAGATCTTGTTCCAGAACCAGCTCAGCACCACTTCGAGAAAACGGATCGCCGAATAGGTGTAGTCCGAGGCGATTTCATTGCCATAGCGCAAGGCTTGTTCCCGCGCCTTGGCTTCGGGGATTTTTTCCCGTTCGGCTTCTTCGAGGATTGCCTGCTGCACCAGTGGCTCGTCCAGCAGGCCTTTGACCAGATTGCGCCGGTGCGACACGTCCGGGCCGATCACCGCGGTCTTGAGGTTGCGAAAGTGAGTGCGCAGCACCCGCTGGGTCATGCGCAGGGTCAGCTCATAACCTTTGTTTTCGTTGATCAGATCCCGCAAATGGATAGGCGCCGAGAACTGTACGCGGGTCTTGCGCCCCAGGATCAGGATGCTCACCAGACGACGCAGACGGCCCGTCACCGCCCAACTGTCGGCAAACAGCAGCTTCCATGGGCTGGACTCGCGATCCGGCGATTGCCCCCAGAACACGCTGACCGGGATGATCTGCGCATCTTGGGCAGCACTCTGGCTGACGGCGCTGACCAGACGCTCCAGGGTTGGCGGCGCACCGCGTTTGTCCTGGCGGCCTAGCCAGTCTGGTGAAGGCGTGAGGTAGAAGTACGCCGCAGGCTCAATCAGGTCGCCGACCGACACGGGCAGAATAGGGCGCGGCAAACCCGCCTTGCGGCATTCCGTATCAATCACTGCCAGATCGCTCATGGACGGCGACTGCAGGGCGTAGAACACCGGGCGGCTGCGGTCCAGATTCAGCGTGAAAGACGATTGATTAATGGTTTCGGAGCGAACCCACAGGTACAGCAAACGACGCACTGTACCGAAAACAAGACGGCGCAACGGAGAACGGGTCATACGGCTTCTGCAAAAAAGGGGCGGCGCCCACGAGGCGGCTAGTGTGCCGTATCTGCGGGGGATCAGCAAAAGCGGAGGTATAAGGAGCAGAGGATTATTTTTGTAGGAGCTGCCGCAGGCTGCGAATGGCGCGGTGCCAGACATATTGCCTTCGCAGCCTTCGGCAGCTCCTACATAGGTGTTGCGTTCAACCGGCCGTCTTCCAGGTGATCTCTTCCTCGCCATCGGCGCTGATGCGCATCCAGCGGTCGGCGGTTTCGTCGCTTTCTTCTTCGACCCAGGTGCCGGGGGCGCAGCGCACTTCAACATTGAGAGCGGCGAAGGCTGCGCGAGCGCAGGCGATGTCGTCGTCCCAGGGCGTGTTGTCGCTGTCCAGGTGCAGGCTGTTCCACTTGCCCACGGCTTTTGGCAGCCAGGTCACCGGTACATTGCCTGCCTTGCATTTCCAGGTCTGGCCTTTCTGTACCCAGTCACTGCAAGGGCCAACGGCATCGCCAAGCCAGATGGCGATGGCCTTGTGGTCGACGTCAGTGTCTTTCAGGTAAATCTCGATATCGGGTTGGCGCATGGATGCCTCGTCAGAAAGTGAAAAAATCCATTCGCGGATTCAGTCGGATGCCCTGTAAAGAGCATCGTCTTTGGTCGTTATTGCAGTACGAAATAATCGTAGCGCATGGAAACAGTAACCTCGAAAGGCTCGACCTGCTCGATGACCTGGGCTCGACGTTCAGCACTGGCGCGCCAGCCGTGAGGGGTCATGGCCAGCAGATTGGCACAGGCCTGACCGTCAACCAGCGTCAGCTTGAAGCGCAGGGTTTCGGTGTGCGCCAGCGTCATGCCTTCCGGCACCAGGGCCAAGTGTTTGTCGTCAGCATAGTCGCGCACTTCGTCGTACAGACGCTCGCGCAGCTCCATCAAGTGCTCGTTGGTCGGCCCGACGCGCATCAGGCCGCCCCCAGGTGTCAGCAAACGCTTGGCCTCGTTCCAGTCCAGCGGGCTGAAGACACTGGCCAGAAACTGGCAGCTGGCGTCTGGCAACGGCACGCGTGCCATGCTGGCGATCAACCAGGTCAGCTTCGGGTTGCGACGGCAAGCGCGTTTGACCGCCTCACGGGAAATATCCAGTGCGTAGCCATCGGCATCCGGCAAGGCTTCGGCGATTTGCGCCGTGTAATAACCCTCGCCACAGCCAATATCCAGCCAACGCGCCGGAGCACGCTCAGCGGCCAGCTCAGCCAGACGCTTGGCAACCGGCGCGTAATGGCCTGCGTTGAGGAAGTCTCGACGCGCTTCAACCATGGCCTGATTGTCACCCGGGTCACGGCTGTTCTTGTGCTGCACGGGTAAGAGGTTCAGATAACCCTGACGCGCGCGGTCAAAGCGATGGTTGGCCGGGCAGGCCACCCCGTTGTCCACCGCTGTCAGCGGGGCAGAGCAGATCGGGCAGGTCAGCATCAGGCGAGCAACTTGACCAGGGTCTGGTAGTAGATCTCGGTCAGCACGTCGAGGTCGCTGGCCAGGATGCGTTCGTTGACCTGGTGGATGGTCGCGTTGACCGGGCCCAACTCGACGACTTGAGTACCCAGCGTGGCGATGAAACGTCCGTCAGATGTACCGCCGCTGGTGGAGGCTTTGGTCTCGCGACCGGTGACCGCCTTGATGCTTGCAGAGACAGCGTCCAGTAGATCGCCCGGCTCAGTGAGGAAAGGCAGACCGGACAACGCCCAATCCACGTGCCAGTCCAGGTCGTGTTTGTCGAGGATGGTTGCAACCCGCTGTTGTAGGCCCTCAACCGTGGATTCGGTGGAGAAACGGAAGTTGAACACCGCCACCAGATCACCGGGAATCACATTGGTCGCGCCAGTGCCCGAGTTCAGGTTGGAAATCTGGAAGCTGGTGGGCGGGAAAAAATCATTGCCTTCATCCCAATGCTCGGCGGCCAGTTCAGCCAGAGCCGGTGCAGCCAAGTGAATAGGGTTGCGCGCCAGATGCGGGTAAGCCACATGGCCCTGTTTGCCGCGTACGGTCAGGGTTGCGCCCAGAGAACCGCGACGGCCGTTTTTCACTACGTCGCCCACCAGCGTGGTGCTCGACGGCTCGCCGACAATGCACCAGTCCAGACGCTCGTTACGCGCGCGCAGACGCTCCACCACCGCTTTAGTGCCGTGATGGGCCGGGCCTTCCTCGTCACTGGTGATCAGGAACGTGACCTTGCCCTTGTGATTCGGGTGATCGCCGACGAAACGCTCTGCAGCCACCAGCATCGCCGCCAGGCTGCCTTTCATGTCGGCGGCGCCGCGTCCGCAGAGCATGCCGTGCTCATCGATCAACGCATCGAACGGATCGTTCTGCCAGGCCTGTACCGGACCAGTCGGCACCACGTCGGTATGCCCGGCAAAGCACAGCACCGGACCTTCGTTGCTGCCATGGCTGGCCCAGAAGTTGTCCACATCCTCGATGCGCATCGGCTCCAGCTGGAAGCCCGCGTTCCCAAGGCGTTGCATCATCACTGCCTGGCAATCGGCATCAATGGGCGTAACCGAAGGACGACGGATCAGGTCGCAGGCGAGTTGCAGCGTGGGCGAAAGGTCGGCTGGGGCCGTCATGAACAAAACTCCAATTTGAAAGCGCTGCTATCTGTAGGAGCTGCCGCAGGCTGCGAACCGCGGTATATGCAGGCTTACGCCTTCGCAGCCTTCGGCAGCTCCTACAGATCGTATGAAGTGCGCGAAAAAGGCGCCTATCTTAAAGCAAAACGGCGGCGTGGAGCCGCCGTTTAGTGATGTGTGGGTTTTTATCTCAAACCCTATTCGGAGTTCTGAGCAGCGATGTTCTGGGAAGCGCAGAAAGAATGGCCATAAGCAGTGCGGCAAGGTAAGGCAGTGCCTGAACGAGCAGCATCACTATCCAGGCCAGGACGTCATTGTTCGACAGGCCCTGCCGCCAGGCAATGCCCGCTGCCGTACTCCACAGAACCAGCATGATGATCACTTCTTCTCTCGATTGTGAAATCGCCACCCATAAACCTTGGTTGTCGGTATTTTTTGGTGTACGAAAAAAAGGCATTCGGGTGGTAAAGAGTGCAAACAGGACCGCTTTTGCGATGGTGTGGTACAAAGAAATCCCCGCCACGATAGCGGCGAGCGCGTCCTTGATGTCATGGGTGACAAGGCGATCATATAAATAGATGGTTTTGGCGGACATTAAGGAAAGTACAAGCAGAGGTGTGATCGAGAAAACCCACGGAAGCGGTTTAAAACTTTGAGGTTCGGTGATGATGAGCACAGACCATAAAACGGCAGCGATCATCAGGAGTAAGTTGAACCCCTGAGCAACCCAAGGTAACCAACCAGCAAGAAAGTAATAGCGCTGCGCTGCGGAGAGTTTTGTGCTGCTACCCATGATCAGGCTCCGGCTGTGACGCTTCATGATTTGTACAGCACCATAGGCCCAGCGAAATCGTTGCTTTTTAAAATCGATGAAGGTGTCAGGTATCAACCCTTTTCCGTAACTGTTTCGTACGTAGGCCATCGAATAGCCCCTTATAAGTGCCCTGAGCCCAAGCTCGGCGTCCTCGCAAATACACCATTGAGCCCAGCCTAGCTCCTCCATCACGGTTTTTCGGATGAGTGTCATGGTTCCGTGTTGAATGATCGCGTCGTAATCATTACGAATCACCATTCCAATGTTGAAAAAACCGCGATACTCCGAATAGCATAGTTT
Source organism: Paucimonas lemoignei (assembly GCA_900475325.1). Classification (GTDB taxonomy): domain Bacteria; phylum Pseudomonadota; class Gammaproteobacteria; order Pseudomonadales; family Pseudomonadaceae; genus Aquipseudomonas. The sequence goes on from LS483371.1 coordinate 1,623,008, forward strand.
CTTGAATATATGCTCTTGATTGTCTCGATAGTCCTGCGGGGCTTGGACCACGGCAATGTCTGATACCCCGAAGTGAGGGACGGTGTGCTTCAACCAGTTACGCTCAACGCAGTAGTCCGCATCAATGACTGCGATGATCACGGCATCGATAGCAGTTTTCGATAGGAGGTAGTTCAAGGCGCCCGCCTTGAATCCTTCAAGATTATCAATATGGAAGAATTTAAAACGATGGCCCAGTTTTTCGCAATGCTTCCTAACGGGCTCCCATACGGAAGGGTTTTGAGTGTTATTGTCGATGATCAGAACTTCGTAATCCGCATAATTGAGTTCGGAGAGGGAGTCAAGTGTCGTTTTCACCATCTCTGGAGGTTCGTTAAAACAGGGGACATGTATAGAAACTTTGGGGCGATAGGCGATCAGTTCTTTTGAGGGCGGAAAAAATCGTGGTTCGCTGGGGAGGCATGCAGTTTCTATAAACTCATGAGTTTCAACGCCCAAGGCAACCAGTAAAACGGTGGCCCATGCCATTGTCATCAGCACACCTATAGGGAGCGGAAAGGGGTGGCTGTATTCAAGACCCGCCCCCAGCAGTGCCAGGTAGCTCAGGATAAAGGGCCACAAGAAACGTTTTTTTAACGCTACGGTTGATCCCGATCCTCTTATCCATCTGGTGAGATAAAGCTGCCACTGAAACGATTCCGATATAGGCCCTGAAAATATGATTTTGGGTTTGCGATCGGTATAGAAAACTCCCCAGCGCTGACCCGCCGCTCCTTCATCGGTCTTCCATCTTTGATCAAAGGCTTCTACGACAAAATACTCAATATTGTGGTCGTCGAGTTGCTGCAGCTGAAAACGCAAGTAGATACTCTGATCAGCTATGGAGGATCGACTTTGTGTCGTCAAGCCGCCCCCGCTGGGCCAGCCAACCTCGGAAATGAGTAATGGTTTTTTTGGAAACAGTCGCTTGAGTTCAGCCGCCGTTTTGATAACGAACCCCGAGGCTTTGATCATAGGGAGATTTTCCCAGAACGGTAAAATGTGAGCAGCTATAAAATCAACATGCCCTGCCAGTTCCGGAAAATCGACCCAGATGTGCCACTGCTCTGATGTACTTACGGGCACTTTCACCGCGTCGCGTACGCGATCCAGATAGTGCAGCATCTGCTGTTCTGTAACGTCATTGCGAAAGAGTGCTTCATTGCCAATCAGCACTCGGGTAATGCTAGGGACTGTGTTCGCCAGTTTGATGCACAACGCGACCTCGCGCTCGTTTCTCACCTCATCTTTGCTAAGCCAGGCGCCGAGCGTCACCTGCAGTCCGCATTCGACAGCCAGTTCGGGAATGTATCGCTGAGTGCCTTCAACGGAATAGATGCGGATGTTTCTTGTGAAGGCACTCATGATTTTCAAATCTTCACGTATCTCGTTTTTAGTGGGGAAAATATTTCTTTTAGGATGCTGTCCTTTCCGGAAGGGTGAATAGGAAAATCCATATATATTACTTGGCCAGGGTGGAGGCTCTGTAGGGGGCTTTTTTTTATGCGTCCGCAGGATTATCCAGATGGAAATAATGATGAAAGCTGGTGCGCATAGCAATATAAAGTCGGCCAAGGTTTACTCCATTATTTTTTTGTCATAATCGGTAGAGTATGTGCGCGGGTCAATGAGGTTGTTAGAATCTTTCTCGATGAATAATGGGCTGTTTAGTGTGGTTAAGTATTGATGACCGCCTCTATGCGAACTCGCTGGCTTAGTGTCCGGCTTTCAATGCAGTTGCCGACGATCGCCCCGCAATAAGCGGGCAGCATGTTGAGAGGCTGGGCATTTTTTCTGACCGCTCGCGCTTCTTAAGATGCTCTATCCGGGACAAAGGCCTATAATGCGCGCCGGTTTTTGGGGTAATGGTCATGAGTTCAGAAGATCCGCGTTTTGCTGGTATCGCCCGTTTGTACGGCATCGAAGGCCTGGACCGCTTGCGCGCGGCTCACGTGGCGGTGGTGGGTATCGGCGGCGTAGGGTCCTGGGCGGCGGAAGCCATGGCTCGCTGCGGGGTGGGGGAGATTTCCCTGTTTGACCTGGACGACGTCTGCGTCAGCAACAGCAATCGCCAATTGCACGCACTGGACACTACCGTGGGTCGCCCCAAGGTCGAGGTGATGGCTGAGCGTCTGCGCGCGATCAACCCGGACTGCGTCGTGCATGCCGTTGCCGATTTCGTCACCCGCGACACCATGGCCGAATACATCACCCCGGACCTGGATTGCGTGCTGGACTGCATTGATGCCGTGAACGCCAAGGCTGCGCTGATTGCCTGGTGCAAGCGCCGCAAGATCCAGATCATCACCACCGGAGGGGCGGGCGGGCAAATTGATCCGACGTTGATTCAGGTCTGCGATCTGAACCGCACCTTCAACGACCCGTTGGCCTCGAAAGTCCGGTCGACCCTGCGTCGCGATTACGGCTTTTCCCGCACCATGAACCGCCATTACAGCGTGCCGTGCGTGTTCTCCACCGAGCAACTGCGCTACCCGAAACCGGATGGCAGCATCTGCCTGCAGAAGAGTTTCGTCGGTGATGGGGTCAAGCTGGACTGCGCCGGTGGTTTCGGTGCGGTGATGATGGTGACCGCGACCTTCGGGATGGTCGCGGCAACCAAGGCGGTGGACAAGATTGTTGCCGGAGTGCGCCGCCCTTCAGAGCGGGCCAAGCCAGTTTCGGTGCCGCCTCAACTGACTGTCAGCTGATGCATCCTTTGCAGCACGGCATTCAGACCGTTGCTGCGCGAAGGCGACAATTGGCGGCTCAGGCCCAGTTGGTTGAACCAGTCCGGTAAATCAACCTGCTGGAGTTCTTCTGCCGACAAACCGTTAACCCGAGCCAGCAGCAGCGCCACCAGGCCCCGAATCATCCGCGCGTCACTGGCGGCACGGAACTGCCAGTGGCCGTCGGTCATATTGCCCAGCAACCAGACCTTGCTTTCACAGCCATGGACCAGGTTCTCCTCAGCCTTTTCGTCGTCCGCCAGCGCAGGCAATCGCTCGCCCCATTGCATCAGTAAACGGGCGCGCTGCTCCCAGCCTTGAGGCTGAGCGAATGTGTCCAGCGCGATTTGTGCATCCACGGGCAGGTTCATCGCAGTAAATCCAGGGCCTGATCCAGCGCGTTGAAGAAGTGCTGTAAATCGCTTTCGTCGTTGTACAGCGCCAAAGACACCCGAATCGCGCCCGGCAAGCCCAGGCTTTTCAGCAAAGGCATGGCGCAATGATGCCCGGCACGCACGGCAATGCCTTGTTCCGTGAGCAGGTGCGCCAGATCAGCGTTATGCACGCCTTCGACGACAAAGCTCACCAGCGCCAGTTGCGGTTGCCCCAGCACCTGAATGCCGTCTCGTTGGCGCAGGCCATCGAGCAACATGCCATGTAGACGCGCTTCATGTTCCAGCACCGCGGCATGATCAAGACCGTTCAAGTAAGCAAGGGTAGCGCCCAGCCCGATCACGCTGGCAATCGGCGGAGTACCGGCTTCGAAGCCCAGCGGTGCAGGGCGGAATTCAGCGTACTGGTAATCCGTCGTCAGGACCATTTCGCCGCCAAACTGCCAGTGGCTCAGGCGGGACAAGGCTTCGTTGCGCCCGTACAGCACGCCGACGCCTTCCGGGCCGTACAGCTTATGGCTGGAAAACACATAAAAATCGCAGCCCAGCGCCTGCACGTCATGCCGACCATGCACCACGCCCTGAGCGCCATCGACCACGGTCAATGCACCATGAGCACTGGCCATCGCCAGCAACTCGGGCAATGGTTGCCACGCACCCAGCACGTTGGACAGTTGACTGACGGCCAACAAACGAGTGCGCTCGTTGATCAGCAGTGCAGCGGCCTCCAGGTCAATCAGGCCCTGGTCGTTGAGCGGTAGCACGACTAGTTTCAAATCGTTACGCAACGCCAGTTGCTGCCAGGGCAACAGGTTGGCGTGATGCTCCAGGGCGCTGATGACAATTTCATCGCCCTCGGCGAACTCCTGCTCAAGCCCATAGGCCAGCAGATTGAGTGCCGAGGTCGTGCCTTGGGTAAAGATAATCTGGCCTGCTTCGCCGGCATTCAGCCAATGGGCAACCTTGTTGCGGCTGTTCTCGAAGGCCTGGGTCGCGTGGGCGCCCGGCAAATGCTGGGCGCGATGAACGTTGGCTGCGCCGTTGGTGTAGTAATGGTTCAGGGCGTCGAGCAGGGCTTGAGGTTTTTGCGTGGTGGCGGCGTTGTCCAGATAGGTCTGGCCTTGCCGTTGCAGGGCGGCGATGGCTGGAAAGTCAGCGCGCCAGGGAGAAGAGAGGGGCATTATTTTCAAAGCTCGGTGAGGCGGGTTCGGTCCAAGGACCGAACCCGGACGCAGCATCGATCAGTTGTGAGCGTGCAGCGCTTCGTTCAGCTCGATGGCCGACTTGTGGGTTTTGCATTCCACAGCGCCGGTTTGCGAGTTGCGACGGAACAGCAGGTCGGATTGACCGGCCAGCTCACGGGCTTTAACGACTTTCACCAGTTGGTTCTGGTCATCCAGCAGCGCGACTTTGGTGCCCGCCGTGACGTAAAGACCAGATTCGACCGTGTTGCGGTCGCCCAGTGGAATGCCGATGCCAGCGTTGGCGCCGATCAGGCAGCCTTCGCCAACTTTAATGATGATGTTGCCGCCACCGGACAGCGTGCCCATGGTCGAGCAACCGCCACCCAGATCGGAACCTTTGCCAACAAACACGCCAGCCGATACACGGCCTTCGATCATGCCCGGGCCTTCGGTGCCGCCGTTGAAGTTGACGAAACCTTCGTGCATCACGGTGGTGCCCTCGCCGATGTAAGCACCCAGACGAACACGAGCGCTGTCAGCGATACGCACGCCGCTCGGCACGACGTAGTCGGTCATTTTCGGGAACTTGTCGACGGAGAATACTTCCAGCAGCTCGCCTTTGAGACGTGCTTCCAGCTGACGCGGAGCCAGTTCCGCCAGGTCGATTGCACCCTGGCTGGTCCAGGCGACGTTTGGCAGCAGCGGGAAGATCCCGGCCAGGTTCAGGCCGTGTGGCTTCACCAAACGATGGGACAGCAGGTGCAGCTTGAGGTAAGCCTCAGGTGTGGAGGTCAGCGCAGCGTCTTCGGCGAGCAGGGTCGCGACCAGAGGCTTGTGGCTTTCTGCCAGGCGGGACAGCAATGCAGCCTGTACCGCGTCAACGGGCTTGAGGGCGTCAGCCAGCTTCAACGCCAGGTCAGTGTTGAAAGTGATGGCCTGGTTGCCACCGGTGTAACCCAGCACTGGGGTGATAGCAGCGATGATCTCAGCCGACGGATTGATCAGTGGCTGAGCGTAAAAAACCTCAAGCCATGCGCCTTGACGGTTTTGAGTGCCGACGCCAAAGGCCAGGCTGAACAGGGAAGTGGACATGCAAATACCTCTTACGAATTTAAAGGGCTATCTCAGTCAGTCGATAGCCGCTGCATACAGGTCTGGTTTGAAGCCAATCAGGGTTCTGTCACCGAGATCAAGCACCGGGCGCTTGATCATCGAGGGTTGCGCAAACATCAGCTCAATCGCCTTTGCCTGGTCGAGATCGGCTTTCTGTCCGTCGTCGAGCTTGCGAAAGGTCGTGCCTGCGCGGTTTAAAACGGTCTGCCAGCCGTGCTCATTGCACCACTGAGTCAGGTGTTCGCGGTCGATGCCTTGCGTCTTGTAGTCATGAAAATCGTAGCTCACCGGTTTCTCATCGAGCCAGGTGCGAGCCTTCTTCATGGTGTCGCAGGCTTTGATCCCGTACAGGTGCAACTTGTTGATTTGATCAGTCACGAGCTTGCCCCCTTGGAGACGCTTGAAAAAAACGGTGACGGATTATGCCATGGACGCGACATAACCGGGGATACCCGTGGCGCGACAGCTTAAACCGTGAATGTGGCGGTTTGTCGATGCGCAGCCCTTTCCTAGTGGCACCGGCTTTAGCCGGGAAGGCGCCGATACAGTCGCCGCATTGAGTCGTCTGAACTATTGCCTTCCCGGCTGAAGCCGGTCCCACGGGAAATTTGCGCTGCCGCGTTCATCACTCAACGCTTCTGAATGAATTCCCGAATCCGCTCGGCTGCTTCGATACATTCGGCCAACGGCGCAACCAGCGCCAGACGCACGCGGCCGGCGCCAGGGTTGAAGCCGCCCACTTCACGGGACAGGTAGGAGCCTGGCACCACGGTTACGTGTTGGTCGACGTAGAGATCGCGGCAGAACGCTGCGTCGTCACCGCCCACGCTCGGCCACAGGTAGAAACTGCCATCCGGGCGCTGCACATCCATGACGGGTGAGAGGATGTCCAGCACGGCGTCGAACTTTTCACGGTACAGGTCGCGGTTGGCGCGAACGTGATCCTCGTCGTTCCAGGCAGCAATACTGGCCAGCTGGGTCTGGATCGGCATGGCGCAACCGTGGTAGGTGCGGTACAGCAAAAAGGCCTTGAGGATTTCTGCATCGCCGGCTACGAAGCCGGAGCGCAAACCTGGCAGGTTCGAGCGCTTGGACAGGCTGTGGAACACGACGCAGCGCTTGAAGTCCTGGCGACCGAGGGCGACGCAGGCGCTGAGCAATCCGGCCGTTGGCGCCTCTTCGTCGAAGTACAGTTCGCTGTAGCATTCGTCGGCGGCGATCACGAAATCGTATTCGTCAGCCAGGGCTATCAGCTTTTTCAGCGTCTCCAGCGGGATGACCGCGCCGGTCGGGTTGCCGGGCGAGCACAGGAACAGAATCTGGCAGCGTTTCCAGACATCGGCCGATACCGCATCGAAATCGGGGTTGAAGCCATTCTCTTTCAGGCATGGCAGATAGTGCGGCTGGGCACCGGCCAGGAACGCCGCGCCTTCGTAGATCTGATAGAACGGGTTCGGGCTGATTACCAGCCCGTTGTCTTCACGATTGACCACGGTCTGGGTGAACGCGAACAACGCTTCGCGCGTGCCGTTGACCGGCAATACATTGCGCGCCGGGTCCAGCCAGCCACCTGGAACACCGAAGCGTCGCTCGCACCAGCCAGCGATGGCTTCGCGCAAGGCCGGGACGCCTAACGTGGTTGGATAAACCGCCATTTGGTCCAGATTGGCGACCATGGCCTGGGCCACGAATGCAGGAGAGCGGTGCTTGGGTTCGCCAATGGACAGTGCAATCGGACGCTTCTCAGGGTTGGGCGTCACGCTGCCCAGCAGGGCGCGAAGCTTTTCGAACGGGTAAGGCTGGAGCAGCTGCATTGCGTTATTCATGGGGCTTGGTTCTCAAGTTCGGGTTCTCAAGAGCTCGGCGCTCGGGGTCGCGAGCGCCATGAGTCGTGTCATACAGGTCGTGGGCGTCAGTTCAAATGCTCAGGCGAAATTCGAGGCCAGGCTCATGATTGACGTTCAGTTGTTCAACGATCGCATCCTGCAAACGGCGGCACAGTTCTGGGTCGGACAACGGCTGATTGTTGGCGTCGGTAATAAAGAACACGTCTTCTACCCGTTCGCCAAGGGTGGAGATCTTGGCGTTTTGCAGCGACAGGTCGAACTCAAGGAAAATCTTGCCAATCCGCGCCAGTAATCCAGGCCTGTCCGGGGCTGAAAGCTCCAGAATGGTGACCGGGCGCTGCGCGTCGTTATGGATCGTCACTTGCGGCGCGAAGGCGAAATGCTTCAGCTGGCGCGGTACGCGACGTTTGATGATGGTCGGGTAGTCATCAGGGTTGCGCAGCGCCTCATACAGCCCTTCGCGAATCTGCTTTACGCGTTCCGGGTTATCGCCAATCGAGCCACCGTTGTTGTCGAGCACGATATAGGTGTCGAGGGTGAACTGGCTGCTGGAGGTCAGAACCCGGGCATCGTGAATGTTCAGGTTCAACTGGTCCATGGCCGCCACGGTCACTGCGAAGAAGTCATGTTGGTCGGGTGCGTAGATGAAGATCTGCGTGCCGCCTTCGAATTCGCGCTGGGTGGTCTCCTTGATCAGCACCAGCGCTCCTCCATTCACCGGCTGCTGCAGAATGGCATCGCTGTGCCAGGCTACATCGCCTGCTGTATGACGCAGGAAGTAATCGTCCCCTAGTTGCGACCAAAGTTGCTCGACATCATCAGGATCGGTGCCGTTGCGGACCAGAATATCCAGCGCAGCGGTTTGCGTACGGCGGATCTGTTCTTCGCGGTCCACCGGGTTCTCCAGGCCGCGACGCAAGGCGCGTTTGGTTTCGGTGTAAAGCTGACGCAACAGGGTAGCGCGCCAGGAGTTCCACAGCGTCGGGTTGGTCGCGTTGATGTCGGCGACGGTCAACACATACAGGTAATCCAGGTGCACTTCATCGCCAACGAACTGGGCGAAATCATGGATCACCTGCGGGTCAGACAAATCCTTGCGCTGGGCGGTGGTGGACATCACCAGGTGATGGCTGACCAGCCAGACGATCAGGCGAGTGTCCCAAGTCGGCAGTTGATGACGTTCGCCGAAGGTTTGCGCGTCCACCGCGCCCAGTTCCGAATGGTCCCCGCCACGGCCTTTGCCGATGTCGTGGTACAGCCCGGCCAGGTAAATCAACTCTGGCTTGGGCAGCCTGGCCATGATCTTGCTGGCCAGCGGGAATTTCTCTGACACCTGGGTGTATTGCAGCTTCCGCAGGTGTTTGATCAGGTTCAGGGTGTGGGCGTCGACCGTGTAAATGTGGAACAGGTCATGCTGCATCTGGCCGACGATATGCCCGAACTCCGGCAAATACAGGCCGAGAATGCCGTAGCGGTTCATGCGGCGCAGGTTGCGATGGATGCCTATTTCGCACTTGAACAGCTCGATGAACAGGCTGGTATTGCGGATATCGTTACGGAAATCATCGTTGATCAGATGCCGGTGTTCGCGCAGCAGCCGGATCGTATCGGCGCGCACACCCTTGATTTCCGGGTGTTGGGCCATGAGCACGAAAATCTCGATCATGGCGAACGGTGTGCGTTTGAACACGTTGGGGTTTGTCGCTTCGATGTAGCCATCATGGAGCTGGAAGCGAGAGTTGATCGGCTGGGTCACAGCGCCTTCGTCGTCGGTCAGGATGACTTCTTCGAAGTGCTGAATGATCAGGTCGCTCAACTCGGCAATGCTCATGACCACCCGATAGTACTTCTGCATGAAGCGCTCTATCGCCAGCTTGGCGTCGCTGTCCTGGTAACCCAGCAGGTTGGCAATACTGCTTTGATAGTCGAACAGCAGCCGGTCTTCCGAGCGGCCAGCCAGCATGTGCAGGGCGTAGCGCACTTTCCAGAGGAAGTCCTGGGAGGAGGCGAGCAGGTTGTTCTCGCTTTCCAGCAGGAAGCCTTGCCCGGCCAGTGCGTGCAGATTGAGGGTGCCGTATTGGCGCCGCGCCACCCAGAGGATGGTCTGGATATCCCGCAGACCGCCCGGTGAGCCTTTGACGTTGGGCTCCAGGTTGTATTCGGTGTCGTTGTATTTGTGGTGACGGGTTTTCTGTTCTGCACGCTTGGCGAGGAAGAACTCCTTGCTCGGCCACATTTCCCGGGTACTGGTGACGTCCAGCATGCGCTGGCGCAGACGCTCTGGCCCGGCGATGGTGCGGCTTTCCATCAGGTTGGTGATCACCGTCAGGTCGGCGCGGCCCTCCTGGGCACATTCCTCTACCGAGCGCACGCTTTGGCCGACTTCGAGGCCGATGTCCCACAGCAGCGTGAGAAAGCCCTCGATGGATTCACGGAATACTTCGTGGTCCGCGCTCTCCAGCAGGATCAACAGGTCGATGTCCGAGTACGGGTGCAGCTCGCCGCGCCCATAGCCGCCAACGGCCAGCAGCGCGATATCGGCATCTTCACTCCAGTCGAACTGGTCCCATGCTTGCTGCAGGATGTTGTCCACGAACCAGGCACGGTCTTCGATCAGGCGGCGGATGTCGCGGCCGGATTTGAAGCGCGCGTCCAGCACCTCCCGCGCACTGCGGATGACTTTCTTGAAGGCCGGTATAGGGCTGGCTTTCAGGGCAAGTTCGGCCTGGAACTGGCCTCGGTCGAACAAATCGGGATCCACCTGCGGCATGGAACTGCTTTCCTTCTATCTATATCGAACGGGGCGCGAGCGGGCGAGCGTCAGGTCTGAACGTCTGGCAATCAGGCTGAGGTGCGGGCGATAGTGTCATCGCTGCGCAGGGTAAAGATCTCGTAGCCGTCAGCGGTAACCAGGATGGTGTGCTCCCACTGGGCCGACAATTTGCGGTCCTTGGTGATTGCTGTCCAGCCGTCGCCCAGCAGACGTGTTTCAGCCTTGCCCTGGTTGATCATGGGTTCGATGGTAAAGGTCATGCCTTCTTTCAGTGCCATGCCTTCGCCAGCCTTGCCGTAGTGCAGGATCTGCGGCTCTTCGTGGAACACCTTGCCGATGCCATGGCCACAGTATTCGCGCACCACCGAGAAACCGCTCTTTTCAGCGTGCTTCTGGATGACTTCGCCAATATCGCCAAGCGTGGTGCCCGGACGGACAATCTCGATGCCTTTATAGAGGCATTCCTGGGTGATCTTCGACAGGCGCTCTGCCCACTCTGGCACTTTGCCGACGTGGAACATTTTGCTGGTGTCGCCGTGGTAGCCGTCCTTGATCACGGTCACGTCGATGTTCAGCACATCGCCGTTCTTCAGCGGCTTGTCGTTCGGGATGCCATGGCAGACCACATGGTTGATCGAGGTGCAGATCGACTTCGGATAGCCTTTGTAGTTGAGCGGAGCAGGAATCGCTTTTTGCTCATTGACGATGTAGTCGTGGCAGATGCGGTCCAGCTCGTCGGTAGTGACGCCAGGTTTGACGTGAGCACCGATCATTTCCAGGACATCGGCAGCCAGGCGACCGGCAATGCGCATTTTTTCGATGTCTTCGGGGGTTTTGATGGTGACGGTCATTACGATCTCTCTCGGCGCGCAAGGCGCGCGGCTAATACGGAAAGCGGCGATTCTAACAGACGTGGCGGGTGGGGGATTATTGGTTCCTTATATGGGGGTGGGGTTAATGTGGCGATGTTTTTTGTTCATATCCGTTATTGCGGTTATGGCTACCTAGGGTTGCGCCCTTACGGCGCGTCACTTTCGAAAAGCGCGAAAGTAACCAAAGCGCTCTTGCCCCACCACTCGGTCCCTCGCCTAGGCTCGGCATGCCCGTAATCCGACATTGATTCGGCGGGCCGCCGCGAAGGGCCATCCCTGGCCCAGCGCGGCTAAACCGGCATCCATGCCGGTTTGCCCGCCGCCTCAATATCGAATTCCGGCCAGCGTGGTTTGACGGGGCGCCAAGATCAAAATCAAATGCGCACGAGGCGGCCTGATAGCCGGCCTGTTTTTGGGTGTTCTTCCGCGATATCTTCATCGTTTGCACCATTGCCTTCGCGAAGTCGAAAGCAATTCTCTGTAGGAGCTGCCGAAGGCTGCGAATCGGCCGCCACCTTCGCAGCCTTCGGCAGCGCCTACCATTAATCCACGCAGCGCCAATCATCGGTGCGTTTGATCTTGATCTGCTGTTGATCTGCTGTTGATTTGGCTTTTGATCTCAGGCGCCCCGTTAAACCACGCTGGCCCCACGCCTCAATGTCGGATTGCGGGCATGCCGAGCCTAGGCGAGGGACCGAGTGGTGGGGCAAGCGTTTTGGGTTACCTTTTACTGGGCCGGCATTCCGGGCGTTTGTAAAAGGTGACCCGCTGTAAGAGCGGAACCCTAATTGGCCGTTACCGCAGCAACGGATATGTACCTAAATCACCACCCTAAGGATGTAGTAAAGACGCATGCATAGAGGTGGTTCAATCTATCAGCGAAAGCCCCCCAACATCCCCCGTCTTTTTCGGTTTCCGTTTTCCGGCTTTTCATGGTATAAAATGCGCCGCTTTCCGGGGTAAGCCCCGCAAGCACTAACCCACACACGTGTCGACACGATGACCTGGGTGCCTTCGGCTCGAAGCCGCTGGTTGGTCATTGGGATACGTGGAGGCCTAACCCGACTTATCAAGGAACTATCATGTCCCAAGTCAATATGCGCGATATGCTGAAGGCCGGTGTGCACTTCGGTCACCAGACCCGTTACTGGAACCCGAAAATGGGTAAATACATTTTCGGCGCGCGTAACAAGATTCACATTATCAACCTTGAAAAAACCCTGCCAATGTTCAACGAAGCTCTGACTTTCGTTGAGAAGCTGGCCTCGGGCAAAAACAAGATCCTGTTCGTCGGCACAAAGCGTTCGGCTGGCAAGATCGTTGCTGAAGAAGCAGCACGTTGCGGTTCGCCGTACGTCGATCACCGCTGGTTGGGCGGCATGCTGACCAACTTCAAAACCATCCGTCAGTCCATCAAGCGTCTGCGTGAGCTTGAAATCCAGGCTGAAGACGGTACTTTCGCCAAGCTGACCAAGAAAGAGGCGCTGATGCGCACTCGCGATCTGGAAAAGCTGGATCGTAGCCTGGGTGGTATCAAGGACATGGGCGGTCTGCCTGACGCACTGTTCGTTATCGACGTTGATCACGAGCGCATCGCGATCACCGAAGCCAACAAGCTTGGTATCCCGGTTATCGGCGTAGTCGATACCAACAGCAGCCCGGAAGGCGTTGACTACATCATCCCAGGCAACGATGACGCAATCCGCGCTATCCAGCTGTACATGGGTTCGATGGCTGACGCTGTAATCCGTGGTCGCAACAACGTTGCTGGCGGCACCGACGTTTTCGTCGAAGAAGCTCCAGCTGCTGCTGTTGAAGGCTGAGTAGTTAACGCCTAGCGTTTACTCAGTACGCAAAAAGGGGGCTTGGCCCCCTTTTTGCCCCCTCGAGAACCATTGTTGGCGCCGTGATGACACAGTTGTCATTTGTGGCGGTCACCTTGAGTTTTCAAGAATTTGAACGCTCGCTTCGGCGGGTGGAATGGTTGAAGACCTATCCAAGAGGATTTTGAAATGGCAGAGATTACTGCAGCGTTGGTTAAAGAACTGCGCGAGCGTACCGGCGAAGGCATGATGGATTGCAAAAAGGCCTTGACCAAGGCTGGCGGCGACATCGAAAAAGCCATTGATGACATGCGTGCTTCGGGCGCAATCAAGGCAGCCAAGAAAGCAGGCAACGTTGCTGCTGAAGGCGCCATTGCTGTCAAGGTTGCCGAAGACGGCAAGCGCGCTACCATCATCGAAGTCAACTCCCAGACCGACTTCCTGGCTCTGCAAGACGACTTCAAGAACTTCGTCAACAGCAGCCTGGAAAAAGCGTTCGCTGACAAACTGACCGACGCAGCTCCGCTGATCGAAGCTCAGGAAGTGGAGCGTACTGCTTTGATTGCCAAAGTTGGCGAGAACGTGAACATCCGTCGCCTGTCGAGCATCGAAGGTGACGTGGTCAACGCTTACCTGCACGGTAACAAGATCGGTGTTGTGGTTGTCCTGAAAGGCGGCGACGCTGATCTGGCCAAAGACATCGCGATGCACGTTGCTGCCAGCAACCCTGAGTTCCTGTTCCCTTCGGAAGTTTCTGCCGAAGCGATCGAGCGTGAGAAGGGCGTCTTCCTGCAACTGAACGAAGACAAGATCAAAGGCAAGCCAGCCGAAATCGTTGAGAAAATGGTTGCCGGTCGTATCACCAAGTTCCTAGCCGAAGCCAGCCTTGTTGAGCAGGCGTTCGTCAAGAACCCGGAAGTCAAGGTCGGTGATCTGGCCAAGAAAGCCGGCGCTGAAATCGTTTCTTTCACCTACTTCAAAGTGGGCGAAGGCATCGAGAAGCCAGTCGACAACTTCGCTGAAGAAGTCGCTGCGCAAGTAGCTGCAAGCAAGAAGTAAGACGGTTCACCAACTGTCGTCCCGAAGAGGCTGCCCGCTCACGCGCGCAGCCTCTTTGTCAAAAAGGAAAAGCTAATTGTTTTCCTTGGAGAAGTGGCTTACAAGGCTGCATTCTTCTGACGCGCTCGTGGCGTCAAGCTAGAGTTAGCGCAGGCTTTAACAGCCCGCACAGATTTTTTTCAGAAAACGCCGCAGGAGAGATTCGCAATGGCTCAGCAGGGCAGTGGTTATCAGGCTCGCTATAAACGCATTCTACTCAAGCTTAGCGGCGAGGCCCTGATGGGGTCCGAAGAGTTCGGTATTGATCCAAAGGTACTGGATCGCATGGCGCTGGAAGTCGGCCAACTGGTCGGGATCGGCGTTCAGGTCGGTCTGGTCATCGGTGGTGGCAACCTGTTCCGTGGCGCTGCATTGAGTGCTGCGGGTATGGATCGTGTCACGGGTGATCACATGGGCATGCTGGCCACTGTGATGAACGCGCTGGCAATGCGTGATGCGCTGGAGCGTGCCAATATCTCCGCCATCGTGATGTCTGCCATTTCGATGGTAGGTGTGACGGACCATTACGATCGTCGCAAGGCGATGCGTCACCTAAACTCCAAAGAAGTCGTGATTTTTGCGGCTGGCACAGGTAACCCGTTTTTCACCACCGACTCGGCTGCTTGCCTGCGAGCAATCGAAATCGACGCCGACGTTGTCCTCAAGGCAACCAAGGTTGATGGTGTCTATACCGCAGATCCATTCAAAGACCCGCACGCAGAGAAGTTCGATCATCTGACTTACGATGAAGTGCTGGATCGCAAGCTGGGTGTGATGGACCTGACGGCGATCTGCCTGTGCCGTGACCACAAGATGCCACTTCGCGTTTTTAATATGAACAAGCCCGGCGCCCTGCTGAATATCGTACACGGCGGCGCTGAAGGAACCCTGATCGAGGAAGGCGCACAATGATCAACGACATCAAGAAAGACGCTCAAGAGCGCATGCAGAAATCTCTCGAATCCCTGACCCATGCATTTGGTCAGATTCGTACCGGCAAGGCTCACCCAAGCATTCTGGGTAGCGTGATGGTGCCTTACTACGGCGCTGATACTCCGCTCAGTGGCGTTGCCAATGTTACGGTAAAAGACTCCCGTACCCTTCAGGTTGTGGCGTTCGAGCGCAATATGCTCGCAGCGGTCGACAAGGCTATCCAGAGTGCTGGCCTGAACCTTAATCCGACCAACCTTGGCGAGCTGCTGCTGATCTCCATGCCAGCGCTGACTGAAGAAACCCGCAAGGGCTTCACCAAGCAGGCTCGTAGCGCCGCAGAAGATGCTCGTGTTGCCGTGCGCAACATTCGCCGTGATGCGATGGGCGAGTTGAAAAAGCTGGTCAAGGACAAGGAAATCAGCGAAGACGAAGAGCGTCGTGCATCTGCTGATATCCAGAAGCTGACCGACAAGGCAGAGGCCGACATCGATGCGGCCACCAAGCAGAAAGAAGCAGACCTGATGGCCGTATAAGGCCGGGGTGCTTTCATGGAAAAGACAAAGCTGGCTGGACCGGTAGCGGTGCCACGTCATGTCGCGATCATCATGGACGGCAATAATCGCTGGGCGAAGAAGCGCTTGTTGCCTGGCGTCGCGGGTCACAAGGCGGGCGTTGATGCTGTCCGCGCAGTGATCGAGGTCTGTGCCGAGGCCAAGGTAGAGGTGCTGACGCTGTTTGCGTTCTCCAGTGAAAACTGGCAGCGCCCTGCTGAAGAGGTAGGTGCCCTGATGGAGTTGTTTTTCACGGCCTTGCGCCGTGAAACACGACGCCTGAACGAAAACGAGATCAGCCTGCGCATCATTGGCGACCGCTCGCGTTTTCACCCTGAGCTTCAGGCGGCAATGCGTGAGGCTGAACTCAGCACTGCCGGTAATAACCGCTTCGTCCTGCAGATTGCCGCCAACTATGGCGGCCAGTGGGATATTGCCCAGGCCGCCCAGCGTCTGGCGCGAGAAGTTCAGGCGGGGCATTTGCGTCCCGACGACATTACCCCTGAATTGCTGCAGACCTGCCTGGCGACGGGCGATTTGCCGTTGCCCGACCTGTGCATTCGTACGGGTGGCGAGCACCGCATCAGCAATTTTCTACTTTGGCAGCTGGCGTATGCCGAGCTGTACTTCTCCGACCTGTTCTGGCCGGACTTCAAACACGATGCCATGCGCGCTGCGCTGGCCGATTTTGCTTCGCGCCAACGTCGCTTCGGTAAAACGAGCGAGCAGGTAGAAGCTGGAGCCCGGGCTTAATGCTGAAACAACGGATCATCACGGCACTTATTCTGTTGCCAGTCGCGCTGTGCGGCTTTTTCCTGCTCGCTGGGGCAAGCTTTGCACTGTTCATTGGCCTGGTGGTTACTCTGGGTGCCTGGGAATGGGCGCGACTGGCAGGCTTTCCTGCGCAGTCGGCGCGTATTGCCTATGCGGCGGTGGTTGCCGGGTTGCTGTTCCTGCTGTACCTGATGCCAGGCCTGGCTCCTTGGGTGCTGGTGGCTGCTGTTATCTGGTGGGCGGTGGCGACCTGGTTGGTACTCACCTTTCCCGCGTCCAGCGGTCACTGGTCAAGTGCTGCGTGCAAGCTGGTCATTGGTCTGCTGATTCTGCTGCCTGCCTGGCAAGGGCTGATACTTATCAAGCAATGGCCTTTGGGCAACTGGCTGATTCTGTCGGTCATGGTGCTGGTATGGGGCGCAGACATTGGTGCCTACTTTTCCGGCAAGGCTTTCGGCAAGCGCAAGCTGGCGCCGAAGGTCAGCCCCGGCAAGAGCTGGGAAGGTGTTTACGGCGGTTTGCTCACCTGTCTGGTGATCACTGTGTTGGTAGGTGTCGTGCGTGGCTGGTCTGCATCCCAATTCGTGTTTGGTTTGCTGGGTGCTGCGATTGTCGTTTTCATCTCCGTGGTGGGCGATCTGACCGAAAGCATGTTCAAGCGCCAGTCCGGTATCAAGGACAGCAGCAATCTGTTGCCAGGGCATGGCGGTGTGCTGGATCGCATCGACAGCCTGACAGCGGCCATCCCCGTATTTGCCGTGCTGCTGTGGGCTGCTGACTGGGGCGTGCTGTGAGTCGTCCCCAACAGGTTACCGTTCTTGGCGCTACCGGTTCGGTGGGCCTGAGCACCCTCGACGTCATCGCTCGTCATCCTGACCTCTATCAAGTGTTCGCCCTGACCGGCTTTACCCGGCAAAGCGAGTTACTTGCGTTGTGCATCAAGCACACGCCGCAGTTCGCTGTGTTACCTACTCAAGAAGCCGCGCGCAAGTTGCAGGATGATCTGGCAGTCGCCGGTCTTGACACTCGCGTGCTGGTGGGGGAGGGCGGCCTTTGTGAGGTGGCCGCTCATTCGCAGGTCGATACCGTGCTGGCCGCCATCGTGGGAGCGGCGGGTTTGCGCCCGACCATGGCGGCGGTCGAGGCGGGCAAGAAAGTCCTGCTGGCCA
The DNA here is from genome assembly GCA_900475325.1 of Paucimonas lemoignei. Taxonomy (GTDB): domain Bacteria; phylum Pseudomonadota; class Gammaproteobacteria; order Pseudomonadales; family Pseudomonadaceae; genus Aquipseudomonas. The sequence goes on from LS483371.1 coordinate 1,640,302, forward strand.
ACAAGGAAGCGCTGGTGATGTCCGGCGCTCTGTTCATGCAGGCGGTACGACAAAGCGGTGCGGTCCTGCTGCCAATCGACAGCGAGCACAACGCGATCTTCCAGTGCCTGCCAGTGGACTACACCCGCGGGCTCGTCCCGGTGGGCGTTCGGCGGATTCTGCTGACCGGTTCCGGCGGGCCGTTTCGCCAGACGCCGCTTGACCAGCTCAGTGATGTCACGCCTGAGCAGGCCTGTGCTCATCCGAACTGGTCGATGGGTCGCAAAATCTCCGTCGATTCGGCGAGCATGGTCAACAAAGGGCTGGAGTTGATCGAGGCTTGCTGGTTGTTTGATGCAAGGCCTGACCAGATTGAAGTGGTCATCCACCCGCAAAGTGTCATTCATTCCATGGTCGATTACGTGGATGGCTCGGTGTTGGCTCAGTTGGGCAACCCGGATATGCGCACGCCTATCGCCCACGCGCTGGCATGGCCTGCGCGGATTGATTCGGGCGTTGCTCCGTTGGATCTTTTCAGCATTGCCAGGCTTGATTTTGAAGCCCCCGATGAGCAGCGCTTCCCTTGTCTGCGTCTTGCGCGGCAAGCTGCAGAGGCAGGTAACAGCGCACCGGCCATGCTGAACGCAGCCAATGAAGTCGCCGTTCAGGCATTTCTTGACCGGCGCATCCGCTATCCGGAAATCGCGAGTATGATCGACGAGGTTTTGAATCATGAGCCTGTGGTCGCGCTTGCCGACCTGGGTGCGGTGTTCGAAGTGGATTCAAAAGCGCGCGTTCTGGCAGAGCAATGGCTTGGTCGCAATGGGCGTTAACAGCACACGCGAGAAGATGCGGGCGGTAAGCGGTGAGTCAAACCTGCTGTGGTCTGCGTCTGGAGAGAGTTGATGAGCGCGCTTTATATGATTGTTGGCACCCTGGTTGCGTTGGGGGTGTTGGTAACCTTTCACGAATTTGGTCACTTCTGGGTGGCCAGGCGTTGTGGCGTCAAGGTTTTACGTTTTTCGGTGGGCTTCGGCATGCCGTTGCTGCGCTGGCATGACCGCAAGGGTACCGAGTTTGTAGTGGCTGCGATTCCGCTGGGTGGCTACGTGAAGATGCTCGATGAGCGTGAAGGCGACGTTCCGCCAGAGCTTGCTGATCAGTCCTTCAATCGCAAATCGGTTTATCAGCGTATTGCTATCGTCAGCGCCGGTCCGATTGCGAACTTCCTGTTGGCTATCGTGTTTTTCTGGGCATTGGCCATGCTGGGCAGTCAGCAGGTGCGGCCGGTCATCGGTGCGGTCGAGGCGGGCAGCCTTGCGCAGAAAGCGGGGCTCAGTGCTGGGCAGGAAATCGTTGCGGTCGACGGAGAGCCGACATCTGGCTGGTCGGCAGTCAATCTGCAGTTGGTTCGTCGTCTGGGGGAAAGCGGGACCATCGCCCTCAAGGTCCGCGAGCAAGGCTCGACGACTGATACATCACACCAACTGGCGCTGGATAACTGGCTTAAAGGTGCAGAAGAGCCGGACCCCATCAAGTCGCTGGGCATTCGTCCGTGGCGTCCGGCATTGCCGCCGGTGCTGGCTGAGATCGATCCAAAAGGGCCTGCCCAGGCAGCCGGCCTGAAAACGGGCGACCGGTTGTTGGCGCTGGATGGCCAGTCTCTCGACGAATGGCAACAAGTGGTTGATAAGGTTCGCGAGCGCCCCGAGGCAAAAGTTTCTCTGCGTATCGAGCGAGACGGCGCCCAGCTTGATGTTCCTCTGACGCTGGCGGCTCGCGGTGAGGGTAAGGCAGCCACTGGTTATCTGGGGGCAGGCGTCAAAGGTATCGACTGGCCGCCAGAGATGCTGCGTGAAGTCAGCTTCGGTCCGGTAGCCGCTGTGGCCGAGGGCGCGAGGCGTACCTGGACCATGAGCATCCTGACGCTGGATTCGCTTAAAAAAATGTTGTTCGGTGAGCTCTCGGTAAAAAACTTGAGTGGACCGATAACCATTGCTAAAGTGGCGGGCGCTTCGGCCCAGTCGGGCATTGGTGACTTCCTGAATTTCCTGGCTTATCTGAGTATCAGCCTGGGTGTTCTGAATTTGCTGCCTATTCCAGTACTGGACGGGGGGCATCTGTTGTTTTATCTGATCGAGTGGGCACGTGGTCGCCCCCTTTCGGATAGGGTTCAAGGTTGGGGGGTTCAGATCGGTATCAGTCTGGTGGTGGGCGTTATGTTGCTCGCTCTGGTCAACGATCTGGGTCGACTGTAAAGCTTAGCTTTGCTGAGTTGCGAATCTGCCGCATTTTGCGGCAGTTTGTTTATTGCCAGTTGGAATAAGAAAGGACTTCATGAAACGTCTGCTGCTAACTGCGGTTCTTGCCGTACTGATGATTGCCGAAGTTCACGCCGAGTCCTTCACTATCTCCGATATCCGTGTCAATGGCCTGCAGCGGGTTTCCGCTGGCAGTGTATTTGGTGCGTTGCCGCTGAACGTTGGCGAGCAAGCGGATGATGGTCGTCTGGTGGATGCCACTCGCGCGCTGTTCAAAACCGGTTTCTTTCAAGATATCCAGCTGGGTCGCGACGGCAATGTCCTGGTGATCACCGTTGTCGAGCGCCCGTCGGTGGCGAGCATCGAGATCGAAGGCAACAAGGCTATTTCCACCGAGGACCTGATGAAGGGTCTGAAGTCGTCTGGTCTGGCCGAAGGTGAAATCTTCCAGCGCGCCACCCTTGAGGGTGTGCGTAATGAACTGCAGCGCCAGTACGTTGCACAAGGCCGCTACTCGGCCGAAGTTGCGACCGAAGTCGTTGCGCAGCCACGCAACCGCGTTGGCCTGAAAATCAATATCAATGAAGGCACTGTTGCCGCCATCCAGCACATCAACGTGGTGGGTAACACGGTTTTCCCTGATGAAGACCTGATTGGTCTGTTCGAGCTCAAGACCACCAATTGGCTCTCCTTCTTCAAGAACGACGACAAGTACGCCCGGGAAAAACTCTCCGGCGACCTCGAACGTCTGCGTTCCTATTACCTCGATCGCGGCTATATCAATATGGATATCGCTTCGACCCAGGTATCGATCACCCCGGACAAGAAAAGCGTCTTCATCACGGTCAACGTCAACGAAGGCCAGAAGTACAGCGTCAAGTCGGTCAAGCTCAGCGGCGACCTGAAGGTTCCGGAAGACCAGGTGAAATCCCTGCTGCTGGTCAAGCCAGGTCAGGTTTTCTCGCGCAAGGTCATGACTACTACGTCCGAGCTGATCACTCGTCGTCTGGGTAACGAAGGCTATACCTTCGCCAACGTCAACGGTGTGCCAACCCCTAACGATACCGATCACACCGTGGACATCACGTTCGTGGTCGATCCGGGCAAGCGTGCCTACGTCAATCGCATCAACTTCCGTGGCAACACGAAGTCGGCGGATGACGTACTGCGTCGTGAAATGCGCCAGATGGAAGGTGGCTGGGCTTCGACCTATCTGATTGACCAGTCCAAGACTCGTCTGGATCGTCTGGGCTTCTTCAAAGAAGTGAACGTCGAGACGCCTGCCGTACCGGGCACCGACGATCAGGTTGACGTCAACTACACCGTAGAAGAACAGGCTTCCGGTTCGATCACCGCCAGCGTCGGTTTTGCACAGAGTGCCGGTCTGATCCTGGGTGGCTCGATCAGCCAGAACAACTTCCTCGGTACGGGTAACAAGGTCAGCATTGGCCTTACCCGCAGCGAATACCAGAGCCGCTACAATTTCAGTTATGTCGATCCGTACTGGACGGCTGACGGTGTGAGCCTGGGTTACAACGCTTTCTACCGCACCACCGACTACGATGATCTCGACGTCGACGTTGCAAGCTACGCCGTTGACAGCCTGGGTGCTGGCATCAGCATGGGCTACCCGATCAACGAAACGTCCCGTTTGACCTACGGCTTGACCGTGCAGCAGGATGAAATCAAGACTGGTACCTACACCGTTGATGAAATCTTTGATTTCGTCGACAAGGAAGGCGACAAGTACCTGAACTTCAAGGCGTCCGTTGGCTGGTCCGAGTCCACCTTGAACAAAGGTGTGCTGGCGACCCGTGGTCACTCGCAAAGCCTGGTGCTGGAATCGACCTTGCCGGGCAGCGACCTGTCGTTCTTCAAGCTTGATTACCGCGCTCAGTATTTCCACCCGATCACCGACAACTACACCCTGCGTCTGCACACCGAGCTGGGTTATGGCGACGGTTACGGGTCGACCTCCGGCCTGCCGTTCTACGAGAACTACTACGCTGGCGGCTTCAACTCGGTTCGTGGCTTCAAGGACAGTACTCTTGGCCCGCGTAGTACGCCGAGTAGCGGGACCCGCCGCGGCACGCTTGAAGACCCGGATCAGGATCCGCTTCCATTCGGCGGCAACGTCCTGGTTCAAGGTGGTGTAGAGGTGATGTTCCCTCTGCCATTCATCAAGGATCAGCGCTCTCTGCGGACTTCCGTGTTCTGGGACGTGGGTAACGTGTTCGACTCCAATTGCGATTCCAACCGGACCCGTAACGGTGAGAAGGTTGAATGTAACAACGTTGATCTGTCCGGTATGGCCAGCTCCGTTGGTGTAGGCGTTACCTGGATTACCGCGCTCGGTCCTTTGAGCTTCGCCCTGGCGATGCCGATCAAGAAACCGGATGACGATTCTGAAACCCAGGTCTTCCAATTTTCCCTTGGTCAGACCTTCTAATAGTCTGGCTTTAGATAACGACAGCGAATTCTGTAGGAGTGCATTGTGCGTAAGTTGACTCAATTGGTACTGCTGGCAACCGTGTTGGCAGCAAGCCCGGCTTTTGCCGACATGAAAATCGCCGTTCTGAACTATCAGATGGCTCTGCTGGAATCTGATGCTGCGAAGAAATACGCAGTGGATGCCGAGAAGAAGTTCGGTCCGCAACTGACCAAGCTGAAATCTCTGGAAAGCAGCGCCAAGGGCATCCAGGATCGTCTGGTCAGCGGTGGCGACAAGATGGCCCAGCCAGAGCGCGAGCGTCTTGAGCTTGAATTCAAGCAAAAGGCCCGCGACTTCCAGTTCCAGTCTAAAGAACTGAACGAAGCCAAAGCTGTTGCTGACCGCGAAATGCTCAAGCAACTCAAGCCTAAGCTGGATCAGGCAGTGGAAGAAGTGATCAAGAAAGGTGCTTTTGACCTGGTCTTCGAGCGCGGTGCAGTGATTGACGTCAAGCCACAGTACGACGTTACTCGCCAGGTCATCGAGCGCATGAACCAGCTGAAGTAACCCATGACCGTTTCCATCAAGCTCGGCCAACTGGCTGAGTTCCTCGGCGCCACGCTACGTGGCGCAGAGGATAAAGAAATCACCGGGCTGGCCACTTTGCAAGAGGCCGGCCCGGGTCAGGTCAGCTTCCTGGCCAACCCGCAGTACCGTAAATTCCTTGCCGAAACTCACGCCTCTGCTGTGCTGCTCAAGCCAGCTGATGCAGATGCTTATGTGGGCGATGCGCTGCTGGTGCCTGATCCTTATCTTGCCTATGCACGAATCTCCCATCTGTTCGATCCCAAGCCCAAGGCCCCTTCCGGTGTGCATCTGACCGCAATCATTGCTGGCGATGCCCTGGTGGACGAGACGGCCAGTATTGGTCCGTTTGCGGTGGTCGAAAGCGGCGCACGGATTGCGGCAGGTGTAACAGTTGGAGCGCATTGCTTCATCGGTGCCCGTTGCGAGATTGGTGAGGGTGGCTGGCTCGCGCCGCGTGTCACGCTTTATCACGATGTGCGTATCGGCCAGCGTGTGGTGATCCAGTCCGGTGCTGTTCTGGGCGGGGAGGGCTTCGGCTTTGCCAACGAGAAAGGCATCTGGCAGAAAATTGCCCAGATTGGCGGTGTGCTGATTGGTGATGACGTGGAAATCGGCGTCAACACGGCGATTGACCGTGGCGCATTGGCTGATACGCGAATCGGCAATGGTGTGAAGCTGGATAATCAGATCCAGATCGCTCACAACGTGCAGATCGGTGACCACACGGCCATGGCGGCGTGTGTCGGCATCTCCGGCAGCAGCAAGATCGGCAAGCACTGCATGTTGGCTGGCGGTGTCGGACTGGTTGGCCATATCGAAATTTGTGACGGTGTTTTCATCACCGGCATGACGATGGTGACTCATTCCATCACTGAACCGGGGTCCTATTCATCCGGTACGGCGATGCAGCCGGCGGGCGAGTGGCGCAAGAGCGCAGCACGGCTTCGCAAGCTGGATGACATGGCCAGGCGCCTGCAAAAAGTGGAAAAGATTGTCGAGGCAGTGACCTCGGGCGTAAATGCTTCATCAGATGGCTGATACTTTTTTCATATCAAGCGTGCACAGCCGATAATTGCCTCCTTGATTTGCAGAGGAGTGCCGCGCGCCCATGCCGCGCACTCCCAATCTTTACTACAGGCTTCCCCTCGAAATGATGGAAATCAACGAAATTCGCGAATACTTGCCTCACCGCTATCCGTTCCTGCTGGTGGATCGTGTGGTGGAGCTGGATGTCGAGAGCAAGACTATTCGCGCGTACAAGAATGTCAGCATCAACGAGCCCTTTTTCAATGGTCACTTTCCTGCGCATCCAATCATGCCGGGCGTGTTGATCATCGAAGCCATGGCTCAGGCAGCCGGCATCCTGGGCTTCAAAATGCTTGACGTAAAACCTGCCGATGGCACGCTTTACTACTTCGTGGGTTCGGACAAGCTGCGTTTCCGCCAGCCAGTATTGCCAGGCGACCAACTGATTCTTGAAGCCAAGTTCCTCAGCTGCAAGCGTCAGATCTGGAAGTTTGAGTGCCAGGCTTCGGTTGATGGAAAACCGGTTTGCTCCGCAGAAATCATCTGTGCGGAACGTAAACTATGAGTTTGATTGACTCTCGCGCAATCATCGATCCGACAGCCGTTCTGGCTGACGATGTAGAGGTCGGCCCGTGGTCGATCATCGGAGCCGGTGTGGAAATTGGCGAGGGTACAGTTGTTGGGCCGCACGTGATTTTGCGTGGCCCGACCCGGATCGGTAAGCACAACCGCATCTACCAGTTTTCATCGGTAGGCGAGGACACGCCCGATCTGAAGTACAAGGGTGAGGAGACCCGGTTGGTCATTGGCGATCACAACGTGATCCGCGAAGGCGTGACCATTCACCGCGGCACCATCCAGGATCGTGCTGAAACCACGATTGGCGACCATAACCTGATCATGGCTTATGCGCACATCGGCCACGACAGCGTTATCGGCAACCATTGCATTCTGGTCAACAACACCGCATTGGCCGGTCATGTTCATGTCGATGACTGGGCGATTCTGTCCGGCTTCACCCTTGTGCATCAGTTCTGCCACATCGGTGCTCATAGCTTCTCCGGCATGGGCACCGCGATTGGCAAGGACGTTCCGGCTTTCGTGACCGTGTTTGGTAACCCTGCAGAAGCGCGCAGCATGAATTTCGAGGGCATGCGCCGTCGTGGTTTCAGTGAAGATGCCATTCACGCACTGCGCCGTGCCTACAAAGTGGTTTATCGCCAGGGGCTCACCGTCGATCAGGCGCTCGCCGACCTGGCCGAGCCAGCATCGCAGTTCCCTGAAGTGGCGATCTTCCTCGAGTCTATCCAGACTTCAACTCGCGGCATCACTCGCTGATCATGGCGGGTGTATTGCGTATCGCGCTGGTAGCAGGCGAGGCTTCCGGGGACATTCTCGGGTCCGGCCTCATGCGAGCCATCAAGGCGCGACATCCTCAAGTCGAGTTCATCGGCGTCGGCGGTCCGCTGATGGAGGCCGAAGGTATGGTCTCCATCTTCCCGATGGAGCGCCTGTCGGTGATGGGACTTGTGGAAGTGTTGGGTCGGCTGCGTGAGCTGCTGGCCAAGCGCAAGGATCTGGTCAAGACGCTGATCGAGCAGAAGCCGGATGTGTTCATCGGCATCGATGCGCCGGATTTCACTCTCAATATCGAGCTTCAGTTGCGTCGCGCCGGGATCAAAACCGTGCACTACGTCAGCCCGTCAGTCTGGGCGTGGCGGCAGAAGCGGGTACTCAAGATTCGCGAAGGCTGCGACCTGATGCTCACCTTGCTGCCGTTCGAGGCACGTTTCTACGAAGAGAAAGGTGTGCCGGTGAAGTTTGTGGGCCATCCGCTGGCTGACACTATCCCCCTGCAGGCCGACCGTGACGCAGCGCGTGCCGAACTTGGGCTCGGCGCAGGTCCGGTGGTGGCCTTGATGCCCGGCAGTCGGGGTGGCGAAGTCGGTCGGCTGGGCGGGTTGTTTTTCGAGGCCGCGCAACAGTTGCTGGCTGCACGTCCTGACATCCGCTTTGTGGTGCCATGCGCCAGCCCGCAGCGCCGCGAACAGATCGAACAACTGCTGCAGGGGCGCAATCTGCCGGTTCTGTTACTGGACGGTCGATCCCACGTGGCGCTGGCCGCCTGCGACGCGGTGTTGATCGCCTCAGGCACTGCGACTCTTGAAGCGCTGCTGTACAAACGACCCATGGTCGTTGCCTATCGCATGGCACCGATTACCTTCTGGATACTCAAGCGTCTGGTGAAAAGCCCGTACGTTTCCCTGCCCAACCTGCTGGCCCAGCGCATGCTGGTGCCAGAACTGCTGCAGGACGATGCCAGCGCCGATGCCTTGGCGCAGCACGTATTGCCGCTGCTGGATGACGCTCAGGTGCAAACGGCGGGCTTCGACGAAATTCACCGGACCTTGCGTCGCGACGCATCCAATCAGGCCGCCGAAGCGGTATTAAACCTGATTGGCCGTTCGCCTTCACTGTGAGTTCACAAATGCAAATGGGTCTGGACTTCAATCTGGTTGAAGATCTCGTGGCAGGCGTCGACGAAGTGGGCCGTGGCCCGCTGTGCGGCGCTGTGGTGACGGCGGCAGTGATTCTTGATCCGCGCCGTCCGATATTGGGTCTGAATGACTCGAAGAAACTCACCGAAGCCAAGCGCGAGCGGCTGTTCGACGAGATCTGTGAGAAAGCCCTGTGTTGGCATATCGCCAGGGCTGAGGTCGAGGAAATCGACGAACTGAACATCCTCCACGCCACCATGCTGGCCATGAAGCGTGCAGTGGAAGGCCTGCTGATCGCTCCGAAACTGGCCTTGATCGATGGCAACCGCTGCCCGCAGTTGTCGGTGCCGAGTGCGCCGGTCATTCAGGGCGATGCAAAGGTGCCGGCCATTGCCGCCGCTTCGATTCTGGCCAAAGTCAGCCGGGATCGGGAGATGGCCGCGTTCGAGCTGATCTATCCCGGTTATGGCATCGGTGGCCATAAGGGTTATCCGACCCCCGTTCATCTGGAAGCGTTGGCACGGCTGGGGCCTACGCCGATCCATCGGCGTTCCTTTGCGCCGGTTCGTGCAGCCTACGAGGCTCGCGACATGATGATTGCCTCTGTTTTGTCTTCGACGTCGATAATCCCGCTGACCTGACAGTGGGCTGATGTTTTGCCAAAGGCCCGGTACAATCCGGGCCTTCGTTTTTGTTCTAGCGCTATAGGATCACCATGCCGGCTTCTTTCGTTCATCTACGCCTGCACACCGAATATTCGCTGGTTGATGGCCTGGTTCGGGTCAAACCGTTGGTCAAGACCCTGGCTGGCATGAACATGCCTGCCGTGGCGGTGACCGATCAGAACAACCTGTGTTCGCTGGTCAAGTTCTACAAGGCGGCCATGGGCGCGGGCATCAAGCCGATCTGTGGCGCTGACCTGTGGCTTTCAAACAAGGACGCTGACGCTTCACTGAGTCGCATCAGCCTGCTGGTGATGAACGCCAAGGGCTACCGCAACCTGACCGAGCTGATCTCCCGTGGGTTTATCGAAGGTCAGCGTAATGGCCAGATCATCATCGAGCGTTCCTGGGTCGCCGAAGCCAGCGAAGGGCTGATTGCCCTGTCCGCGGCCAAGGAAGGCGAGATTGGCATGGCGCTGCTGGGGGGCAACCCCGGTGAGGCCGATCAGTTGCTGCAGGAGTGGATGGCAGTCTTCCCCGACCGCTTCTATGTGGAGGTGCAGCGCACCAACCGCGCCAACGACGAGGAACACCTGCACGCCGCTGTCGCTCTGGCCGAACGCCATGGCGCACCGTTGGTAGCGACCAACGATGTGCGTTTCATCAAGCAGGAAGATTTCGAGGCCCACGAGACTCGTGTCTGCATCGGCGAAGGCCGCGCGCTGGATGACCCGCGCCGCTCTCATAACTACAGCGATCAGCAGTACCTGAAAAGCGCCGACGAAATGGCCGAGCTGTTCAGTGACCTGCCCGAGGCGCTGCAGAACACCGTCGAAATCGCCAAGCGCTGCAATATTGACGTAAAGCTGGGCACTCACTTCCTGCCCAACTTCCCGATCCCCGATGGCATGACCATCGATGAGTATTTCCGCAAGGTGTCTTTCGAAGGTCTGGAAGAACGCCTGGCCGTGCTGTGGCCCAAGGACACCACTCCTGACTACGAAGCCAAGCGCCAGGTCTATGTTGACCGGCTGAATTTCGAGCTGGATATCATCATTCAGATGGGCTTCCCCGGTTACTTCCTGATCGTGATGGACTTCATCCAGTGGGCCAAGAGCAATGGCGTGCCGGTCGGACCTGGCCGGGGGTCGGGCGCCGGTTCCCTTGTGGCGTATGTACAGAAGATCACTGACCTCGACCCGCTGGAATATGACCTGCTGTTCGAACGCTTCCTGAACCCGGAACGGGTTTCCATGCCCGACTTCGACGTCGACTTCTGCATGGATGGTCGTGACCGGGTTATCGATTACGTGGCCGAGAAGTACGGCCGTAATGCGGTGAGCCAGATCATCACCTTTGGTTCCATGGCCGCCAAGGCGGTGGTACGGGACGTGGCGCGAGTCCAGGGCAAGTCCTACGGGCTGGCGGATCGTCTGTCGAAGATGATCCCGTTCGAAGTCGGCATGACCCTGGAAAAAGCCTACGAGCAGGAAGAGATCCTGCGCGACTTCCTCAAGGTTGATGAAGAAGCCGCCGAAATCTGGGAAATGGCCCGCAAGCTTGAAGGCGTTGTGCGTAACGTCGGTAAACACGCCGGTGGTGTGGTAATCGCGCCCACCAAGCTGACTGACTTCTCCGCCATTTATTGCGACGAAGAAGGTGACGGCCTGGTAACCCAGTTCGACAAGGACGACGTCGAGGCCGCCGGGTTGGTGAAGTTCGACTTCCTCGGCCTGCGGACCCTGACCATCATCGACTGGGCGCTGAAAACCATTAACCGCGACCGCGCCAAGGTCGATGAGCCGCCGCTGGATATCGCGTTCATTCCGCTGGACGATGCACCGACCTACCAGTTGCTGCAAAAAGCGGAAACCACAGCGGTGTTCCAGCTTGAATCCCGAGGCATGAAAGAGCTGATCAAAAAGCTCAAGCCCGACTGCCTGGAAGACTTGATCGCACTGGTGGCCCTGTTTCGTCCGGGCCCGCTGCAGTCAGGCATGGTTGACGACTTCATCAACCGTAAACACGGCCGTGCCGAACTGTCTTACCCCCACGTGGACTACCAGTACGAAGGCCTCAAGCCGGTACTGGCGCCGACCTACGGCATCATCCTGTATCAGGAACAGGTGATGCAGATTGCGCAGGTCATGGCCGGTTACACCCTCGGCGGCGCTGACATGCTGCGTCGAGCCATGGGTAAGAAAAAGCCTGAGGAAATGGCCAAGCAGCGCGGCGGTTTCATTGACGGTTGCAAGACCAACAATATCGACCCTGATCTGGCCGGTAACATTTTCGACCTGGTAGAGAAATTCGCCGGTTACGGTTTCAACAAGTCTCACTCTGCCGCCTATGGCCTGGTGTCGTACCAGACCGCCTGGCTGAAGACGCATTACCCGGCACCGTTCATGGCGGCCGTGCTTTCAGCGGATATGCACAACACCGACAAGGTCGTGACCTTGATCGAGGAAGTGCGGACCATGAAGCTGCGCCTGGATGCGCCGGATGTGAACATCTCCGAGTTCAAGTTCACGGTCAGCGACGATGGCCGCATTCTGTATGGCCTTGGCGCCATCAAGGGTGTGGGTGAAGGCCCGGTTGAAGCCATTACCGAAGCTCGTCAGGCCGGGCCGTTCACGGATCTGTTCGATTTCTGCGCCCGCGTAGACCTCAAGCGCGTCAACAAGCGAACCCTGGATGGCTTGATTCGCAGTGGTGCGCTGGATCGCCTGGGTCCGTACTTCGAGACTGAGCCAAAAGCCTATCAGGCCAACATCGACCGCAACCGTGCGGTGTTGCTGGCCTCGCTGGTAGAAGCTATTCAGGCCGCAGAGCAGACTGCACGTAGCCACGACAGCGGTCACATGGACATGTTTGGCGGTTTGTTCGTCGAGGAAGACACCGACGTCTACGCCAACCATCGCAATGCCAAAGAAGGTAGCCTCAAGGATCGGCTGCGCGGTGAGAAGGAAACCCTGGGGCTTTACCTCACCGGTCACCCGATCGACGAATACGAAGGCGAGATTCGCCGCTTCGCCCGGCAACGGATCATCGACCTCAAACCGGCACGGGATACCCAGACGGTTGCGGGGCTGATCATCGCGCTGCGGGTCATGAAGAACAAGAAGGGCGACAAGATGGGGTTTATTACCCTGGACGATCGCTCGGGGCGTATTGAAGCCTCGCTGTTTGCCGAGGCTTTTCACTCAGCCCAGGCCTTGCTGCAGACCGACGCGATGGTGGTGGTCGAAGGTGAGGTCAGCAACGATGATTTTTCCGGTGGCCTGCGTCTGCGTGCCAAACGGGTGATGAGCATTGAAGATGCCCGCACCAATCTGGCTGAAAGCCTGCGCCTGACCGTGCGCGCAGAAGCCCTCAAGGGCGATCGGCTACGCTGGCTGGGTGAGCTGTGCAAACGCCATCGCGGTGCGTGCCCGATTACCCTGGATTACACCGGCCTGGATGCCAAAGCCTTGCTGCAGTTTGGTGAAGCCTGGCGAATAGACCCCGCAGATAGCCTGATTCAGGCACTGCGTGACCAGTTCGGGCGTGAGAACGTCTTCCTGCAGTATCGTTGAGCGCTTATCCTTGGCTCACTATTTAATCTCGACCTGAATGCGCCTGTTCCCGTAAGGTAGCGCGCTAACAGATAAATCGGCCGGCCTCTTGGCCGTCGACCCAAGACGGATGCCTATGAACCCGAATTTTCTTGATTTCGAACAGCCGATCGCTGACCTGCAAGCCAAGATCGAAGAATTGCGCTTGGTCGGTAACGACAACTCGCTCAACATCGGCGACGAAATCTCGCGTTTGCAAGAGAAAAGCAACACGCTGACCGAAAGCATTTTCGGCAACCTGACCAGTTGGCAGATTGCACGCATGGCGCGTCACCCGCGTCGTCCGTACACCCTGGACTACATTCAGCACATCTTCACCGAGTTCGACGAGTTGCACGGCGACCGTCACTTCTCTGATGATGCGGCGATTGTCGGTGGTGTTGCGCGCCTTGAAGGCAAACCAGTCATGGTCATCGGCCATCAGAAGGGCCGTGAAGTCCGTGAAAAGGTGCGCCGTAACTTCGGGATGCCGCGTCCAGAAGGCTACCGCAAGGCCTGCCGACTGATGGAAATGGCTGAGCGCTTCAAGATGCCGATCCTGACGTTCATCGATACACCTGGCGCCTATCCGGGTATTGATGCCGAAGAGCGTAACCAGAGCGAAGCCATTGCCTGGAACCTGCGCGTCATGGCCCGCCTGAAAACGCCAATCATCGCCACGGTTATCGGCGAAGGTGGTTCGGGTGGTGCATTGGCCATTGGCGTCTGCGATCAACTGAACATGCTGCAGTACTCGACCTACGCGGTGATTTCGCCGGAAGGGTGCGCATCGATTCTGTGGAAAACCGCCGACAAGGCGCCGGACGCTGCTGAAGCCATGGGCATCACGGCTGACCGCTTGAAAGGCCTGGGTATCGTAGACAAGGTGATCGGTGAGCCATTGGGCGGCGCACACCGCGACCCTGCGGGCGCTGCCGAGTCGATTCGTCAGGAACTGAGCAGCCAGTTGGACATGCTCAAGAAGTTTGATAACGACGCGCTGCTGGCCCGTCGTTATGAGCGTCTGATGAGCTACGGCCTGTAAGCGGTACTTAATCAGGCTGTGGGACTTCTGCAGCATCTTGGGACTCTGGGCGCAATAGAGTCCTGTGGGAGCGAGCTTGCTCGCGAAGAGGCCGGGACATCCGATAATTATTCATCGCCTGGGATACAGCCTTCGCAAGCAAGCTTGCTCCCACAGGTTCTGTTGCGCACTTAAGCCCATGGAATTCATTCGCGAACGACAGGTTACGACCGATGAAAATCTATCGACTGGACCGGCCTCTTCGCGAATGAATTCGCTCCCAGGTGGTTGTGAACACCTATGACCAGTCGCACATCTCCCGGTCATGACCTCCCCACCAGGCTTCTTCACGCCCTGGCCCCCTGGCGCAATGCGCCCGTCTGGCATATCGGTTTTTCCGGTGGCCTGGATTCCACTGTCCTGTTGCACCTTCTGGCAGAGCTCGCCAAGTGCGAACCCCTGCCTGCGATAAAAGCCATTCATGTGCATCACGGCCTGCAGGCTGTCGCTGAGTCGTGGCCTGAGCACTGTCAGCAGGTTTGTCAGGCGCTGGGAGTGGATTTAAAGGTGGTTGCGGTGCAGGTCAAACCTGGTGCGAGTCTGGAGGAAGCGGCCCGTGATGCGCGCTATGTTGCGTTCAACGAGCAGCTGGGTACCAACGAGGTGCTGCTCACCGGGCAGCATCGAGATGATCAGGCTGAAACCGTGCTCTTCCGGCTGCTGCGGGGCGCGGGTTTGCGTGGGTTGTCGGGGATGCCAGTCAACCGCGCCTTGGGTCGCGGCCAACTGGTGAGGCCGTTGCTGGAGGTGTCTCGTAAGGCGCTGGAGGCTTACGCCGCCGAACATGGATTGGTCTGGGTGGATGATCCCAGCAACAGCGATTGCCACTTCGCGCGCAATTATTTACGCAACGAAATCCTGCCCGTCATCAAGGCGCGTTGGCCTCAAGCCGATGCCAGTATCGTCCGCGCTGCCGCGCATCTGAGAGAGGCGCAGCAACTGCTGGATGAACTGGCTGCGCAGGACCTGGCTGCTGCCAATTCTGCCCATGCGTTTGACTGGGTCACTGTGCCCTCGCTGGCCTTACCGACGCTGGCGAGCTTGTCGCCTGCCAGACAGCGCAATGCGCTGCGTCATTGGCTGGCCCCGTTGACTCGTTTGCCAGACAGCGATCATTGGGCGGGTTGGGGCACGTTACGTGACGCAGGGCAGGGCGGCCGTCCGGTGTGGCGTCTGGCTGACGGCGAACTGCATCGTGATCAAGGGCGGATCTGGTGGCTTTCCGATGACTGGCTAAGACTGCCCGAGGGTGTTGTGTCCTGGGCCGACGCGCGTCATGTGCTTAACCTTCCGGGCAATGGTCAGCTGACATTCGAGGGCGAGACTCCCACAGGCCCGCTGCAAGTGCGCTATCGCCAGGGTGGAGAAGTGATGCATCTGCCCGGTCGTGGGCACCGGGATTTGAAACGCTTGCTCAATGAGTCCGAAATACCGCTGTTTGTCCGCGGCCGATTGCCGCTGCTGTACCGCAACGATGAGTTTCTGGCCGTCGCCAACCTGCCGCAACTGTGCGCCAGCCCCCGTGAAATCGGGCGCCTGCGCTGGGCACCGCCGACGAGTGACCAAAGTTTGAGCTGAAAGGGCATTTCCGGTAGACTACGCTCCCTTCTTGATACAGCTTCTGTCGATTGTTTTGAATCGACGCAAGTTGCCGATTTCCAACCAGTCTTTACTGGGCGATTCTTAAATGTGGCGCGCAATCGACAGGCTCTTGAGCCGGTCCGTTTCAACGCAGCAGTTTTGAGGTGCACTGTGAATTGTGTGGTTAATCGGGGGCTTCGGCCTTCCTTCGCTTTCCCCGGCGGCTCTGACCGCTTTAACGCAGACTTCTAGGGTTTTTCATGACGCGCTACATCTTCGTCACGGGCGGTGTTGTTTCTTCATTGGGGAAAGGCATTGCCTCGGCTTCATTGGCGGCCATCCTGGAGGCGCGGGGACTTAAGGTCACCATGCTCAAGCTTGACCCCTATATCAACGTTGACCCGGGTACCATGAGCCCGTTCCAGCACGGTGAAGTGTTCGTCACTCATGACGGCGCCGAAACCGACCTGGACCTTGGCCACTACGAGCGGTTCATCCGCACGACCATGACCCAGAACAACAACTTCACCACGGGCCGTGTTTACGAACACGTCCTGCGCAAAGAGCGCCGTGGTGATTACCTGGGCGCGACCATTCAGGTCATTCCGCACATCACCGACGAAATCAAGCGCCGCATCATCAAGGGTGCAGGCGATGCGGACGTCGCGCTGGTAGAAATCGGCGGTACGGTCGGTGACATCGAGTCGCAACCGTTCCTCGAAGCCATCCGCCAGCTGCGTTTCGAAGTCGGTGCCAAGCGCGCCATGCTGATGCACCTGACCCTGGTTCCGTACATCGCAACCGCGGGTGAAACCAAGACCAAGCCTACTCAGCACTCGGTCAAGGAATTGCGCTCCATTGGTCTGCAGCCTGACGTGCTGGTCTGCCGCTCTGATCACCCGATCGACCTGTCGTCGCGTCGCAAGATCGCGCAGTTCACCAACGTTGAAGAGCGTGCGGTTATCGCTCTGGAAGACGCCGACACCATCTACAAGATCCCGGGCATCCTGCATTCTCAGGGCCTGGATGATTTCGTCGTCGAACGTTTTGGCCTGCAATGCAACAGCGCCGACCTGTCGGAATGGGAATCCGTGGTTGACGCCAAGCTCAACCCTGAGCACGAAGTCACCATCGCCATGGTCGGCAAATACATGGAGCTGCTGGATGCGTACAAGTCGCTGATCGAAGCGATGAGTCACGCCGGCATCACCAACCGCACCAAGGTCAATCTGCGTTATATCGATTCCGAAGACATCGAGAACCAGGGCACTGCGCTGCTCGAAGGCGTTGATGCGATTCTGGTGCCTGGCGGCTTTGGTCTGCGTGGCGTTGAAGGCAAGATCACTGCCGTTCAGTTCGCTCGCGAGAACAAGGTGCCGTATCTGGGTATCTGCCTGGGCATGCAGGTTGCGGTCATCGAATACGCGCGTAACGTGTTGGGCTGGAAAGACGCCAACTCCACCGAGTTCGATCGTAACGGCGCGCACTCTGTGGTCGGTCTGATCACCGAGTGGGAAGATGCCACCGGCGCAGTTGAAACCCGTACCGAAAGCTCCGACCTGGGCGGCACCATGCGTCTCGGTGCTCAGGATTGCCAGCTGGAGCCGGGCTCTCTGGTCCACGACTGCTACGCCAAAGACGTCATCGTCGAGCGTCACCGTCACCGCTACGAAGTGAACAACAATCTGCTGCCGCAATTGCTTGAAGCGGGCCTGAAAGTGTCGGGTCGCTCCAGTGATGGCGCGCTGGTTGAAGTGGTTGAAGCACCGGATCACCCATGGTTCGTCGCTTGCCAGTTCCACCCTGAGTTCACGTCCACGCCTCGCGATGGTCATCCGTTGTTCAGCGGCTTCGTCAAGGCGGCGCTGGCTCAACATCAGAAGAAAGCTTGATTCGGGATATTCAGCACATGGCTCAGAAAACAATCCGTGTAGGTTCGATCGAGATCGCCAACGACAAGCCAATGGTCTTGTTCGGTGGCATGAACGTGCTTGAATCCCGGGACATGGCCATGCAGGTCTGCGAAGAATACGTGCGGGTTACCGAAAAGCTCGGTATCCCTTACGTGTTCAAGGCCAGCTTCGACAAAGCCAACCGCTCCTCCATGCACTCCTACCGTGGCCCCGGGCTGGAAGAGGGCATGCGCATCTTTGAAGAGATCAAAAAGACCTTCAATGTGCCGCTGATTACCGATGTGCATGAACCGGAGCAAGCCAAGGTCGTGGCTGAAGTCTGCGACATCATCCAGCTGCCGGCCTTTCTGTCGCGTCAGACGGATCTGGTGGTTGCCATGGCGCGCACTGGTGCCGTGATCAACATCAAGAAAGCCCAGTTTCTCGCCCCTCAGGAAATGAAACACATCCTGAACAAGTGCGAAGAAGCCGGTAACGATCAGTTGATCCTCTGCGAGCGTGGCACCAGTTTTGGCTACAACAACCTCGTCGTGGACATGCTGGGCTTCGGCATCATGAAGCAGTTCGAATACCCGGTGTTCTTCGACGTGACCCACGCCCTGCAAATGCCAGGTGGTCGTTCGGATTCCGCCGGTGGCCGTCGCGCCCAGGTATTGGAACTGGCCAAGGCCGGGATCAGTCAGAACCTTGCCGGACTGTTCCTTGAAGCTCACCCGGATCCGGACAACGCCAAATGCGACGGCCCTTGTGCCTTGCGTCTGGACAAGCTGGAGCCGTTCCTGGCTCAGCTAAAAGCTCTGGATGATCTGGTGAAGGCTTTTCCGACAGTTGAAACCGCGTAATTGCTTTTCCGCAGGATTGCCCTCCGGTAAAGTGCCGCTCGATCGTTTACCCCCGACTCATGTCGGGGTTTGTCGCTTTGGGGGCTACCCTGCATTGAGCCCCGAAGCGGCGATTGATTTCCCAGCTGCGTCGTTTTCGTCAATCTTGGAGTGTTTACAACAATGGCAAAAATCGTCGACATCAAAGGTCGTGAAGTTCTCGACTCCCGTGGCAATCCCACCGTGGAAGCAGATGTGCTCCTCGACAACGGCATCATCGGTAGCGCTTGCGCACCGTCCGGTGCTTCAACCGGTTCGCGCGAGGCGCTCGAGCTGCGTGATGGCGACAAGAGCCGTTACCTGGGCAAAGGTGTTCTGAAAGCCGTCGCCAACATCAATGGCCCGATCCGCGACCTGCTGTTGGGCAAGGATCCAGTGGATCAGAAGGCGCTCGACCACGCGATGATCGCGCTGGATGCCACTGAAAACAAAGCCAGCCTGGGTGCCAACGCTATCCTCGCAGTGTCCCTGGCTGCCGCCAAGGCCGCCGCTCAGGATCAGGACCTGCCGCTGTACGCGCACATCGCCAACCTGAACGGCACACCGGGTGTTTACTCGATGCCGGTACCGATGATGAACATCATCAACGGTGGCGAGCATGCCGATAACAACATCGACATCCAGGAATTCATGATTCAGCCCGTCGGCGCCAAGTCCTTTTCCGAAGGCCTGCGCTGGGGCACTGAAATTTTCCACCACCTCAAGGCTGTTCTGAAGGCTCGTGGCCTGAACACCGCAGTGGGTGATGAAGGTGGTTTCGCACCAGACCTGGCTTCCAACGACGACGCCCTGAGCGCCATCGCCGAAGCGGTTGCCAACGCCGGTTACAAATTGGGTACCGACGTGACCCTGGCACTGGACTGCGCGGCCAGCGAGTTCTACAAAAACGGCAAATACATTCTGGGTGAAGAAGGCGAGTACGACTCCGCCGGTTTCGCTGACTACCTGGCTGATCTGGTCAGCAAGCACCCGATCATCTCGATTGAAGATGGCCTGGATGAGTCTGACTGGGCTGGGTGGAAGATCCTCACCGACAAGATCGGCGACAAGGTCCAACTGGTCGGCGACGACCTGTTCGTGACCAATACCAAGATCCTGAAAGAAGGCATCGATAAAAAGATCGCCAACTCGATCCTGATCAAGTTCAACCAGATCGGCACCCTGACCGAAACCCTGGAAGCCATCCAGATGGCCAAGGCTGCCGGTTACACGGCTGTTATCTCGCACCGCTCCGGCGAAACCGAAGATTCGACCATCGCCGATCTGGCAGTGGGCACCGCAGCCGGTCAGATCAAGACCGGTTCGGCCAGCCGTTCAGACCGTATCGCCAAGTACAACCAGCTGCTGCGTATCGAAGAGCAATTGGGTGCCAAGGCTGTCTACAACGGTCGCAGCGAGTTCCGCGGCTGAGTCTGGTCTGTTGATGAGGCCCGTCTGTTAAAAAGACAGCCGGTGCTGTGACAATCGTCGGGTTTCCCGGATGATTGTCACGCATTGAAACGGATGTTTCGCAATCGAGCCTGGTTCTGCCAGGCTTGATGCCCTCAGTCCACTGCTCCTTTTCGGGCTTCATGTTGTTGGCTCTGCTGTCTTTTTACTGGGTACCTGATATTCAATGCGCAGTCCTAACTGGTTGTTCCTGATCTTGATCCTGATGCTTGCGGGCCTGCAATATCGCCTGTGGGTTGGTAACGGGAGCCTTGCGCAAGTGGCCAGCCTGACTCAGCAGATCGCCGATCAGCATGCCGAGAACGACGTCTTGCTCGAACGCAACCGGGTGATGGACGCCGAAGTGCTTGAATTGAAAAAAGGTATGGAAACCGTCGAAGAACGTGCCCGTCATGAGCTGGGTATGGTCAAGGACGGCGAAACGCTTTATCAGTTGGCGCAATGAAACTGACCCTATGAAGAGCACTCTTCCTGCCTTCTGGGCAGTGATCCCTGCCGCGGGTGTTGGTGCCCGTATGGCCGCAGACCGTCCCAAGCAGTATCTGCAATTGGGTGGCCTGACAATTCTTGAACACAGCCTGCTTTGCTTTCTTGATCACCCTCGTTTGAAGGGGCTGGTAATCAGTCTGGCTGTGGATGACCCTTACTGGCCTGAACTGCCTTGCGCGCTGGATTCGCGTATTGCGCGTGTTGCAGGTGGCAAGGAACGTGCGGACTCAGTGCTCAATGCGCTGCTGCATCTGCACGCACAAGGCGCTGATGATGAAGATTGGGTGCTGGTCCACGATGCTGCGCGACCCAATCTGGCCCGATCCGACCTGGATAATCTGCTGGCTGAGCTGGCCGACGATCCGGTCGGTGGTCTGTTGGCGGTGCCTGCCCGTGACACACTCAAGCGCGCTGGCAGTGATGGCCGGGTCAGCGAAACCGTTGATCGCAGCCAGATCTGGCAAGCCTTTACACCGCAAATGTTTCGCCTCGGCGCGCTACACCGGGCGTTGGCCGATGGATTGGTGTCGGATGTCGCGATCACCGACGAAGCTTCAGCCATTGAATGGTCGGGGCAGTCACCGCGCCTGATCGAAGGCCGCTCCGACAATATCAAGGTCACTCGGCCTGAAGATCTGGAGTGGTTGCGGCAGCGGCGTAGCGAGTTCAACCGCTAATACGGCTTGGATACCTTCCGTGGGAGCGAGCTTGCTCGCGAAGGTGGTACATCCGATAAGTTATTTGAGGCCTAAACATTGTCTTCGCGAGCAAGCTCGCTCCCACAGTTTATGTGTCAGACCCCTACCGATACTCATCCCGCATCGCCAACCCCTCTTTCAGAAAATCCACCAGCTTGCGCACTTTCGGCGACAGGTGTCGTTGTTGCGGATACAGCGCCCACACGGCCGCATTAGGCGGCTGATGGGTTTCGAGCAGCGAGATCAACGCCCCGTTGTGCAAGTGTTCCAGCACGTAATAGTCCGGCAACTGACAAATCCCGACGCCATGCAGCGTCGCATCGAGCACGGCTTGACCGCTGTTGCACCGCCAGTTGCCTTGTACCCGCTGGGAAAATTCACGGCCATTCTGCTGGAGGAGCCAAGTGTCGCTGCTGCCGATCAGGCAATTGTGGCGACTCAACTCCGACAGACTGTGCGGCCGCCCGTAACGCTCAAGGTAGGAGGGGGACGCGCAAAGATACATCCTGCGCGGTGCCAGGCGGGTGGCCACCAGCCGGGAATCCTGCAATCGACCTAGCCGAATCGCTAGATCCAGACCCTGAACCATATCCAGCGTCTGGTTACTCAATTCGATATCCACCCGGATCTGCGGGTACAAATCCATGAACCGAGTCACCAGCGGCGCGATAAATCGCTCGCCATAGGCAACCGCGCAGGTCATGCGCAGCAAGCCTTTGGGCTCGCTGGTCAGATCGCCGATGGCGCGCAGTGCTTCTTCCCGGCCATCCTGTAAGCGCTGGCAATGGTGCAGAAATGTCTGGCCGGCCTCGGTCAGGGCCACACGCCGGGTGCTGCGATACAGCAAGCGAGCCTGGAGGCGTTCCTCCAAGCGAGCGATCTGACGGCTGATGTGTGACGAGGACACGCCCATCTTTTCAGCCGCAGCGGTGAACTGCCCGCATTCAGCCACGGCGACAAACTCATCCAGACCTTCCCAGCGGTTGGTGTACATCTGATTATCCCTGTACAGCAATAATGTTTTGCTTTTGCCCGGATTATTAACCAACCAGCACTGCTTTACACTCTGCCTCTTGTTTTTACTTCGCTGGAGAAGACTGATGATCAAATCACGCGCTGCGGTTGCCTTTGCCCCTAACCAACCGCTGCAAATTGTCGAAGTCGACGTCGAAGCGCCAAAAGCTGGCGAAGTGTTGATTCGCACGGTCGCGTCCGGCGTGTGCCACACCGACGCCTACACCTTGTCCGGCGCCGATTCCGAAGGCGTATTCCCTTGCATTCTGGGCCATGAAGGCGGCGGCATTGTCGAAGCCATTGGCGAGGGCGTGACCTCCCTGGCGGTGGGCGACCACGTTATTCCGCTTTACACGGCCGAATGCCGCGAGTGCAAATTCTGCCTGTCGGGCAAAACCAACCTCTGCCAAAAAGTGCGCGCTACCCAAGGCAAAGGCCTGATGCCTGATGGCACGACCCGTTTCAGCTACAACGGTGAACCCGTTTACCACTACATGGGCTGCTCGACTTTCTCCGAGTACACCGTGGTGCCGGAAATTTCCCTGGCGAAGATCCCGAAAGAAGCTCCGCTGGAAAAGGTTTGCCTGCTCGGCTGTGGTGTCACCACCGGTATTGGTGCCGTGCTCAACACCGCCAAAGTGGAAGAGGGCGCGACGGTTGCCATCTTCGGTCTGGGTGGCATTGGCCTAGCAGCGATCATCGGCGCGAAAATGGCCAAGGCCTCGCGCATCATCGCCATCGACATCAACCCGGCGAAATTCGATGTGGCCCGCGAGCTGGGGGCTACCGACTTCATCAACCCCAAGGATCACGAAAAACCAATCCAGGACGTGATCGTTGAATTGACTGACGGCGGCGTGGATTACAGCTTCGAGTGCATCGGCAACGTCAACCTGATGCGTGCTGCGCTGGAATGCTGCCACAAGGGTTGGGGCGAGTCGGTGATCATTGGTGTGGCGCCGTCGGGTCAGGAAATTGCGACCCGTCCGTTCCAGCTGGTGACCGGTCGCGTCTGGCGCGGTTCGGCATTTGGCGGTGTGCGCGGTCGTACCGAGTTGCCTAGCTACGTGGAAAAATCGCAAACGGGCGAGATTCCGCTGGATACGTTCATCACCCATACCATGGGCCTGGAAGATATCAACAAGGCGTTTGACCTGATGCACGAAGGCAAAAGCATTCGCACCGTCATTCACTTCTGAAAGCAGTCGTAAGCTTCAAGCGGCAAGCTACAAGAAGGTCGTGCGCCTCTTGCAGCTTGTAGCTTGAAGCTTGCCGCTGGGAGTTCACGACCATGTCTCTTGAAAATATTTCCTGTCAGAAAAGCTTTGGTGGTTGGCACAAACGTTACAAGCACCGCTCCGAGGTGCTTGGCTGCGACATGGTGTTTGCTGTGTACCTGCCGCCGCAGGCGGAGCTGGGTGGCAAGTTGCCCGTTGTTTATTGGCTTTCAGGCTTGACCTGCACCGATGAGAACTTCATGCAGAAGGCCGCGGCACTGCGTGTCGCTGCTGAGCTTGGGCTGATTATCGTTGCGCCTGACACCAGTCCGCGTGGGCCTGGCGTGGCGGACGATCCCGACGGTGCATGGGATTTCGGCCTGGGTGCCGGGTTCTACCTCAACGCCACGCAGGAGCCTTGGGCCAAGCATTACCGGATGCACGATTACGTCGTCAGTGAGCTGCCCGCGTTGGTCGAAGAGCATTTCTCGGCCTCGCAGGTGCGCGGGATCAGCGGCCACTCCATGGGCGGGCACGGTGCTCTGGTCTGTGCGCTGCGTAATCCGGGGCGTTACAAATCCGTCTCGGCGTTTTCCCCGATCAGTAACCCGATGGATTGCCCATGGGGGCAGAAGGCGTTTTCCAATTATCTGGGCGAAGAACGTTCCCGCTGGCGTGAATGGGATGCCAGTGTCTTGATTGCCACGGCCAGCGAGAAACTGCCGATTCTGGTGGATCAGGGTGATCGTGATGATTTTCTGGTCAATCAGCTCAAGCCCGAAACTCTGGTTCAGGCCGCTAAAACAGCAGGTCACCCCCTGACTTTGCGTATGCAGCCGGGTTACGACCACAGCTATTTCTTCATTGCCAGCTTCATCGAGGATCACCTTCGTCATCATGGCGACGCCTTGAACGGTTAAAGTAGGTAGAATCACGCCCTGACTTTTTTCAGGGCGTTTTTTTATGCGTATTGGCCATGGCTATGATGTGCACCGTTTCGCTGAAGGCGATTACATCACCTTGGGCGGCGTGCGGATTGCGCACGGTTTCGGCCTGTTGGCCCATTCTGATGGCGACGTCGTGCTGCACGCCTTGAGCGATGCATTGCTCGGTGCTGCTGCATTAGGCGATATCGGCAAACACTTCCCGGACACCGATCCGCAATTCAAGGGTGCTGACAGCCGCGTATTGCTGCGCCATGTGCTGGCGCTGGTGCAGAGCAAAGGCTGGAAGGTGGGTAACGTTGACGCGACGATTGTTGCCCAGGCGCCGAAGATGGCCCCTCACATCGAGTCCATGCGCGCGTTGATCGCCGAGGACCTGCAGGTCGAGCTGGATCAAGTGAACGTCAAAGCCACCACTACTGAAAAGCTGGGCTTCGTGGGCCGTGAAGAAGGCATTGCCGTTCACGCCGTCGCGCTGTTGCTGTCCGCATGACCGAATCCGAACTGCTGGGCCCGTGCGCGTATGGCGTTGCACTGGGCAGTGCCGTGCTCAAGGCCACCGCTGAAGATTTCCAGGTCGATGAAGTGCTCGACATTCCATTGTCCGGCGATGGCGAGCACCTGTGGTTGTGGGTCGAGAAACGTGGCCTCAACACCGAAGAAGCTGCCCGCCGTCTGGCCCGCGCCGCAGGCGTGCAGCTTCGCACGGTCAGTTACGCAGGCCTGAAAGATCGTCAGGCATTGACCCGTCAGTGGTTCAGCATTCAGCTGCCAGGCAAGGCCGATCCCGATATGTCGGCGGCTGAAAATGAAACCCTGAAGATTCTCAACAGCACTCGCCACAAGCGCAAATTGCAACGCGGTGCTCATGCAGCAAACGGCTTCACCTTGCGCCTGACGCAGCTCAACGCCGACAAGGACGCCCTGCAGGCGCGTCTGGAGTCGATTGCCAAGGCTGGTATCCCGAATTATTTCGGTGCCCAGCGTTTCGGCTATGAAGGCGGGAACCTCGGTGAGGCGCGTGACTATGCTTCGCGTCAGGCATTGCCGGAACAGCGCGCGGTGCGTTCGCGCCTGTTGTCCACGGCGCGCAGCTACCTGTTCAATCAGGTGCTGGCAGCGCGTGTGGCGGACGGCAGCTGGCAACAGGCTCAGGTCGGCGATCTGCTGGCATTCACCGACAGCCGCAGTTTTTTTCCGGCTGGCATCGAGGAGTGCAGCGACCCACGGCTGGCGATTCTTGACCTGCACCCCACGGGTCCGCAGTGGGGGGCAGGCCAATCGCCAGCCTCTGGAGCGACTGCTACCCTGGAAAATGAGGTCGCCGAACGCGAATCTGCACTGCGTGACTGGCTGACAAGAGCGGGAATGGAACACGAACGTCGCATCCTGCGTCTGCCCATTGGCGGGTTGACGTGGCATTATCCCGAGCCTGACATTCTGCAACTGGAATTCGTCCTTCCGCCCGGATGCTTCGCCACTGCTTTGGTACGCGAACTCGTTGATCTGGTGCCGGTTGGGCAGACGGACAGCCCATGCGTATTCTGATTTCAAACGATGACGGGGTCACCGCACCTGGTCTTGCCGCGCTCTATGCGGCACTGGCCGATTACGCCGAGTGCGTGGTGATCGCCCCCGACCAAGACAAAAGCGGCGCCAGCAGCTCGCTGACGCTCGACCGTCCTTTGCATCCCCATGCATTGCCTAACGGTTTCATCAGCGTCAACGGCACGCCCACTGACTGTGTGCACCTGGGCTTGAACGGGCTGCTCGACGTCCAACCGGACATGGTGGTCTCGGGGATCAACCTGGGCGCCAATCTGGGTGATGACGTGCTGTATTCGGGCACCGTGGCTGCGGCGCTGGAAGGCCGGTTTCTTGAACGGCCGTCATTTGCCTTTTCGTTTCTGTCCCGCCAGCCGGACAACCTGGCGACGGCTGCGCATTACGCGCGTCTGCTGGTTGAGGCGCATGAGCAGCTTGATCTGCCCCCGCGCACGGTATTGAACGTCAATATCCCGAACCTGCCGCTGGATCATATTCGCGGCATTCAGCTGACCCGTCTTGGCCATCGTGCCAGGGCTGCGGCGCCGATCAAGGTCGTGGACCCACGTGGGCGCGCCGGTTACTGGATTGCAGCAGCGGGCGATGCCGAAGACGGCGGAGCCGGTACGGATTTCCATGCGGTGATGCAGGGTTATGTCTCGATTACCCCACTGCAACTGGACCGCACTTACCAAAGCGGATTTAACAGCCTGAACACTTGGCTGGAGGGGCTCGCCACATGACCCGCGAGCAAGATGATCTGTTACGCCGTGGCATCGGCATGACATCCCAGCGTACTCGCGAGCGGCTGATTCAACGCCTCTATGAAGAGGGCCTGTCCAACGCTCAGGTGCTGGACGTGATCCGCAAGACGCCTCGGCATTTGTTCGTCGATGAGGCGCTGGCCCATCGCGCTTATGAGGACACCGCGCTTCCGATCGGTCATAACCAGACTATTTCGCAGCCCTACATGGTGGCGCGCATGAGCGAGCTGCTCCTGGCAGCGGGGCCGCTGGATAAAGTCATGGAGATCGGTACTGGTTCGGGTTATCAGACAGCGGTGCTGGCGCAGCTCGTTGAGCGGGTGTTTTCCGTTGAGCGCATCAAGGTCCTGCAGGACCGTGCCAAAGAGCGTCTGGTCGAACTGAATCTGCGCAATGTGGTATTTCGCTGGGGTGATGGCTGGGAAGGTTGGCCGGCGCTGGCGCCCTACAACGGCATCATTGTGACCGCGGTTGCCACTGATGTACCGCAGGCGTTGCTCGATCAGCTTGCACCGGGTGGGCGCTTGGTGATTCCGGTAGGCTCCGGCGAAGTGCAGCAACTGATGCTGATCGTGCGCGAGGAGAATGGGTTTTCCCGCCATGTGCTGGGCGCAGTGCGCTTTGTACCGTTGCTCAATGGTCCATTGGCCTGAATCGTTTCACGTGAGAACTGAATTCTGATCAACGCTGCCGGTCTATCACCTGTTGCAGCGCTCGCTTCAGAGGCGCCAAAAGATTTCAGGTCAGATTTCAAGCAGTTAAGCAGAGTTGCCAGCCGTTAATGCGGCACAATAGGCACCTTCAATTCAGTCACCAGTAAAGGGAGTGGCGGGTGAGTCGTACAGTCATTCGGCAGCGAAGTTTTTCCAAAGGTTTTCAGCGGCTGTTGATTGGCGTGGCACTCAGTGTCCTCTTGGTCGGTTGCTCCAGCTCGCCGTCAGGCGGTGTGCGCGTCGTTGATCGCAACAGCAACGCTGCACCTCAGCGCCCAACCGTTACCACGGGTCAGTACGTTGTGCGCCGTGGCGACACGTTGTTCTCCATTGCCTTCCGCTATGGCTGGGACTACAAGGCACTGGCCGCTCGCAATCAGATCCCCGAACCCTACACAATTCGTCCGGGTCAGACGATTCGCTTTGACGGGCGTTCAAATTCAACATCATCCGGTGTGGTCGCAGTGCCGGGTCGTGCCACCAGTACCACCTCCACCCAGACCAGCGCTTCTGGCTCGGTCAAGACCACCGTGATCTCCAAGCCGGTGGCGACTGTTCCTTCGGTGTCCGCGCCTCCCGCTGGCCCGGCCGGGCCCGCTCCCAAGGGTTGGACGTGGCCGTCTAATGGCGTGTTGATTGGAAAATTCTCTTCAAACGGTAGTTTGAATAAAGGAATTGATATCGCTGGAGATTTGGGACAGCCTGTTTTGGCTGCATCTGATGGTTCGGTTGTCTACGCCGGGAGTGGCTTGCGGGGCTACGGCGAATTAGTCATCATCAAACACAGCGACACCTACGTAAGCGCCTACGGTCACAACCGTAGGCTGTTGGTCCGGGAGGGACAACAGGTCAAGGCAGGGCAGACGATTGCCGAAATGGGGTCAACGGGAACTGACCGGGTGAAGCTGCATTTTGAGATTCGCCGCCAAGGTAAACCTGTAGATCCGCTGCAATTCCTGCCGCGCCGTTGATTGTTGCCAGCTCGTTCCTGACGTAGAGGGACGGGCTCAAGCGTTGCCATGGAATTGGCGTCGCTGGAGCTTGAGGTCGAACTCACCAAAGGACTATAACAATGGCTCTCAGTAAAGAAGCGCCGGAGTTTGACATCGACGACGAGGTTCTCCTTATGGAAGCCGACATCGATCTGGACTCTGACGTAAAGCAGAAACCTGCGGCCTCTGCCACTCGTGCGAAGGCCAAGAACTCCACAGCGCTCAAACAGCACAAATACATTGATTACACGCGAGCACTCGATGCCACGCAGTTGTATCTCAATGAGATCGGTTTTTCCCCCTTGCTGACCCCGGAAGAAGAAGTCCATTTTGCGCGGCTGTCGCAAAAGGGTGATCCGGCCGGACGCAAGCGCATGATCGAAAGCAACCTGCGCCTGGTCGTGAAAATCGCTAGACGCTACGTCAACCGTGGGTTGTCACTGCTCGACCTGATCGAGGAAGGCAATCTGGGGCTGATTCGGGCTGTCGAGAAATTCGATCCGGAGCGCGGTTTCCGCTTCTCTACTTACGCGACGTGGTGGATTCGTCAGACCATCGAGCGTGCCATCATGAATCAGACCCGAACCATTCGGCTGCCTATTCATGTGGTCAAAGAACTCAATGTCTACTTGCGTGCGGCACGTGAGTTGACTCAAAAACTCGACCACGAACCCTCTCCTGAAGAAATCGCCAATCTGCTTGAAAAACCGGTAGGCGAGGTCAAGCGCATGCTTGGGCTTAATGAGCGGGTTTCGTCGGTTGACGTATCCCTTGGCCCTGACTCCGACAAGACCCTGCTGGATACCCTCACTGATGATCGCCCGACTGACCCGTGCGAACTTCTGCAGGATGATGATCTGTCCCAGAGTATCGATCAGTGGCTGTCCGAGCTGACCGACAAGCAACGGGAGGTCGTCATACGGCGCTTCGGCTTGCGCGGTCACGAAAGCAGCACCCTTGAAGATGTAGGGCTGGAAATCGGCCTGACCCGCGAGCGCGTTCGGCAGATCCAGGTCGAAGGCCTCAAGCGCCTGCGCGAGATACTTGAAAAGAATGGCCTGTCCAGTGAGTCGCTGTTCCAGTGATGACTGTTCCGGTCACCAGTAGCCGCCTGCTGTTCTGAATCCGGCGTCTGCGGCTGCCCATGAAAACACCCCGATTCGGGGTGTTTTTGTGTGTGCCACCTACGCTTTCCATTACGCCAGGTCGATGCGAGCTGCGCCGATGGTTAAACGCCAACCCGACATTCTGTTTATAGATTGGATATTTGGTGTGTAGGACTTTGCTTACCCGTTTTGTAAGCTTCGTAGTAAATCCCACTGGAAAAATGCCGTATAGCAATGGGTAAATTTCTCAACCCTATGATTTATAGATTAATTTATTCTCGCGCGTTTTGCGGTGGAATTTTTTGAAAGGTTTTGGGTGGTTGTCCTGCCCGTAAAAATCACTAGTATCTGAACTGTGCCGACGGATTGGCACAGGCCGTCAAGGAAGACAGCCAAGGACATCGCAGGATGCGATTCATCAGGATGATGAAAAAAGGGAATAGAGGGATTAGGTAGAAACGGGGGCGGGTCACACCGCCCCTTTTTTTCGCCTGCACGAAAGTCCATCAGAACAGCGTCCATAAAAAAAGGCCCACTAGGGGCCTTTTCAGCAAGCGTGTCGCTTAGCGTTCCAGGTCTGCAATCTTGCCTGGTTTACCATCCCACTCTGCTGCGTCTTCCAGAGCGTCTTTTTTCTCGGTGATGTTCGGCCAAACGTCCGCGAGCTCAGCGTTGAGCTCGATGAAGTTTTCCATCCCGGCAGGGATTTCATCTTCCGAGAAAATGGCATTAGCAGGGCATTCAGGCTCACAGAGCGCACAGTCGATGCACTCGTCCGGGTGAATCACCAGGAAGTTCGGGCCTTCGTAAAAGCAGTCCACCGGACAGACTTCTACGCAGTCGGTGTACTTGCACTTGATGCAGTTGTCGGTGACGACGAAGGTCATTTCTAATTCTCTCCTCAGGCGGCGGCAACAGCAGAGCCCTTTCATTCAGGGTTGCCGGGTTCGGGAAGTCTCCCGCGTCGTGTGAAAACACATGCATTAGGTCGCAGGCGCGCCATGCAGATCGGCTGCACGGCACCTCGCTCGACCCTTAGGTTCGCTACGTTTTCACGCGGCCCGGATTTATCTGCTCAGCCAGGCTAAAGGCCGCCAGCATCTCAAACCGCGCGGGATTCTAACAGCTTGTAACCAAACTCGTTAGATCCGAGTTTGCAGTGCATATAACAACTCAAGCGCCTGACGTGGGGTAACGTCGTCGAGCTTGGCCCTGGACAGCTCTTCGAGCACCGGATGCGGCAGGCTGGCGAACAGATCGCTTTGCATCGGCGCGGCCTGTTTTCCAGGCTTGGCGCGGGGTTGCTCGTGCGGCAGGCTAGTGGTCTCCAGGCGCTGCAAATGCTCTTTGGCGCGCCCGATCACCTTGGCTGGAACCCCCGCCAGCTGGGCTACCGCCAGACCATAGCTCTGACTGGCCGGCCCCGGCAGTACCCGGTGCAGGAACACAATCCGCTCGTTATGCTCAGTGGCGTTGAGGTGCACGTTGGCAACCAATGGCTCACTTTCCGGCAATACCGTCAGCTCGAAGTAGTGCGTCGCAAACAGCGTGTAGGCGCGCAACTGGGCGAGGCATTCTGCCGCAGCCCAGGCCAGCGATAAACCGTCGAACGTGCTGGTGCCGCGACCCACTTCGTCCATCAGCACCAGGCTGCGATCAGTGGCATTGTGAAGAATGTTTGCCGTTTCGCTCATTTCCACCATGAAGGTGGAGCGGCCACCGGCCAGATCGTCGCTGGAACCGATACGGGTGAAGATGCGATCCACCAGCGACAACTCACAACTGGCGGCGGGCACGAAGCTGCCGATGTGAGCCAGCAGCACGATCAAGGCTGTCTGGCGCATGTAGGTGGATTTACCGCCCATGTTCGGACCGGTGATCACCAGCATGCGAGTCTTGTCATCCAGGTCCAGGTCATTGGCCACGAACGGGGTAGACAACACCTGCTCAACCACCGGATGGCGACCTTGGTCGATGCGCATGCACGGTTCGTCGACAAACTGTGGGCAGTTCAAGTCCAGATTCAACGCCCGCTCTGCGAGGTTGCTCAGCACATCCAGTTCAGCCAGCGCCGAAGCAGTGTCTTGCAAGG
This sequence comes from Paucimonas lemoignei, assembly GCA_900475325.1. Classification (GTDB taxonomy): domain Bacteria; phylum Pseudomonadota; class Gammaproteobacteria; order Pseudomonadales; family Pseudomonadaceae; genus Aquipseudomonas. The sequence continues at coordinate 1,671,822 of LS483371.1, forward strand.
GAGCGAGATGACCGATGAGGTCTTCCAGCAACGCTTCGTAGAGCATTTTCTCCCGAGCCAACGCACGGCTTTTGGCTGACAGCGCCTTGTCTTCGAACTCTTTCAGCTCCGGGGTGATAAACCGCTCGGCGCCTTTGAGCGTCTGGCGCCTGATGTAGTCGGCAGGGGCCGACTCAGCCTGTTTGCTCGGCAGCTCGATGAAGTAGCCGTGAATCCGGTTGTAACCCACTTTCAGGTGGGCAAGGCCAGTGCGGGCTTTTTCCCGGGCTTCCAGGTCGATGAGAAATTGCCCGGCGTTTTCGCTCAACGACTGCAGTTCATCCAGCTCGGCGTCGTAACCGGTCTTCAGCACGCCGCCATCGCGGATCACCGCCGGTGGGTTATCAATCACGGCGCGTTGCAGCAGCTCGGCCAGTTCCGGGTAGACCCCGGCGGTCTTGGCCAGTTGCTGCAGATGCGGCGCTTCCAGCTCGGTCATCGCCACTTGCAGCTCAGGCAAAGCGCTCAAGGCATCGCGCAGGCGAGCCAGGTCGCGAGGCCGCGCGTTACGCAGGCCGATACGCGCCAGGATGCGCTCGATGTCGCCAATCTCTTTGAGCTGCGGTTGCAGGCTTTCGAAGCGATAGCGCTCCAGCAGGCAGGTAATCGAAGACTGACGCGCCTTGAGAACGCTCAGATCACGCAGTGGACGATTCAGCCAGCGGGTCAGCAGGCGCGTACCCATGGCCGTCTGGCAGCGGTCGACCACTGATTGCAAGGTGTTGTCGCGCCCTCCGGCCAGGTTGGTATCGAGTTCCAGATTGCGTCGGGTCGCAGCGTCGAGGATAACGGTGTCATCCAGGCGCTCGTGTCGCAGGCTGCGCAGGTGCGGCAGGGCGGTGCGCTGGGTTTCCTTGGCGTAGCCCAGCAGGCAACCGGCAGCGCCGATGGCGAGGGTCAGGTTTTCGCAGCCGAAGCCTTTCAGGTCCTGAGTGGAGAACTGCTGGCAGAGGCTTTTCAGGGCTGAGTCACGCTCGAAATCCCAAGGTGCGCGACGACGTGCTCCACGGCGCTTTTCTGCTGGCAGGCCTTGCGGCCAGTCATCCGGGATCAACAACTCGACAGGGTTGATGCGCTCAAGCTCGGCCAGCAGGTTCTCCCAGCCCTTGATCTCCAGCACGCTGAAATTGCCACTGGTGATGTCCATCACCGCCAGGCCAAACAGGCGCTCATCGCCCAGGACGGCGGCGATCAGGTTGTCGCGGCGTTCGTCGAGCAAGGCTTCGTCGCTGACAGTGCCCGGGGTGATGATCCGCACCACTTGGCGGTCGACAGGCCCTTTGCTGGCCGCAGGGTCGCCCACCTGTTCGCAAATCACCACCGATTCGCCCAGCTTCACCAGCTTGGCCAGATAGCCTTCAGCGGCGTGATAGGGAATGCCACACATAGGGATGCTCTGACCCGCGGATTGCCCACGCGCAGTCAGGGTGATATCCAGCAGCTTGGCGGCTTTTTTCGCATCCTCGTAGAAGATTTCGTAGAAGTCGCCCATGCGATAGAACATCAGCTGGTCAGGGTGCTGATTTTTCAAGCGCCAGTATTGCTGCATCATCGGGGTGTGTGCGGAGAGATCGGAAATTGCTTTGTTCATCAGATAATCAGGCAAATTCTTGAGAAGTGGGAGGCAAAGTCACAGGCGGGCCGAGTTACCCCTTGCGGGCACCAGGCAGCGGCGTGCGAGCTTTTTGCGATGGGCGCAAGATTAACACGCACGACTCGGGCACGCAGGTCCGCTGCGAATGGACACAATCGTCACGGAGGATTTCTGATCGGCCACAGACTTGCAAACGCTGTATAGACTTCGCTCTGTCGCTGCTCAATACAGGGCGGCGTCTATAAAAAAGGAATTTTATATGGCTGGTAAACGTGCAAGGGATTCTGGAAGCGGGCGCTTCATTCCAATCGAAGAGGCCCGGCGTCGCCCTAAAGAAACAACTGTTGAAACCATCAAGAAACCGCAGTGCCCTAAAAAGAAACAACCATGACTTTGATCCGCAGCGGTCACGTACCTGACCGCTGCGGCCTTGCACCCTTTAAACGCTCGTGTACGTTGATGGTTTGGCACCTCGTGAGGAGAGCACCTTGGATGACATCACCCGGCTTGCCGCTCAATTGGGCAAGCACCTGCAAGCGTTGAATGCTCAGGTCAGCACGGCCGAGTCCTGCACCGGCGGCGGGATTGCCGAGGCGATTACCCGTATACCGGGTAGCTCCGCCTGGTTCGAAGCGGGATACGTGACCTATTCCAATCGGCAGAAGACGCTTCAATTGCAGGTTCCGGCAGATCTGTTCGCAAGCGTCGGAGCGGTCAGTGACGAAGTGGTGCGTGCCATGGTTCGCGGCGCGCAGTTGCACAGTGAGGCGCGCTTCGCCGTCGCAGTCAGCGGCGTGGCGGGCCCGGATGGCGGTTCGAAGGACAAACCGGTAGGTACCGTCTGGGTGTGTTGCGGGGCGGGTGAGCATCAGGTTTCGCGTCGATATCAGTTTGCCGGCGACCGTGACGAGGTGCGCCGACAAACGGTAAAAGCCGCGCTAGAGGGGCTTATACAGCTTGTCTGCGCAGAAATACCAACTCAGGGGTAGGCGCGCGCGCAACCCTGTGGAATAATACTGTCTACTTATACAGGTGTTGTGGCCGTCAGGCCCCTAATTGAATTTGATTACGTGAGGACTTCAATGGACGACAACAAGAAGAAAGCCTTGGCTGCGGCCTTGGGTCAGATCGAGCGTCAATTCGGTAAAGGTGCCGTAATGCGCATGGGTGACCATGACCGCCAGGCGATTCCTTCTATTTCCACCGGTTCGCTGGGTCTGGACATTGCGCTGGGTATTGGCGGTCTGCCGAAAGGCCGGATCGTTGAAATCTACGGTCCGGAATCTTCCGGTAAAACCACGCTGACGCTGTCGGTCATCGCCCAGGCCCAGAAAATGGGTGCAACCTGTGCGTTCGTCGATGCCGAGCACGCGCTTGATCCAGAATACGCAGGCAAGCTGGGCGTCAATGTTGACGACCTGCTGGTTTCGCAGCCGGACACCGGCGAGCAGGCACTGGAAATCACCGACATGCTGGTGCGCTCCAACGCCATCGACGTGATCGTGGTCGACTCCGTTGCCGCTCTGGTACCAAAGGCTGAAATCGAAGGTGAAATGGGCGACATGCACGTCGGCCTGCAGGCTCGTCTGATGTCCCAGGCACTGCGTAAAATCACCGGTAACATCAAGAACGCCAACTGCCTGGTTATCTTCATTAACCAGATCCGTATGAAAATCGGTGTGATGTTCGGCAGCCCGGAAACCACCACCGGTGGTAACGCGCTGAAGTTCTACGCCTCGGTACGTCTGGACATTCGCCGCACAGGTGCAGTGAAAGAAGGCGACGAAGTTGTAGGCAGTGAAACCCGCGTCAAGGTTGTGAAGAACAAGGTGGCTCCGCCGTTCCGTCAGGCAGAGTTCCAGATTCTTTACGGCAAGGGTATCTACCTCAACGGCGAGATCATCGACTTGGCCGTGTTGCACGGTTTCGTTGAGAAGTCCGGCGCCTGGTACAGCTATCAGGGCAGCAAGATCGGTCAGGGTAAGGCCAACTCGGCCAAATTCCTGGCGGACAACCCTGAAGTGGGTGCCACCCTCGAGAAGATGATTCGCGAGAAGCTGCTGACCCCAGGTGTCGATACCAAGTCAGAAGCCTCCCGTGCACCAGCGCCTGCTGCTGACATGGCCGATGCTGACGTTGATATCTGATAGATCATGTCAGCGGTACTGGATACACCTGTCGCCGTAAGGCGAACCGCAATGGACCTGCTCGCGCGTCGCGAGCATGGTCGTGTCGAGCTGACGCGCAAGCTGCGTCAGCGTGGCGCGACGCCTGAGCTGATCGAACCCGCCTTGGACCGTCTGGTTGAGGAGGGTCTGCTCTCCGAAGCTCGCTACCTTGAAAGTTTTGTCTCTTACCGTGCACGTTCGGGTTACGGCCCTGCGCGTATTCGTGAGGAACTGAATCAGCGAGGGTTGCAGCGTGCCGAAGTCGAGCAGGCGATACGGGACTGCGGTTTCAACTGGCAGGAAAAGATGCACGAAACCTGGCAACGCAAGTTCGATGGGCATTTGCCAGTGGATGCCCGTGAGCGCGCCAAGCAAGGGCGCTTTCTGAGTTATCGCGGTTATTCGATGGAGATGATCGGCCGCTTGTTCAGCGGCCGTGGTGAAGACGACTGACGTTTAGATCGTCTTCCAATCATCATACTCTGTCGCCTGCATTTCTGCTGAGCGGGGAATCTGGTTTTCCGGCACGTTAATGTAGTCCACCAACTCCCGTAACCGACCCTGATTACGCCCACTGAAGCTGAATGACAAGCGCGTCAGGTGGCTGAACTCCGCTTCATATTCTTCGCCTTGATACGTGTGCTGCTGAAAGCCTTCAGTCAGGCACAGGTCGGCGAACGCCTCTTGCAAATGATCGAGTGCCTGATCGGTCAACGGCTGGCGCATCCGAATAATGAACTTGGTTTTCAGCCAGCGGGTTGAATGGAAGTTGCTGTAGAACTGATGAATCTCCTCTACCGCCGCTTCGGCGCTGTGGACCAGACGCATCAACTTCATGTCGTTGGGAAGAATATAGCGATTGTCTTCCAGCTGATGCTTGATGAAATCCAGTGCGGTCTGCCAGAAGCTGCCACCGGGTACATCGAGCAACACGATGGGCACCAGCGGGCTTTTTCCGGTCTGAATCAGCGTCAGGACTTCCAGCGCTTCGTCCAGCGTGCCGAAACCGCCAGGGCACAGGACCAGCGCATCAGCTTCCTTGACGAAAAACAGTTTGCGGGTAAAGAAGAAGTGGAACGGCAGCAGGTTGCCAGTGCCCTCGACGGTGGGATTGGCATGTTGCTCAAAGGGCAGCGTGATATTGAAACCGAGGCTGTGTTCCAGCCCCGCACCCTCATGAGCAGCAGCCATGATACCGCCGCCTGCGCCGGTGATGACCATCAGGTCCGCCTGTGCCAGCAAGCCTCCCAGTTCCTTGGCCAGCGCATACAGCGGATGCTCGGTCGGCGTGCGGGCCGAGCCGAATACCGTCACTTTGCGTCGGCCTCTGAACTGTTCGAGCACACGGAACGCGTTGTCCAGTTCTCGCAGGGCTTGAAGGGTGATTTTGGCATTCCAGCGATTGCGGTCGTCCTGAGCCATGCGCAGCACGGTCAGAATCATATCGCGGTACAGCGCCAGGTTTGGGCTGTTGGGGGCGACCAGGTTGATCTGTTCTTCGATCTTGCTGGTGAGGTCTAAACCGCTGCTCTGGAAGTGAGTGGATAAAAGATCATTGGGTACATAAGGCATTCAGGGCTTCTCCATGCGCGATCGCTTCAGCCCACAGTGTCGTCTGAGGCGTGGCGCTTATTCCGATGCGTTAATGTGCCTAGCCTGATGGGCGCTGGCAATCTTTGAGTAACGCATCGGTGTTTCGCTGGACAGCTTTGGGGGGATTCTGTATCGGCCTGCAATGCTCATTGCTTGTGGGATCGGCTTTAGCCGGGAAGGGGTGGTACGGCCGCAGGAATGATTCGTCTGCAATGAAGCCTTCCCGGCTAGAGCCGGTCCCACAAGACCGTGCCCGAGCCAGCGCCTTCGCTTTTACTTCTTCTTGACCGAGCAATCGCCCGCTTTGAACACCTGAACAGCGACCGGGCGGTTGGTTTTGTATTCGGTGAATTGATACTTGAGCACAGCGCCCTTGGTCATCAATTGGCGATAGCCGTTGTTATGGCACACGCTGTTGCCCAACTGATTGCGCACCGAGTCAGGGTCGGCACGCATTTGCTGAGCCTGGCCCGCTTGCACGCTCAGGTGGTTGATCAACTGATTGCCTTCAACCGTGTAGCCCTGATCGAGAATATCTTCGTTGATCGCCCGTGGCGTACCGACGCTGCTTTCCTTCGCAACTTGTTCAAGCATTTTGCTCAGCTCGAATTCCTGCTTTGACGCCGCCTGGGCGCACAAAGGGGTGACGAGCAGCAGCGTAAGGGTAGGGACGATAAGGCGCAGCATTAGTTTCTCCTGATTCAGTGACTGGCCCTTGGACCGGTAACCGCAAAGTATGTTCACAACGCGGCGCGCCGCACGTGGCTCTATGATGGCAAGTGTTTCGGTAACGCAGAAGTATAAAGACGAGTTCCTGCGAAAGCGATTCATGCTGAACAGCGCAGGCCGTATTCAGTAAGGCTCTGGTAAACTGCGCGAACTTTAAGCCCATCCCGAGTTATTGCAGTGCTCACGCTTTCTATTCATTGGCGCGCGCTTTCATGAGCCACGCCGTTTCTCGTCTGCGCGATCGGCGTCTGGCGCAAAGCACCAAGCCCTTTATTGCCCGTGGATCACGCGCCCCGCGCTGCAATCAATGCCGGGTCATTCCCGATTATTGCCTGTGTGCCTGGAAGCCGAGCGTTGCCGCCAATTCAGCCATGTGCCTGTTGATGTATGACACCGAGCCGCTCAAGCCGACCAATACCGGCTGGCTGATCGCCGATATCATCGATGACACCCATGCGTTTGGCTGGTCGCGGATCGACGTCGACGAACAATTGCAGGCCCTGCTGGATGATCCTCAGTGGCAGCCTTATATCGTCTTCCCCGGCGAGTTCGTGGCGCCTGAGCGAGTGGTCAATCAAGTGGAGAGCGTGGAGGGCAAGCGCCCGCTGTTCATTCTGCTGGATGCCACCTGGACCGAAGCCCGCAAGATGTTTCGCAAGAGCCCGTATCTGGAGCGCTTCCCGGTGCTGAGCCTTGAATCGGAGCAGTTGTCTCGCTATCGCCTGCGGCGCTCCAAGCGTGATGACCACTTCTGCACGGCCGAGGTGGCCGCCCTGTGCCTGGAGCTGGCAGGTGACACCCAGGCAAGCGGTGTGCTGGACGCTTATCTGGATGTATTTACCGCGCACTATCTGGGCGCCAAGTATCAGAATCCGGTTGATGTTGATGATGCTTCGCACACCCATTTGAAGGCTTTTCTCTGAATGTTTTACGGTGCAATAAATAGCCCGCAGATAAGCGCACAATAGAGCCCGCCCCGGCCTGCGGCGTAATGCTTGACCGCCTCAGGTTCGCTGGGCATGCTGGCGCCGCATAAAAAGGTCACCGACCAGTTTTACCGGCATTTGCCGATGCCTTGCTGAGCGTTGAATGGATCGACGCTCACTGATATGAACAGGATCACCCATGACCTACGAAATCCTGATTGCCGATGATCACCCGCTGTTTCGCAGCGCGTTGCATCAGGCGGTGAGTCTTGGCCTCGGCCCCGATGTAAGGCTGGTAGAGGTAGAGAGCATCGCCGAGCTGGAAACGCGTCTGGCGGAAAAAGCTGACTGGGATCTGGTGCTGCTGGATTTGAACATGCCGGGCGCCTATGGGTTTTCCGGGCTGGTGCTGCTGCGCGGGCAATACCCGCAGATCCCGGTGGTCATGGTGTCGGCTCAGGAAGAAGCGTCGATTGTGGTCAGGTCCCGAGAGTTTGGCGCCAGCGGCTTCATCCCTAAGTCCAGCGGGCTGGAAACCATTCAAATGGCCGTGCGCAAGGTGCTCGAGGGTGATGTCTGGTGGCCGCCTCAGGCCAGCGAAACGATCAGTGTGTCTGCCGAAGCCAAAGCCGCCAGTGCCGGGCTCGCAAGCCTGACACCACAGCAGTTCCGGGTTTTGACCATGGTCTGTGAAGGGTTGCTGAACAAGCAGATCGCGTATGAGTTGAGCGTTTCCGAAGCCACGATCAAAGCTCACGTCACGGCCATCTTCCGTAAACTGGGCGTTCGAACCCGGACGCAAGCGGCCCTGTTGTTGCAACAACTGGAATCGATTTCCTCCAACTGACCGGCAGTAACGCGCTTGTCATTCACGCTTTTTTGACCTGTCCTCGATTAGCGTCCACTTTCTTTTTTGCGCAGCCGCCTATCTATGTCACCTTTCAAAGGCCAAACCGGCCTCAAACGCATCCTCAACGCCGCTGGCTACTCCTTCGATGGCCTGTCAGCCGCCTTTAAAGGTGAGGCTGCCTTTCGCCAGCTGGTGTTACTCAACGTGATCCTGATCCCGTTGTCCTTCGTGATCGATGTCAGCAAGGGCGAACACGCGTTGCTGATTGCCGTGTGTCTGCTGGCCCTGATTGTTGAGTTGCTCAACTCGGCAGTGGAAGCGGCCATCGACCGTATTTCTCTGGACCTGCATCCGCTGTCGAAAAACGCCAAGGACATGGGCAGTGCGGCCCAGATGGTTTCACTGACCATGATCGCGGTGGTATGGGCTCTGATCCTGTTTGGTTGAGCCTCTCAGTACATGCTCGGCAACACGATCTCATCGCTGCGCTTAACGTCGGCGGTCAACGAGCGGCACAGGTCGAGGAATTCACGCATGGCAGAGGTCTGGTACTTCTGCTTGTGCCAGATGAAATAGAACTGCCGGGACAGGTCCAACTCGGGCGTTTCTACCGCCACCAGGCTGCCGCGCCGGATGGCGTCACGCAGCGCCAGGCGCGAAATGCAGCCGATACCCAGCCCTGACTCCACCGCGCGCTTGATGGCTTCGGTATGTTCCAGCTCCAGCCGCACGTTCAGCGCGTTGCGGTGGTGACGCATGGCCTGGTCGAAGGTCAGCCGCGTGCCCGAGCCCTGTTCGCGCAGGATCCACGCCTCTTCGGTCAGCTCTTCCAGGCTCGCCCGGCCACGCTTGGCCAGCGGGTGTTGTGGCGCACAGAACACCACCAGTTCGTCTTCAACCCAGCGTTGCACCTCGATATCAGGATGGGTGCAATCGCCTTCGATCAGACCCAGGTCAATTTCGTAGTGCGCGACTTGTTGCACGATGTGCTCGGTGTTCTGCACATGCAGTTTGACCTGGCTTTCCGGGTGGCGCTGCATGAAGCTGCCGATCAGCAAGGTCGCTAGGTAGTTACCGATAGTCAGGGTCGCGCCCACCGCCAGCGAGCCGAAGCCAGACTTGCCATTGAGCAGGTCTTCGATCTCCTTGGCCTGGTCCAGCAGGGCGACCGCCTGGGGCAACAGCTGTCGACCCGTGGCGTTCAGGCTCAGCCGTTTACCTGCCCGGTCAAACAGCTGGCAGCTGGACTGACGTTCGAGTTCGGTGATCGACGTGCTGGCGGCCGATTGCGACAGCGATAACAGGATCGCAGCCCGGGAAACGCTTTCCTGTTGGGCCACGGCGACAAAAACCTGGAGTTGACGGAGAGTAAATCGCATATCTATATAACCGATAACCTATATCTTGATAATCCATTTAACAGATATTGTGCTTGCCACTAGAATACCGCGCAATAGCGCTCCTACCCGGCGCATGCGAATCTCAGGAGTTTTCACGTCAATGAGCAACATGAACCACGAACGTGTACTTAGTGTCCATCACTGGAACGACACGCTCTTCAGTTTCAAGTGCACCCGCGATCCAGGTCTGCGTTTCGAGAACGGTCAGTTCGTCATGATCGGTCTGCAGCAGCCGAACGGGCGCCCGCTCATGCGTGCCTACTCGATCGCCAGCCCGAATTGGGAAGAGCATCTCGAATTCTTCAGCATCAAAGTGCCGGATGGTCCCCTGACCTCCCAGCTGCAGCACTTGAAGGAAGGCGACGAGATCATCATCAGCAAAAAGCCTACGGGCACGCTGGTACTCGATGACCTAAAGCCGGGCAAACACCTTTACCTGCTCAGCACCGGCACCGGTCTGGCGCCGTTCATGAGCGTCATCCAGGACCCGGAAACCTACGAGCGTTTCGAAAAAGTCATCCTCTGCCACGGCGTGCGTTACGTGAATGAAGTCGCCTACCGCGAATTCATCACCGAGCACCTGCCGCAGAACGAGTTCTTCGGCGAAGCCCTCCGCGACAAGCTGATCTACTACCCAACCGTTACCCGCGAGCCATTCGAAAACGAAGGCCGCCTGACTGACCTGATGCGCAGCGGCAAGCTGTTCAGCGACATCGGTCTGCCACCTATCAACCCTCAGGACGACCGCGCCATGCTGTGCGGTAGCCCGAGCATGCTCGACGAGACCAGCGAAGTGCTCAACAGCTTCGGCCTGACGGTTTCGCCACGTATGCGTGAGCCGGGCGATTACTTGATCGAGCGTGCATTCGTCGAGAAGTAAGCGCTGATTTACAGGCGGGGTGTGTTCTGCACATCCTGCCCTCGTAACAAAAAAACCGCCTGGGGGTCACGGACCAGGCGGTTTTTTTGTGGCGCAAGATTCGTCGGCCCTTTAGCTATTGGCCGCAACCACTTCCAGTACCCTGATCGTTCCCGGCTGCGGGTAATGCCAGCGCACATCCAGGTCCCAGAATTGCGCGCCGTAGCGGCGTTCCGGTGTGGGTGTCTGGTAAGCAGGGCGTGGGTCTTGAGCCAGGCATTGTTCAATCAACTGAATCAACGGCTCCTGCAGGCGCAAACCGTGTTCATGGGCCTGGGTCAATGCACAGGGTTCCCAGTTCACCGGGATCAACTCGGGGGCGGCGCTGGCAATCTGGTTGGTCGCGCCCGCTACGCTGTCTGCATAAGGCACATAGGGTTTGATATCCAGCACCGGTGTGCCGTCCAGCAGGTCGATGCCTGACAGCCACAGGCGTCCGGCTTCGACCTTGTCGAGCTTGACCACTGATTGGCCGATGCCATTGGGGCGGTGGGTGGCGCGAGTGGCGAACACGCCCATCGACTGATTGCCGCCCAGGCGCGGAGGGCGAACCTTGAGGCGTGGCTTGTCTTCCAATGCCAGATGGAACAGGAACAACAACCAGACATGGCTGACCTGCTCCAGGCCCTGCACGGCATCGCCTTGATCGAACGGCGCCACCAATTCCAGCACGCCACGAGCCGCAGGTGCCAGTTGCGGCTGACGCGGGATGGCGAACTTCTCCTTGAAGCAGGAGCGCACGAAGCCAATGGGGGAGACGTTGTAGGTGTCAGGCATGTGGGGTGTCTGGTCTGAGAGGGATACCCTGTGGGAGCGAATTCATTCGCGAAGGCGGTTTTCCTGCCGATGGATATGCGGCGGCTGTACTGGCCTCTTCGCGAATGAATTCGCTCCCACAGATCGCGCCCTAGGTTCTGGCTCTTCTAACCACGAACCCGCAGGGTCAGGCCTTTGAGGAAATTGCGCAGCAACTGATCACCGCAGGTGCGGTAGTTACTGTGGCCGAATTTGCGGAACAGGGCGCTCAGCTCAGGCTTGGAAACCGGGAATTCCACAGACTTGAGAATCGCGTGCATGTCTTCTTCTTTCAGTTCGAAGGCAACTCGCAGCTTCTTCAGCACAGTGTTGTTGGTGACTGGCAGCTCGACGGGTTGTGGCGCGCGGCTGTCGTCCTTGCCGCGTTTGAAGATCACCAGGCCATCGAGGAAGTGCGCCATGATTTCATCGCTGCAGTCCAGATAGCCTTCTTCGTCTTCTTTCTTGGTGAAAGCGATCACGTCAGCTTTGGTGATTTCAAAACCACCCAACTTGGTGATGTCGACAATCTTGCCGTCGCTGATATCGAGCATGTAGCGCACGCTGCGCAGAACGTCGTTGTTCATCATGATGCAAAAATCCTGGTAAGTCGGGGGTCATGCCGCACGACACATTCGCGCGGCTCTGAACTGAATTAGAACTTCTCTTTGGAAGTCATGTAGCGCCATTGGCCTTCGGGCATCTTGCCCATGGAAACCCCGCCAATGCGGATACGGCGCACGGCAATGATTTTCAGGCCCACGGCTTCGCAGAGCTGGGCGATGATCCCGGGCTGCGGGTTTTTCATGGCAAAACGCAGGCGGTTTTCGTTCTGCCAGCTGGCTTTGACTGCAGGCAATTCCTTGCCCTTGTAGGTCAGGCCGTGGTTCAGGCGATTCAGGCCGTGGGCAACCATGTCGCCGGAAATTTCCACCACGTATTCCTGTTCGATCTTGCTGCGATCGTCAGTCAGCTTGCGCAGGATCTTCCAGTCCTGGCTGAAAACCATCAGGCCGCTGGCATTGGCCTGCAGAGTCGAGATGGGCTCAAGGCGCAGAAAGTGACCCTTGAGCGGACGTTTACCGAAGCTGTGCTCCTCGGAGAGGGTCGCAGGGGTAATCAGAGCCAAGGCATCGGCTTCGCTGAGGTCGGCAGGCTTGTGAAAGATGATGGTCACAGGCTCCGGCGTATCAGCCTTGGCTTGCGGGTCAAGCACGACGGTTTGCGTGTCGACCTTGAACTGCGGCTCGTCGATGACCTGGCCGTCTACCGTGACCCAGCCACCTTCAATGAACAGCTCGGCCTCGCGACGGGAGCACCCGGTCAGCTCGATAAGGCGTTTGGAGAGGCGGATGGGTTCTGACATGACAAACAGCCGTTACTTGAGAGAAAGGCCGACATTGTACCCGTGCCCGCCCGGTTAATGGCGGCAACATTGCAAATGGGTGGTGATCAGTGTGGTTACCCGCCTCGGCGCCTGTGGGAGGTTTCATGTTTGTACATAAGTGGATGTGACGGCGTGGGACCGGCTTTAGCCGGGAAGGCGGCATTTCGGACGATCAATATTGGGTGGATGTACCGTCCTCTTCCCGGCTAAAGCCGGTCCCACGTCGTCGCGCCGCTATTGGGACCACTCTGTGGGTGCTCCTACAGCTATCTACGTCGGGTTAATCGCATCCGCAACATCGGATAAGGCTGCCCCAGCCCGTCGACTTCCGAGCGGCTGACGACTTCGAAACCCTGCTTGAGGTAGAAACCCAGTGCCTGCGGGTTTTGTTCGTTGACGTCCAGTACGCTGATATCGAAGTGTTCGATGGCATGCGCCAGCAGCTTTTTGCCCAGCCCCTGGCCACGATGTTGCGGGTCAATGAACAGCATTTCCAGTTTCGAGCGGCTCACCCCGGCAAACCCGGTGATGTTCAATTGATCGTCGCGGGTGCAGAACAGCGTGACGGTATCCAAGTAGCTGGACAGCAATAGGCCTTTGAGCATTGTCACGTAGGCATCAGGCAGAAAGTCGTGGGTGGCGCGTACCGAGTTTTCCCACACCTGAGTCAGTTGCGGGTATTCGTCCTTGTGAGGCGTTGAAATAGAGGCTTGCATGGGGCGGGGCTCCGTCTGGCCGCTGCACATGGAACAGTCATCCCTGTGTTCGACTCATAAAAAGCCCCGCCGTTTGAAGGGCAGGGCTGTTTTGTCGCGCGGCAATCCGAGAGTGTCAGATAGTCTCGGCCCACAAGTCGTATTCGTCAGCGTCGGTGACCCGGCACATGATCTTGTCGCCCGGCTTGACCGTGCTGCCTTCCTCAAGGCCGATGAACACGTTGCCGTCGATTTCCGGTGCATCGAAGAAGCAGCGGCCAACGGCGCCTTGCTCGTCGACTTCGTCGATCAGCACTTCGATTTCCCGGCCGATGCGCATTTGCAGACGTGCCGCGCTGATCGCCTGCTGGTGAGCCATGAAACGATCCCAGCGGTCCTGCTTGATGTCGTCCGGCACGATGGCGGCGTCCAAGAGGTTGGCGGGCGCGCCTTCAACCGGCGAGTACTGGAAGCAGCCCACGCGGTCGAGTTGTGCTTCGGTGAGCCAGTCCAGCAGGTACTGGAAATCTTCTTCGGTTTCGCCAGGGAAGCCGACGATGAAGGTCGAACGGATGATCAGGTCCGGGCACTGCTCGCGCCAGTTCTTGATCCGCGCCAGGGTCTTGTCTTCGAAAGCCGGGCGCTTCATCAGCTTGAGGATTTTCGGGCTGGCGTGCTGGAACGGGATGTCCAGGTACGGCAGGATTTTCCCCGCGGCCATCAGCGGGATCAGCTCGTCCACGTGCGGGTACGGATAAACGTAATGCAGGCGCACCCACACACCCAGGGAGCTGAGGGCTTCGCACAGTTCGGTCATGCGCGTCTTGACCGGCGCACCATTCCAGAAGCCGGTGCGGTATTTGATGTCGACGCCGTAAGCGCTGGTGTCCTGGGAAATCACCAGCAGCTCTTTCACGCCAGACTTGACCAGGCGCTGGGCTTCGTCGAGCACGTCACCCACCGGTCGGCTGACCAGCTTGCCGCGCATGGACGGGATGATGCAGAAGCTGCAGCTGTGGTTGCAGCCTTCGGAAATCTTCAGGTACGCGTAGTGGCGCGGGGTCAGCTTGACACCCTGAGGCGGCACCAGGTCGATCAGCGGGTTGTGATCAAGATTCGGTGGCGCGGCGTCATGGACGGCGTTGACCACTTGTTCGTACTGCTGCGGGCCCGTCACAGAGAGCACGCTCGGGTGAACGTCACGGATCACGCTTTCATCAACGCCCATGCAGCCGGTAACGATGACCTTGCCGTTCTCTTTGATGGCGTCGCCGATCACTTCAAGCGACTCTGCCTTGGCGGCGTCGATGAAACCACAGGTATTGACCACGACGACGTCCGCGTCCTGATAGGTCGCGACGACTTCATAACCTTCCATGCGCAGTTGGGTGAGGATGCGTTCGGAATCTACGAGTGCTTTCGGGCAACCCAGACTGACGAATCCAACCTTGGGGGCGGATGGCGTGGTGACGGTGGACATTGGCTAACCTCGGCGTGATGGGGTGCATTGGCTATCAGCCGTGGCACCTGTCGGGCGCTTTGGTGCGCCTCTGATCAAAAAGTGCGCAATTCTAGCGATCAGCCCGGCGATTGACCAGCGTTAAACCGAGAATTACGACGAGTGCTGCGCTATGCTTCGCGCCGTTACAGAATATGTCGGTTTTTACCCCGCTCTGGGGCACGCATTACCTATTGGCGACTCAAAGCATCAGCATGTTTTGCAGCGCAAGCCCAGGTCTCAGGAGTGGTAGATGAGTCAAGCAAGCAGTCAGGCTGAAACCGGGCATCAGGCGGCAAAACCCCTCGCCTTGTTGATGGCGGCAGTGGGCGTCGTGTACGGCGATATCGGCACCAGTCCGTTGTACACCCTCAAAGAGGTGTTTCAGGGCGGTTATGGCGTGGACGTCAGCCACGATGCCGTGTTGGGCATCCTATCGTTGATCTTCTGGTCGTTGATCTGGGTGGTCTCATTCAAATACATGGCCTTCATTCTGCGCGCCGATAACCAGGGCGAGGGCGGCATCATGGCGCTCACTGCCTTGGCAAGACGGGCGTCGGCCAAACACCCCAGGTTGCAGATGACCATGGTGGTGTTCGGCCTGTTTGGTGCCGCGCTGTTCTACGGCGACAGCATGATCACCCCGGCGATTTCCGTGCTTTCGGCCATGGAGGGTCTGGAACTGGCCTTCGACGGTATCGAGCATTGGGTGGTGCCCATGGCGCTGGTGGTGCTGGTGGCGCTGTTTCTGATCCAGCGCCATGGAACGGCGCGTATCGGCGTACTGTTCGGCCCGGTGATGGTGACCTGGTTCGTGGTGCTCGGGCTGCTGGGCATCAATGGCATCGTGCATCAGCCTGAAGTGCTGCATGCCATGAACCCGCTGTGGGCCGTGCGCTTCTTTATTGTTCACCCGGGCATCGGCGTTGCGATTCTCGGCGCAGTGGTCCTGGCCCTGACCGGTGCCGAGGCGCTGTATGCCGACATGGGGCACTTTGGTCGCAAGCCCATCGCGCGCGCCTGGTTTGCGCTGGTGTTGCCCGCGCTGGTGCTCAACTACTTTGGCCAGGGCGCTTTAGTACTGGAAAACCCGGAAGCGGCACGCAACCCGTTCTACCTGCTGGCCCCCAGTTGGGCATTGCTGCCGCTCATCGGCCTGTCGACACTGGCGACAGTGATTGCCTCGCAGGCCGTGATTTCCGGCGCGTTCTCCATGACGCTGCAGGCGATCCAGCTTGGCTACATTCCGCGCATGCACATTCAACACACCTCCAGCGATGCGCAGGGCCAGATCTACATCGGTGCCGTGAACTGGGCATTGATGGTCGGCGTGATTCTGTTGGTGCTGGGCTTCGAATCCTCCGGCGCGCTGGCGTCTGCCTATGGCGTTGCCGTGACCGGGACCATGTTCTGCACCACGATTCTGGTGTCTTCGGTGATGTTGCTGCTGTGGAAGTGGCCTGCGTTTCTGGCAGTGCCGCTGCTGCTGTGTCTGTTGCTGGTGGACAGCCTGTTCTTTGCGGCCAACGTTCCCAAGGTCGTGCAGGGCGGGGCCTTCCCGGTGATTGCCGGGGTCGTGCTGTTTATCCTGATGACCACCTGGAAGCGCGGCAAGCAGCTTCTGGTAGAACGCATCGACGAGGGCGGGCTACCGTTGCCGATTTTTATCAGCAGCATTAGCGTCCAGCCGCCGCATCGGGTTCAGGGCACGGCCGTGTTTCTCACCGCGCGCTCGGATGCCGTGCCTCATGCGTTGTTGCATAACATGCTGCACAACCAGGTGCTGCACGAGCAGGTGGTGTTGCTCACCGTCGTCTACGAAGACACCCCGCGTGTTCCGGCGCAGCAGCGCTTTGAAGTGGAAGTATATGGTGAGGGGTTCTATCGGGTGATTCTGCACTTTGGCTTCATTGATGAGCCGGACGTACCCGCTGCTCTGGCGCTGTGTCACCTCAAGGAGCTGGACTTCAGCCCGATGCGAACGACGTACTTCCTGAGTCGCGAGACGGTGATCCCGTCGAAGATCGTCGGCATGGCGCGTTGGCGTGAAGCGCTGTTTGCGTTCATGTTGAAGAATGCCAATGGCAACCTGCGATTCTTCAAGCTGCCGTTCAATCGGGTGATTGAGTTGGGGACGCAGGTGGAGATGTAGAAGCCCTGTACTCCACCTGTAGGAGCTGCCGAAGGCTGCGAATGGCGATGTGTCTGGCAAAACCGCCTTCGCAGCCTTCGGCAGCTCCTACAGGACCGAAGCGTAATAAAAAATCCCCGACAGCCTCACAGCTCACGGGGGGGGGTGCAGCGGGTTAACGTCGTTTGCTGTGCTGCCGGAAATCGTCGGCATGGCGCGTTGGCGTGAAGCGCTGTTTGCGTTCATGTTGAAGAATGCCAATGGCAACCTGCGATTCTTCAAGCTGCCGTTCAATCGGGTGATTGAGTTGGGGACGCAGGTGGAGATGTAGAAGCCCTGTACTCCACCTGTAGGAGCTGCCGAAGGCTGCGAATAACGCCATTCGCAGCCTTCGGCAGCTCCTACAGGACCGAAGCGTAATAAAAAATCCCCGCCAGCCTTACAGCTCACGGGGATTTTTTTGCAGCGGGCTAAAGTGTCTTACTGCGCCACAGCCTTATTGCGCTTATCGATGAAGGCGATCAAACGCTTGGCCAGTGCCGGGTAGTTTTCGTCGAAGTGGTGGCCGCCCGGCAGCTGCAGCTTCTCGCCGACGGCGGTGGTATCGGTGCAGCCGCTTTCCTTGACCTCTTCCACGCCGTAGACACACAGCACTTTCTCGGGCGGCAGCTTGGCCATTTCCGGGCCGGTCTGCAGGTCTTTGCCTGCTGCACCCAGCCAGCCGTCGACGCGGATTTCGAAGCTGCCCGTGCGGGCGAAGGCCAGCAGGATCATGCCGTCGACCTTGTCTTGATCCTCGGTCGACATGCGGTTGTAGACGGCTGGCAGCACGTCCGCGCCAAACGAGTAACCGGCGAGGATGAAACGCTTGGTGCCCCATTTCTGACGGTAGTGCTGCATCAGTTCTGACAGGTCGGTGGCAGTCTGCTCCGGGGATTTGTGTTCCCAGTAATAGCGCAGCACGTCGATGCCCACGACCGGGTAGCCCATGCCCGCCATGTCACCGGCAACGACTTTGTCCAGGTCGCGCCAGCCGCCGTCACCGGACAGGAACAGGGTCACGGTGTCCTTGGGTTGTGCGCTTGGTACTTCCACGACCGGGATACCAAGACCGCCGCCTTTATCGTCTTCGCCCACCAGCTTGCGGCGCAGTTCGCTGTTCAAGACTTGAGGCAGCTTGATGTCGTAGTCGCTGATGCTGGTGTCGGCGTTGGCCTGGTTGCGCACAAAGGTCGCGGGCTCATCGTCAGGGAAATCGTTCCACGCCACAGTCCAGTGCCCGTGCGGGGCACTTTGTGGCAGCGCCACGTCGCAGATGACCGGAGGTGTGTCATCCGGGTCAACCGGCTTGACGGGCTGTGAAGGCTGCTCCACATAGAAACCGACTGAAATGGCTTCGGCCTTGTCGTTCTGCTGTCCGGCGAGCCAGCGCCAGGCCAGCGTTGCACCTGGGCCGATACCGGCAACGACGGTAGGAGCGGCGTCGAGCTTGCTCAGCGCATCCTTGAAGGTCTGCTGTTGCAGGACGCAGTTGTCCTTTGGCAGTACCACCTGAATGATCCGCGCCGATGCGTCTTGGCTCAGTGCCAGCAGTTGTTTGTCGGACAGCAGGTCCTCAGCGGTCACTGCGAGGGCAACCTGCACTTTGGTCCTGCTGCCCGGTGTTACGTCGATCAACGCCGAGCCATCGGCCAGTGACGAGCGCTCAAGGGTGGCGGGGGGAGCGGGGCGGCTCCACAGCCAGACCCCGAGAATCAAAGCCAGAACAACAAGCAAAGCTGCGAGCAAAATGCGCCGGTAGCGTTGAATCATCAGCGTTTCACCAATCCAGTCAGGCCGCCCGCAATCAGGGCAGCGGTGTCAGCCAGTGCCACGAGCGGATCCAGTCCGGCAGGCACGGCCATATAACGAGGTTCCCAGTCAGGCTGGAATTTGTCTTTGAAGCGACGCAGGCCCTGGAAGTTATAGAGCTGTTCGCCGCGGCGGAAGACCATCGAGCCAAGACGCTGAGTCAATGGCGCGCCCCGACGTGGTTGCAGCCCGGAAAGCGGCACCATGCCAAGGCTGAAGCGTTCGTAGCCGTGCTGTTTGTAATACAGAATCAGCCCGACCATCATGAATTCCATGGTCAACTTCGGCGCATCGGGATGGGCGCGCATCAGATCCAGGCTTGCCAGATCATGGCGCGAGGTCTCCAGCAGGTTGGCAAACGCCACCGGCTTGCCTTCGAAGTGGATGATGGCAATGCGGAAATGCTTGAGGTATTCGGGGCTGAAGCGGCCCAGAGAGAAGCCTTTTTCCCGCACATTCTTGCCCGTCAGCCAGGCGTCGGAGATGACTTTCAGCTCATCCAGCGGCGCTTGCCCGACTTCATAAATCTCCAGCGAAAGTCCATCACGCCCACCTCGGTTCCAGGTGTAACGCAGGTCTTTCATCTCCTTGCCTTTGGCGTCGATATCGAAGCGCCGCAGATCCACCCGGGCTTCTTCGCCCAGCTTGATCGCGGTCAGACCGATGTCCATATAGAACGGCAGGTTCTCGGCGCGCACCTGATAGAACACGGGGCGGGCGTGGTGCACGTCGCACAGGTCACGGAACTGCCAGATCAGCTCGGCGCGCTGTTGAGTCGGGCCGATGGGGTCATAGAGCGCAACCAGGCTGCGGCCGCGATGGGCGTACATCAGAAACGCGTTGCCGCTGGGGTGCAGCAGCACCGCTTTATCGCCGGTGAGCACCAGGCCGCCGTCGGGCTGAGACGATGCATTGACGATTTCAGCGGCCTTGGCCAGTTCAGCGGCATCCGGCAGCTTGATGACGGGACGAGCGGTGCGCAGCAGCCAGGTCAGCGATACGATCACCAGCAGTACGGCGCTGCCCAGGGCCGAACGCAAGCCACGTGGAGCATCGGCGTCCAGCGTGAACTGCCACCACAGTTGGTGGCTGTAGGGGACGTCCTGGTAGGCAAATAGCAACAGCCAGAAAGATGCGCCCAATACGCACAGACTCGCCACCAGGTACAGCGGCGAGAACGGCAGTTCCAGCAGGCGGCTAGGGCGGTAGAACGAACGACGGAAGACCGCCAGCAGCGCCGCCGTCAAAATCAGCAGCGTGGCCTCTTCATAGTCAAAGCCTTTGAGCATCGACAGTGCCGCGCCCGCAAGCAGCAGAATCACCGTCAGCATCCACGCCGCAGACAGGCGTCGACGCAACCCCTGCGCCAGCAGCAGGCACAGCACGCCAATGAGGCTGGCGCCGAAGTGCGACAGGTCGATCAGGCGGTGGGGGATCAAAAACCCAAGGTCTTCGATGCGCGTGTCGATTTCCGGGGTGGCGCCGGAGAACAACAGCACCACGCCCGACAGGAACACCAGCAGCGCCAGGATCGGTGCGGCCAGACCCGATGCAACGCGCATGGCCTGTTTGGTGGGCAGCAAGCGCTGGCCTTCGGTGAACAGCAGGGTCAGGCATGCAAGCAGTAGCGGCAGTACCACGTAAATCATGCGGTAGAGCAGCAGGGCCGCGGCCAGCGGCGCAGCGCCCAGTTCGTTGGCGAACGCAGCGAGCAGGATCGCTTCGAAAACGCCGACACCGCCCGGCACATGGCTGAGCACGCCCGCCGCGAGGGCAAGCAGGTAAACCAGCAGGAAGGCACCGAAGGGCGGCGACTGCGGCAGCAACAGATAAAGCACGGTCGCGGCGGCGGCTACGTCCAGTGCAGTGATCACCAGTTGCATGAGTGTCAGGCGCAGATCGGGAAGGCGCAGCGTACGGCGCCCTGCACGAACCAGCAGGTTATGGGGGATTGTCTGTTCCGGCAGGCGACGACGGTACACGGCAACGGCCAGCAAGCCGCTCAAGAGCAACACGGCAATGGCAATGATCGCCAGCATGTCCACTGGCAAGTGCAGCGCCAGAGAGGCGCCGGACAAATTACTCAGGGTCGCCAGCGCCGCGAGGGGGGGCAGGGCGCAGCCCAGTGACAGGCTGGCGAACAGGGTCATCCGCGCGACTTCAACCGCGCCGATACCTTTGCGCGAATAGAGCCGGTAGCGCACCGAACCGCCGGAAAGCATCGACAGCCCCACCGCGTTGCCAATGGCGAAGGCGGTAAAACCACCCATCGCCAGGGTTTTGTTCGGCAGGTTTACGTTGGCGTAGCGGCTCGCGGACCATTCATAGCCCAGCAGAATCACGAAGCCGATGGCCGTAGCCAGCACGGCACCAGCCAGGGAGGGGACCGGTACGCTGAGCAATGAGTCGTGCAACGCATACAGATCCAGCTCGCTCAACATATGTCGGCAAGCGATCAGTGCGATCGCGAATAACAGCAGCGTCACGCCGAGCCCGATGGGTTGGCGGTATTTGCTCAGCAGCTCCAGCCACTGGAGACGGGCAGGTTGAATGGGTTGAGTCGCCGTAACTGCTTCATTGGTGTCTGACGAGTTGTCGCGCATCAATCACTCCTTGGATCGTGCGGGACAGAATGGAGGTATACAGCCAAGTTACCAATCCCTACGCAGAAAATATTTCGAGATGTTAGCGCGTCAACGTCTAACGAGCGAATGAAGCAGGTTCGTTTGTGTAACGGTTCAGGAACAGTTCAGCTATCCGATAGTATCGGCAGGCTGTAACAAAACTGTCGGTCTTTGTAATATTACGTTACAAGGCGTGACGGTTGGACGTCAGACGCCAAGAAAAATTGCGTGTGGGGACAATGACTTGAAGGCGCTGAAGCTATTTTTCTTACGCGCACAAAAAAGGCCACTCTTTCGAGTAGCCTTTTTTGATGTTTGGTTGCGGGAGCCGGATTTGAACCGACGACCTTCGGGTTATGAGCCCGACGAGCTACCAGACTGCTCCATCCCGCGTCTGTGTGGCGGCATTCTACAGCGCAACGGCGGGGTGTCAACCTTTAATCCAGAAACTCGACAAATAAGCGGGAATTGAGGGTTTGGAGATCTAAGTGACGGGTCTGCTTACTATTTAGCCCGATACGATCAGCGCGCCTTCTTGTAGGAGCTGCCGAAGGCTGCGAATCAGTTGTGTCAGGCATGCCGCTATCGCAGCCTTCGGTAGCTCCTACAAAATCAACGCGCACAAAAAAGGCCACTCTTTCGAGTAGCCTTCTTTGATGTTTGGTTGCGGGAGCCGGATTTGAACCGACGACCTTCGGGTTATGAGCCCGACGAGCTACCAGACTGCTCCATCCCGCGTCTGTGTGTCGGCATTCTACAGCGCATCGCCGTGCTGTCAATTGCTAATTTAGGAAAAAGGCTTTTCCTTCAAGTGCTTAGCTCTCCAACGGCAGGCCTTCATAACCGCCCAGGCCCTGTAGGGCGGGGCTATGCGGCCATGTTCAGACGATTCTGCCAGGCCAATTCTTATTTGCCGTGCATCGATTTCGTACATCCGGGATGCCACTTGCTGACACGAATGAGATACTGGCCCACCCTTTCTATCGCCAAACACCTCCATGACGCAGCGCAAAATCATTCATGTCGACTGTGACTGCTTCTATGCAGCCATCGAAATGCGCGATGACCCACGCTTAGCCGGCAAGCCGCTGGCGGTCGGTGGTTCTGCGGATAGGCGCGGCGTGATCGCGACCTGCAACTATGAAGCGCGGGCTTATGGGGTGCGCTCGGCCATGTCATCGCGACATGCATTGAAGCTGTGTCCGGACCTGACCATCGTCAAGCCCCGCATGGATGCTTATAAAGAAGCGTCTCGGGAAATACAGACCATCTTCCGCGATTACACGGATCTGATTGAGCCGTTGTCACTGGACGAAGCCTTTCTCGACGTCTCCGATGCCAGCCACTTTGACGGCAGCGCCACGCGTATCGCCCAGGACATCCGGCGTCGGGTGTCTAACCAATTGCACATCACGGTCTCCGCTGGCGTAGCGCCCAACAAGTTTCTGGCGAAAATCGCCAGCGACTGGAAAAAGCCCAACGGGCTTTTCGTGATCACGCCCAATCAGGTCGAAGACTTTGTCGCGCAGCTACCGGTCAGCAAACTGCATGGCGTCGGCAAGGTGACGGCAGACAAGTTGGGTAAGCTGGGGATTATCAGTTGCACTGATTTACTGGGCTGGAAGAAGCTGGCGTTGGTGCGCGAGTTCGGCTCGTTTGGCGAGCGGCTTTGGGGCTTGGCTCGAGGTATTGATGATCGGCCCGTGCAGAATGACAGTCGCCGCCAGTCCGTGAGTGTGGAAAACACCTACGACACGGATTTGCCGGATTTGGCCAGTTGCCTGGAAAAACTCCCCGAATTGCTGGAGACCCTGGCAGGGCGGGTGGCTCGGATGGACGGGCAATATCGCCCTGGCAAGCCGTTCGTCAAAGTGAAGTTTCACGACTTCACCCAAACCACGCTTGAGCAGTCAGGCGCTGGCCGGGATCTGGAGAGTTTCGAGCAACTGCTGACCCAGGCATTTGCCCGTGGAGGGAAGCCGGTGCGGTTGTTGGGGATTGGTGTGCGTTTGCAGGATTTGCGTGGGGCGCATGAACAGCTGGAGCTGTTTTCGCTTTGAGGTGATCCATGTTCTGTAGGAGCTGCCGAAGGCTGCGAAAGCAATAGCCAGTTGCGCAGTGATTCGCAGCCTTCGGCAGCTCCTACAGGTTTAGCGTCACTTCTTCACACCCGGATCAGCCACCAAACGCCCGGCATCCTTGGCCAGTGACTTGAGAAACTCGCGTTGCAGCTGTGGATCGTCGCGGGTCATTTCAATCAGGCTTTGTTCCAGGTCGCTGGCTTCTTCTTCCAGGCCCAGTTCCGAGAGGCGTTTGACGCGGTAGACCCACTGACTGACTTCGTCATCTTCAAGGTCGTCGTAAATCAGGCCGTGAGCCTCAAGGAGCTTGCCCCGCAGTGACTTGCTGATCGGCAGATCGACGTTGGCGTGGGCATTGTCCTGATCATCTTCGACGCTTATATAGAGGCGCGTGACATGGCTCAGGTCCTGCTCGGCGAACGGACTGTCCAGCAGGCTCAGCCGCAATACGCCGTTGCGGTCGGTGGTCAGGTCGTGAGTCTGACTGCCTGCCTTGACCATCACCGGGCGTTCATTCCAGGGCAGGGTCGAGTTCTCGATCTTCTTGTCGCGCTGGACTTCATCGATGGCCGCCAGATTCTGCTGCGAGCGACCGTGGGACGGAGCGTTCATGAATGGGTTAAGGCCGGCAACACCGTAACTGATCCAGTCTTTGGTGACGCTGTCCGGCAAGCGGCCCAGGGCAATCACGTTAACCACATTGGCGCCCACGCCCGCCACGACAGCGACGGCCCCCAAGGGGATTTCGTAGATTTCTCGCCAGGGTTGGTAAGGGGTATAGCGATCGTAGTGACGAGTGACTTCAAACTCGGTCACTTCGAAGGATTTATGTTCGTGGATGCGCACGCGTCGTTGGGGCAGCTCAAGGGTCTTGGGCTCACCGATATCGATCTGGACGCTATGCTCGAGCAATTTGCGCTCGATACGCTCTTCGTGCTCGCTGCGTTGTGACAAGTGATTGGCACAGCCGCTGACCAGGGTGATGCACAGCAGTGTGCAGCCTAGGCGTAGGGGATTTGCGTTGAACATGAGATCTCTTGCAAATGAAGGCGCGTGGCGTAGCTCGCGCGTCATGGCTGATGCGACAGCGCCCATTGTTCAATGGGCGCTGTCGAGGCTCAGCGGCGAATGCGTCCCTGAATGAAGGACAGCACATCGGCAACCGGCAGGGCCTGGGCTTCTGGTTCGATGCGGCTCTTGTATTCAAGATTGCCTTCGGCCAGACCGCGGTCACTGACCACGATGCGATGGGGGATGCCAATCAGCTCCATGTCAGCGAACTTGTTGCCCGGGCTGGTTTTCTTGTCGCGGTCATCCAGCAGCACTTCAAAGCCGGCAGCGGTCAGTTCGGCGTAAAGCTTGTCAGTGGCTTCGCGCACGGCGTCGGTTTCATAGCGCAGCGGAACCAGCGCGATCTGGAACGGCGCCAGGGTGTCGTTCCAGATAATGCCGTTGGCGTCGCTGTTTTGCTCGATGGCCGCAGCCACCACGCGGGAAACGCCAATGCCGTAGCAACCCATGGACAGGTTGACCGGCTTGCCGTTTTCGCCCAGCACCTGGCATTTCATGGCTTCGCTGTACTTGGTGCCCAGCTGGAAGATATGACCGACTTCGATGCCTCGCTTGATTTCCAGCGTGCCTTTGCCGTCCGGGCTTGGATCGCCGGCCACAACATTACGCAGGTCGGCAACGGTCGGAACCGGCAGGTCGCGTTCCCAGTTGACGCCAAAGTAGTGCTTGTCGTCGATGTTCGCGCCAATACCGAAGTCGCTCATCATTTCAACCGAACGGTCGATGATGCACGGTAGCGGCAGGTTCAATGGGCCCAGGGAGCCTGCGCCTGCGCCAATGGCGTCACGCAGTTCCGCTTCGCTGGCCATGACCAGCGGGCTGGCAACCAGTTCGAGCTTGGCAGCCTTGATTTCGTTGAGTTCGTGATCACCACGGATGATCAGCGCAACCAGCTTGCCTTCTTCGGCGCCGTGCACGACCAGGGTCTTGATGGTCTTCTCGATAGGCAGGTTGAAGCCTTCGACCAGTTGCGCGATGGTCTTGGCGTTCGGCGTGTCTACCAGGCGCAGCTCTTCAGTCGGTGCCGCGCGGGAGGTTTCCCGCGGGATGGCTTCGGCTTTCTCGATGTTGGCGGCGTAGTCGGAGGCATCGCTGAATACGATGTCGTCTTCGCCGGACTCGGCCAGTACGTGGAACTCGTGGGAACCCGCGCCGCCGATCGAGCCGTTGTCGGCCTCTACTGGGCGGAACTTCAGGCCCAGACGGGTGAATACATTGCAATACGCCAGGTGCATGCGGTCGTACGTCTGCTGCAGCGAGGCATGATCGGCGTGGAAGGAGTAAGCGTCCTTCATGACGAATTCGCGGCCACGCATCAAGCCGAAGCGTGGACGAATCTCATCGCGGAATTTGGTCTGGATCTGGTACAGGTTGATTGGCAGCTGTTTATAGCTATTAAGCTCATTGCGGGCCAGATCGGTGATGACTTCTTCGTGGGTCGGGCCCAGGCAGAATTCACGATTGTGCCGATCAGTCAGGCGCATCAGTTCAGGGCCGTACTGTTCCCAGCGGCCGGACTCCTGCCAGAGCTCTGCAGGCTGAATGCCAGGCATCAACACTTCGTGAGCGCCAGCAGCGTCCATTTCTTCGCGAACAATGGTTTCGACCTTGCGCAATACGCGCAGGCCCATGGGCAGCCAAGTGTAGAGGCCCGAAGCGAGTTTGCGAATCATGCCGGCACGCAGCATCAGCTGGTGGCTGACCACGACCGCATCGGAAGGGGTTTCTTTCTGTGTGGCGAGCAAATATTGACTGGTGCGCATGGTAGGCCGTTGTCGGTTGCTGAGACTGGAAATGACTGGGCATTGTACGGGCAGCGTCTGGCCCCGTACAGGCCAAGACCGCCATGGGAGGGCGGCAAGAATACTTTTTGGCACGTATGAAAAAGCCCGGCAAGAGCCGGGCTTTTTCCATTACGAGTGGCGAAATTGCGATTACAGGACCGAGATCGGGTAGTCGACAATCAGGCGGAACTCGTTGATATCACCTTCGCCCTGGTCAGCATTGGCGCGGTGCCATGCTTGACGGATACGGAACGACAGATCTTTGGCCGGGCCAGTCTGCAGTACGTATTTGGCTTCCAGGTTAGTTTCGTGGTGCTTGCCATCTGCACCGTACAGGCCAGCGTAAGCGCTGTTAGTCGGGGTGTTGGTGCCGTCGATGTCATAACCTTTGATGTAACGGGTCATGAAGCTCAGGCCTGGCACGCCATACGGAGACATGTTCAGGTCGTAGCGAGCTTGCCAGGACTTCTCACCAGGACCGTTGAAGTCAGAGTACTGGATGGAGTTGTTCAGGAAGATCGAGTCGCCGCCCTTGTTGTTGTCGCCAATACCGATGTAGTCGAAAGGCGTATCACCGTTAACCTTCTGGAAAGCCAGGGTCAGGGTGTGTGCAGCTGCGAACGAGTAAGCAACGGAACCGGAGAACGCGGTGTTGCTGATGTCGCCTGCTTTAGCGCTGCCTTCATCAACAGTGCGATACAGGTTGGCGTCGAATGCCAGAGACTGAGAGTCAGTCAGCGGCAGTGCGTAGTTCATGTTGGCGTAGTACTGATCCCAGATGTCTTCCAGCTTCGCGCCGTAGAACGCAACGCCCAGGTTGTCAGTGATAGCGTATTTGCCGCCAATGAAGTCAGCAGATTTTGCTGATTGACCTGCATAGGTCGCCCAGATGTTGCCGCTATGGCTGGTGTCATCCTGGCTTGTGCCGGAAGTGAAGTGACCACCTTCCAGATCCAGGCCTTTGATCTCGCTGCTCTGCAGGCTGATACCGGTCGCGGTTTGTGGCAACAGACGGGAGCCGCCCACTGCGAATACCGGGCTGGTAGGCTGCATGTCACCGATTTTCAATTCGGTTTTCGAAACGCGGAACTTAACAGCGCCACCGGCCTTGCCGAAGCTGTCTTCGTTCTGGCCCTGGCTGTTGGTGACCAGGTTGCCCGAGCCGGAGTACTTGTCCTGGCCGTCAAGTTTCAGGCCGAAGTAGCCGAATGCTTCAACGCCGACACCAATGGTGCCCTGGGTGTAACCGGTGCTGAAATTGCCCCAGAAACCTTGAGTCCAGTCTTTGTCGTCAAC
This sequence comes from Paucimonas lemoignei, assembly GCA_900475325.1. Classification (GTDB taxonomy): domain Bacteria; phylum Pseudomonadota; class Gammaproteobacteria; order Pseudomonadales; family Pseudomonadaceae; genus Aquipseudomonas. Next base: position 1,699,253 of record LS483371.1, read on the forward strand.
AGCGCCGTCTTTCTTGTCGCGGTTGAAATAGTAGTTACGAGCTTTCACGTCCAGTGTGCTGCCTTCGATGAAACCCTTGGCTTCAGACTGGTCGCTGACGAACGCTGCTGCCGTTGCCAGTTGGGTGCTGGCTGCAGTAACGGCCAGTGCAATTGCGCTCCACTTCATCACTCTCATCGTGACTTGCTCCTTTGGTTTTTAAGAGAAGAGTACTGCCGCCCACCTGTTTTTTTATCTGGACGGCTCTTTCTTTTTTTGTGTCGGCGAAACTTATAGCACGCTGACAATGGTGGCGATAGTTACGGATCAGTCCTTGCAAAATCTTTACGGCCATGTCGCAAACGTACGGTGTGCATGTCGCAAAAAAGCGGCCGGTTTTATTGGCTCTGCAACTTTTGCGGCACTTCAAATGGCTTGAGGATAGATGTAAAAAATCTATGCTCGGCTCATTCTCTTCCATCCCTGTTGCATTGCTTGTGACCTTCCTCTGGCTTCGGGTTGCTGTTTTCCGCCAGCAGCACCGATCAGCCTTGATGGAGATATAGCAACAACCGTGCACAAAATTCGCTGTGATGAGAAAAAAATGTGAAAAGGCTAGCATTGACCTTATCTCAGAACGATAAGCTGTTGTTTTTTATGGCATTTGGTCATGTCTGTTTTTTCCGGGTTGTCGGGGCGGTTGGGTCGTTTTGACCGGATTTTTGAGGCTGGCGTTACCGCTGTGCGGGGCGGGTGGGTAATTCCCGGATCAATCGGGTTTTTTTGCTCGTGCAGTGGGTCGTTTTGGTGCGCTGCCCGCTTTGCGTGCCTCAAGGTGGAACTTAGTACATCGCCGTTAATTAGCTGTAGCGCGCTGATGCTTCATTTGTATTACGCGGCGCGGTTCCATGCGGAAAAAACAGGTCCGGCAAATGCTTCAAGAGTAGCGATTGGTAACAGCTGTCTCACGAATGAGAGAAAAGGAATCCGTCCGAAAACAGGGCGCTCAGGCGTTTTGATGTGCGCTACTGGTGCAGAGGCCAGGCCAGGTCGAGATGCTCGGGTGCTGGCCCGTTGTCATCGGGGTGGGCGGGTGTGAACACTCAAAAGCGCATTAACTGCCTCGCGGCAGTGAAGTCATGTTTATTCCCGAGTATCCTGCTGGGTATTGTGCGGCAGTGTTAGATGGGCAGGTCGCACGGACATTAACCTGTAGATCGGGAGTTACACCGTGTTCGTTCTGGATCCACGTTTGCAACAAGACACCTTGCTGATTGGCGACTTCCCGCTGTGCCACTTGCTTTTGTCCAACGATTCGAATTACCCCTGGTTTATCCTTGTGCCGCGCCGGGCCCTTATCACTGAGATATTCGAGTTGGATGCTGCGGATCAATTGCAGTTGTGGCGGGAGACGACAGCGTTGTCGCAAGTGCTTGGCACGCTGTTCAATGCCGACAAGTTGAATGTGGCGGCGCTGGGTAATGTGGTGAGTCAGCTGCACATGCATGTCATTGTGCGCAAACGTGACGACGCCGCCTGGCCCGCGCCGGTCTGGGGCAAGCTGCCCGCGCAGCCTTACACAGCGCAGCAGTTTGCGCTGATCATCGAGCAGTTGAGGGGCGCCGCCCTTGAAGACTTCCACTTTGCGGAGCAACCGTCATGAGCCTTCAAGACCGCGTGACCGAGCTGGAAAGCCGATTGGCCTTTCAGGATGACACCATCCAGGCCTTGAACGACGTGCTGGTGGTACAGCAGCGCGCGCTGGACCGCTTGCAGCAACAGATGGCTGCAACGCTCAAGCGTCAGGAGGAACTGGGGAACCAGTTCGAGATTTTTGGAGAGGACGCACCGCCGCCGCATTACTGATTCTGCGGCATAAAAAAAGCGGCGCTTCTATTAATAGAAGCGCCGCTTTTTTACGAGCAGTTTTTGCAGCGTGTGAATCAGCGGCGTGGCAGGGCTGCAATCACATCTTCAGCCTGCAAACCCTTGTCGCGGTTCATGACGGAAAACTCGACCCGCTGGCCTTCGACCAGCACCCGGTGACCTTCGCCGCGGATGGCGCGGAAATGTACGAAGATATCGTCGCCGGAATCGCGGGAAATGAACCCGAATCCCTTGGAGGTGTTGAACCACTTCACGGTGCCCGTATCCCGGTTCGTCATGTCATGGCTTTGGGTCGCCGGCGAAGGGGAGGAGCGGTAGAAGCTCACGGCCAGATGGAGTGCGACTGCAAGCACGGCAGCCACCAGGCCCATCATGACAGCGGGCTGGCCCGCGATGGTTTCCAGAGGAACGAGCAGGGTCAGGGTTTGCAGAACGACGGCAAGGATGAGCAGGGCACTGACCAGATTTTGCAGCTGATGACGTGCTCCCCTGTTCCAGTAAGGGATCACAGGTGCCAGTAACAGATTGAGCAGGCCGAACAAGGCCAGGTACAACGCTTCAGGCTGCAGGTATGAAGACAAGGCTTCATCACGCAGGGCGGGGATAAAGGAGAGCAGCAGGGCTGCGGCTCCCGTTAGCAGGTGGACTATTTTCAACATGTCGAAAACTCACATTAAGATGGATCACAAAGGAAATAGCTAATGCCACCCGGTACGCTTCTTGGAAAAGTGGAGGCGTGAGGCACGGGTGAACATTGAGCCTATGCGCAGTCACCAGGACAGGCCGCTGCGGCACGCGGTGTATTTAACAGCAAAGCCTGTGGCTACTCAAATCAACAGCTTGCGTTGCGCCGGTTGTCGACGGCCCTGTATCAGACTAAGCGACGGGCGGTGTCGGTCTCTGGCTCATCAAGGGTGGTCTGGCCTTGCCTGAACGATTTGCAGCCCAGGGCTGCGCGAGGGCGGTTCCCTTGGTACAGTGTCCGCCGCAACAGCAGGATTCAAGCCATTTACCAAGGGGAAAAACATGGCAATCGATATCGGTATCAGCGAAGAGAATCGCAAGTCAATCGTCGATGGTCTTTCTCATTTGCTCGCGGATACTTACGTTCTGTATCTGAAGACTCATAACTTTCACTGGAATGTCAGTGGGCCTATGTTTCGTACGCTGCATCTGATGTTCGAAGAGCAGTACAACGAATTGGCACTGGCCGTTGATTCCATCGCCGAGCGTATTCGTGCGTTGGGTTTCCCGGCTCCAGGTACTTACACAACCTATGCTCGTCTTTCTACGATCAAGGAAGAAGAGGGTGTGCCAGGCGCCGAAGATATGATCAGAAGTCTTGTTCAAGGGCAAGAGGCTGTAGTCCGCACTGCGCGTAGTCTTTTTCCTCTTTTGGATAAAGTCAGTGACGAGCCGACGGCTGATCTGTTGACGCAAAGAATGCAGGTACACGAAAAAACTGCATGGATGCTTCGTTCGATGCTTGAAACAAAGTAAGTCAAGTGGCGAGCGATGCCCGGCATCGCTCGCCTGCTTCATCTCTCGCGTTTCGCTGCCTGCCTCCAGTCCTCCAGTCCTCCAGTCCTCCTGCACCCAACGCTGCGCTACCTGCGCGCGCCTGTCTTGCAACTGCGCCGATTTTTGCTCATGAAAAGTAAAGCTATACATATGTATTACCCATCCATTGGACTGTTTTGCTAGTGATGCACGAAAGTTCGATATTCCGCATTAGTTTGTAGTGATGTCCTACAAACATTAAGTCTTGATCCTGCTAGTTATAAACTCGTAATTCGGGCCTGATAGGGGCGGGATTTATTTATATTTAAATGTTTCTCAAAGGACCCGAATTTACTGTTTTAGAGGAAGCCACTATGGTTCAAGAGGTTGAAGGCGACGCAAGAGACCCCAATCGTCAGGCGAAAATCTGCAATGATCCTTTTGTCGAGGATTTCAACATGACCCTTGCCCAGCCGCACTCCAAGTCGGTGCGGCTGAACGGTCTGGCAACTTGCCTGCGTCTGGAAAACGTTTACTGGAACATCCTTTCTACAATAGCGAGATCGAACAACTGCTCGGTCAATGCAGTACTTTCCTACATCGACAGGGAAGTGCACCTGCGCTACGGGGGCGTGAAAAACTTCAGCGGCCTCATCAGAGTCGTCTGCGTTGCTCATCTGTTGAAAGGTGAAAGCCTGGACCTCTCCCAGGCCTGAGGTTGCATCTGCACCCCAATTTCTGCGGGCTCGCCTTTGCGGCGGGCCTGTACTTCGTTGCGCAGCGTGCCGGGTGATGACGTTTCATCCGGCGAGCTGCGACAGCCTTATCTGGCCCGGATCAAAGCGCACGGCTGCGCGGCCACGATTAACCCTATATAATCCCCCGCCTTGCTGAAACGGGCGCGTTTGCGCTTACAGCGCGCAGGCCAGCGCAGTCATGGCTTGTACGCATGCCCGGGCTCTTGCACTATTGAGCGCAAGCCAAGAGCGAAAGCTCCACCGAATTTCGAATTACGAGAAGTGAACAGACCATCATGATGCGCAGCCATTATTGCGGCCAATTGAACGAGAGCCTGGAAGGTCAGGAAATTACCCTTTGCGGATGGGTCCACCGCCGACGCGACCACGGGGGCGTTATCTTCCTCGATATCCGTGATCGTGAAGGTATGGCTCAGGTCGTGTTCGACCCGGATCGTGCTGACTCCTTCGCCGCCGCCGACCGCGTGCGCAGCGAGTACGTCGTCAAGGTCACCGGCAAGGTGCGTGCCCGTCCGGCAGGTGCAGTGAATGCCAACATGGCGTCCGGCGCCATCGAAGTACTGGGTTACGAGCTTGAAGTGCTGAACGAGTCGGAAACCCCGCCGTTCCCGCTCAACGAATACTCCGATGTGGGTGAAGAAACGCGTCTGCGTTATCGCTTCATCGATCTGCGTCGCCCTGAAATGGCCGAGAAGCTGCGTCTGCGTTCGCGCATCACCACCAGCATCCGTCGTTACCTGGACGAAAACGGTTTCCTTGACGTTGAAACCCCGATCCTGACTCGCGCCACGCCGGAAGGCGCTCGTGACTATCTGGTACCAAGCCGCACACACCCGGGCAGCTTCTTTGCCTTGCCGCAATCGCCTCAGCTGTTCAAACAACTGTTGATGGTTGCTGGCTTCGACCGTTACTACCAGATCGCCAAGTGCTTCCGCGATGAAGACCTGCGTGCTGACCGCCAGCCGGAATTCACCCAGATCGACATCGAAACCAGCTTCCTGAACGAAGAAGAAATCATCGGTCTGACCGAGAAGATGGTTCGTCAGTTGTTCAAGGAAGTCCTGGACCTGGACTTCGGCGACTTCCCGCACATGACGTTCGCAGAAGCCATGCGCCGTTATGGTTCGGACAAGCCGGACCTGCGTAACCCGCTGGAACTGGTTGATGTTGAAGACCAGCTCAAGGAAGTCGACTTCAAGGTGTTCAGCGGCCCGGCCAATGACCCTAAATGCCGTATTGCTGCACTGCGCGTACCAGGCGGGGCGAGCATGCCGCGCAAGCAGATCGACGACTACACCAAGTTCGTCGGCATCTACGGTGCCAAGGGCCTGGCGTACATCAAGGTCAACGAGCGCGCCAATGGCGTGGATGGCCTGCAGTCGCCAATCGTCAAGAATATCCCTGAAGCCAACCTCAACGTGATCCTCGATCGTGTTGGCGCGGTAGATGGCGACATCGTGTTCTTCGGCGCGGACAAAGCCAAGATCGTCAGCGAAGCCCTGGGCGCACTGCGGATCAAGGTCGGCAACGACCTGAAACTGCACACCTGCGAGTGGGCGCCGATGTGGGTCGTCGACTTCCCGATGTTCGAAGAAAACGAAGACGGCAGCTTCTCTGCGCTGCACCACCCGTTCACTGCACCGAAATGCACGCCAGAAGAGCTGGAAGCCAACCCAGGCACCGCTTTGTCCCGTGCGTACGACATGGTTCTGAACGGCACCGAGTTGGGTGGCGGTTCGATCCGTATTCACCGCAAAGAGATGCAGCAAGCCGTTTTCCGTCTGCTGGGTATCGCCGAAGACGAACAGCAAGAGAAGTTTGGCTTCCTGCTGGACGCCTTGAAGTACGGCGCTCCACCCCATGGCGGTCTGGCATTCGGCCTTGATCGTCTGGTCATGCTGATGACAGGCGCTCAGTCGATTCGTGAAGTCATTGCCTTCCCGAAAACCCAGAGTGCTGCTGACGTCATGACCCAGGCGCCTGGCGTCGTGGATGCCAAGGCCCTGCGTGAACTGCACATCCGTTTGCGCGAGCAGCCAAAGGCTGAGTGATGCGTGCTCAGGCGCGCCACGTCCCGTGACGTGGCTGCGCCTGATGTTGCACCCTACTGAATTGAAGAAAGCTTTCGCCTGCACTTGTGCGGGCGAAGGTGTTTGAAGAAAGAATCTGGAGCGAGATATGGCAGGTCATTCTAAGTGGGCGAACATCAAGCACCGCAAAGAGCGTCAGGATGCCAAGAAAGGCAAGATTTTCACCAAGTGGATCCGCGAGCTGACCGTCGCTGCTCGTCAGGGTGGTGGTGATCCGGGCTCCAACCCTCGTCTGCGCCTGGCGCTGGACAAGGCTCTTGGTGCGAACATGACCCGTGACACCATCGACCGCGCCGTCGCTCGCGGTACCGGTGCTGCCGACGGTGATGATGTCGAAGAGCTGGGTTACGAAGGTTACGGCCCTGGCGGCGTGGCGATCATGGTTGAAACCATGACCGACAATCGCAACCGAACCGCTGCTGCAGTGCGCCATGCGTTCACCAAATGTGGCGGTAACCTGGGCACAGATGGCTCAGTCGCCTACCTGTTCGATCGCAAGGGGCAGATTTCCTTTGCGGCCGGTGTTGATGAAAATTCGTTGATCGAAGCCGCCATGGAAGCCGATGCCGACGATGTCGTGACCAACGAAGACGGCAGCATCGACGTATTTACCTCGTTTGCCGGTTTCTACGCGGTTCGCAATGCGCTTGAAGCGGCCGGATTTACGGCAAGCGATGCTGAAATCGTCATGCTGCCCACCACCAGTGCCGTGCTGGATCTGGAAACTGCTGAAAAAGTCCTCAAGCTGATCGACATGCTTGAAGACCTGGATGACGTGCAGAACGTCTATTCCAACGCAGAAATCCCGGACGAAGTCATGGAGCAGTTGGGCTGATAAAACGTTGTCTGCTTTATTATTCGAGGCCGGAGCTACGAAGCGATCTATCGCTATCGGCCTCCGGCTTCTGCCTTTATGCTGCGATCTTCGCGATGTGTCACTTCTCAAGCTGCAGGCGTTATGACTCTTATTCTTGGTATCGACCCCGGTTCGCGAATCACCGGCTATGGCGTGGTGCGTGACACCGGGCGTGGCTGTGTATATGTCGCCTCGGGCTGCATACGCACCGGCAGTGGCGAACTGCATGAGCGTTTGCAGATTGTGTATCGCGGCGTTCGTGAGGTGATCCAGACGTACGGCCCGGTGACCATGGGCATTGAAAAAGTCTTCATGGCGCGCAACGCCGACTCGGCGCTCAAGCTGGGGCAGGCGAGGGGGGCGGCGATTGTCGCCGGTGCCGAAGAAAGCCTGGAAATCGCCGAGTACACCGCTACTCAAGTCAAGCAAGCCGTGGCGGGAACCGGTGGGGCCAATAAAGAGCAGGTGATGATGATGGTCATGCATCTGCTCAAACTCACTCAGAAACCGCAGATCGACGCCTCGGACGCGCTGGCGATTGCTTTGTGCCATGCGCATACCCGCTCAAGTCTGATACCCCATGGCCTGAACACGGCGCGCAGTCGCGGCGGTCGGTTGCGTCTCTAAAGCGTGGGATAGAGATGCTGCGTGTCTGTTAGCATCATCTTCTTTAACTTTTCCGCTTGCAGACGTCGTGACGCCTGCAATGATTGCAAACACTATTTCGCGCCGGTCACCCTGATGGTCGGCAATACGAAAGGATTTGATACGTGATTGGACGTTTGCGCGGCTTTCTGGCTGAAAAACAGCCGCCGCATCTGGTGCTGGATGTCAATGGTGTCGGCTACGAGATCGAGGTCCCCATGACCACGCTCTATCGCCTGCCCCATGTCGGCGAGCCCGTGACCCTGCATACCCATCTGGTGGTGCGCGAAGACGCCCATCTGCTCTACGGCTTTTATGAAAAGCGTGAGCGTGAGCTGTTTCGTGAGCTGATTCGCCTCAATGGCGTCGGGCCCAAGCTGGCGCTGGCCTTGATGTCCGGTCTTGAAGTCGACGAGCTGGTGCGTTGCGTTCAGGCCCAGGATACGTCGGCCCTGACCCGTATCCCCGGTGTCGGCAAGAAGACCGCTGAGCGTCTGCTGGTCGAGCTCAAGGATCGTTTCAAGGCCTGGGAAAGCCTGCCGGGTACGTTCACCCTGGTCTCTAGTGGACCTGGTATGCCGGAGCCGGTTGTCACAGCGGAGTCCGATGCCGTGAGCGCGCTGATTTCCCTGGGTTACAAGCCACAGGAGGCGAGCAAAGCTGTTTCCGCTATCAAGGAAAAAGATTTGAGCAGTGCTGATTTGATTCGACGTGCCTTGAAGGGAATGGCTTAAGTGATTGATGCCGACCGCCTGATAACCGCCACCGGTGGCCGGGATCGTGATGAACAGATCGATCGCGCCATCCGCCCCCTCAGCCTTGCCGACTACATTGGTCAGCCCACCGTGCGCGAGCAGATGGAGTTGTTCATCCAGGCTGCGCGGGGGCGTAATGAAGCGCTGGACCACACGCTGATCTTTGGGCCGCCGGGGCTGGGCAAGACCACCTTGGCCAATATCATTGCCCAGGAAATGTCAGTCTCGATCAAGAGCACCTCCGGCCCGGTGCTGGAGCGGCCCGGCGACCTTGCCGCCATTCTGACCAACCTCGAACCCAACGACGTGCTGTTCATTGATGAAATCCATCGGCTTTCGCCCATCGTCGAGGAAGTGTTGTACCCGGCGATGGAGGATTTCCAGCTCGACATCATGATTGGTGAAGGCCCCGCTGCGCGCTCCATCAAGCTGGACTTGCCACCTTTCACGCTGGTCGGCGCAACGACCCGTGCGGGCATGCTTACCAACCCGTTGCGCGACCGCTTCGGTATTGTGCAGCGTCTGGAGTTCTACAATATTGCCGACCTGGCCACCATCGTGACCCGTTCTGCCGGCATTCTCGGTCTGCCGATCGAGCCGGAAGGGGCCTTCGAGATCGCACGTCGCGCCCGTGGTACGCCGCGTATCGCCAACCGTCTGCTGCGAAGGGTTCGGGATTTCGCCGAAGTGCGGGGCAAAGGGCATATCACCAAGCCCATCGCCGACTTGGCCTTGAACCTGCTGGACGTGGATGAGCGTGGCTTCGACCATCAGGACAGACGCCTGCTTCTGACCATGATCGAGAAGTTCGACGGCGGCCCCGTCGGGGTCGACAGCCTTGCAGCGGCCATCAGCGAAGAACGCCACACCATCGAAGACGTGCTCGAACCCTATTTGATCCAGCAAGGCTATATCATGCGCACACCGCGTGGACGGGTCGTGACCCGCCATGCGTATTTGCACTTTGGCCTGAATATTCCGTCGCGAATGGGTGAAATGCCGACCGCTGAACAATTTGTTGCAGACGAAGACAATTAAAACCCGCAAATCACTGATTTATTCAGGCTTTGCGCGGTCAGACTGGCAGTTGCCTCAAGCAGACCGGTAATAACCTGCAAAACCATGAAAAACAGTTGTCGTGGCGGATTGGCAACCTGAGGAGTAAGCACTAGAGTATGCGCGCGCAAAACGGGGTTCAGTCGTTCGCACATCGCTGTCGCGTTTATTACGAGGACACCGATGCTGGCGGCATCGTCTACTACGTCAATTATCTGAAATTCATGGAGCGGGCTCGTACCGAGCGGCTGCGGGAGTTGGGCTTTGCCCAATCCTCAATGGCGCAAGAAAACCTGCTGTTCGTCGTCCACTCCAGCGAGGCCCGCTACCACAAGCCGGCGCGACTGGACGATGAACTGCTGGTCAGCGCCGAAGTAATCGAATTGAACCGTGTCAGCCTGCGCTTCAAGCAAGAAGTCAGGCGGGCTGCGGATGAAACGCTGCTCTGCGAAGGGCAGTTCTTGGTGGCGTGTGTGCGCGCCGATAGTTTGAAACCCCGGGCCATTCCCGAAGCTTTGCGTGCGGCCTTTGCCGTCCAGAGCGGCGCGGGTACACATTCAGAGCAGGAGATAAAGCGTGGAAGCTAACGTCGTCGACCATTCCTCCATGTGGAGTTTGGTCAGCAATGCCAGTGTTGTGGTTCAGTTGGTTATGCTGATCCTGGTGGCTGCTTCAGTCACTTCATGGATCATGATTTTTCAGCGCAGCAATATGCTGCGTGCTGGGCGCCGGGCTCTGGACAGCTTCGAGGAGCGTTTCTGGTCGGGTATCGATCTGTCCAAGCTGTATCGCCAGGCCGGCAGCAATCCGGACCCTGATTCAGGCGTTGAACAGATCTTCCGCGCAGGCTTCAAGGAATTCTCGCGTCTGCGTCAGCAGGCCGGAGTTGATCCTGAGGCCGTGATGGAAGGCGTGGCCCGTGCCATGCGTGTTGCCATCTCCCGCGAGGAAGAAAAACTCGAAGCAGGTCTGCCTTACCTCGCCACTGTTGGCTCCGTCAGCCCGTACATCGGCCTGTTCGGTACCGTCTGGGGGATCATGAACTCCTTCCGCGGTCTGGCCACGGCGCAACAGGCGACACTCGCCACCGTTGCTCCTGGTATCGCCGAAGCCTTGATCGCAACAGCCATTGGCCTGTTTGCGGCGATCCCTGCAGTAATCGCTTACAACCGTTTCGCCGCTCGCAGCGAGACCTTGATCAGCCGTTACTACACCTTCGCCGACGAATTCCAGGCCATCCTGCACCGTAAAGTGCACACCAGCGAAGAGTGAGCAGGTAATTCCCAATGGCTTTAATCGCTCGAGATCGCCGCAGAAAACGCAAGCCGGTTGCCGAAATGAACGTGGTTCCGTACATCGACGTCATGTTGGTGTTGCTGGTCATCTTCATGGTCACCGCTCCCATGATCAATCAGGGCGTGAAAGTCGATTTGCCCAAAGTCTCAAGCGAGGCTTTGCCGCAAGACAACAACAATCAGGTCCTGACCATTTCGATCAAGGCTGACAAGACCTACTACTGGAACCTTGGCAGCGAAGTCGACACCGACAAGCAGATGGACAAGGCAATGACCTTGCCGCAGCTGACCAACGCCGTGACCAAGATCGTTGCAGCAGGTCGCGAGGCCGGCAAGCAGACTCAAGTCTTCATCCGTGGCGACAAAACTGTCGACTACGGCTCTGTGATGGGCACGATGGGTGGGCTGCAGAAAGCCGGGGTCGGGAATGTTGGCTTGATTACTGAGGCCCCCTGATGCAGCCGATTCGAGAGCCATCCGCCTCGGAGAATTACTTCTGGCCTAGTGTCTGGGCCGTGGCGCTGCACATCCTGATTTTTGGCATGCTGTTCGTCAGTTTTGCCATGACCCCGGATCTGCCGGAAGCCAAGCCTATTGTTCAGGCGACCCTTTACCAGCTCAAGTCCAAGAGCCAGGCGACGACCCAGACTAATCAGAAAATCGCTGGCGAGGCGAAAAAGACCGCTGCACGACAGACTGAAGTCGAACAGCTGGAACAGAAGAAAGTCGAGCAGGAAAAGCAGGAAGCTGTAAAAGCTGCGGAACAAAAGAAAGAAGAGGCTGCTCAAAAAGCCGAAGAACAGAAAGCCGAAGCGGCGGCAGAGAAGGCAGAAGCAGCCAAGGCGGAAGCGGCGAAGAAAGCCGACGAAGCTAAAAAAGCTGACGAAGCCAAGAAAGCCGACGCTAAAAAGGCCGAAGAGAAACAATTGGCTGATATAGCCAAGAAGAAAGCCGAAGACGACGCCAAGAAAAAGGCCGAGGAAGACGCCAAGAAAGCTGCTGCCGAGGAAGCCAAGAAACAGGCTGCCGACGACGCGAAGAAGAAAGCCGCCGAGGATGCCAAGAAAAAGGCCGCCGAGGACGCTAAAAAGAAAGCTGCTGACGACGCCAAGAAAAAAGCCACTGCCGACTCTGCCAAAAAGGCGCAGGAAGCGGCTCGTAAATCTGCCGAAGACAAAAAGGCTCAGGCCTTGGCTGACCTGCTATCCGATAAACCGGAACGGCAACAGGCGCTGGCGGATGAACAAGGCGACGAAACAGCGGGTAGCTTCGATGATTTGATCCGTGTTCGTGCCTCCGAAGGCTGGAGTCGACCACCGTCGGCGCGTAACAACATGTCCGTTACGCTGCAGATCGGCATGTTGCCGGACGGTACAATCGCTTCGGTGTCCATTTCGAAGTCCAGCGGAGACGGGCCGTTTGACAGTTCCGCAGTAGCGGCGGTCAAGAATATTGGACGTTTGACGGAAATGCAGGGTATGAAACCAGCTGACTTCGCTCAATATCGTTCATTCAAGATGACATTCACACCTGGAGATCTAGCCTTGTGATCAAGCTTTTTCGAGGACTGCTAGTAGTCGTTCTCTGTTGTGCGGCCGGGATGGTTGCGGCAGAAGAGAAGAACATTCTGGTCACCAGCGGCAGTGACCGCGCCACGCCGATTGCTGTCGTGCCGTTTGGCTGGCAGGGCGGTAACGTCCTGCCTGAAGACATGGGCGAAATCATCGGCAATGACCTGCGCAACTCGGGTTACTACTCGCCGATCCCCAAGCAGAACATGATCAGCCTGCCGACCCAGGCAAGCGAAGTCATCTTCCGTGACTGGAAGGCGCTGGGTGCCCAGTACGTGATGGTCGGCAACATCGTGCCTGCGGGCGGTCGTCTGCAGATTCAGTACGCGTTGTTCAACGTCGCGACCGAACAGCAGGTGTTGACCGGTAACGTTTCCGGTACCAATGACCAGCTGCGTGACATGTCGCACTACATTGCTGACCAGTCGTTTGAAAAACTGACCGGCATCAAGGGCGCGTTCTCCACCCGCATGCTGTACGTGACGGCTGAACGCTTCTCGGAAAACAACACGCGCTTCACGCTGCAACGGTCGGATTACGACGGCGCACGTGCAGTGACCCTGTTGCAATCGCGCGAGCCGATCCTGTCGCCGCGTTTTGCACCGGATGGCAAGCGCATTGCGTACGTGTCGTTCGAACAGAAGCGTCCACGCATTTTCGTTCAGCACATCGACACCGGTCGTCGGGAACAGATCACCAACTTCGAAGGCCTCAATGGCGCGCCTGCATGGTCGCCCGATGGCAGCAAGCTGGCATTCGTGCTGTCTAAGGACGGCAACCCTGAAATCTACGTCATGAATCTGGCTTCGCGCGCTTTGAACCGCGTGACCAATGATTCTTCGATCGATACCGAACCGTTCTTCGGCAAGGATGGCTCGACGCTGTACTTCACGTCGGACCGTGGCGGCAAGCCGCAGATCTACAAGACCAACATCAATGGTGGTGGTGCCGAGCGAGTGACTTTCGTCGGTAACTACAACGCCAACCCGAAATTGTCAGCCGATGAAAAGACGCTGGTAATGATTCACCGGCAGGATGGCTTCACAAACTTCAAGGTAGCCGTGCAGGATTTGGCTCGCGGTAGTGTAAAAATCCTCACAGATAGCAACCTTGATGAGTCGCCTACTGTTGCGCCCAACGGCACCATGGTAATCTACGCCACCCGCCAGCAGGGCCGGGGAGTCTTGATGCTCGTGTCCATTAACGGACGCGTAAGGCTCCCGCTTCCTACCGCTCAAGGCGAAGTCAGAGAACCGTCCTGGTCCCCTTACCTGAACTGACGCGGCGCTACAAAAAGATTTGCTTAACACACTGGGGTTCATTAGGAGTTTCACGATGGAAATGCTGAAGTTTGGTAAATTTGCTGCGCTGGCTCTGGCCATGGCTGTAGCTGTAGGTTGCTCGTCCAAAGGCGGCGACAACGCCGGTGCAGGCGCTGCTGTTGATCCAAATGCTGGTTACGGCGCCAACTCTGGTGCTGTTGATGGCTCCCTGAGCGAAGAAGCTGCTCTGCGCGCTATCACCACTTTCTACTTCGAATACGACAGTTCGGACCTGAAACCAGAAGCCATGCGCGCTCTGGACGTTCACGCCAAAGACCTGAAAGGCAACGGCGCACGCGTAGTTCTGGAAGGCAACACCGACGAACGTGGTACTCGCGAGTACAACATGGCACTGGGCGAGCGTCGTGCGAAAGCCGTTCAACGCTACCTGGTTCTGCAAGGTGTTTCCCCAGCTCAGCTGGAACTGGTTTCCTACGGCGAAGAGCGTCCAGTTGCTACCGGCAACGACGAGCAGTCCTGGGCTCAAAACCGTCGCGTCGAACTGCGTAAGTAATTTGACATGCGAACGTGCCGACGTGCTGTAACCGTATTGGCCCTCACCCTGCCGCTTTTTGCCTGGGGTGCGGCTCCTGTGGTCGATAACAATTCTGGCTCTGGCAGCAGCAGTTATCCGCCAGCGGGTTATGGCACGTCTGGCGCCTATGCCGGGGGAGGGGTTTCGGCCCCGCCCTCGGCACAAGGTCAGCTGTTCATGCAGTTGCAACAGATGCAAGACGAAATCGCGCGTTTGCGCGGTATGGTCGAGGTCCAGCAGAACGATATCCAGCGCATGAAGCAGGAAGCGCTTGAGCGGTATCAGGATCTGGATTCACGCATAGGAGCAGGCGGCGCAGCCGCAGCGGCTTCCAATAATTCTCCAGCCCCTGGCGGCGACATCAACGCCAGTGGCACACCTGCTGCACCGGCCGCGCAAGCGCCGATGGCAGGGACTGAACCACCTGATCCGGCCAAAGAGAAGCTTTATTACGAAGCTGCCTTTGACCTGATCAAAGCCAAGGATTTCGATAAGGCCAGCCAGGCTTTTACCGCTTTCCTGCGCAAGTACCCAAACAGCTCCTACGCGGGCAATGCCCAGTACTGGCTGGGTGAAGTGAATCTGGCCAAAGGCGATCTGCAAGGTGCAGGTCAGGCGTTTGCCAAGGTAAGTCAGAATTACCCAAAGCATGCCAAGGTGCCGGATTCCCTCTACAAGCTGGCTGATGTCGAGCGCCGCCTGGGTCATAACGACAAGGTAAAAGGCATTTTGCAGCAGGTCGTCGCGCAATATCCGGGCACTTCCGCTGCCCAATTGGCGCAACGAGACCTCCAGCGTTTGTAAAAGTCTGACCCGTCATTCAAGAAAGCCGCGCCTGTCGCGGCTTTTTTCGTTAGAATTCGCCACCCGAAATTCCGGTATTTATTACGCTTCTCTGGATTCTGCGTGTGCAGGGTGTTTTGAAGTGCCTGACGGAGGCGGACGGCCTGTCTTGCTGTTACGCCCGTGGCCCCTATGCAAGAAACATTACGTATTACCGAAGTCTTTTACTCGTTGCAGGGTGAGACGCGTACAGCAGGCTTGCCCACTGTATTTGTCCGCCTCACGGGTTGCCCGCTGCGTTGCCAATATTGCGACAGCGCCTACGCATTCACGGGTGGCACCATCCAGACGCTGGACGACATTCTCGGCCAGGTCGCCGAATACCGTCCGCGCTATGTCTGCGTGACGGGTGGCGAGCCGCTGGCCCAGCCCAACGCAATCCCGTTGCTCAAGCGCCTGTGTGACGCAGGTTACGAAGTCTCGCTGGAAACCAGTGGTGCACTGGATATTTCAGCCGTCGACACCCGCGTCAGCCGCATTCTGGACCTGAAAACCCCGGGCTCCAAAGAAGTGGCGCGCAATCGCTACGAGAACATCGACCTGCTGACGCCCAACGATCAGGTCAAGTTCGTGATCTGTTCGCGCGAAGACTACGACTGGGCAGTGTCCAAGCTGATCCAGTATGGTCTTGAGCGTCGCGCCGATGAGGTGCTGTTTTCTCCCAGTCACCACGAGCTCAACGCGCGGGACCTGGCGGACTGGATCGTTGCTGACAACCTGCCAGTGCGCCTGCAGATGCAGTTGCATAAATTTCTCTGGAACGATGAGCCGGGGCGCTGAACATGAGTGAATCAACCATGACTGAAAAAAAAGCGGTAATCCTGCTGTCCGGCGGCCTTGACTCGGCCACTGTGGTTGCCATGGCGCGTGAGCAGGGCTACGCCTGCTACACCATGAGTTTCGACTACGGTCAGCGCCATCGCGCTGAGCTGGAAGCCGCCGCCCGTGTTGCTCGCGACCTGGGCGCCGTGGAGCACAAGGTCATTGGCCTGGATCTCAACGGCATCGGTGGGTCGGCTTTGACAGACAGTTCCATTGATGTGCCGGAAACCCCAGGCGAAGGCATCCCGGTGACCTACGTGCCCGCACGCAACACTGTGTTCCTGTCACTGGCGCTGGGCTGGGCGGAGGTGCTGGGGGCGCGTGACATCTTCATCGGTGTCAATGCGGTGGATTATTCCGGCTATCCGGATTGCCGTCCCGAATTCATCGAGTCTTTCGAGCGCATGGCCAATCTGGCGACCAAGGCTGGAGTGGAGGGTAACGGCTTCACGATCCAGGCTCCGCTGCAGAACCTGAGCAAGGCCGATATCGTTAAAGCAGGCGTGCGTCTGGGCGTTGATTACAGCCTCACTGTTTCCTGCTATCAGGCCGATGACCAGGGCCGCGCATGCGCCAAATGCGACAGCTGCCGACTGCGCGCAGAAGGCTTCGCAGCAGCCGGTATCAGCGACCCAACCAGGTATTTTTAAAATAATTCAGATTAGGTGTTGAATTACTCATAGAAATCAGTAATATACGCGCCACGCAACAGAGGGTCGTTAGCTCAGTTGGTAGAGCAGTTGGCTTTTAACCAATTGGTCGTAGGTTCGAATCCCACACGACCCACCATTTTCAGATGTAAAAGTTGTAAAGCTGTAAGGCCCGTGAAAATGTGGCCTTACAGCTTTTTTTTTGCCCGCGATTTTCTCCCGCCTCTATCTTCATCTATTCGCGCCCGCGAATCACGACTGTAATATCACTTTAATATCAATGCCGTAGAGTCGTGCTTTTAACTCATCCCGAGGTTTGGCACGCTCATGGCTTTGCTTGCGTTCAATCGCCCGGACTTGCCGCGCCATCACCGCTGTGCGGCGGACTTATGCCACCCAATGCCGACTATTGAGTCCGATGGCACTAACTCGTTGGTCATGGACATGTTCACGGCTCAGCGGGACATGGTCTGCCTGGCGGTCGTTGAAGGACCGCGCCCGATCGGGCTGATCAATCGCAATATCTTCATGTCGCAGATGAGTAAGCCGTTTCATCGCGAACTTTACGACCGCAAGAGCTGCATCGCCTTCATGGACAAGGACCCGCTGATTGTCGATGCCGCCATGAGCATCGAAGCGTTGACCTTCAAGACCCTGGAGTTTGGCGAGAAGGCGATGGCGGACGGCTTCATTGTGACCCGTGACGGCGCGTTCATCGGCCTGGGCAGTGGCCTGGAGTTGATGGGCGTTGTGGCCGCCATGCAGGCGGAGAAGAATCGCCAGACGATGCAGAGCATCGAATACGCCAGCGTCATTCAGCGCGCCATGCTGCGCGCGTCCCGCGAGACCCTGACGGCTACGCTGCCTGACGCGGTATTGCAGTGGGAGCCGCGGGATGTTGTCGGTGGCGACTTTTACCACTTTGTCACCCATGAGGATGGCTGGTTCGGCGCCGTGGCCGACTGCACCGGTCATGGCGTGCCTGGCGCGTTCATGACCTTGATCGCCTCGTCTTCGCTGACTCAGGCCTTGGCGCAGATTGGCCCGCGAGACCCTGCGGCCTTGTTATCAGCAGTCAACCGCAGCGTGAAGAACTTGCTTGGCCAGGTCAAAGGCGTGGATGAAACCCCGGAATCCGACGACGGCCTGGACGCTGCGTTTTTCTGGTACGACGCCGCACGCGCCGAACTGGTCTATGCAGGCGCGCGAGTGGCGCTGCACGTGCTGCAACCCGATGATCAGCAATTTACCAGCCTGGCCGGGCAGCGCATGGGGGTGGGCTATGTCGACAGCGATGAAGACTACGAATGGACGCAAAGCACGCTGGTTCTCCAGTCCGGCAGCCTACTGTTCATTACCACGGACGGCTTGACCGACCAGATCGGTGGCCCGAGAAACATCGCTTTCGGCAAGCGCCGTGCCTGCGAGCTCATCCTCGAACACCGCCATCAGCCCACCGCCCGGATCTGCGAGGCGCTGCTCGGTGCCCTTGCCAATTGGCAGGGTGAGCAGCCGCGCCGCGATGACTTAACGTTCTTTTGTGCCCGCCTTCAGGAAAAGCCATGAACAACCCGTCGACCTCCAGCCAGGATTACGCTTTCTTCGACCTGGCCCAGCAGCGCAACGTGATTTTCTACCACATGGGGTATTTCTCCCACAGTATCGTCGCGGCCATGGCCGAGATCGTGAAATTGCAGCTGGAAGTGTCGGGCGTCGACAGTTCCCGACGTCGCAAATTGTTCTCTTCGTTTATAGAGCTGTCGCAAAACATCATCCACTACTCGTCGGATTCCCTGGACCCGGCCGTAGAAGAACCCGCCGTACGTCAGGGCGCGGTTTGCATCAGTGCTGACGGCGAGCGGCACCTTATGCTGTGCGCCAACCCGATTGCCACTCGGGACGCCCAGCGTCTGCGGGACAAGCTCGAGCCCTTGGCGAGCATGTCCCTGGATGAAATCAAGCAAGCCTACAAAGTCTCCCTGCGGGCAGAAACACCGGAGGGTAGCAAAGGCGCGGGGCTGGGTTTTCTGACCATGGCCAGGGATGCAAGTGCGCCACTGGAGTTCGCCTTCCACCCCCGCGCGGACGATCCGGATACCACCCTGTTTTGCCTCAAAGCCACTATCTGACCCAGAGCGACGATTTCAAGATGGATAATTTCTATATCGCGGCAACACCTACTTCGCCTGAAGTGGATTTCCGTTTCAGTGAGCATCTGCTGGTCATCAAAGGTGAGTCTTACCCGGAAAATGCCGCCGCCTTTTATGCGCCGGTGGTTCAGCATTTGCGTGACTACCTGGCAACCACCGACGCATCACTGATCACCGCTGACATCGCCCTCGCGTATTTCAACAGCTCGAGCACCAAGATGCTGTTCAGCCTGTTCGATGCACTGGATGAGGCGGCGCAGTCCGGAGTGACCGTGCAGATGAATTGGTATCACGACGAAGAAGACGAGACGATTTTTGAATTCGGTGAAGAGTTGCAGGCTGACTTCAAGGCCATCACGTTCACCGACCATCCGGTTTCTGCCTGACCTGGAGGAAGACCATGCGCATTGCGGCTGTTTCATCGGGAGTCACTTCGGGTTTTGCTGCAGACAGCGTCCCGGACCTGTTCAAGAGCGAAAACGATGCGCTTGAGCGTGCCCGGGAAACACTCGCGCTGGCGGGTGCCGATGCGGGCGTTTATCAGCAGTCGCTGGGCGAGCTGATCACTCATTTTGAACGCCTGATGCGCGAAACACGCCGCCTGATCGGCCGCAGTGATCGTGCCGAGCGGGAGATGAACGCGCTCAACACTCAGCTGCAGACCCTGGCGCAGCAGCTCGAATACCGCGCCACTCACGACCCGTTGACCGGCGCTCTGAATCGCGGCGCGGTGATTGATTGCTCGGTCAAGGCGTTGCGCGAGTCAGGCGCGGTGATGATCGTGCTGGACATCGACCATTTCAAGCGCGTCAACGACCAGTACGGCCACCCGGTAGGCGACGCGGTGATCAAGGGCATCGTGACGTGCCTGCGGCGTATCGTGGGCGACGCCGGGACCATCGGGCGGGTAGGCGGGGAAGAGTTCACTGTGTTGATCCCGGCAGGCGAGTTGCAAGCAGGGTTGGCGCTTGCCGAAGCGATGCGTGCGGCCATCGCTGAGTATGTTTTCGCGGCACCTGTCGAGCGCTCGATCACCGCAAGCTTCGGCGTCAGCATCAGCGCGCCGGGCACCGATTTCGATACGGCCTATGGTCTGGCCGACGCTGCGCTGTATTGCGCGAAGCGCGCAGGCCGAAACCGGGTGGAATTGGCTCAAAGCCTGTAAACGCAGGTCGCTGGTCGTGAAACTGATGGTAAAACCCCGAGGGGCTGGCTAGAATCCCGGCGCCTTCAGCGGCTTGAGCAGGCGGGCTGACCGACTGCATCAAGACCGAACACGACCCCAGGTCGACATACTTATAAAGCTGGAAGGCCCGTGATGAATGAGGATTTCCAGCTTTTTTTGTGTCCGCTTTTCGGGTGTAAACTCGCCTTGTGCGCGATCGAGCGCTTTCAGGTCCAGCGAACATGACGCAAATTTCAGAACGCCTGTTGGTCCAGGCCCACCTTGATGCAAAGCAGCCCAAAGAGCTGAGTGTCGAGGAGCAGATGCACTACCGCGCTGCCATCGCCGCCGAGTTGAAGGCGCAGGATGCGGTGCTGGTTGCGCATTACTACTGCGACCCGGTCATTCAGGCCCTCGCCGAAGAGACCGGTGGTTGTGTGTCCGACTCCCTGGAGATGGCGCGTTTCAGCAACAACCATTCAGCCCGAACCGTGTTGGTGGCGGGCGTGCGCTTCATGGGCGAAACCGCCAAGATCCTCAATCCTGAAAAACGCGTGCTGATGCCGACGCTGGAAGCGACCTGTTCGCTGGATCTGGGCTGCCCGGTGGATGAGTTTTCAGCATTTTGCGATCAGCATCCCGAGCGCACCGTGGTCGTCTACGCCAACACTTCGGCAGCGGTCAAAGCTCGGGCTGACTGGGTGGTGACCTCCGGCTGCGCCCTGGAAATCGTCGAGAGCCTGATGGACAACGGCGAGAAAATCATCTGGGCGCCGGACAAGCACTTGGGCCGCTACATCCAGCGCGCCACCGGTGCGGACATGCTGCTCTGGGATGGCGCTTGCATCGTCCATGAAGAGTTCAAGTCAAAGCAGCTTGAAGACATGAAGGCGCTGTATCCGGAAGCCGCCATTCTGGTGCACCCGGAATCGCCGGAGTCGGTGATTGATCTGGCGGACGCTGTGGGCTCGACGAGCCAGCTAATCGCAGCAGCACAGAGAATGCCGAACAAGATGTTTATCGTGGCCACCGACCGGGGCATCTTCTACAAGATGCAGCAGCTGTGTCCGGACAAGATCTTCATCGAGGCGCCAACGGCGGGTAACGGCGCAGCATGTCGCAGTTGCGCACATTGCCCGTGGATGGCGATGAACACCCTTGAGCGCACCCTGCAGTGCCTGCGAGAGGGCAGTAACGAGATCTTCGTCGACCCGGCGGTCATCCCGCATGCGGTCAGGCCTTTGCAGCGCATGCTGGACTTCACCCAGGCAGCGCGTTTGAAGCAGGCGGGCAATGCTTGATTTGAAACGTACTTAAATCCGTAGGATCTGGTTTCCTGAGAGTTGATGTGACGACGTGGGACCGGCTTTAGCCGGGAAGAGGCCGATACATCCACTGGATATTTGTCGGCTGAAATGTTGCGTTCCCGCAGCAAACACAGAACCTGTGGGAGCGAGCTTGCTCGCGAAGGCAATGTTCCTGCTCTCAAAAATGGATGCCAATGTCCCGGCCTCTTCGCGAGCAAGGTGGAGCGCCACCCCGGTCGTCCCACAAAAAATCATTGAATTCAGATATTTATCTTATGTTTGATGAGAGCGGCTTTAGCCGCGAGCGGCAGTGCCGTCGATGAAGGTCCAGCGCATAGGCCGACATCTTCGCGGCTAAAGCCGCTCCTACGGAGCCTGTGTTTTGCGGGATTTACATCATCCCCTTGACCATTCGCTCCTGCTCGATCAAATCCTTCTGTCGTGCATCGATCCGGGAGGCCAGCTGGAAGTTGTTGTTCGCCCGGCGCTTGGCAAAGTCCAGCTGCTGAATCGCCTGCCTGAAATCACCTACCAACGCGAAATACTCGGCGCGGGCCTGATGCAGGCCGATGGTGTTGCCATTCAGGCCACGGGTTTCGGCGACGAGGTACCAGATGTCCGGATCATCAGGGCGACGCTTGAGCAAGCCATCGAGGGCTTTTTCCGCTTCGGCGTTGCGGTTCTGCTTGAGCAGCACGTCGACGCGTACCTGGTTCAGCGGATAGTTGTCCTGAAACTGGCTCAGCATGCGATCAACCCGCTGCTGTGCGTCAGCCAGGCGGTTGTTGGTGATATCCAGGTCGATCTGCGTCAGGTTGTAAGTGATGTCGTTGGGTGAGCCGTCCAGCAGAGGCTTGAGGGTCTCCCGAGCTTCATTGAGCTGGCCCGCCTTGATCTGGGCGATGGCCAGGCCATAGCGGGCTGGCGCCGACTTGGGGTTCTCGACCAATTGCGCGCGGAAGCGTTTGGCAGCGATGCCGGGTGTTTCTTCGTAAATCAGCGCCACGCGGGCACGCATCAGCTGATAACGCAGGCTGTCTTCCTTGCCCCCCGGTTTGGCCTGTTCGGCGCGGTTGCGGGTGTCAGCGATTCGCGACTCGGTCACCGGGTGCGTCAGCAGAAATTCGGGTGGTTTGGCGTCAAAGCGATACTGGCGCATCAGGCGTTCAAACATCGTCGGCATGTTGCGCGGGTCGTAGCCGGCCTTTTCCAGATTGAGAATGCCGATGCGGTCTGCCTCTTGCTCGTTCTGGCGCGAAAAGCGTCGCTGCTCCTGGATGGCGGCAGCCTGAGAACCGGCAATCGCCGCGATACCTGCATCACCGGCACCGGCTGCGGCCATGACAATCCCGGCCAGCATGGCGGCCAGTACAGGGACTTGCATGCGCTGCTGTGCTTCCACGCCACGTGCAAAGTGACGTTGCGACAAGTGAGCGAGTTCGTGCGCCAGTACCGAGGCGTATTCGCCTTCAGTCTGGGCATTGAGGAACAAGCCACCGTTGACCCCGATGATCCCACCCGGCGCCGCGAAGGCGTTGAGCTGTGGGCTGTTGATCAGGATGAACTCCAGGCGTCGGTCGTTCACCTGACTGGTTTCGGCCAGGCTATACACCGACGTCTCGACGTAATCCTTGAGTTGCGGATCGGACAGCTGAGGTACTTGGCTACGCAGCAGGCCCAGCCAGGCGCGGCCGAGCTGGTATTCCTGCTCCGGAGATACGATGGACGAGCTGGCATCGCCAAGCGAAGGCAGGTCGTCGGCATGGCCTGGAACCGCGAGCAGGCAGGCGAGCGTCAGCAGGGTGGGGCGCAGAAAATTCATCCATGGAGCTCTGAGTTGGAGAACCGGTACTGTAGCTGGCTCAATGGCTTGCTGACCAGAGTGGGGTATTCTTTAAGGCCTTCCTGAAATATCGTGACGAACATTTTGCCATCAGGTTGCAATTGGATGTGCCTGCCCGGAGAGAAACGATGTCTGACGCTGTAACGCGCCCCGAAACCTGTGACGCCCTGGTCGATGCCAGCGGGCTGAACTGTCCGCTGCCGTTGCTCAAGGCCAAGCTGGAGCTCAATCGCCTGACCAGCGGCATGGTACTCAAGGTCATCGCGACGGATGCCGGTTCCCAGCGCGACTTCCGCAGTTTCGCCAGGCTTGCAGGCCATGAGCTGCTTCATGAACAGGCTGAAGCCGGGGTTTATACCTACTGGCTGCGCAAAGCTTGAAGTCTCTTTATTCGCAAAAGGATTTTTGATGTTCAACGTGCTTCGCAACTGGGTGCAGCGCTACTTCTCGGATGAAGAAGCGGTGGTACTCGCCGTGTTGCTGTTCCTGGCATTCACCCTTGTTTTGACCCTTGGAGGCATGCTGGCGCCGGTGCTGGCCGGGATGGTGCTGGCATTTCTGCTGCACGGGCTGGTGACCCTGCTCGAACGTTTGCGCGTTCCGGAAGGTGGCGCGGTCGGTCTGGTCTTCATGCTGTTCATGGGCGCGTTGCTGGTGTTTCTGCTGGTACTGGTGCCGCTGCTCTGGCATCAGTTGATCACGCTGTTCAACGAACTGCCGGGGATGCTTGCCAAGTGGCAGTCCTTGCTATTGCTGCTGCCGGAGCGCTACCCGCACCTGGTGTCGGATGAGCAGGTGTTGCACGCCATCGACGCCGCGCGAGGCGAGATCGGCAAGTTCGGTCAGTGGGCCCTGACGTTCTCGCTGTCGAGCCTGCCGCTGCTGGCCAACCTGATGATCTACCTGGTGCTGGTGCCGATCCTGGTGTTCTTCTTCCTCAAGGACCGCCGCATGATCGGCCGCTGGGTCAGCGGTTACCTGCCTCGCGAGCGTGCGTTGCTGACCCGCGTGGCTGAGGACATGAACCTGCAGATCGCCAATTACATCCGTGGCAAGGTCATCGAGATTTTCATTTGCGGGGGCGTGACCTACATAGGCTTCGTGGCGCTGGGTCTCAACTACGCCGCCTTGCTGGCAATGCTGGTGGGGATTTCGGTGGTGGTGCCTTACGTCGGCGCTGTTGTGGTCACTGTGCCGGTGGCGTTGATCGCTTTGTTCCAGTGGGGCTGGAGCGATCAGTTTATCTACCTGATGGTGGTCTACGGCGTGATCCAGGCGCTGGACGGTAACGTGCTGGTGCCGCTGCTGTTCTCGGAGGCGGTCAATCTGCACCCGGTGGCGATCATCTGCGCCGTGCTGCTGTTTGGCGGGCTGTGGGGCTTCTGGGGGATCTTCTTCGCGATTCCGCTGGCAACCCTGTTCAAGGCCGTCCTGGATGCCTGGCCGAGACAGGAGCCGACGGTGGCGCCGTTGCTTTAAAGCTCTAGTGCCGCCGAAGCGTGTGGGCGGCATTCCGATTTACCCGCGATCCTGTGGGAGCGACCGGGGTGGCGCTCCACCTTGCTCGCGAAGGCTTTGGTACTGCCGCTGGAGCTACTGTGACTTGCTGGCCTCTTCGCGAGCAAGCTCGCTCCCACAGGATCAGTTAAAGCTGATCCTGTGGGTGTCATACAGAGAATCCCCAACGAATTGCCATTGCATGTGAAAGCAGTACTTCCCCGCGAGGGAGTTGAATCAATCAGGCTTTATTCAACGCCTGAGCTTTCTCCAGCACCGCAACCACATGCCCCGGCACTTTCAGGCCGCGCCATTCGTGACGCAGCACGCCTTCCTTGTCGATCAGGAAGGTGCTGCGATCAACGCCCAGGTATTCCTTGCCGTACAGCTTCTTGAGCTTGATCACGTCAAACAGCTGGCAAAGCGCTTCGTCCTTGTCGGAAATCAGCTCGAACGGGAACGACTGCTTGGCCTTGAAGTTCTCGTGGGATTTCAGGCTGTCCCGGGACACACCAAACACCAGCGTGTTGGCGGCCTGGAACTGCGCGTAATGATCGCGGAAATCCTGACCCTCGGTGGTGCAGCCAGGGGTGCTGTCCTTGGGGTAGAAATAAATCACCACCTGCTGGCCTTTCAACTCGGACAGGCTGATTGCCTGGCCGCTGGTAGCCTGGACCTGAAAGTCGCCTACCGGTTGGTCTACTGCTACAGCCATGACGACTTCCTTACATAGGGGCTTGTGGGCGCCACGGTTCGATCAGTGCATCGAGGTTCAGCGCGTCGGCGAAATCCAGGAACTGATCGCGCAGCCAGCTGATCTGGATGCCCGCTGGCAGCGTAACGGTGAAGGTGGCGTTGAGCATGGTGCCGCCGGTTTGCGGCGCCTGATACGTGTCGCAGATCAGGTTTTCCAGCTCGACGTTGTGGTCCATGAAGAACTGGCACAACTCATTGATGATGTCCGGGCGGTACGCGGAGCTGACGTAAGCCACGTAAGGCAGAGCCTCGGGACGGCTTTCCAGCGTAGCGCTACGCACCACGCTGATGGTGAAGTCGTGCTTCTTGGACAGGCCCGGCAAGCCGGTTTCCAGACGCGCCAGGGCGTCCCAGCTGCCTGAGACCTGCAGGATCAGCGCGCTGTATTCGCCATGACGCGTCAACCGTGAGCTGACGACGGCACAGCGGCTTTCGTGACTGGCGCGGCACAGGACGTTGGTCAGCTCCATTGGGTTGGCGCCAAGGGCACTGATGACAAGGAATTGTTCGCGAACTGTGGGGGTGGACGACATGCAGCATTCCTAAACGATGAGCGGTCGGTAGATTTATTGGCTTGCACGGCCGGATCGGCAATCGACAGCATCAGGCCACAACCGCAACCTTGGCGCTATACAGCTGCCAGATCAAGCAAAGGCAGGCTGCAATGGCGTTGGAGCAGGGGTTCTGATGAAAAAAACGACCGATTGAAAGTGGCGCGCAGATGACCAGTACCGATCAAAGAACGAAGGGTAGCGAAAACCATCGCTCAGGGGAATGCTCAGAGCGTGGTACTTCGCTTGTACAAGGCTGATGGCGCCAGTACCATTACCGCTCTCTTTTTCCGGCAGGAGCGGTTGCATGATTGCGGGCAGTATGGTGGCACTGGTCACACCCATGGATGCACAGGGACGTCTTGACTGGGACAGCCTGAGCAAACTGGTGGACTTCCACTTGCAAGAGGGCACCAACGCCATTGTTGCCGTTGGCACCACAGGTGAATCGGCCACGCTTGATGTGAATGAACACATCGAGGTGATTCGTCGTGTCGTCAAGCAGGTCGCAGGTCGTATTCCTGTCATTGCAGGTACAGGCGCCAACTCCACGCGTGAAGCGATCGAGTTGACCAACAACGCCAAGAGCGCCGGGGCAGACGCGTGTCTGCTGGTGACGCCGTATTACAACAAGCCGACTCAGGAAGGTCTCTACCAGCACTTCAAGGCAATTGCCGAAGCGGTAGACATTCCTCAGATCCTCTACAACGTACCGGGTCGTACGGCCTGCGACATGCTGGCGGACACCGTCGTGCGCTTGTCCACGGTGCCGAACATCATCGGCATCAAGGAAGCCACGGGCGACATCCAGCGCGCCAGGGACATCCTTGCCAAAGTCAGCAGCGACTTTCTGGTGTACTCCGGTGATGACGCAACCGCGATCGAACTGATCCTGGCAGGCGGCAAGGGCAATATCTCGGTCACCGCCAACGTCGCACCTCGTGACATGAGCGAGATGTGCGCGGCTGCCATGCGCGGCGATGCAACCACTGCCCGGGCGATCCATGAAAAACTCATGCCGCTCAACAAGACCCTGTTTATCGAATCCAACCCTATCCCCGTGAAATGGGCTTTGCATGAAATGGGTTTGATGCCGGACGGTATCCGTCTGCCGCTCACCTGGCTCAGCCAAGCCTGTCACGAACCGCTGCGTCAGGCCCTGCGCCAGTCCGGCGTCCTGGTTTAATTGAGGAAGCATTACGCAATGAAGCGATTGGCCGGACTTTCCGCACTTGCCTTGATTATCTCCAGCACCAGCGGTTGCGGTTGGCTCTGGGGTGAAGATGGTTACTTCCGTGACCGTGGCAGTGATTACCTCGAAGCACAGCAAACCGCACCGATGCAGATCCCTGCCGGTGTATCCGAGACAAAACGCCTTGATCCGCTGCTGCCGATCCCGCGCAACGTGGCTGACAACACCGTGAAAGGCGAGTACACCGTACCGCGCCCGCAGCCGTTGGCAACCACCGCTGACGCCAGTGATTTCAGCTTGCAGAAGACCGGCGAGACTCGCTCGGTTCTGGCACAGCGCGCACCGGCCGAAGTCTGGCCATTGGCGCATCAGTATTTCGAAGACAACGGTTTCCGTATCGCCGAAGATCGCCCGCAAGTCGGTGAGTTCAGCACCACTTGGCAGCGTCTGGATGAGCTATCGGCTTCTGTTGCCAAGCGCCTGAGCGCCAGCGGCACTGCAGCTGATGCCGAAACCCGCGTTCGCGTGCGCATCGAGCCCGGCGTGCAGCGCAACACGAGTGAAATCTACGTGGTAAGCGTTGCGCGTCCGGCTGGCAGCACGGCTGAAGTCGACTTCCCGTCGCGTACCACCAATATCGCGCTGGACGCAGCCTTGACTGACGACATGCTCGCTGCGCTGAGCCGCAGCGCAGAGCAGGGCGGTTCGGTCTCCTTGCTGGCAGCTCGCGATTACGACACCCCGAACCGCGTCGCCCTGAGCGAAGACGGCAGCGGCAACCCGGTTCTGAACGTCGGTTCCGATCTGGATCGCGCGTGGTCCAGCGTCGGTCGTGCACTCAACCAGGGTGAATGGCGCGTTGAAGACATCAACCGCAGCCTGGGTCTGTACTACATCAACCTCGCTGAGCGGGCCGACACCCCTGAAAACCAGCCTGGTTTCTTCGGCCGTATGTTCGGCAGCAAAGAAACCAAGGAAGAGATCGATGCTCGTGCCGACCGTTATCAGGTTCGCCTGAGCAAGGTGGGTGACAACGTTCAGGTAACGGTCGAGAAGAACATCAACACCGTGGCGCCAGCCGATGTTGCACGCCGTGTACTGGGCATCATCCAGGACAACCTGGGTTAAGTGCGTTTCGCAGTATTAGGCAGCGGCAGCCGAGGGAACGGCACGCTGGTTGCCAGCAACGACACGTATGTGCTGGTGGATTGTGGTTTCTCCTTGCGGGAAACCGAGCGGCGGCTGGCACGGCTTGGCGTCAGCGCGCATCAGCTGAGCGCCATTCTGGTGACCCACGAACATGCCGATCATGTGCATGGCGTGGGTTTGCTGTCTCGGCGCTACAATCTGCCGGTGTACCTGAGCAGTGGCACGTCGCGCGGGATGCGCAAACCTGTCGAAGCCGCCGGTTATCTGGTGGGTGGGCAGGCGTTGCAGGTAGGGGCTTTGAACATCGATGTGGTGTCCGTCGCCCACGATGCGCTGGAACCTACGCAATTCGTGTTCAACAACGGCCAGCGTCGTTTCGGTCTGCTGACCGATCTCGGTTCATACTGCCCCACGGTGCTGCAGAGCTACCACGGGCTGGACGCCTTGATGATCGAGTCCAATCACTGCCGCGACATGCTCGCCCGAGGTCATTACCCGTACTTTCTCAAGCAGCGGGTCGGTGGTAACGAAGGGCATTTGAACAACCATCAGGCCGCAAGCCTGGTAAACGAGTTGGGCTGGCAGGACCTGCAACACCTTGTCCTGGCCCACCTCAGCAGCAAGAACAACCTGCCGCATCTGGCCCGGCAATGTTTCGTGGACACCCTCGGGTGCGACCCGGACTGGCTACAATTGGCCGACCAAGATTCAGGGCTCGACTGGCGACATATCGCCTAGCCCAACTACTTAGCAAGCGGAGCCCATCATGGAAAAACGTGAAGAACTCTACCGCGGCAAAGCCAAGTCGGTTTACAAGACCGACGACGCTGACCGCTTGATCCTGCTGTTCCGTAACGACACTTCGGCGTTCGACGGCAAGCGCATCGAACAGCTGGACCGTAAAGGCATGGTGAACAACAAGTTCAACGCCTTCATCATGCAGAAACTCGAAGCGGCGGGCATTCCCACCCAGTTCGACAAGCTGCTTGCCGACAACGAAGTGCTGGTCAAAAAGCTCGACATGATCCCGGTGGAATGCGTTGTGCGTAACTACGCCGCCGGCAGTCTGGTCAAGCGCCTGGGCGTCGAAGAGGGCCTCAAGCTCAACCCGTACACCTTCGAGCTGTTCCTGAAGGATGACGCCAAGGGCGACCCGTTCATCAACGAATCCCACGTCGTGGCGTTCGGTTGGGGCACCGCCGAGCAGCTGGTTCGGATGAAAGAACTGTCGCTCAAGGTCAACGAAGTCCTGACCAAGCTGTTCGATGACGCAGGCCTGCTGCTGGTCGACTTCAAACTGGAATTCGGTGTGTTCAGCGACGGCTCCATCGTCCTAGGCGACGAATTCAGCCCGGACGGCTGCCGCCTGTGGGACAAGGACACCAAGAAGAAAATGGACAAAGACCGCTTCCGCCAGGGCCTCGGTGACGTCATCGAAGCCTACGAAGAAGTCGCAAACCGTCTGGGCGTACCGCTCTAAGACGGCAAAAAGAGTCGCAAGCGCTTGATAGCACGAAAAAAATCAGCAAAAAGGTTCGCCTTCTGCGATTGAACTGTTATGATGCGCGCCGTTGGAGAGATGCCAGAGTGGCCGAATGGGACGGATTCGAAATCCGTTGTACTGGCGACAGTACCTAGGGTTCGAATCCCTATCTCTCCGCCATACAAATGAAAGCCCCAGAAGTTATGCTTCTGGGGCTTTTTTGTTTTAGCGCGTTTGTAAAATGTATTCTGATGTAGGGTTCTGTTACGGTCCGCCCAAAAATGCCCGAGTAGCCACAGATGAATATTCAGTATGTTTTGACACATCTACAAGCCCGGTTACCTGATCTACTGGCTGTTTATCTGTTTGGGAGTCAGGCAAGCGGCCATGCCAATGCTGAAAGCGATCTGGATATCGCCGTGCTCGTGTCGAGCGTCATGGACCCTGTCGAGATATGGAGGCTAGCAGGTGAGATCGCGGACATCGTCGATCTGCCGGTTGACTTGGTTGATCTGCGAGCAGCCTCTACGGTCATGCAATATCAGATTATTACCACGGGCCGTCGCCTCTGGGCTAAAAATGAAGCGGTAGGGGTCTTTGAAGCCTTTGTGCTCAGTGAGAAAACATCACTCGATACCGCCAGGTCGGGCCTGTTAGCGGATATTGAAATTGAAGGGATTGTTCATGGCCGATGACGTGCTAATAAATAAAGCAGCCTCTATCGAGCGGTGCGTTGCGAGGGTGAGGGAAGAGTACGACAAGGATCCCGTTACTTTTGAGCACGACTTCACACGACAAGATGCCGCGATTCTCAATATCCAGCGTGCTTGTGAGGCCGCGCTTGATATGGGACAGCATCTAATCCGGCGCGAACGACTGGGTGTCCCCCAAAGTGCTCGTGATGTCTTCGAACTGCTTCATCGCGGCGGATGGCTGGAGTCTTCATTGTTGCCGGTCATGAAAAATATGGTGGGGTTCAGGAATATCGCCGTGCATGAGTATCAGACGCTGCAGTTACCCATAACGGTGGCGATTATCACGCAGCACCTTGGTGATTTTGTTCTGTTCAGCTCGGCTATCTTGCGTAAGGATGCTGCCACTTAAGTTGGGATCTAACGCAGTTGGATTCGAAATCCGTTGTACTGGCGAGGTGGAGTTGCGGCGCGAGAAATCGCAGGCAAAAGAAAAGCCCGCGATGGGGAGTCAACGGGCTTAAAGCATTAGGAGCTGTGGTTACCATACGGTGCGTCGCGTGAAAAAAACGTGAAGGATGTGCTGGATATAGAGATGTGACCTGCATTATTTGTCCTGAATCGGGAAAACAAGAACGCGGTAATACGCCACGAGCCATCCGACAACAGTCCAGCCGAGTAGGAGATTCAGCTTGAAGATCGAATTGCGAATCTCGACAGCATGGCCAGCGGCGCAAAGGGTAGGGTAGAGATACAGGCTTACTGCGCTGGAAATCAGCAGCACATTGGCCACTGTTGCCACGGGGCCTTCGCCGCTTTTGCAGAGGTAGCTGAGCGTGAGCAAAAGTATCAGCAGGACCAATCCGAAAATATGCATCGACAGCGCCTTCTAGAATTATCTTCGCGCCATGAAGGCGTTCTGATATCACTATGGGCGTGCGCAACAAGAAACCCTGCCTCTAAAGAAACTATCGGGTCGATAGACGTAATGGTAAAGCTTGGACTTGACTAAGGCGCACTATGATCGACATCGAATCGCCTTAAGACTGCCTACTCTGGTAGAGCAGATACAAAAAGCCCGGCGCTTGGCCGGGCTTGGATTCATGCCGCCATCATCCAGGCATGAGAATGGCGAGAGCCCGTAAGGCTAGGCCAAAGCTACTTGCTCTTGGCGCTTTTGATGTCGGAGATGATTTGCTTCGCAATCGCTTGCACCTGCTTCTGAGTCATTGCCGACATGACGCCTTCCCAGGCGGACGACGAAGTGTCATAAGTGCGGCTGCCGATCAGTTTTCCGGTACTCAGGTCTGAGAAATTTGCAGTGGAATTCACCCACGCGTTACCCACCATCACGCCAGCGCCGTAACGAGCGCCTGGGGTCAGGTAGCGGAAGTTGGACACATTGACTGTGATGCCCACGCCTTGCGAATTGCCCTGATTCATACTTTGAGCCTCTTTCAGGCTGTAACCCGCATTCACCGCTTCGGCCTTTAAAGCTTCACTCCAGTCGCTCTTCAGGAGTGGCCAGTCGTCGTTGTGTAAGACCTTTTCGTTGCCCGTGAAACTGACCACAAGGTTCTGTTTTGCAGACTCTTGAATGACGAGTGACGCACCGCCTCCTGATTTCACAGACGCGGCGCAACCGCTTAGCATTGCGACGCCAATGGCGCATGAAAGAGCGAAGGGTAGGCCAGATTTTTTCACGTGAATTTCCGTATCCATTAAGGTTGATCGGTAACTGTAGGTTGCCCTGGCGCGAGTTTTTCACTCGCTCGACACCAGAGCCTCTTCGTATTCATTGATGAACTGCGGCAATCCGTAGCCCAATACCGCGCACAGGTCTCGAAGCTGAATCAGGTCCAGCCGACGTTGGGATTGATGGCTGATCCTGGAGCGATTTCATATTGACGGAGGCCAGGTTGCCAAAGCCCGAATTGTTGAGCATTGTGCCAACGCAGAGGCGTACGCCATCCATCAAAGGACACTCAATGCTAATCGTTTTCAGCGGCCTGCCTGGCACCGGGAAAACCACTATCGCCAAACACCTCGCCGCTCAGACAGGTGCCGTTTATCTACGAATCGACACGATTGAGCAAGCAATTCGAAACTCCGGCGCGCTTGCAGGAGACGTTGGGCGCAGTGGCTATCGGGTCGCTAATGAGCTTGCCCGGGATAATCTTCTTCCAGGTCGAAAGGTCATCGTTGACTGCGTCAATCCGGTCATGGAAAGCCGGGTCGCGTGGAACGATATCGCCTCAGACTCTGGCTGTCGATTAGTTGATATTCAGGTGATTTGCTCTGATGTACATGAACACCGGCGCCGCGTAGAAACAAGGACGGCTGATATTCCCGGGCTGACACCGCCTACCTGGGAATCTGTACTGAACCATGAGTATGAGCCGTGGGTGGGCGCTCCCTTTTGCATCGACACAGCTTTGACGTCTCCTTCGCAGGCAGTGGTGATGATTACCGAACGATTCCTGGCTCATGAGTAATGGCAGCTAGCAGTCCAGGATCACCGCCCATAAAAAAGCCCCGCATCTACGGGGCTTTCTCATTTCTAAAACCAGATCAGGCCGGCTGCGCCTCCAGGCTGTTGCTGATGTTGCGCCCCAGCACCAGCACCGTCACAAACCCGCAGCCCACCAACGCTGTGGCGAGGCTGAGCAGCATGGCGTTGCCCAGTTGGTCGACGATCATCCCGCCGAAGAACGAGCCCAGAGCGATGATCACCTGGAACAGGGCGACGAATAGCGGCATGCCGCGTTCGACGTCCTTGGGGGCCACGACGAACATCCAGATGCTGGCGCAGGCCGGGAAGGCGCCGAAGGCGAAGCCCCAGAGGCCGATCAGCATTACGGCGCCGGTCATGTGGGTGGCGAAGTAGGGGAACAGGGCGGTGCTGGTGCCGATCATCAGCGCCACCAGCATCAGGGTGTAACGCACACTGCGGTTGGCGGCGAAACCGGCAAAAATGTTACCCGCCACGCCAGCGATACCGAAGAGCAACAGCAGCGAGCCAATGGTTGGGCCGTCGAAGCCAGAGCTGTATTTGAAGAAAGGTGCGACATAGGTGTACGCGGCGAAGTGCGCCAGACCGATGAGCAATACCGCGATCAAGCCGACCCGAGCCCGTGGGTTGTAAAACAGTGCAGGCAGATCCTTGATACGAATGGCCTTTTCCGGCTTGAGCTCCGGGAGCAGGAAAATCTGCGCCAGTAGCACCGGGATGCCCATCAGGGCGGTGGCCAGGAAGGTCATGCGCCAGCCCATCAAACCACTCAGCCAAGTGCCAACAGGCACGCCCAGCACGGTGGCCAGCGTGACGCCGACCATGATGATCGAGGTGGCCTGGGCCACGCCCACGCCCTTGGGTGCCAGCCTGCCGCTCAGGGCGATGGCCGTGGCCCAGAAGCCGCCGATGCTGATGCCCAGCAGTACGCGACCCACCAGCAGCAGGTTGAAGTCGCTGGCGAAAGCGACGACAGAGTTGGCGATGATCATGATCAGCGTCAGGCCGATCAGCAGAAAACGGCGGTCCATGCCGCGAATGCCGACCGACAGCAACGGGGCGGCGAGGGCAGCCATGATGCCGGGCAGGGTCACCATCAGGCCGGCACGGCCAGCACTGATGCCCAGGTCGCTGGCGACATCGTTGAGTACGCCTACCGGGAGGAATTCACTGGTCACCAGAGCGAAGGCGCCCACGGCGACCGAAAGAATCGCCAGCCATTGCTGTTTGACGCTTCGCTGATTAGGTTCGGGTAGGCCGCTAGGGGCCTGGCTTGCGCTTGGCATATCTGGAGTTCCGGGGTGAAGGTCGCCTGAAACCAGGCGAAGGGGAAATTTGAGGGCGATTATAGGAACCGGTGCCGACAATCGGGCAGGCGGTCGTTTCGATAGTAATCATCAGTGCAATCGATGCGTTGCTGTCTGACTTGATCATGTTGGTCTTCGTTCGTTCTCAGGTGCCTGGAAAACAGCCTCTTTCGTGTTGTAAGTCTCATGAATGAGGTGAGCCATTGGTTTGCGTGCGCATGAAAATACCACGGACCTGATCCACTGCCTTGGCGACTGTCGTAACTTCAGATTGCTCCTACAGATGAGTGGGATTCCCTGTAGGAATTGTCCAGATTTACGTTGGCGCTGCCCGAATTGCCATCGTCGTGACCGAGTTCGAACATCGCTTTAGCGAGGATTGACAGCCAAAAGTGTGAGCAGTAACTATCTACCGCAGCGGCCAAATGGAATTGGCGGAAAATGAGCGTTCAGCCCCGCAGATACTGTCCAGGGCACGTTCAGAGCGACGAATAATTCGGTGCTCATTTCAGGAAAAGTCCATGCAGGAAAACGCTATGAGTGATGTCGAGATCGAAAAAACCCAAGCTGAGATCAACAAGATGGTACTTGAAGCGATCAAGCTATCTCTTGAGGCTGACAAGCTTGGTAGTGAGAAGCATAAGCTCATTGCCGAGGCGGAAAAGCTCAAAGCTGAAGCTGGCAAAATGAGTCTCGAAATATTCTGGTACCCCGTTGTCATTGCTATCGGCATGTTTGGCGCGGCGGCCACTGTAACCGCGCTGATCATCAAATTTCTGTGAGCCCCGGCCGCGCCGATGCTCGGCTCCCCGGATTAAAGCGTTCATCAAGCCGGAACACCTCATAAAGGATGTTGACCTGCGAGCCAGACGCGCCTGTAGAATGCGACGCGTTTTCATTTGTAAGGATTAAAGGGATTTATGCGCTCTCAAAAGGTTTTATCCAGTCGCTGGTTGTTTGGCGTCCTGGGGTTTTTCTGCTTAATGGGCAATGCTTATGCCAACGCTGACGGCAACGATCTGTCGGTGACCCTCGAGAAGCTGATTCAGCGCACTGTCGTCAATGACGATGGCAGTTTCATCATGACCGCCGAGACGGTGATGCTGATCAATGAAGAGCGCGGCATTCAGGCTCAGGCCCAGCGTTCGTTGAGCTATAACCGCACCCTGGAAACTCTGGAGGTCACCGAGGCCTACACCCAGAAGCCGGACGGTCGCAAGGTGCTGGTCAAGGCCGCCGACATCAAGGAGCAGCAAGAGCCGGCGTCAGCCAATGCGCCGATGTTCATGGACACGCTGGTCAAGGTCGTGGTCTTTCCCGAGGTGGCGGTGGGTGACAGGCTGGTGCTTGGCTACAAAAAACATCGCACTACGCCCCTGCTTCCAGGCCAGTTTGAAGATATTTCCAGTGCCTGGTTCTATCCCGCCAAGCAGTTCACGCTGATTTACGACTTGCCGGAAGGGAAGCCGTTGTACGCCGATGCCCGTGGCTTCAAGTTGGTCGAGGAGCCTGCGAGCGCAGGCCGCAAAGTCTATCGGTGGGACTATGTGCAGAGTGACAAGGCGCGTTTAGAGCGAGGCGCGGTTTCGTATCTGGATTACGGTCAATTCCTGGCGGTTTCGACTTTTTCGGACTTCGTCGAGTTTGGCAAAGCCTACGACCAGAGAGCGCGTGCCAGCGTGACGCCTGAGGTCGCTCAGTTGGCGAAGAGCCTGACCGCCAAACTCGATACGCCGCGTGCGAAGGCCATCGCGCTTAACGACTGGGTTCGCAAGAACATCCGCTACGTTGCCGTGTTCGTAGGGGCAGGCTCGGTGGTGCCCCACCCAGTGGATGCGATCCTGGCCAATCGTTATGGGGATTGCAAAGACCACGTCGCCTTGCTGGAGGCATTGCTTGCGTCGGTAGGGCTTGAAAGCAGCCCCGCGCTGATCAACCTGGGTAACGCCTACACCCTGCCGAAGGTGCCGACCCTGGGTGTCATCAATCATGTCATCACCTATATACTCAGCCTGGATCTGTATCTGGATTCGACCGTTCCCGCTATCGCCGGTGGCTACTTGCCGGTTCCGGATCTGGATAAACCGGTGGTTCTGACCCGGCTGGGCAAGCTCGCCCGTACGCCTGCTACGCAGAGTGGGGGGCTTAAAAACCTGATTACCTACACGATCGACGCATCAGGCGGGGCTGATTTTGTTCAGTTGTCGAGCATCTCAGGGTGGGCCGCAGAGTTGAATCGCTACGTCCTGAAGTCGATGAAGGCGTCGGATCGCAATCAACTGATTCAACGAGCCTTTGCCGCGTATGGTCAGTCGGCTAGCGGAGTGCTGGACACTAAAGAGCTTGATGGAACGGGCGATGAGTATTCGATGGCAGTGACCGGTCGCACCCAGAATCTGGTCAACTTGCCAGGCCCGATCGGCGTACCAACCATCAGCAGCTTCTCCGGAGGTATTGCCGACAACGTTTTTGCCTTTGTATCGGAAAGCGTGCGCAACCAGGGCTTCACCTGCATCTCGGGCAAAAGCGAAGAAGAGGCGCGTTTCGAATTTCCCGCCAGCGTTCAAGTGCTGGCTACGCCCAAACCGATGTCGCTCAAGCAGGGCAACTTTGACTACAGCTCAACGTATGAGCAGCAAGGGAACGTTGTCGTTCTCAAACGAAGCTATGCCTTCACTCATCCTGCGGCGGTCTGCACCCCGGAGGACTTCGAGACCATGAAGCCGTCCATCGATGCCATGGTCAACGACCTGAAAGGTCAGATCATCGTCCGCACGATCTAACCGCCGCTCCCCACTTTGATGCGGGTTTCAAACCCGCATCAATCCCAACCCCTCTGCATCCACGACCACCGTCACCCCTTCATAGTTCGCCAACGTCCCATGCGGCGTGTCCAGCTCATGCCCGTGGGTCGCAGTAATCACCATCACGCTGGCGCCTGCTGCTTCTGCGGCGGCGATGCCGGCGGGTGCGTCTTCGAACACCAGGCAGTCTTTGGGGACGACGCCCAGGCGTTTGGCCGCGAGCAGGAAGCAGTCAGGCGAGGGTTTGCCCTGGCTGACGTCTTCGGACGTGACGATGTTGATCGGCAGTTCCAGACCCGCGGCTTTAAGACGGGCTTCGGCCAAGGCGAGCGGCGCGGAGGTGACGATGGCCCAGCGTTCCGGGGGCAATGAAGCGAGGAGGCGGGCGGCGCCAGGGACTTCAAACACGCCTTGCACGTCGTCTATTTCGGCCTGTGAAATAGCGGCTGCTTCCCGCTCAGGGTCGACGCCCGCCAGGTTCAGGTTGCGAATAGTGTCGATGCAACGCACGCCGTGGATGGTTGGCAGAAAAGTCATGACATCCAGCCCATGCTTCTGCGCCCAATGACTCCAGACTCTTTCGGCGGCGACGATGGAATTGAGCAGCGTGCCGTCCATGTCGAACAGAAATGCAGAGAAGCGTCGGTTGGTGAGCATGGGTTACCTCGGTTGGAAGTGGTTTTCTTGAATCATATGACATATGGGGGAAGGGCTTGCTTGCGCTGAACCACGTCGCGTTACTCCTGGAAGATCCGGATCTCTCCGGGTGCCCGCAACGCATCTGGATAAACGTTAACGCCTGCCTGGGCGCCCACAGGAAGGCATTTCAGTTTGATTAACATATTCAGTCACAAATCTGCGTGTACCCAATAGCAACAGGCGCCGCGACTTCCTTTTTTTGCCATCCATTCGCCATGTAGTAGCGGCAAATTGTCGCAACACGATTTTGCGCGAGTAAGATGTGCACCTTGATTTCACGACCCCGATTTTTCGGGGCTGGCCCTGATGCGCTCTGCAAGGAGATTCCGGATGCCGGCCTCGGTTGTACGGACTGAATACGAGTAGACGAGAAAAGGCGATAACTGAAAATGACCAAGACTTCGCGACCTTTATATATTTCCTATGCCGGCCCTTCGTTGCTGGAGATGCCCCTGCTGAACAAAGGCAGTGCTTTTACCCCGCAAGAGCGGGTTGAATTCAATCTGATCGGGCTGCTGCCGCAAAACGTAGAGACGATCGAAGAGCAAGTGACGCGGGTGTACAGCCAGTACCAGCAGTGCGCCAGCGATCTGGACAAGCACATTTACCTGCGTTCGATTCAGGACAACAACGAGACGTTGTTCTTCCGCCTGCTGGATTCGCATCTGGACGAGATGCTGCCGATCATCTACACCCCGACCGTGGGCCAGGCGTGTCAGGAATTCTCCAAGATCTATCGCACGCACCGTGGTCTGTTCATTTCCTACCCGGATCGCGACCGCATCGACGATATTCTGCGCAGCGCCACTAAAGATCGCATCAAGATCATCGTGGTCACTGACAGCGAGCGCATTCTGGGTCTCGGCGACCAGGGCATCGGTGGCATGGGCATTCCCATTGGCAAATTGTCGCTGTACACCGCGTGCGGCGGGATCAGCCCGGCTTACACGTTGCCGATCGTGCTGGACGTCGGCACCAACAATCAGGAATTGCTCGACGACCCGATGTACATGGGCTGGCGCAACAAGCGGGTGACGGGCAAGGAATACGACGACTTCATCGCGTTGTTCATCGAAGCCGTGCAGCGTCGCTGGCCGGACGTGCTGTTGCAGTTCGAAGACTTCGCCCAGACCAACGCCATGCCGTTGCTGGACAAGTACCGCGATGAGCTGTGCTGCTTCAACGATGACATTCAGGGCACTGCCTCGGTTGCCGTGGGCACCTTGCTTGCGGCCTGCAAAGCCAAGAATGAAACCCTTGGCCAGCAACGCGTGGTATTCCTTGGCGCCGGTTCCGCCGGTTGCGGGATCGCCGAGCACATCATCGCTGCCATGGTGATCGAAGGCTTGAGCGAAGCCGAAGCCCGTAAGCGGGTGATGATGGTTGACCGCTTCGGCCTGCTGACCGACAGCATGGACAACCTGTTGGATTTCCAGAAGAACCTGGCCCAGAAAGCCGGTGACGTGGCGGGCTGGTCGAGCGGCGAGGGTTATCCTGAACTGCTGGACGTGGTCAGCAATGGCAAGCCGACGGTATTGATTGGTGTGTCCGGTCAGCGCGGCCTTTTCACCGAGCAGGTGATTCGCGAAATGCACAAGCATTGCGCCAAGCCGCTGGTGATGCCGTTGTCCAACCCGACGTCGAAAGTTGAAGTCACGCCGCAGGAAGTGCTGACCTGGACCAATGGCGATGCGTTGGTCGCCACGGGTAGTCCGTTTGCTCCGGTCACTGTAGGCGATCGCACCTTCCATATCGCTCAGTGCAATAACTCCTACATCTTCCCGGGCATTGGCTTGGGTGTGATCGCGGCAAAAGCCACGCGCATCTCCGACAAGATGCTGATGGCGGCGTCCAATGCGCTGGCAGAATGCTCGCCTATGGTCACTGGCACAGGCGATGCCGTTCTGCCGCCGCTCAAGGATATTCAGGAAGTCAGCAAGAAGATTGCCTTGGCGGTCGCCAAGCAGGCGCAGGCTGATGGGGTGGCGTTGGAGACCACTGAAGAGTTCCTGGTCGAGGCCATCCAGCGTAACTTCTGGCAGCCTAACTACCGGGCGTATCGTCGCAGCGCTGTGTGATCGCGGGCTGACGCGTTAGCCAAAAAGCCGCGACATGCCTGCATGTCGCGGCTTTTTTTATGGGGTTAAACTTCAGTCCTTGTAGGAGCTGCCGAAGGCTGCGAAAACGGTGTGCCATATGTATCGCTTTCGCAGCCTTCGGCAGCTCCTACAGAGTGTGGTGCCATCGAAAAAAACACAGGAACCCAACATTGAAAGGATTCAACGAGACCGCCGCTGAGCAGATCACCGCCTTCAACACCGCCATGAAAACCCTGCTGCAAACAAAGCCCGCCAAACCCTCCACGGGCGAGCCGCTGTATTTCAAACCGCTGCACACGCCGTTGGGCCCGATGCTGGCCATGGCGGAACGCCGCGGGCTGGTCATGCTTGAATTCCTGGATCGGCCGATCCTGATGCGCGAAATAGAAGAGCTGCGCAGCCGTTATGGCTATCTGATCGGTGCCGGAGAGCATCCGCATCTGCTGCAGATCGAGGATGAACTCAAACGCTACTTCGACCGCAGCCTGACCCGGTTCGAGGTCCCGCTGCACACGCCGGGCAGTATTTTTCAGAATCAGGTGTGGGAAGCGTTACGTCAGGTGCCCTACGGCACGACCTGCACCTATGGCGAAATCGCCCTGTTGCTGGGTAAGCCAGGGGGTAGCAGGGCGGTAGGACTCGCCAATGGTAGCAACCGCATGTCCATCGTTTTACCTTGCCACCGCGTCATCGGCGCTGATGGTTCATTGACCGGCTACGGCGGCGGCAAGCCTCGCAAGGAATTTCTGTTACGCCTGGAGCGAATCACGCTGCCCATCGCCGAGCAGGGCCAGCTGTTGCTTTGACGGCCTGCAGCGGATCCGATGAGCGGTCGTTTTTGGCCTGAGATAGCCGTACGCGCTAGATGAAGATGTTCAAGACTTGTAGGACAGATGCGCGGTACAGACCGATGCCGATATATACTGCGCGCCATTCTTCAAGGGAGAGCCGTGTGGCCATCGATATTCACTGGATTCGCGACGACGAGAGCCTCGCCCTGCATTGCGCTCAGTGGCAGTCACTGCCCTTTGTCGCCCTCGACACCGAATTCATGCGGGTCGACACGTTTTACCCGATTGCAGCCCTGTTGCAGATCGGCGATGGCTCCAAAGCCTGGCTGATCGACCCGCTGTTGATCAATGACTGGCGGCCTTTGTCCGCGCTGCTGGAAAACCCTGACGTGATCAAAGTGGTTCACGCCTGCAGCGAAGACCTGGAAGTGTTGTTGCGCCTGACCGGCAGCCTGCCGGTGCCGCTGTTCGACACCCAGCTGGCAGCCGCGTACCTGAACATTGGCTTTTCGATGGGCTATTCGCGTCTGGTGCAGGAGGTGTTGAACATCGACCTGCCCAAGGGCGAAACCCGCTCGGACTGGCTGCAGCGCCCGCTGTCTGAAACCCAGATCAGCTACGCCGCCGAAGACGCGGTACATCTGGCCGAGCTTTACAGCATTCTGCGCCCGCGCCTGTCAGACCAAAAGTACGCCTGGCTGCTGGAGGACGGGGCCGAGCTGGTGGCCAATCTGCGCCGCGAAATCGACCCCTACGAGTTGTACCGCGAGGCCAAGCTGGCCTGGAAACTGTCCCGTGCGCAACTGGCAGTGCTGCGTGAGCTGTGTGCATGGCGTGAGCGCGAAGCCCGCGCCCGCAATGTGCCGCGTAACCGGATCGTGCGCGAGCACTCGTTGTGGCCGCTGGCCAGAACCCAGCCGGACAACCTCGCGGCACTGGCCAAGATCGACGACATGCACCCTAAAACGGTCCGTCAGGACGGCGAGTTCATCCTCGACCTGATCAAGAAGTCGGGCAGCGTGCCGCCGGAACAATGGCCGCCTGCTTTGCCGGAGCCTTTGCCGATTGAGGCGGCTGCCGTGATCAAAATGCTACGTGCCACCGGCCAGCGCTATGCGGAGGAGCTGGACATGGCGCCGGAGCTGATGCTGCGTAAGAAGACCCTCGAAGCGGTGCTTAAAACCGGTTTCCCTGATGGTCCCTATCATTTGCCCGATTCGCTGCGTGGCTGGCGCCGCGAGCTGATGGGCCAGGCATTGCTCGACAGCCTGGCCACCGCCGGAGAACAGCCTTGAAACGTATTTGTTCGATCTACCACAGCAGCAAGCGCAACGGCATGTACCTCTACGTGCTCAAGAGCGATGAACTCAAGCGCGTCCCGCCTGAATTGATGAGCGCCTTTGGCAAGGCGCGACATGCGTTTGACCTGGTACTCAGCCCTGAGCGTGCCCTGGCCCGTGAAGACATCCATCTGGTGCTGGCAAACCTTGACAAGCAGGGCTACCACCTGCAGATGCCGCCAGCCGAAGACGAGTACATCGAGCACTTGCCTGAAGAGTTGCTGCGCCGCAACGACCCGATGTAAGCAGTTGACCCGGCTCCGGGTTACCAGGCCGATGCAGGCGTATGCGACGCGGACCTCACCGCGCACCGCCCGTTCTCGGCCGCATGTCCAGTTTTTAAGGTTTAAGCCATGCGCGTTCTGATTGCCGAAAACGATTATTCGACCTACACCCAACTGCTGCGTGAGGCGGCGCCGGAGCTGGAAATTCTCAGCACCGGGGATTCTGCCGAGTTGTCCCGATTTGCTGCCGATTGTCCCGTCTGGCTGGGTCAGCCTGACCTTCTGGCCAACCTGCTGCGCCAGGGCCACAAGCCAGCATGGATGCAATCGACCTGGGCGGGTGTCACGCCGCTGCTGGCTGAAGGATTGCATCGGGACTATCGCCTGACCCGTGCGGTGGGCATTTTTGGTCAGGTCATGGCCGAATTCGTCCTGACCTACATGCTGGGCCACGAGCGCGAGGTGCTCGCACGCCTGGTCAGCCAGGTCGAGCGCAAATGGGATAACCGCCCGGGCCACAGTCTGGCGGGGCGCAAGGCGTTGATCGTGGGGGCCGGTGATATCGGTCTGAGCGTCGCGCAGTTTCTCGCGCCCTTCGGTGTGCTGGTCTACGGCATTGCTTCGAGTGCCCGCAGCCAGGCACCGTTTGTGGAAGTCGGCACCATGGAGGATCTGCCGCGTCTGGTAGGGGAGGTTGATTACGTCATCAATCTGCTGCCTAACACCCCGCAAACTCATGATCTGTACGACGCGAAGATGTTTGCCCGTTTCAAGCCCACCGGTGTGTTCATCAATGTGGGTCGCGGTGTGGCGGTGGTTGATGCCGATCTGGTGGAGGCGCTCAAGGAAGGCCATCTGGCTGGGGCGGTAATTGATGTCTGCCGTCAGGAGCCACTGCCTCAGCGCCATCCGTTCTGGACCGCCTGGGGCCTGCTGCTGACCGGCCACAGTTCAGCACCGACCTCGCCGGTGGCGATGGTTGGGCTGTTTCTGGAAAACCTCAAGGCTTATGAAACGGACGAGAAACTGCGCGGGGAAGTCGATTTTTCGCGGGGGTATTGAGCTTTGACGTCCGGCGTGGAACCTGTGGGACCGGATTTATCCGGGAAGACGGCAGCACAGACGATAGTGATGTGTCGAATGTACTGGCCTCTTCG
Organism: Paucimonas lemoignei; assembly: GCA_900475325.1. Taxonomy (GTDB): domain Bacteria; phylum Pseudomonadota; class Gammaproteobacteria; order Pseudomonadales; family Pseudomonadaceae; genus Aquipseudomonas. The sequence continues at coordinate 1,742,535 of LS483371.1, forward strand.
CGAATGAATTCGCTCCCACAGGTATGCATCCCGGTCTGAATCGACTTACAGGCTGAAATCACCTTCCGCCGCAATCTGCGCCACGGTCTGGCGTGGGCTTGGGACTTCGCGGCCTTGCAGGTATTCCGGCAGGATCGACTTGTCGCCCAGCTTGCCGATCGCCACAGCGGCATGCACTGCGTAACCTTCTGGAATATTCAATTCCTTGCGCGCCAGCTCCTGATCGAAACCGGCCATGCCGTGGGTGTGCCAACCGCTCAGGCTTGCTTGCAACGCCAGGTAACCCCAGGCCGAACCGGTGTCGAAGGTGTGCCACAGCGCCGGGCTTTCCTCGCTCGCGCCGGGTGCCGTGAAGGTAGTCTTGGAGATCACGATGACCAGCGCCGAAGCATGTTGCGCCCAGTTACGGTTGAACTCGATGAGCAGGCTCAGGTAACGCTCCCAGTTCGGCGTGTCGCGACGTGCGTACAAAAAGCGCCAAGGTTGCGAGTTATAAGCCGAGGGTGCCCAGCGTGCGGCTTCGAAGAAGCTCAACAGCGTTTCTTCAGGGATACTTTCACCACTGAAAGCACGGGGCGACCAGCGCTCGGTGAATTGTGGGTCGATAGGGTAATCGGCGACGCGAGGGTTAGTGCTCATGGGAATCCTGAAAGACGAGGAGGAGAGAACGCGCAAGCGGTGGGCCGTGGACGGCAGGCATCGCGGATGTCGTGCAGCTGCTGTTGTTAAAAGCGGCGGACTAAAGCTACTGCGCCGCTCGTCCGATGACAAGCCTTGCGTACCGACAGTCGCCAGCGCTTGGCCCACAGCCCTTGTGGCACTAGACTGGCGGCCTTTTCCATACCTGATGCTGATTGCCCGAACCCATGGCCGCTAAAGTCGAACCTTTCTGGATGCGCAAGACCCTCAACCAACTCGATAACGCTGAGTGGGAGTCGCTGTGTGATGGCTGTGGCCTGTGCTGCCTGCAAAAGCTTGAGGACGAGGACGATAACAGCGTCTATTACACGCGCATCGCCTGCAAACTGCTGGACCTGAAAACCTGCCAGTGCACCGATTACAGCAATCGACGGGCGTCAGTGCCTGATTGCATCCAGCTGACGCCGGGGCAGGCGGACGAATTCAAATGGTTGCCGCCAACCTGTAGCTATCGTCTGGTCAGCGAAGGCAAAGACCTGCCACTTTGGCATCATCTGGTGTGTGGGGATCGGGATGCGGTGCATCAGGAACGTATTTCCCAATCCGGGCGCATGGTCAGCGAAAATGCCGTGGCCGAGGATGATTGGGAGGATTACCTGATTTTTCGGGCGGGGTGAAAACTACCTGTAGGAGTTGCCGAAGGCTGCGAAGGACGGGCATCAGCAGGACGGCTGTCACAGCCTTCGGCAGCTGTTACAGAACCGTGCATACACCCATGCCCCCGTGGGAGCGAGCTTGCTCGCGAATGCAATATTCCTACCGCGAGAAATATTTTTCGGATGTTCCGGCCTATTCGCGAGCAAGCTCGCTCCCACAGGGTCAATTTGATCCGTGGGAGCGGTGTTACAAACCGGTTTTCGGCTTGGTCAGCGCTTCCAGCCCGTCGGTCAGGGCCTCTTCGGTGGCCACTTCCGCTTTGGTTTTCAGCAGGCTCAATTCATCGCCTGCGCGCTTGATCCGCGACTTGGCGATGTCCAGATCGCTGCGGCTTTTTTCCACCAGGCTCTTGGCCGAGCAATGCCCGGTGATGCCGCGCGCCAACACAGCGCCGCCGATAGCCAGCTGAATCAGGCCCAGGAAACCGCCACGACGCAGGCCCTTGCCCATCATCAAAACGCCGCCCGCCAGCGAGCCGACGCGCTCCCAACCTTGTACGTTCTGTTGTGGTTCGCCTGTGATGGCGGAGTCGATGCGTTCAACGATTGGGGTGTCGCTCATGATTGATTCTCCACGATGAGATGAATTCGGTTCAGTAAGAACTGACTATGGCCGTCGCAAACTGTTCAATCCATTTCACGCGCGGAGTTTACGAGTCCGCCTGTTCCCGACCGAACTGCGGTCCTGAGCGGGTGTTGTTGCCTTTGGCCATGCGGTCGTAGAGCACGACATTCACGGTGGCCGCCAGATTCATGCAGCCCGTGGTGGGGATGTACACCACGTCCTCGCACCAGTCGCGGATCTCTTTGTCGAGGGAGCCGTCTTCGGGGCCAAAAATGTAGATGGCTCGATCGGGGTGGGTGTATTCAGGCAGCGCGCGGGCACCTTCGACCAGTTCAACGGCCACCGGGATGCAGCCCAGGGGGATGATGCTTTTCAGGTCATCGATGCCGATCAGGGGGATATCCTGATGGATTTTCTTGGTGTCAGTGACGAAGTCCCGTGCGCGCTCGTAGCGTTTGCCGGTATAGAACACCGACGCCACGCCGTAGCAACCCGCCGCACGCATCACGGAACCGACATTTTCCGGAGACTTGGGATTGAACAGGCCGATGCAGGCGTAACGTTTGTTGGCCACGGAAATTGCTCGCTGGGAAAAGCGGAGCAGTATACGTGCGTCTTATTTGTAGGAGCCAACTTGTTGGCGAGGCTTGGTCCTGTGTTCGCAGAAATATCGCCTCGCGAACAAGTTCGCTCCTACAGTTCCGATTCGCTGCTACTCGTCTTTTTTCATCAGCCCAGCCAGCGCCGCAAACGGGTTGTGCGTCGCCTTGGCTGCTTTCGGGCTGCTCGTGGAGCTTTCCGAGAAGTACTGCTGATCGGTGTAGCGCGAGTGTTCGTTGTCGTGGCAGTACAGGCAGAGCAATTCCCAGTTGGAGCCGTCCTGGGGATTGTTGTCGTGGTTGTGGTCGCGGTGGTGCACGGTCAGCTCGCTCAGGCGTTTGCCGGCGAATTCTCGCGCGCAGCGGCCGCAGACATGGGGGTACATGCGCAGTGCCTTGTCGCGATAACCCATTTCGCGGTCGCGCTGGGCGTCGGCCAGGATGCGATCCAGCTTGGCGGTATGGGAGGGTGGGTTGGCCGTGCTCATGGGGTCACCTGTGTCATGTTCGGTTAATGACTGGATTCTAGCGCGTCACGGGCGTCTCAGCCCTTGAGTTTTTCCGCGATCCAGATGGTGTGGCGCGTGCCTTTGTTGCCGTGGGCGAAGACTTGCACCTCTTCGGCCTTGAAACCGGCCTTGCGCAGCTTGTCGGAAAACTTCTGATCGGCGCTGGCCGACCACACCGCCAGAATGCCCTTGGGGCGCAAGGCTTGCGCGCAGGCCGCCAGACCGCCCGACGAATACAGCCAGCTGTTGGACTTCTGCGTCAGGCCTTCGGGGCCGTTGTCGACGTCGAGCATGATCGCGTCAAAACCCTGAGGCTCGCTTTTCAGCACTTGGGCGACGTCCTGCACAACCACTTTAGCGCGCGGGTCGAGCAGCGGGTTGCCGGATTTCTCGCCCAGCGGGCCACGATTCCACTCCACTACGCCGGGCACCAGCTCGGCGACCACCACTTCGCCATTCTTGCCCAGATGCTTGAGCGCCGAGGCGAGGGTGAAGCCCATGCCCAGCCCGCCAATCAACACTCGAGGCCGCACGCGATGCGCGACCTTCTTGCAGGGGATTTCCGCCAGGGCATCTTCGGAGCCGTGCATGCGGGTGTTCATCAGTTGGCCGCCGTCGCCGCCCTGAATCTTGATCACGAAGTCTTCGCCGTATTCGAACAGGCACAAGGCACCGCCGTTGTCAGGTATGGCAGTGGTGTCCAGCAGTACGAAACGTTTCATGGGCTTCTCGAGAGATAGGCAGATTTTTGACTGCATGGCGCACGCTTGGAGTAGCCTGAGCCGCACAATAATCGATTGGCACCGGAGGCCATTGATGAAGCGCGCTATTCTAGCGGCGATTGCCGTGACGATGCTCTCGGTAAGTGTCGTGTCTGCCGATAATCTGCAACCTGCAGCACCTGTGACTGAAACCGGCTCGCCGGGCACCGCAACCCCAACGCCTTACCCGCAAGTCGCGCCGCCAAGCATTCCCCGGGCGGGGAGCACTGAAGGCAACGGTCCGTTGCTGCCGAAAATCGACATGCCGAAGCCGCCCAGGGATCAGACCTTGCCGGGCCTTGAATCCAATGCGCCTGCGCCCACGACTGTTCCGACACCGCCTGCGCCCGCGACGAAATAGCGTCGCGGCTCAGACCTGCTGGGCGAGTAACTGACCGTCGACCATGCGTAAGCGCTTGGACAGTGATGTGGCCAGGGCGCGGATGATCTTGGCGGCGACCTTGGGTGCTTCATCAAGCATCTTGTCCAGGGCGTCGCGGCCCAGGTTCAGCAGTTGGCAATCGGTGGCGGCGATGCAGCTGGCCGAGCGTCGTTCGCCATCAAGCACCGCCATTTCGCCGAAGGCCCGACCGCGGCGCAACACTGCGATTTCCACGGCGTGGCCCTCAGGGTTGAGCTTCTGCACCGAGACGCTGCCCAGATGGATGATGCACATGAATGCGCCCGGATCGCCCTCGCTGAAAATAGTCTCGCCCTTGGCGATGGAAGCCATGTTGAAATAGCCTGCTGCCGTCTGGAAGTCGGCGGGCAGCAGCGGGTCGAACAATCCACAGTCCATGAGCATGTCGCGGATTTCGTTGTTCAGGTAAGACGCAGGTTCTGACATGGTTCGATCTTGTTCTGGCTGTTGAAGAATATTGTTAGAGCGGGCCAGGCGCGTTCCTTCGTCTGGCCATGTTGCTACTAAGACACAGATTTCACTTCGAGTTCAGGGCGCGAGCTGCAATACCTTGAAGATAAACCCATATTCGAGGGCTACGTCACGCAGGCCCTGATAGCGGCCGCTCATACCACCATGGCCCGCGCCCAACTCCATCTTGAGCAACAGCAGATGCTCGTCGGTTTTATGGGCGCGCAGTTTGGCCACCCACTTGGCGGCTTCCCAGTACTGCACGCGGCTGTCGTTGTAGCCCGCGATCACCAGCATCGCCGGGTAGGCCTGGGCAGTGACGTTTTCGTAGGGCGCGTAGGCTTTGATCCGCTCGTACACGTCTGGCTCTTGAGGGTTGCCCCATTCGTCGTACTCGGTAACCGTCAACGGCAGGTCGGGATCGAGCATGGTGTTGAGGACATCGACAAACGGCACTTCGGCAATCGCCGCCTTGAACAACTCGGGCCGCTGATTGAGCACCGCACCGATCAGCAAACCACCGGCGCTACCGCCACTGATCACCAGTTGGTCGGCGCTTGTGCGATTCGAGGCGATCAGGTGTTCAGCGCAACTGATGAAGTCATCAAAGGTGTTCTGCTTGTTTTCCTGCTTGCCATTGCGATACCAGGCTTCACCCAGCTCACCGCCGCCGCGTACATGGGCAATGGCAAACGCGACGCCGCGATCCAGCAGGCTCAGGCGCGCGTGGGAAAACCACGGGTCGAGGCTTTCGCCGTAGGCGCCGTAGCCATACAGGTACAAAGGCGTCGGTTGATCCGCCAGTTCGCGCTTGACCACCAGGCTGATCGGCACCTGGGTGCCGTCTTTGGCGGTCGCCCACAAGCGCTGGCTGATATAGGCATCGGCATCGAACTCGCCCAGCACCGGCGTTTCCTTGAGGACCGTTTGCTCGCCGCTGGCCAGTGTCAATTGGCGTACTTGCGCCGGGCGGTTCAATGACTGGTAACGCAGGCGAATCTGCTGGCTGTCGAACTCCAGGGTGTCCTGCACGTAAAGGCTGTAAGCGGCGTCTGGCAACTGCACCCGATAAGCCGGCAGGCCTTGGGGGCGGACTTCGATGATCGGCAAGCCGCCTTCGCGCAGGCTCAAGGTCAAGGCGCTGGCATTCAGGCTCAGGCCTTCGAGCATCACCGTGTCGCTGTGGGGGATGAGTACTTGCCAGTCGCCGCGAGCCGGGACGCCCGTGGCGGTTTGCGGCGCCTGATACAAGGCAAAGTTGATGCCGTCCTGATTGCTGCGGATCAACCAACTCCACACGCCGTCCACTTTACCGTGGTCGACGGAGTACTCGTGCCCGGCAACCCGTGGCGCCATGCACACGAAGGCGTGCTCCGGGTGATCGGCGTCCAGCACCCAGGCTTCGCTGGTGGTTTTGCTGTCCAGGCCGAGGATCAGCTGCTGTTCCGAACTGCTGCGGTAGCAGTGCAGGAAGAACCGGCCATCCGGCTCGTTGAACACCAGGTCGGCCGACTCATCGCCCAGGCGGTGGCGGTACAGCTTGTGAGGGCGGTGAGTGTCATCCAGCTCGCCGAAAAACAGGGTCTGGCTGTCGTTGGCCCAGGTCATGCTGCCGTCACAGTCTTCGAACGGCAGGCTGCTGACTTCGCCGCTGCTCAGCTCTTTGACATACAGCTGATAGACCTCTTCACCGGTGGTATCCAGGCTGTAGGCCAGACGCTGGTGATCCGGGCTGATGCTGAATGCGCCCAGTGAGAAAAACCCGCCGGCCGCCAGCACGTTGGGGTCGAGCAATACTTCTTCGCGGCTTTCGTCGAGGGTCAGGGAATCGTCAGCCGGGCGCGGGCAGCGATAGTGCCGGGCATACTCGTCACCTTCAGTGGTGCGGGTGTAATACAGATACGGCCCCCAGGGCGAAGGCAGGGACAGGTCGGTTTCCAGGATGCGCCCTTTGATTTCCTGAAACAGCGTCTCGCGCAGTTCCTCCTGATCGGCCAGCTCATTTTGCTGCCAGGCATTTTCGGCCTTGAGGTAATCGAGCACTTCGTCAGTGTCGCGGTTCTGCAGCCAGGCATAGGGATCGGCGCCATCGGCCTTGCGTGCAATCGGAGCGTTGGAGCGGGAATTCGATAAGGTCATGCTGGGCTCTCAAAGGGGGCGCTGGGTGACAGTCCATGGCACAAAAAGCCGCCTGGCGGACTATTACTCAAGCCGGACAAGCCGGGTTGGCGAAAAGCCGTTATCATAAGCGCCTCTTTACCTGCCTTACCACGGACGTCATGACCGAGAAAGATTTTCTTATCGCCTGGAGCTTGTACGCATTCGCTGCGTTGGGCTGTCTGTTGGTGTGGTTCCTGATGACCCGCTGGATGTGGCGATACTTGCGCGAACCCCTGCTGGTCATCGTCGGCGTGCTGCTGTTTACGCCCACCGTGATCGATCCGGTCAAAGACACCTATGCCCCCGCCATCGCTGTCACGGCGCTGGACCTGTTGTTCAAGGTTGGCAGCAATGTCTGGCGTGCGGTCTCGGATCTGGTCATGTACGGCATGATCGCCCTGGGCGTCTACCTGCTGTTCGTGCTGATCCGCTGGCCTATCGAAAAAAGCTGGAAGGCCCGTCATCCAAAGGCCACCGCCGAGCCTGCCCCGGTAGAAGCCGACAGTGATGATGAAGCCTACCCGCCGCGTGATGGCTATGCCGCCAAGCCTGTCGTTGCGACGGGCAGTCGCGCCCGGGTTGAGCCGCGTCTCTAGTCCTTTTGCCGCCCAGCTGAACGTTTGCCATCGAGAACCCGAGCATGTGTGAATTACTGGGCATGAGCGCCAATGTCCCGACTGACATCGTTTTCAGCTTTACCGGCTTGATGCAGCGCGGTGGGCGCACCGGCCCGCACCGTGATGGCTGGGGCATTGCCTTCTACGAAGGGCGCGGCCTGCGCTTATTCCAGGACCCGGCCGCCAGCAGCGAATCAGAAGTCGCGCAGCTGGTGCAGCGCTATCCCATCAAAAGCGAAGTGGTGATCGGCCACATCCGCCAGGCCAATGTCGGCCGGGTCTGCCTGTCCAATACTCACCCTTTCGTGCGCGAGCTGTGGGGCCGTAACTGGTGTTTCGCCCACAACGGCCAACTGGCAGACTTCGACCCGCTGGCGACGTTCTACCGGCCAGTGGGCGATACCGACAGCGAAGCGGCGTTCTGCGACCTGCTCAATCAGGTCCGCGAAGCGTTCCCGGAGCCGGTTGAAGTCGAGGAGCTGCTGCCTTCGCTGGTTCAAGCCTGCAGCAAATATCGCGGCAAGGGCGTATTCAACTGCCTGCTCAGCGATGGCGACTGGCTGTTCTGTTTCTGCAGTACCAAGCTGGTACAGATCACCCGCCGCGCGCCCTTTGGGCCCGCGCGTTTGAAAGACGTCGACGTGATCGTCGACTTTCAAGCCGAAACCACGCCAAATGATGTGGTCACGGTGATTGCCACCGAGGCACTGACCGAAGACGAAATCTGGAACGCCTACGAACCGGGGCAGTGGGGTTTGTGGCGCAAGGGTGAGTGTGTGGCCAAGGGTGGTGCGTGAACCACCTCGCGACGCTGACCCCTGTGGGAGCGAGCTTGCTCGCGAATGCAGTGGCACGGAAGATGGAAATTTGTTGGATGTAATGGCCTCTTCGCGAGCAAGCTCGCTCCCACGATGGTTGAGTTTTTAATCCGGACAGAGGGATCTAAATGCTGCGAAGTTATCTGCGATTGGTCTTGTTCACGGCGGGCTTGTTGTTCGGGGTTCAGATACCGGGTTTTGTCAGCGACTACGGCAAGCGTGTCGAAGCGCATCTGATTGAGGCGCAGCAGAGCATCAAAGGCTACAACGCCACGGCTCAGCAGTTCTTCAAGGGTGATGTTCAGGCTCTGGTCCAGCATTACCGCGAGAGCGAAGACCCGGTATTTCGCAGCGATGCCGACAGCATCAGCACACTGTTGACTCGCGCTCAGGTGCTGCAGCGTGAATGGCTGGCCATGCAAGGCCCCTGGTATAACCGGGCACTGCACGTTGCGATCGCGGCCGACAGTGACATCCGCCTGGAAACCTGGAACGGCTACACCTGGCAGGTACTGCTGGCGCCGGAAGTCATCGCTTGGGGTATCGTTTGCGCACTGCTGCTGGCGCTGCTGGTCGAAAGCTTCTTCCTGATGATCGGCTGGGTCGTCAACGGCGGGCGACGCAGGCCGAAGCTGGAGCGCGACTGGCGCTAGCACATCACCTGTAGGAGCTGCCGAAGGCTGCGAATGGGTTTTGCCCTGACACACCGCTTTCGCAGCCTTCGGCAGCTCCTACAGAATCACGTTGTTTCTACTACTTCGCCAAAAACCTCATCCCTTCCTCCAACCCTCTCAACGTCAACGGATACATCTGATCTTCAATCAGATCGCGCACGATATTGGTCGAGGTGGTGTAGGCCCAGGCGTCTTTCGGGTAAGGGTTGATCCAGATGAGTTTCTTGAACTTGGCAGTGAAACGCTGCATCCACAGGTAGCCCGGCTCTTCGTTCCAGTGCTCGACGCTGCCGCCTGCCTGGGTGATTTCATAAGGCGCCATTGAGGCATCGCCGATGAAGATCACTTTGTAGTCGGCGCCGTATTTGTGCAGCAGGTCCTGGGTGGAGAAGCGTTCCGAGCCGCGTCGCAGGTTGTTCTTCCACACTGATTCGTAAATGAAGTTATGGAAGTAGAAATACTCCAGGTGCTTGAACTCGGTCTTGCAGGCGGAGAACAGTTCCTCGCAGACTTTGACGTGGGCGTCCATGGAGCCGCCGATGTCGAACAGCAACAGCAGCTTGATGGTGTTGCGCCGTTCCGGACGCATCTGGATGTTCAGCAAACCCGCATCCCGCGCGGTATGGTCGATGGTGCCGTCGATGTCCAACTCTTCGGCCGCACCCTGACGCGCGAACTTGCGCAGGCGGCGCAGGGCGACCTTGATGTTGCGGGTGCCCAGTTCAACCTGGTCGTCGAGGTTTTTGTACTCGCGCTGATCCCAGACCTTGACCGCCTTGCCCTTGCGCTCGCCTGCATCACCAACCCGGATGCCCTCCGGGTTGTAACCGCCTGAGCCAAACGGGCTGGTGCCGCCAGTGCCGATCCATTTATTGCCGCCTGCGTGGCGTTCTTTTTGCTCTTCCAGGCGCTTCTTGAATTCCTCGATGAGCTTGTCCAGCCCACCCAGCGACTGAATCTGCGCCCGTTCTTCATCGGTTAAAGAGCGTTCGAACTCCTTGCGCAGCCAATCTTCCGGGATCAGTGCCTGGAGATGATCATCGAGTTTTTCCAGGCCGTTGAAGTAGGCGCCGAACGCCCGGTCGAACTTGTCGAAATGGCGCTCATCCTTGACCAGAATCGTGCGAGCCAGATAGTAGAACTCGTCCATATCGGCAAAGATCACCCGTTGTTTCAGGGCATTGATCAAGTCCAGCAGTTCGCGTACCGAGACCGGCACCTTGGCGGCGCGCATTTCGTTGAACAGATTGAGCAGCATGACAAATGCCCTTATCGGTTACCGCGACGGCTCATGAAAGCCAGACGTTCGAGGAGTTGCACGTCTTGCTCGTTCTTCACCAACGCCCCGGCCAGCGGCGGAATGGCTTTGGTCGGATCGCGTTCGCGCAGCACGGCTTCACCAATGTTGTCGGCCATCAACAGTTTCAGCCAGTCCACCAGCTCGGAGGTCGAGGGTTTCTTCTTCAGGCCCGGTACTTTGCGCACGTCGAAGAACACATCCAGCGCTTCGCTGACCAGATCCTTTTTGATGTCCGGGTAATGCACGTCGACAATCTTCTGCAGCGTCGCGCGGTCCGGGAAGGCGATGTAATGAAAGAAACAGCGACGCAGGAAAGCGTCCGGCAATTCCTTTTCATTGTTAGAGGTAATGATGATGATCGGCCGGACTTTGGCCTTGATGGTCTCGTCGATTTCGTAGACGTAGAACTCCATCTTGTCGAGTTCTTGCAGCAGGTCGTTGGGGAATTCGATGTCGGCCTTGTCGATTTCGTCGATCAGCAGGATCACCCGTTCTTCGGCCTCGAAGGCTTCCCAGAGCTTGCCTTTCTTGAGGTAGTTGCGCACGTCGTGGACTTTATCCACGCCCAGCTGCGAATCACGCAGACGGCTGACGGCATCGTATTCGTACAGGCCCTGATGCGCCTTGGTGGTGGATTTGATGTGCCAGGTAATCAGCCTGGCGCCGAAGGACGCGGCCAGTTGTTCGGCAAGCATGGTCTTGCCAGTGCCTGGTTCGCCCTTGACCAGCAGCGGGCGCTCCAGGGTAATTGCCGCGTTGACCGCCAGCTTCAGGTCGTCAGTGGCGACGTATGCGCGGGTGCCTTCGAACTTCATCGATAAATCCTCGGTAAACAATGCACCGACTATAGCGCGAGGCTTTAGCGACTGTGAATGTGGACCGGGTATTCAGTCGGTGAATCGGCGGTCAGCTACCTGAATGTGGGCCTGATATGCCTATCTCTCGTGGGACCGGCTTTAGCCGGGAAGGCGGCATTTCTGGCGACCCAAATGCTGAGAATGTTCCGGCCTATTCCCGGCTAACGCCGGTCCCACAAAAGTATCCCCGCCGACTTTATCAGCCCTTGCTGTTGTCATACCGCGCATTGAACGCCTGCACGAAGGCGTTGCGCAGAATCTGCAAAAACGCCTGAAACGCACTGATGTCCTGCTTATGCACGCTGCCGCTCAGCTGCACACGGGTGGCGAACTGGTTTTCGCTCTGGTTCTTCAACACCGTCTCACCACCGCCTACCACTGCTTCCCAGATCGAGCGGAAGAAGCCCTTGTTCTGGTTTTCCACGTCCTGCTTCCAGTTGAAGACGTCCACATCTCGCAGCAACGGTTTGATGTAGCCGCTGAGCTGGCCTTTGGTGGCCTGGGCTTCGATCACCAGATCGCCATGGCCGGCGTTGAAATCGAAATTGCCGTAAGCAGATGAAAAGTCGTTGAGGCGCTTGAGTTCGACGCCGGTGGTGCGCAGGCGCAAGTCGAAATCCTCGAAATTACTGAACGGGTCAAATTTCGCGTTGGCTTCCATATTGGCGTGGCCCATGAACAACGCCTTGCCTTCAAAGCGCGCATCGCGGTTGCCCTCGACATCCTCCACATTGGTCAGGTTATAAAGGCTCGCGTTGACCTTGTCGGCCTGCAACTTGACCTTGGGCGTGGTGCTGAAGTTGTTGAAGGTGATCTTGCCGTCATTGATGCGCACTTCGTTGAGGGTGATCGGCAGCAGCTTATTGATCTGCTCTTGCCAGTCAGTGCCCTGACCCGTCTGGGAGGCCTGCTTGTTGGCGCCGCCATCGACAAAGTTGAGCTCGGGCTGCAAGAAGGTCATCTCGCCGACCACGGCGTGCTTGTACCACAGCGCATGCCAGCTCACTGCCAGGTCAATGACCGGGACTTTGACGAACGGCACCGGCACTTTGCCGTCGACCTTGACGATGTTCAGCCCGTTGATTCGGTAAGCGCCACGCCACCAGGCAAGGTCGACGTCGGTGACCTGGCCCCGGTAGTCGCCCATGTCGGCGAGTTTGTCATTGAGGTAGTTTCGCACCACGTAGGGCAGGGCGATCTGTACCGCGATCAACAACACAACAATCCCGGCCAGGGTCCAGAGTGGCCAGCTGTAGCGACGTTTCATGGTGTGGGCCTCAGGTTCTGATGTGTGGTTGACTCTTTGTAGCATCATCCGTTCGCTGCGACTGGACGCCCACACGTGTTGAGGCATAGGCTTTCGCTTTTCAGACACTCTGATGAAAGTGCACAAGGACACCGCCATGAGCCGTATCTACGCTGACAACGCCCACTCAATCGGCAACACCCCGCTGGTGCAGATCAATCGTATTGCGCCGCGTGGCGTGACCATTCTGGCCAAGATCGAGGGCCGCAATCCCGGTTACTCGGTCAAGTGCCGAATCGGCGCCAACATGATCTGGGACGCTGAAAGCAAGGGCAAACTCAAGCCCGGCATGACCATCATCGAGCCGACGTCGGGTAACACCGGTATCGGCCTGGCCTTCGTCGCGGCGGCGCGGGGCTACAAATTGATGCTGACCATGCCTGCCTCCATGAGCATCGAGCGCCGCAAAGTGCTCAAGGCGCTGGGTGCCGAGCTGGTCCTGACCGAGCCTGCCAAGGGCATGAAAGGCGCCATCGAAAAGGCTGAAGAACTGCTGGCCAACAATCCTGAAACATTCTTCATGCCCGCGCAGTTCGAGAACCCGGCCAACCCTGCGATTCACGAAAAAACCACCGGCCCGGAAATCTGGAACGACACCGATGGCGCCATCGACGTGCTGGTCGCAGGCGTCGGCACCGGCGGCACGATCACCGGTGTGTCGCGCTATATCAAAAACACCGCTGGCAAGCCAATCCTGTCGGTGGCGGTTGAGCCATTGGGCTCGCCGATCATCACTCAGGCGATGGCCGGTGAAGAGATCAAACCCAGCCCGCACAAAATTCAAGGCATCGGTGCCGGCTTCATCCCGAAAAACCTCGATCTGTCGCTGGTCGACCGCGTTGAACGGGTCAGCGACGACGAGGCCAAAGCCATGGCGCTGAGGCTGATGCAGGAAGAGGGCATTCTATGTGGTATTTCCTGCGGCGCGGCCATGGCGGCAGCGGTGCGCATGGCCGAGACCCCGGAAATGCAGGGCAAAACCATCGTTGTGATTTTGCCGGACTCAGGCGAGCGCTACCTGTCGAGCATGTTGTTCAGCGACCTGTTCACTGATCAGGAAATGCAGCAGTAACCAGCCCTTTGGCGCTCGTCGGCTTCTTGTCGAGGCGACGAGCGTTTATGATGGCGGGCTATTGCGAGCGGTGCTGGCACCGTCTGTTTCGAGGAGAGTTAAATGACGTTTTCATTGGCTGCCAAGGCATCGATCCTGATGCTCTTCCTGGCCAGCACGCTTTATGTGCATTTGCGTGGCAAGGCGCGCTTGCCGTTGTTGCGTCAGTTCGTCAACCATTCGGCGCTGTTCGCCCCTTATAACGCCCTGATGTACCTGTTTTCCAAGGTGCCGTCCAAGCCGTATCTTGACCGCAGCGCCTTCCCCGAACTGGATGTGCTCAAGAATAATTGGCAGACCATTCGCGAAGAAGCCATGCACTTGTTCGATGAGGGCTACATTCGCGCCGCCGAAAAGAACAACGACGCCGGTTTTGGCTCGTTCTTCAAGAAGGGCTGGAAGCGCTTTTACCTGAAGTGGTATGACAAGGCCCTGCCGTCCGCCGAGGCGCTGTGCCCCAAGACTGTTGCACTGGTCAATTCGATTCCCAACGTCAAAGGCGCGATGTTCGCCTTGCTGCCCGGCGACAGCCACCTGAACCCTCATCGCGACCCGTTTGCCGGTTCGCTGCGCTATCACCTGGGGTTGTCCACGCCCAACTCTGACGATTGCCGCATTTATGTCGACGGTCAGGTGTACGCCTGGCGCGATGGCGAAGACGTCATGTTCGACGAGACCTACGTGCACTGGGTCAAGAACGAAACTGCCGTGACGCGCGTGATTCTGTTCTGCGACATCGAACGCCCTTTGCGCAGCCGGATCATGACCCGCGTCAACCGTGCAGTCAGCGCCTTCCTGGGCCGCGCCACCGCGCCGCAGAATACTGATGATGAACGTGTCGGCGGGATCAATCAGGCTTACGCCTGGAGCAAGCGTTTCAGCGACACCTTCAGCGGCAAGGTCAAACAGTTCAAACGCGCCAACCCCAAGGCCTACCGCGTCCTGCGCCCGGTGCTGGCCGTGATCGTGCTGGGGTTGTTGGGTTATTGGTTGTTTGGCTAAGCCAGATAGCGCGAATCCTGTAGATACTCTATTGGGGAGCCCTACAACCATGCATATCCAGCAGCGGCGGCGACGCTGAGTCACCTTTGCGCCCTTACGGCGCCTCACTTTTGAAAAGCCCAAAGGTAAGCAAAAGGCTCCCGCTCCTTTGTCCGGGTCTTCGCCAAGGCTCAGACTTCCCTCGCTCCGGCATTGCTCCGTGGGCCGCCGCAATGGGCCATCCATGGCCCGGTGCGGCTAACCCGGCATCCATGCCGGGTTGCCCACTGCGCAATACCTGCGCTCGGCCGGCCACAAGTCGCAATTTGTGTCGGCCATACGTTTTGCGCAGGCCTCCAATCAAAAGCAGGGTGTTAGTCAGGAAGGAAATCATCCTGGAAAAATCTGCAGAGCAGATTTGCTTTTGCTTTTCCTGCCGCGATTTCCCAGACGACGCAAAATGCGCGTCGGGAGGGTGAGCGCAGGTGTCGTGGGGTGGGTCGCTCGGCATGGATGCCGAGCGAGCGCCGCTGGGCCATGGATGGCCCGTCGGCGCGTGCCCGCCCCACGGCACCGGAGCGAACGTACCAACGCGAAGCGGGGGCCGGACGCCAGCGCAGAGGTTTTGGTTACTTTTGGCACCAAAAGTGACCCGGCCGTCAGGACGGAACCTGACTCCGCAGCGCCCGGATGCTGTTGTTGCTACTCGATTCAAAGCTCACCATTCTGATTCGCCGAAGCTACAGGAATACAAGGAGCTGCCGCAGGCTGCGAAAGCAAATATGCCTGACACGCCGCCATTCGCAGCCTGCGGCAGCTCCTACAAAAGCCAATCAGCTCACGCCGCCTTTGCCACCGCCCCAGGCCGCAACACCAGCCATAACGCGACGCCAATCAGCAACCCGCCATAGATGTGCGCCATCGACAGCGGCTCGTCCAGAAACAACGCCCCCCACAGCACGCCGAATGGCGGGATCATGAAGGTCACCGTCATGGATTTCAGCGGGCCGATGCTGGTCAACAGGCGGAAATACAAGATATAGGCGAACGCCGTACACACCAGTCCCAGGCCCAGCAGCGAAAGCCAGACGCTGACGCCGCCCCAACTGACGGGCGGGTCGGTGATCACGCGATAGCCGAAAAACGGCAGCAACAGCAACGTGGCCCCGAGCATGCTGCCCAACGCCGAAAGACGACTGTCGAGCCCGCCTGCCTGGTCCAGCCAGCGCCGCGCGAGGTAACCGGCGAAGCCATAGCAAGCGGTTGCCAGCAGGCACGACACGGCGCCGATCAACAACTCCATATTGAACGCCACAGGTCCCGCGCGGGTCAGGATGCCGACGCCGAACAGGCCCAGGAACACCCCGGTGATTTTCGTCGCCGAGAGCTTTTCACTGAAGAACAACCCGCCGATCAGCACGCCCATCAACGGGGTCATGGCGTTGAAGATCGAGGAGTAACCGGCTGGCAGAATCTGTGCGGCAACCGAATAAAGCGTGGCGGGTAGCCCTGAGTTGATCATCCCCAGCAGCAGGCAGGTCTTGAGCTTGCCGCGAAAATTCCAGTCGATGCGCATAAGCGCCAGGATCACCAACAGCCCGACGGCGGCGATGGACACCCGAAAAAACGCAGTGGGGATGGCGCCAAGCACCGGTGCGATGATCCGCATGAACAGAAAGCTCGCGCCCCAGATGGCGGCGAGTGACAGCAGACGCATGATATCGACGGGTTGCATGACCGGGCTCTTCCTTGGCAGAAGGCCGGGAGTTTTACCGGGGAAAGGCCAGCGTTGCAATATTTTGTAATGCGCCTTGGGGGCGATGGCGAGGCGCCGGAGGGGCAGGATCTAATCAATAAGTTGTACGATCTCTGTGGCACTACTTATACGTACTTGAACTCTTCGCAATAAAGAGTTACGAAGAAGACGCGCAGTGCAACATGCAACTGAAACGTTGAAACAACCGTTTTATTATCCTTCCGTCTTTCACCCAATCTCTGTTCATGTATTTTCAGTGCCTGCCGACACACCGTTAATGGATGCTTATTGACCGAAAAGTCTCACGCAGCGCCTGTATTCCAACGCCAGGAAATTGGCTGGTCAGGGTGCGCAGCCGCGTAAATCGAGGGCTGCAGGCTGTCAGGCTGCTGCGCGACGGGCACTGGTAATAAGGAAGCACTTGCTTCCATTGCGATCCTTTTTGATCACCGTCTGCTGTTCAAGGCAATTAGAAAGTGCGCACACATTACGTTGATTTGTTTGAAGAGGAAGTGTCGTCATGACTCTGAAGTTCCGTCATAAAATTCTGCTGGCTGCCTCGATTATTGTCGTCCTGGCATTTGGCTTGTTCACCTTGTACAACGATTATCTGCAGCGCAACACCATCACCAAAAACCTCGAGAACTCTGTGACCCAGGCCGGCCAATTGACTGCTACCGGCATCCAGAGCTGGTTGAGTGGGCGCATTCTGGTGCTGGAAAACCTGGCGCAGGACGTGGCCTTCCAAGGCACCAAGACCGATCTTGGCGGCCTCGTTTCCCAGCCTTCGCTGACGTCCACTTTCCAGTTCACCTACGTCGGCGATGCGGACGGCGTGTTCACCCAGCGTCCGAATGTCGAGATGCCCGCCGGTTACGATCCCCGCAAGCGGCCCTGGTACACCTCGACGGTCACAGCAGACAAGACCATCCTCAGTGCGCCGTATCTTGCGTCGGTCGGCGGTCTGGTGGTCACAGTGGCCGGCCCGATCAAGGTCAACGGCAAGGTGACAGGCGTAGCGGGCGGTGATTTGAGCCTCGACACCCTGGTGACCATCGTCAACTCGGTGGACTTCGGCGGCCTGGGCCACGCGTTTCTGGTCAGCGGCGACGGGCAGGTGATCGTCAGCCCGGACAAAGACCAGGTCATGAAGAACCTCAAGGACATCTACCCTGGCCAGACCCTGGCGCTGGATAAAACCCTGCGTGAAGTCACGCTCAACGGTCAGCAGCGGTTGTTGTCGTTCACACCGATCAGTGGTTTGCCGGGCGCAGATTGGTACATCGGCCTGTCCATCGACCGCGACAAGGCTTACGCACCGTTGAGCGAATTCCGCACCTCGGCGCTGATTGCCATGCTGGTCGCGGTACTGGTGATCGCCTTGCTGTTGAGCCTGTTGATCAGCGCGCTGATGCGCCCGTTGACTGCCATGGGCCGCGCCATGCAAGACATTGCCCAAGGGGAGGGCGACCTGACCCGTCGCCTGAGCATTCAGGGCAAGGATGAGTTCGCCGAACTGGGTGGCTCGTTCAACCAGTTTGTCGAGCGTGTCCACGCGTCGATTACCGAAGTGTCCTCGGCCACTTTGCTGGTGCACGAGCTGTCGCAGCGGGTGGAAGAGTCTTCCAACTCGTCGTTGCTCGGTTTCGACGAGCAAAGCGCGCGCACCAACAGCGTGGCGGCGGCGATCAACGAACTGGGCGCCGCCACTCAGGAAATCGCCCGCAATGCATCAGACGCCTCCAGCCAGGCCAGCAAAGCTAGAGAACAGGCAGATGACAGCCGCGCCGTGGTGGAAAAGACCATTCAGGCCATGAGCAGCCTGTCGACCAAGATCAGCGATTCCTGTCAGCAGATCCAGACCCTCAACACCAGCACCGACAACATCGGTCAGATCCTGGATGTGATCAAAGGCATCTCCCAGCAGACCAACCTTCTGGCGCTCAACGCGGCTATCGAGGCGGCGCGTGCAGGTGAGGCCGGGCGTGGTTTCGCCGTGGTTGCCGATGAAGTCCGCAACCTGGCACACCGCACCCAGGAATCGGCTGATCAGGTCCATACCTTGATCGTTGCCCTGCAGCTAGGTTCTCACGAGGCGGTGGAAAACATGAACGAAAGCCAAGCCCGGAGCCTAGACAGCGTGGAAGTGGCGAATCAGGCGGGCAGCCGTCTGATCAGCGTCACCCAGCGCATCGGCGAGATCGACGGCATGAACCAGTCGGTGGCTGCCGCGACGGAAGAGCAGACGGCCGTGGTAGAGACCCTCAACGTCGACATCAACCAGATCAACATGCTCAACCAGCAGGGCGTCTCCAACCTCAACGAAACCCTCACCGACTGCGCCGCTTTGTCGCAACAGGCGGGGCGACTCAAGCAGTTGGTGGCAAGTTTCAAGATTTGATTTGGGGGGCGTGGCCACTGTGTTGTTAAAGTGAGTTGCCCCTCAGCGTTAACCACCTTTCCCGTGCCCCTGCACACAGCGCCGCCTTATCCCGCGAGCAACTGCGAAAACTCGTACAGCCGACTGCAAAGCGTTTGTTTTATCGTGACCCGCTAGCGAAAAAAGCACCTTGACGTGCTGCTTCCGGTCCAACGAATATACGCAGGTAACGTATAGATAATGCATGCGCTTTTTATTGAGCTTCCCGCTTTTTAGCGATATAGACAGGATTACCTGGACGATGCAGCTTTCCGCCAGCTTCAGGTCTGGCTTTTGCAGAACCCGGAAGCCGGTGATGTGATTCAAGGTACAGGCGGGCTCCGTAAAGCCCGCTTTTCTGATGAAGCCCGCAGCAAAGGTAAGCGTGGCGGTTTGAGATTGATTTACTACTGGTGGTTAGGTGGCTCGCAATTCTGGTTGTTCACCTTGTACGACAAAAGTGATCAAGCGGATCTGAGTGCACATCAAAAAAAGGCGCTGAAGGTCAGGTTGGAAGCAGAAATCCATGCGAGGACAGTCGATGAAACGTGACATTTTTGCCGAAATTGACGAGGGGTTTGATGCGCTGGCAGACCAGCGCCAGGGAAAGGCTACGCTTCGTACGCACAAGGTTGAGCTGGCGAAGCTCCAGCAACTGACGGCTCAGGAGTTGGTGGCGATAAGGAGCAAGCTCAATCTGTCCCGCCCCGTGTTCGCGATGTACCTGCGCACCAACGCAAGAACATTGGAAAACTGGGAGCAGGGGCGTGCGAAGCCTAACGCACAAGCCACTACCCTTATCCGGTTGGTCGAACGGTTTCCGCAAACGGTGGAGCATTTAGCCGCATTGGGCTGAGCAATATCACCTTGGTCAACGGCCTTCCTGTCTGACAACCCTTTGATTTTTCGAGCCAATCCCGGACAATCGCGCCCCTCTTTTCCTTGGGGACGCGAAACTGCCCGGTTTTCCTGACGCGTCCCTGCCATGTTGTACCACCGGCAACGGAGATTCGACCGGATGAATGATCAGGCCAATAGCGTCGAGCAACGATTTGACGCAGCCGCCACCCCGATTGCGCAGTGGAACCGTCACGACACCACCTGGATGCTCGGCTTGTTTGGCACCGCCATCGGTGCAGGTACGTTGTTCTTGCCTATCAACGCAGGCATTGGCGGTTTCTGGCCGCTGCTGGCCCTGGCGTTGCTGGCATTCCCGATGACCTACTACGCGCACCGCGGCCTGACCCGCTTTGTGTTGTCCGGTCGTGAGGGTGCGGACATTACCGAAGTCGTGGAGCAGCATTTCGGCAAAGGCGCCGGGACCTTGATCACGGCGCTGTATTTCTTCGCTATCTTCCCGATTCTGCTGATCTACAGCGTGGCGCTGACCAACACAGTGGGCAGCTTTCTGGAGCACCAATTGCACATCCAGCCGCCACCCCGTGCGCTGCTGGCATTTGTGTTGATTCTCGGGCTGCTGGCGGTGGTGCGTTGTGGCGAGCGGTTTATCGTCAAGGCCATGAGCCTGATGGTTTACCCGTTCATCGTTGCGTTGCTGTTGCTCGCGCTGTTTCTGATCCCGCACTGGAACGGCGGCATTCTGACCACCGCCACCACGCTGCCGGAGCCATCGGCATTCCTGCATACCTTCTGGCTGGCGATCCCGGTGATGGTGTTCTCCTTCAACCACTCGCCGATCATCTCTGCGTTTGCCGTTGATCAGAAGCGCATGTACGGCAATCAGGCCGAAGGTCGCAGCTCGCAGATCCTGGCCCGCGCGCATGGCTTGATGGTGGTGATGGTGCTGTTCTTCGTCTTCAGCTGCGTACTGACCCTGTCGCCAGCGCAACTGGCTGACGCCAAGGCGCAGAACATTTCCATCCTGTCTTACCTGGCCAACCATTTCAGCAATCCGACCATCGCGTTTGTCGCGCCGCTGATTGCGTTCGTGGCGATTGCCAAGTCGTTTCTCGGCCACTACATCGGCGCCAGTGAAGGGCTCAAAGGCCTGGTGGTCAAAACCGGCGCGCGTCCTGCGCCGAAATTGCTCGATCGCCTGACTGCGGCGCTGATGCTGGTGGTGTGCTGGGCGGTGGCAACGCTGAATCCGAGCATCCTGGGCATGATCGAAAACCTCGGTGGGCCGATCATCACCGCGTTGCTGTTCCTGATGCCGATGTACGCCATCCACAAGGTCCCGGCCATGCGTCAATACGCGGGCAAGGCATCCAATGTGTTTGTGGTGGTCGTGGGCATGGTGTCCATGTCGGCCGTGGTTTATTCAGTAGTTATTTCGTTATTGCAGTAACAAATAGACCACCGCCAAGACCCACCCTGTTGGTGGTGGCGGTGGTGCTGAGTTTCAGATCAGGGGTAGCTAATTATGTTTCTTCCTGATGCACCTCGGTCCTGTAGGAGCTGCCAAAGGCTGCGAAGGGGCTATATCTGATACTCCGCAATTCGCAGCTTTCGGCAGTTCCTACAGGTTCATGTTTACATCGCGCTCGCTATTTGCTCAGGCATCAAAGAGGAGTGATGAGAAGTTATTTGCCACGTGTCGCCGTCCAGCCCATAAGTAAAGGTATACCGCGCTGCAACTTGGGACTTGTCGCCAAAGGTGAACGTGTAAGTTCCGGTATCCAGTGCCGAGTTGCAACCGACTTTGATGGTGCGGCTGTCTATTTTGCCGGAGGGGTGTTTTTTCAGAAACTTTTTGAAGTAGTCAACTCGCGCATCGTCGGTTTGGCGCGGGGTGTTGGACAGCGTGGGTAGAAGGACTGCGTGGACGGAGTAATGGGCCGCGACGGCTTTGGCATCGCCGGTTTGCAGTGAGTCGTTCCAGCGATCAAAAAGTGCGGCCACTTCTTTGGGGGTCGGTATTGTGCAGCTGGAGGCATGGTTGGCCTGGGCGGAAAACATCGGGGTGATAGCGATAATAGAAACAAGTGCTGAGAGAAGTTGCTTTTTCATAAGTTGACGCCGCTTTTTAGTGAGCGGTCATGCTAGGCAAACTTGTTTGACAATCGCTAGTTGTAGTGGGCGTTGATTGGTAACTGAACATTAATCTCAAGTATTTATGTAGGAGGTTTCGCTTATTTCATTTTTCTCAGGTTGTTAGTTTGTAAGTTTTGAGAAAAATCCTACGCGCCATTAGATGGCGCGCAGGCGTTTCCTGTTTTCAGTAAGCCGCTACCAAACCATCTTTCCTTGGATCGGTACCACCGACATAACCATGAGCGGTGCGCTGGATAATCTGCGCGCCGCCAAAGGCGAATACGCCGCTGGGCTCTTCCACATCGATGTCATGGCCCTTGGCGCGCAAGGCTTCAACCACCTTCGGGTCGAAAGCCCGTTCCACGGCGACTTTAAGGCCAGCTTCCAGCCTCCAGCGCGGAGCATCGGCGGCGGCTTGCGGGTTCTGTTTGTAGCGCAGGATGCGCATCATCATCTGCAAGTGACCCTGGGCCTGCATCGGGCCGCCCATCAGGCCGAAGGACATCAACGGCGTGCCGTCGGTGTTCATCACAAAGCCCGGAATGATGGTGTGGAACGGACGCTTGCGCGGGGCCACGTAGTTGACGTGCTGCGGATCCAGCGAGAAACCCGCGCCACGGTTTTGCAGGCTGATGCCGGTGCCAGGCACCACAACGCCTGAGCCGAAGCCCATGTAGTTGGACTGGATGAAGGAGATCATCATGCCGTTTTCATCGGCCGCCGAAAGGTACACTGTGCCGCCAGGCTTGGGCGAGCCGTGCCCCGGATTGGCGGCTTTGTCGGTGACCAGCCCGGCGCGTTCCGTCAGGTAGGCCTTGTCCAGCAGGTGCTCGGACGGCACGCGCATGTGATCGCTGTCCGCCACGTGTTCGTCCAGGTCGGCAAGGGCCAGCTTCATGGCTTCCAGCACCGGATGCACGGTTTCCAGGCTGTCCACTGGATGCTCGCCGACGCCCAGCGCTTCGAGCATGGTCAGGCCTGAAAGGGTGGCGATGCCTTGGCCGTTTGGCGGCAACTCATGCACCACGGCACCGGCGTAGGGCACTGACAAGGTGTCGATCCAGTCCACGCTGTGGGTCGCCAGGTCGTCGAGGCTCATGACGCTGCCATTGGCGTTGGCATGGGCGATGATGGCTTGGGCCAGCTCGCCGCGATAGAAGGCTTCGCCCTTGGTCTGGGCGATCAGTTCCAGGGTGCGGGCGTGATCCTTGAGCTGGATTTTCTCGCCCGCCAGCGGCGCTTTACCACCCGGCATGAAGCACTCGGCAAAGCCCGGTTGATCCTTGAGCAACTGCGAGCCGCGCTTCCACAGCTCGGCGATGATCGGCGTGACTTGATAGCCGTCGCGGGCATAGCCGATAGCAGGTTCGGCGAGGGTCGCGAACGGCAGCTTGCCGTAGCGCTCGGACAATTCCACCCAGGCCGAAACCGCGCCGGGCACCGTCACCGCTGGCCAGCCGCGCTGTGGCATCTGGCTCTGCCCAGCGAAGAACTCAGGAGTCCAGGCCTGCGGCGCGCGGCCTGAGGCGTTCAGGCCCTGCAACTTGCTGCCGTCCCAGACGATAGCGAACGCGTCGCTGCCGATCCCGCAACCGGTGGGCTCGACCACGGTCAGGACCATGGCGGCGGCGATGGCCGCGTCTACCGCGTTGCCACCCTTGCGCAGCATGTCCAGCCCGGCCTGTGCGGCCAATGGCTGAGAGCAGGCGACCATGTTGCTGCCCATCACCGGCGAGCGTGCCGAAGCGTAGGGTTGGCTGTAATCCAGATCATCGAACATTAGCGTTTCTCTTTGGCAGAAAAAAGTTAGCCCTTCGGGTCCAGCGCATCACGCAGACCGTCACCTAAAAGGTTGAAACACAGGACCGTAATGTAGATCGCCACGCCAGGCGCAATCGACATCCAGGGTGCCTGCTCCATAAAGTTTTTCGCAGTGTTGAGCATCGAACCCCAGGAAGGCGAGGGCGGTTGTTGACCCAGGCCGAGGAACGACAGGCTGGCTTCAGCCAGAATCGCCGAAGCAATGGTCAACGTGGCTTGCACCACCAATGGCGACATCACGTTGGGCAGCACGTAGCGCAGGATGATCCAGCGATCCGGCAAGCCAATCGCACGAGCACCTTCCAGGTAATCCTCGTGCTTGATGGCCAGCACCTGACCGCGAGTGAGCCGGGCGAAGATCGGCATGGCCGACAGACCGATGGCAATCATCGCGTTGGTCAGGCTCGGGCCGAGAAACGCACCCAAAGCAATGGCCAGTACCAGGAACGGGCAGGACAACAGCGCTTCCATGATCCGGGAAATGACTGCATCGAGCTTGCCGCCAAAGTAACCCCCGAGCAGGCCCAACGGCACGCCGATGATCATCGCAATGGCCACCGAAACACCGCCGGCCAGCAACGAACTGCGCGCGCCCCAGAGCAGGCGGGAGAACAGGTCGCGCCCCAGTTCGTCGGTGCCCATCCAGTAGATCAGCGACGGCGCCTTGCGGACTGCGAGAAAGTTGGCTTTCAGCGGATCGTGAGGCGCGATCCAGGGCGCCAGCAAGGCCGCCAGGATAAACAGCAGCAACACCGTCGCGCCGAGGACCGCGCCTTTGTTGGCTAGGAATTTCTTCACGAACGGCGAGCGGCTGCGCGGTGCAATCGCGCTATGAGGGAAGCTGGCAATAGCGGTCATGAAGCAGTCCTCAGACGCGGGTTGATCATCCGGTACAGCACGTCGGCCAGCAGGTTCAGCAGCAGGAAGCCAATCGCGACACACAACACCACGCCTTGCACTACGGCGTAGTCGCGATTGAACACCGCATCGACAATCATCTTGCCGAAGCCCGGGATGCTGAAGACTTGCTCGGTCAGTACTGCGCCGCCGAGCAATTCACCGAACAGCAGGGTGGTCAGGGTCACGATGGGCATCAAGGCATTACGCAAGGCGTGCTTGAGGATCACCGTGCGCGGGAACAGACCTTTGGCCCGAGCGGTACGCACGTAGTCGGTGCGCAACACTTCGAGCATGGCGCTGCGGGTGTGGCGCATGAGAATCCCCGACAAACCGGCGCCGAGCACGAACGCTGGCAGGATCAAGGTCTTCAGGTTCTGCCCGAAGTCCTCGCCCATGGGCACGAACCCCGAAGCCGGTAGCCATTGCAGTTTCACGGCGAAGACCATGATCAGCAGAATGCCCAGCCAGAAGTGCGGAATGGAAATCCCCGATAACGCAATAACGTTGGCCCCGTAATCCACGGCGGTGCCTTTACGCACCGCCGAGATAATCCCCGTGGGGATGCCGATCAACAGCGCGATCAGCAGGGCCAGCACCGCCAGCTCCAGGGTCACTGGCAACTTGGACGCCAGCAGCGTGGTCACCGGTTGTTCGGTGCGCAGCGAAGTGCCGAAGTCGCCGGTCAGCACGTTGCCGACCCAGTTCAGGTACTGCAGGGGGATCGGGTCGTTGAGCCGATACTTGTCGCGCAGGTATTCCATCACCGCCGGGTCGCGCTCTTCGCCCGCCATGGCCAGCACCGGGTCGCCCGGCAGGAGTTTCTGCAGGGTGAAGACGAAGAGCGAAACCAGGATCAGTGTCGGGATCGCACTGAGCAGGCGTCGCAGGATAAACATCAGCATGCCGGACCCTCGAAAGTGCGCCAGTCAATCATGGCTTGAACGCGACGTTATTCAGGCGGATCAGACCATCCGGGTTCGGCACGAAGCCGGTCACGTTGTTACGCATGGCAATGATGCGCGGATCGAAATACAGGTACGCAGTCGGCACCTCATCAGCCAGCAAACGCAGGGCTTCGTTGTACAGGGCCTGACGCTGGGCCACGTCGTTGACGGTGCGGGCCTTGTTCAGCAGCTCGTCGAGTTTGGCGTTGCAGTATTTGCCGTCGTTCTGGCCACCTTTGCAGGTCACGAACTGGTGGATATCGCCATCTGGATCAGGACGGCCCGACCAGGCGCTCATGCCGATCTGGAAGTTGCCACTCTGCTGTTCGCTGAGCAGGGTGGCGTATTCCGTGGCAACCAGATTGACCTTGAAACCGGCTTCTTCGGCCATGGCCTGGATGATCTGCCCGACTTGCTGCGCGATAGGGTTGTTGGCGACTTTCAGGTCCACAGCCAGTGGCAGCTTCACGCCCGCTTCAGCCAGCAAGGCCTTGCTCTTGGCTATGTCGCGGGTCGGGATCGGCAGGTCCTTGTCGTAGTACGGGCTGTTTTTCGGGAACGGCTGGGCGCTCGGCGCATACAAGCCTTCGAACACCACCTGGTTGATCGCATCGCGGTCGATGGACAGCTCGAATGCCTTGCGCACACGCTTGTCTTTGCCCATCGGCGAGTTGGCTTTTTCGCCGTTGTTGATGTTGAACATCAGCTGCATGTAACCCAGCCCCGGCGTGTTGTAGACCGCCAGCTTGCTGTCCGCCTTGGCGGTTTTCACGTCGGTGGGGGCAACTCGTTCGATGATGTCCAGGTCGCCGGAACGCAGGTTGGCCAGACGCACCGAGGTATCCGGAATCGGCAGGAAAATCACTTTGTCGAAGTGATAAGCCTGCTTGTTCCAGTAGTTGTCGAAGCGCTCCAGCACGATGCGATCCTGCTGCACCCGCTGGACGAATTTGTAAGGGCCGGAACACACCGGTTTGGAGGCGAATTCTCCCTGGGCAGCCTTCGGCGCCAGCATCATCCCGGCGCGGTCCGAGAGCTGCGAGACCAGGGTGGCGTCCGCTTGCTTGAGTTTGATGGCAACGGTTTTCGCGTCGACCACTTCAACGCTGTCCACCGAGGCCAGCTCGCTCTTGCGCAGGGAGTCGGGCAGGGTGCGAGCGCGGTCCAGGTTGAACTTCACCGATGCGGCGTCGAAGGCTTCGCCGTCGTGGTAAGTCACGCCTTCGCGCAGGGTCATGGTCAGGGTCTTGCCGTCTTCGCTCCAGTTCCAGGCAGTGGCCAGTTGCGGTGCGTAGGTCAGGTCCGGGTTTACATCCACCAGTTTGTCGCACAGGGCGGTGTAGACCAGACGGCCCGAATAGGTGCGCGAACGATGCGGGTCGAGCACATCAGGATCGTCCTGAATACCGATGCGCAGGGTGGATTCGGCAAAGGCGGCGTTGGCGGCCAGCAATAACAAGGTTCCTGTCATGACGCGTGCGATTTTCATGGCTGGCTCTCCACTGCAAGGGATTGATGGTTCTTGAACAGATTCAGGCGCTGGGTGTAGGCAGCGCTGGGTGTCGGCAAAATCAGAGTGCCTGCGCCCGCATTGGCGATTTCACGCCAGAAGTGGCACGCCACCTGACGCTCGGCCTCGACGGTTTCCATCACCGGCACCACTTCTTTGCACAGCGCGCGGGCATGCGGGCAGCGGGTATGGAAGCGGCAACCCGATGGCGGGCGGCTCGGGCTCGGCATGTCGCCGCCCAGCAGCGGGCGCGGCTGGCGCAGGTCCGGGTGGCTGACCGGCACAGCGGCCATCAGCGCCTGGGTGTAAGGGTGCAGAGGGTTTTCGAACAGCCCGTTGACCGGCGCCAGCTCGACGATTTCCCCGAGGTACATCACGGCGACCCGGTCACTCATGTGGCGAATCACCGCCAGACCGTGGGCGACGATCACCAGCGTCAGACCAAACTGATGCTTGAGGTCTTCCAGCAGGTTGACCACTTGCGCCTGCACTGAAACGTCCAGTGCCGACACCGGCTCGTCACCGAGAATCAGGCGCGGATCAGACGCCAAGGCCCGGGCAATACCGATGCGCTGGCGTTGACCACCGGAGAATTCATGGGGATGACGACCGCCGTGTTCCGGGGCCAGGCCCACGGTGCGCAGCAGCTCGGCGACTTTGGCCTGGCGGTCGCTGCGGCTGGCATCGCTGTGCAGCCAGATGGGCTCGCCGACGATGGACTCCACCGTCATGCGCGGATTGAGCGAGGCAAACGGATCCTGAAAGATAATCTGCAAGTCGCGACGCACCTGGCGTAGTTTTTCCGGCGGCAGATTGGCCAGGTTGCGGCCTTCATAAATCACGTCACCCGCCGTGGGTTTGAGCAGGTTCAGCAATAGACGGCCGAGGGTGGACTTACCCGAACCGGACTCGCCCACCAGTGCCAGGGTTTCCCCTTTGCGCACCGAAAGGTTGACCTGATTGACCGCCTGCACTGGCGGCTTCTTGCGCTGGAACAGGCCGCTTTCCACCCCGAAGTGTTTGCTCAGGGCGATGCCTTCGAGGATGAATTTCTGGCTCGCGCCGTCGACGATGGGTTTTTCAGAAGTACTGCTCACGCGCTGACTCCCACATGCTGTTCCAGAGGCGCACGAATGCACGCGGCGAAATGACCAGGGGACAGCTCAACCAGCGGCGGACGATCCTCGCGGCAGGCCTGAATCACAAACGGGCAGCGCCCGGCGAAACGGCAACCGGTAGGCATTTCTGCGGGTGTCGGGACGCGGCCATTGATGGTTGCCAGGCGACCTTCGCGCGGGCCAATCGACGGCATCGAACCCATCAGGCCGATGGTGTACGGATGCTGAGGGTCATCGAACAGGGTTTTCACCGGGCCGCTTTCAACCACGCGCCCGGCGTACATCACCATCACGTCGTCGGCGACTTCGGCGACCACGCCCAGATCGTGAGTAATCAGAATCATGGCCGTGCCGGTTTCAGCCTGCAGGTTGGCGATCAGCGAGAGGATTTGCGCCTGAATGGTCACGTCCAGCGCCGTGGTGGGTTCGTCGGCGATGATCAGCGCCGGGTCGTTGGCCAGCGCCATGGCGATCATGGCTCGTTGGCGCATGCCGCCGGACAGTTCATGGGGGTAGGCGTCCAGGCGTTGGGCGGCGTCCGGCACGCGGACTTTTTCCAGCATTTGCAGGGCGCGTTGACGGGCGTCTTTGGCGGATAAGCCCTGGTGGCGGATCACGCTTTCGGCGATCTGTTCACCAATGGTGAATACCGGGTTCAGCGAGGTCATGGGCTCTTGGAAAATCATCGCCATACGATTGCCCCGTACATCCAGCAAGCGCTCGGCAGACATACCCAACAACGCTTCATCGAGCAGGCCGGAGGCGCTGGCGGCGACTTTCGCGGTCTCGGGCAGCAGGCCCATCAGCGACATGGACGTGACGCTTTTGCCGCAGCCGGATTCACCGACGATGGCCAGGGTCTTGCCGCGTTTGACCGAGAACGAGACGCCGTCCACGACATTGGCGGGCGCGCCTGCAAAGCACACGGTCAAGTCGCTGACACTCAATACGGTGTCGGTGGCCTGGGCAGTGGCGCTCATAAACTTGCCTCCAGATCTTGATTGATGACGTTGTCCAGCGCCTGTTGCAGCGCGCGTAAATGGCCACGCATGGCCGCTGCGGCCTTGACCGGATCACGGCTTTCGATAGCGCCGACGATGTCGTCGTGATCGTGGCTGTAGGTGTCGAGACGATCAGCGTTGCGAGCCCGCTGACGCAGGTCGCGCCAGGCCGGATCGAGACGGATCGCGTCGAGCATTTCAAAGATGTCCAGCATCAGCCGGTTGCCTGCGGCTTCGGCGATGCCGCGATGCAGGGCGCTGTCCCACAGCTCGATGCCTTCGGCGTCGGGATGTTCGGCGGACTGCTGGCGCGTGGTGCGCTCGGCCAGGCGACGCAGAATCGCCATCTGCTCACCGTTGGCCCGCACTGCCGCCAGGGAGGCCAGCGCCGGTTCCAGATGCAGGCGGGCTTCCATGACCTCACTGAAATTGGTCCGCCCGGAAAGCCTGGCGAAACTCATGGCCGCGCTGGGTGGAGTCGGGCCGACAAAAGTGCCTTTGCCTTGTCGCCGCCAGATCTGCCCCTCGGCTTCCAGCACCGACAGCGCCCGCCGAATCGCCCGGCGGCTGACGCCGAAATCGGCAGCCAGATCCCGCTCGGTCGGCAACGCCCGCTGCGGGAACGCCGCATGCTGGGCCACCATCTGCCGCAGTGCATCCAGCGCCAGCTTCGAAGAGTTATCAATGGTTGTGTCAGGGTCGAACCTTTGCATCGTGGTCACTCGCAGCAGACCAAAAAAGACGTCCCGATCCGCCCGCAGGCAGGCATTCGGTACATAAGGGCTGGTGCAAGAGCGATGCCAATGGAAATTGGTTCACGCCGCTGTGGTGAGTTATGGCGCTGTTATGCCCAGCAGTCGCCGCTCCCTGGGCCAATTGGTAAAGGTTCGCGGGTCTGGTTCAGGCGATGAGAGGTCATTGGTTCAGGGGCGAGTGAACCAATTGAAGCCTTGGCCCGTAGATGGAGATTTTTTGGGGCGCGGGTGCGTTGTGTTGGGGCGTAGCGAGGCTCAAGGTCTGACCTTGCCCTCGTGGGAGCGAATTCATTCGCGAAGGCAATGCCACGGCCGATGAAGATGTATCGGATGTACCGACCTCTTCGCGAATGAATTCGCTCCCACCAGTCAATCGCATTTCAGTTCAGGTGGCTGGTGTTTTTTCCAGGGCTACCACCCCCGCCCCGAATTCACCCAGAAATTCACCGACAGCGATGTGGTCACCGATTCCACCTGGTGGAACCAGCCCTCCGGCAAAAACAGCAAATCCCCGGCCTGCAGAACAATGCGCATAAAGGTCACGTCCTTCGCGGCGGGGAAGCGTTGGTAGTCGGGGGCGTCGGGGTTGAAGTCGCAGCCGTCCAGACCGCCTTTGGGAGAGGTGGACCAGGTGCCGAGCGCAGGGCGGTGGTGCGGGGCGGCGAGGATGAAGGATTTCTGGCCCCATACCTGGGCGAAGAGGTTGTCGGTGTCATCGCGGTGCAGCGGGGTCAGGGTGCCCTTGGGGCCGATCCAGATGCGTGGCGCGACATACAGCGAGCGCTCGAAGTAAGGCGGGTAGTCGATCTGCGCCAATAGCTGCGCAGGCAGGATGTTGTTGCCCATGTACGCCGGAGGCTGGCCGTCGGTGCTTTTGCTGGCGGGCTTTTCCAGGGAGGCGATGAAGTCGGCCATGGACGTCGAGCGGAAGTCGCGATCGGTGGAGAAGGTTTTCTTCACGTAATCGCCATGGCGGGTGATGCCTTGCAGTTCGGCGAAATGGCTTAAGGACTGCTCGCGGCTCATGTTGAACAGCGGCCAGTCCTGCAGGGCATCGCTGATCACCAGCGGAATGCCTTCGAGCAGGTAGTGATTGCGAAACTCACTGACTGTCACCTCGCTGCGTGGCCGCCGCTCCACGCTGCGCTGGGTGGGCAGGCTGGCCGACACCTGTTCGCTCAGGCGTGGCGGCGTGGGGTAGCGCTGGTTCATGTCGACCTTGGCGGGCTTGTCATTGCCGCGCCGGGCGCTGTCGATGATCTGCGGCAGCAGCGTCGCCAGGCCCATGTTGCCTAGGATTTTCAGGCGACCGCTGGCGAACAGCTCTTCTACATTGGCTGCGCCGCTCATGATGCCGAGGAAGTCGTTCGTGCTGACTTCGATGGTCACGTCCGGCTGCGCATGGCGGCCGCTTTCGGTCACGGTGCTGGCCTGCACATCGGACCAGATCGCCTGCTCGGTGCCGAAGATGAACTGGAAAACACCTTCGATACCCACAGAACCGGCATTGACGAACAGCTTGGACAGAACGGGCTGCAGATCCACGGCGGGACACTCTTGTTAGGGCGGGGTTGAAGGGGGAACGAATTCGCATGGATGGAATTTATGGCCGTGGGACCGGCTTCAGCCGGGAAGGCTGCAGTACTGATGATGCGGATATGTTGAATGTACGTGCCTCTTCCCGGCTAAAGCCGGTCCCACGGGTTAATTTTCCCTGCACCCCATCCGTTTTCTGAGGACTGGTCGAGCCTGCGGCTCCCAACCTTCTCATGACGGACGCTTCCCGATGAATGCACAAGACGCCTTGAAACTCGCCCGCCGTTTTATCGAGTTGCCGCTGCAAAAGCGTCAGCTGTTTATCAAGGGCTTGCGGCAGGAAGGGGTCGAGTTTGCGGTATTCCCGATTCCTCAGGGAGTGGCCGCCGAGGATCGCGATGCGCTGTCCTACGCTCAGCAACGCATGTGGTTTCTCTGGCAGCTCGACCCGCACAGCGCTGCCTATAACTTGCCGGGCGCCGTGCGGCTGCGGGGCGATCTGGATGACACTGCCGTCGAGGGGGCGTTCGCCAGCCTGATCGAGCGCCACGAAACCCTGCGCACGGTGTTCGAACGGCGCAGCGATGACAGCCTGCACCAGGTGCCCTGCGAGGTGCCACTGGTCATCGGCCGCGAGGATTTGAGCCCCTTGCCTGAGGACGAGCGCGAAGCCCGGGCCAAAGACGAGGCCAAACGGCAGGCGGCTGAACCTTTCGATCTGGGGCGCGGGCCGTTGCTGCGGGTCAAGCTGCTCAAGCTGGCGCCGGACGAACATGTGCTGTTGCTGACCCTGCACCACATCGTGTCCGACGGCTGGTCGATGAATGTGCTGATCGACGAGTTCACGGGTTTCTACGATGCCCATCAGCAGGGCCGTCCGGCGCAGTTGCCACCGCTGGCGATTCAGTACAGCGACTACGCCTTGTGGCAGCGCCGCTGGCTGGAGGCAGGGGAGCAGGCCCGGCAGCTGGAGTACTGGCAGGCGCAATTGGGTGATGAGCATCCGCCGCTTGAGTTGCCGCTGGATCATCCACGGCCCGCGGTCTCCAGCTATCGCGGTGTGCGTCACGAGTTTGCGGTTGACGATCAATTAGTCGAACAACTGCGAGGTTTGGCCCAGCGCCACAACATCACCTTGTTCATGCTCTTGCTCGGCGCGTTCAATGTGCTGCTGTATCGCTACACCGGCCAGGGCGACATTCGCGTCGGTGTGCCGATCGCCAACCGCAATCGCAGCGAGGTCGAAGGGCTGATCGGTTTCTTCGTCAACACTCAAGTGCTGCGCACCCGGCTCGATGGGCAGAGCCGCGTCAGTGATGTGTTGCACGCGATCAAACAGGCCGCGCTGGGAGCCCAGGCCCATCAGGATCTGCCCTTCGAGCGGCTGGTCGAAGCCCTCAAACTGGAACGCAGCCTGAGCCATACGCCGCTGTTTCAGGTGATGTACAACCATCAGCCGCACGTGGCCGATATCAGCTCGATCAAGACCGCTTCCGGGCTCAGCCTTGAGTTGGTGGCAAATCAGGGTCGCAGCACCCAGTTCGATCTGACCCTGGATACCTGGGAGAAAACCGGCAAGCTCCAAGCCGCGCTGACTTACGCCAGCGACCTGTTCGAGCCCACAACCATTCAGCGCATGGCCCGCCACTGGACCCACCTGCTGCAAGCGATCGTCCGCGACCCGCAGCAATGCGTCGGCGAGCTGTCGATGCTCGATGCCAGCGAATATCAGACCCTGATCCATGACTGGAACGACAACGCTCTCGACTACCCGAGCAGCCAATGCATTCATGAACTGATCGCCGAGCAGGTCGCCACGCGGCCGCACGAACTGGCGCTGATTGATGGCGAGCAACAACTGAGCTACCAGCAACTGGATACCCGGGCCAACCAGTTGGCGCACAAGCTGATCGAGCTGGGCGTGGGCCCGGAAGTGCGGGTTGGCGTGGCCATGGCCCGCAGCAGCGAGCTGATCATCGCGCTGCTGGCGGTGCTCAAGGCCGGGGGCGCTTATGTGCCGCTGGACCCGCAATACCCCGCCGAGCGTGTGGCCCACATGCTCGAAGACAGCCAGGCTTTGGTGCTGCTGACCGAGACCGAGGTGCTGCCCGCTTTGCCTGCCACCCAGGCCACCGTGGTGCTGCTCGACCACGCGAGTTGGCTGTCGAGCTATCCCGGCACGGCGCCACAACAACAGGTGTCGGCGCAGAATCTGGCTTATGTGATCTACACCTCCGGCTCCACCGGCAAGCCCAAGGGTGTGGCGATTGCCCATCGCAACGTCGCCGCCCTGATTCAGTGGTCACAGCAGGTTTACTGCCGCGAGGATCTGCACGGCGTACTCGCCTCGACCTCCGTTTGCTTCGACCTGTCGGTGTGGGAGATTTTCGTCACCCTGGCCAGTGGCGGCTTCATCATCCTGGCGGATAACGCGTTGGCGTTGCCCGAGTTACCGGCTCGGGACCGGGTGCGCTTGATCAACAGCGTGCCGTCGGCGATTGCCGGTCTGCAGCGGCTGGGGCAGATACCGGCCAGCGTGCGGACCATCAATCTGGCGGGCGAACCCCTTAAGCAGGCGCTGGTGGAAGCGCTGTATCAACTGCCGCATATCGAGCACGTCTACGACCTGTATGGCCCGTCGGAAGACACCACCTATTCCACCTGGACCCGCCGTGCAGCAGGCGGCACGGCGAACATCGGTCGGCCGCTGAGTAATACTCGCAGCTACCTGCTGGACGGCGATTTGCAGCCGGTGCCTGTCGGTGTGCCTGCCGAGTTGTATCTGGCGGGCGAGGGGATCACGCGCGGTTACCTGCTGCGTCCGGGGCTGACCGCCGAGCGCTTTGTGCCTGATCCGTTTTCTACCCGCGGCGAGCGCCTGTATCGCACGGGGGATCTGGCGCGCTACCGAGCCGATGGGGTGATCGAGTACATCGGCCGCATTGATCATCAAATCAAGTTGCGCGGCTTTCGGATTGAGCTGGGGGAAATCGAAGCGCGGCTGCTGCAACACCCTCAGGTCAAAGACGCCGTGGTGCTGGTTCACGAGGGCAAGACCCTGGTGGCTTACGTCGTTCCGCGAGCCGCGGTGGACAATGTTCAAGCCCTCAATCAACAGCTCAAGAGTCATGTGCTGCTGACCCTGCCGGATTACATGACGCCCAGCGTATTCCTGCAACTTGACCAACTGCCGACTACGCCCAACGGCAAGCTGGACCGCAAGGCCTTGCCCGCGCCGGACGCCCGGCAGGCATTGGCTTTCAGTGCGCCGCACAGCCAACGAGAAATCGCCCTGGCCGAGATCTGGCAGCGGCTGTTGGGCATTGAGCAGGTGGGGCTGGACGACAACTTCTTCGAGCTGGGCGGTGACTCCATCGTCTCGATTCAGGTGGTCAGCCGTGCCCGGCAGGCGGGCCTGAGCCTGACGCCTCGCGAACTGTTTCAGTACCAGACTTTGCGTGGTCTGGCCGAGGTCGCCGTCGAGGAACAGACGACCGGGCTCAATCAGGAAATCGTCAGCGGCGAATTACTGCTGACGCCGATTCAGCACTGGTTCTTCCAGCAGCCGATCCCCCAGCGTGAGCAGTGGAATCAGTCGGTGTTGTTGCGTGCCGACGATGCGGTAAACGTAGCGGCACTGACCCAGGCGCTGGACTGGCTGGTGGTGCAGCACGACGCCTTGCGCCTGCGTTTCAACCATGACGGGCAAGTCTGGCAGCAGTGGCATGCTGATCCGTTGCCCGTCGAACTCTGGCAGCGCACCGCTGACTCTGCCGAACAACTGCGCAAGCACTGCAACACAGCGCAGGCCAGCCTGAATATGCAGGACGGGCCGCTGTTGCGCGCGTTGCTGGTGGACATGGCGGACGACAGCCAGCGGCTGTTGCTGGTGGTTCATCACCTGGTGGTGGATGGCGTTTCCTGGCGGGTGCTGCTGGAAGATCTGCAGCAGGCTTATGCGCGACTTCAACGCGGCGAAGCCCTTAGCGTCGAACACAAAACCAGTGCCTATCAGCAGTGGGCGGCACGCTTGGCCGAGTACGCCAACGGCCCTGAACTGCAAAAGGAGCTGGGTTACTGGCAGGGCCAGATTCAGGGAACCTTGCAAGACCTGCCACGGGACAATCCCGAAGGTCGGCAAACCAATGCGCAAGCCAGTCGCATCAGCCTGCGTCTCGATGCACAGTACACCCGGCAGTTGCTGCAACAGGCGCCAACGGCTTATCGCACTCAGGCTAATGACCTGCTGTTGACTGCCCTCAGTCGGGTGATCTGCCGCTGGACCGGGCACGACGCCACGCTGATCCAGCTGGAAGGCCATGGCCGCGAGCAGCTGTTCGACGACATCGACCTGACCCGCACCGTGGGTTGGTTTACCAGCCTGTACCCGCTGCGGTTAGTGCCTGTGGGGGGAGTCGCCGATTCGATCAAGGCGATCAAAGAGCAACTGCGCAGCGTGCCGAACAAAGGCGTGGGCTACGGCGTTCTGCGTTACCTCACTCCGGATAAGCTGCTTGAAACCGGCGCTCAGCCGCGCATCACGTTCAACTATCTGGGGCAGTTCGATCAGCAGTTCGATGCACAGGCGGCGTTTGCTCCTGCCACAGAAGGCAGCGGGGAAGGGCAAAGCCATCAGGCACCGCTGGCGAACTGGTTGAGCATCGAGGGGCAGGTGTTCGGTGGCGAGCTGTTGATGGAGTGGAATTTCAGCCGCGAAGTGTTCCATGCCGCGACCATCCAGCGCTTGGTTGACGCCTACGCCGATGAACTCAAGGCGCTCATCGAGCATTGCTGTGATGGCCAAAACCGTGGCGTCACTCCGGCAGATTTCCCCCTGGCGCGGCTCACGCAACAGCAGCTGGACCAACTGCCGCTGCCTGCCGAGCAGGTCGACGATATCTACCCGCTCTCGCCGATGCAGCAGGGTATGTTGTTTCATTTTCAGTACGCGCCCGGCACTCGGCATTACATCAACCAAATGCGTCTGGACATCAATGGCGTCGACCCCGAACGCTTCCGGCACGCCTGGCAGGCAGCGCTGGATGCCCACCCGATTTTGCGCACGCAATTCCTCTGGCAAGGCGACTTTGGGCAGCCGCTGCAACTGGTGCGCAAGCCGCTCAGCGTGCCGTTCATTGAACATGACCGGCGGACACGCGATGATCTGCCAGCGGCACTGGATGCGCTTGCCGATATTGATCAGCAACCCTTCGATCTGAGCGAGGCACCGCTGCTGCGGTTGCAGATGGTACGCACCGGCGCGACCCGTTATCACCTGATCTATACCCACCACCACATCCTGCTCGATGGCTGGAGCAACACTCAGTTGTTGAGTGAAATAGTGCAGCGTTATCACGGGGTTTTTCAGGCGGGGCAGGCAGCCGGTTATGCCGAGTACATCGGTTGGTTGCAGGCTCAGGACCCGGCCCGCAGCGAGGCTTTCTGGCGGTCGCAACTGGCTGATCTTGCTGAGCCCACGCAGCTGGTGCAAAGCCCGACGGCTGGGGCGGTCGAGCAGCATGCCGATCATTACCATTCGCTGAATACCGAGCAGACCCGCCGTTTGAGCGAGTTTGCCCGGCAACAGAAAGTCACCGTCAACACGCTGCTGCAAGGGGCCTGGTTGCTGTTGTTGCAGCGCTATACCGGGCAAAGCTGCGTGTGTTTTGGTGCCACGGTGTCCGGGCGTCCGGGGCATTTGCGGGGTATCGAGCAGCAATTGGGGCTGTTCATCAACACGCTGCCGGTCATCGCCAGCCCACTGGCCGAGCAGAAGCTGGGCGACTGGCTGCAACAGCTGCAAACCCTGAACCTCAACCTGCGCGAGCATGAACACACGCCGCTGGCAGAGATTCAGCGCTGGGCGCAGCTGGACGGCGGGGCGCTGTTTGACACCTTGCTGGTGTTCGAGAACTACCCGATTTCGGCGGCGCTGGAGCAGGGCGCAGATTCCACGTTGAGCTTCGGTGAAGTGCGCAACAGCGAACAGGCTCACTACCCGCTGACCTTGGCGATTGGCATGGGCGAACAACTGTCGCTGCACTACAGCTATGCCGTCGGGCACTTCGATGAGGCGTTGATCCGCCAGATTGACGGGCACCTGCAGGAGTTGTTGCAGGGCATGATCGAGCAGGCGGATGGATGTCTGGGCAATCTGGGTTTCGCTCAGCAGGCCACGCTTGAGCAATGGAACCCGGCTCGGGTTCGCTACAACGTCGAGCACAGCCTTGCACACAGGATCGAGGCTCAGGTAGAGCGTTCGCCGGATGCCATCGCCCTGAGTTTTGGTGGTGAGCAACTGACCTATGCCGAGCTGAATCAACACGCCAATCACATCGCCCATCAACTGATCGCCCGCGGCGTCGGCCCTGAGGTTCGGGTGGGCCTGGCGGTGGAGCGTGGGCTGGAGATGATCGTGGGTTTGCTGGCGATCCTCAAAGCGGGCGGCGCCTATGTGCCACTGGACCCGGCGTATCCGCAGGATCGGTTGAGCTACATGATCAAGGACAGCGGGATCCGGTTGCTGCTTGCGCAGGGTGGTGTGCTTGACGGGTTGCTGTTGGGGGATGAAATACAGGTGGTGCCGATTGCCAGTCCTGTGGGAGCGCATTCCAGTGCTGACACCGCACCAACCTGTGGGAGCGAGCTTGCTCGCGAAGGCCATTGGTCAGACGCTGAAAATGCATCGCAAGGACCGGCCCTTTCGCGAGCAAGCTCGCTCCCACAGGGAATGTATTCCAGCGCTGACAACCCGCAGATCCCAACCACCCCCAACAACCTCGCCTACGTCATCTACACCTCCGGCTCCACCGGCCAGCCCAAGGGCGCATTGCTGACCCACGCCAACGTGCTGCGCCTGTTCGAAGCCAGTGCCGAGCATTTCCACTTCGGCCCTGATGATGTGTGGACGCTGTTCCACTCCTGCGCGTTCGACTTCTCGGTCTGGGAAATCTTCGGCGCGTTGCTCTACGGCGGCAAGCTGGTGATCGTCCCTCACGCGGTGAGCCGTTCTCCGGAGGACTTTCACCAACTGCTGATCGGACAAAACGTCACGGTACTGAACCAGACCCCATCGGCTTTCAAACCCCTGATGACCGTGGCCTGCGCAGCGCAGCAAAACCTCGCCCTGCGCTACGTGGTATTCGGTGGCGAGGCGTTGGACGTACCGAGCCTCAAGCCTTGGTTTGATCGATTCGGCGGCCAATCGCCTAAGCTGATCAACATGTACGGCATCACCGAAACCACCGTGCATGTCACCTATCGGCCCATCACCCAAGCCGACCTCGACCAGAAAAGCAGCCCCATCGGCGCACCTCTGGCCGACCTGTCCTGGTACTTGCTGGACGCCAACCTGAACCCGGTCCCCAAAGGCTGCATCGGCGAACTCTACGTCGGCGGCGCGGGCCTGGCGCGGGGTTACCTGAACCGCCAAGCCCTCACCGCTACGCGCTTCATCCCCAACCTGTTTGCCGACGACGGTAGCTGTCTGTATCGCACCGGCGACCTGGCCCGCTATTGCACCGACGGCAGCATCGATTACCTGGGGCGCAGCGATCATCAGGTGAAAATTCGCGGCTTCCGCATCGAGCTGGGGGAAATCGAAGCGCAGTTGCTGGCGCAACCTCAAGTCCGTCAGGCCGTGGTGCTGGCGCAGGACACCGCCAGCGGTCAGCAACTGGCGGCGTATGTCGTCGCAGACGAATCCATCCGGGAAAATCTCAAAGCTGCGCTGAAAGACAACCTGCCGGACTACATGGTCCCGGCACACCTGATATTCCTGCCCAACCTGCCGCTGACCGCCAACGGCAAGCTGGACCGCAAAGCCCTGCCGCAACCCGACGCCAGCCAGCTGCAAGGCGAATACCTCGCTCCACAGACCGAGCTGGAACAGAACATCGCCGCCATCTGGCAAGACGTGCTCAAGCTGGAGCGGGTCGGGTTGACTGACAACTTCTTCGAGCTGGGTGGGCATTCGTTGTTGGCCGCTCAGGTCATCGCGCGGATCAAGCATCAACTGGCGGTGCCTGCCGGGTTGCGTGACCTGTTCACCGAGCCGCAATTGCAAGGTTTTGCGGCTCGGCTGGCAAGCCACGGCAGCGAGGTGGTCAGTGCGCAACAGGTAGCGCTTGTGGCCGCTGGAGAACAACCCACCGCACCGTTGTCCCTGGCCCAGCGACGCTTGTGGGTGGCTGAGCAGTTCAGTGGCGGCAGCGGCGTGTATGGCATGCCCTTGGCCTTGCGGCTGCGCGGCGTGCTGGATCTGGACCTGATGAAACAAAGCTTCGCCGCCGTCATTCAACGCCACGAAGTGCTGCGCACCCACTACACGGCCGATGACGAAGGCGATCCGATTGCCGTGGTCGCTTCACGCGTTGATCTGTCATTGCCGGTGCTGGACCTCAGCCATTTGCAGCGCATGGAGCAGGAGGCGCGAGTGGCCGAAGCAACGCTGAACAACACGCGCCAGGCCATCAGCCTGGAGCAGGCGCCGCTGCTGCGCGCCGAGGTGTTGCGTCTGTCGGCCAGCGAGCATGTGTTGCTGTATTCCATGCACCACATCATCTCGGACGGCTGGTCGATGTCGGTGTTGGTTGACGAGTTGGTGCAGCACTATGCGGCGCTGCAACACGGCGGCCCATCGCCGCTGTTGCCGCTGCCCGTGCAGTACGCCGATTACGCCCGCTGGCAGTTGCACATGGAACGTACCGGCGTTCTGGCTGAGCAGGCGCGGTATTGGCAAACCGCCTTGGCTGGCAGTTCGGGCATCCTGGCGCTGCCTGCGGATTACCCGCGTCCGGCCCGTCCTTCGTATGCCGGATCGAACCTGCAATTCACTCTTGCCGAGCCGTTGCGGCTCAAGCTCGAAGCCTTGGCCCAGGGCTCGGGCGTCACGCTCTACAGCGCCATGCTCGCCGCGTTCCAGACGCTGCTGCACAGCGTCAGTGGCAGTGATGATCTGCTTATCGGTGCCGATGTCGCGGGCCGTCAGCGCCCTGAACTGGAAGGCTTGATCGGCTTCTTCGTCAACGTCCTGCCGCTGCGTTCGCGGTTCGATCCCGAGCAGTCATTTGCTACCTTCCTGGCGGCTACCCAGGACACGGCACTGAGCGCGTTCGAGCATCAGGATTTGCCTCTGGACATGATCGTCGAAGCCTCAAGCGTGCCCCGGCACAAAGGCGCGAACCCGCTGCTGCAAGTGCTGTTCGTGATGAACAACCTGCCCGCCACCCAAGCCGGGATCGAGGGGGTTGCCGTTGAAGTGCTGCCGACGCTGGGCGGTTATTCGAAGTTCGACATGGCGCTGTTCCTCGACCAGGAAGACGGCCAGTTGCACGGCACCTGGCAATTTGCGAGCGATCTCTTCAAACCCGAACGCATCCGGCAACTGCTCGACCGTTGGCTGGGCGTTCTTGACCACATCGTGCGTGATCCAGACATCACATTGAGGGAGATCAGCGTGGCTATTCACAACGCAGTGTTGCCTGCCCGTTCCAGTTCGAATGCCATCGAGGATTCAGCTCTGGCCCCCAAGCCGAAAATCGACAAGTTGAGTGCGTTCCTGAAAAAGCCCGGCAAGCCTGCGAGCCAGAGTGCCGCGCCGCTGTTTCGTGAGTCGCCCATGGTGCCTGGCCAGCCGTTTCCGTTACTGATCGAGCCGCTGGATGCCGGGCTTGACCTGATCGAGTGGGTCAAAGCCAACCGGCCCTTGGTCGAGCAGAAACTTTCCAGGCATGCGGGGCTGCTGTTCCGTGGGTTCCAGCTCAATGACATCCGCGCTTTCGAAGCGTTTGCAGAAGCGGTGCAGCCAGGGTTGTACGGGCAATACGGCGATCTGCCGAAGAAGGAGGGCGGCAAGAACACCTACCGCTCCACGCCTTACCCGGAAAAGAAAATGATCCTGTTCCATAACGAAAGCTCGCATCAGGATCGCTGGCCGCGCAAGCAGATGTTCTTCTGCGAGCAGCCTTCGCCGGTGGGCGGCGCCACGCCCGTGGTCGACTGCCGCTTGATGTATCAGTTGATGCCCGCCCCGTTGCGCGACCGTTTCGAAAGCAAGGGCTTGCTCTATGTGCGCACCTTCGCCGACAAGCTCGATGTGTCGTGGCAGCACTTTTTCAAGACCGAGCAACACGCCGAAGTGGAGGCGCGCTGCGACGCGGCGGGCATCCAGTGGCAATGGCTGGAGAACGACGAGCTGCAGATCCGCACGCCGTGCCCGGCGATCATTCGCCACCCAGTGACCGGCGAAAAGAGCTTCTTCAATCAGGTGCAGTTGCACCACATCTATTGCCTGGACCCCGATGTGCGCGATGACCTGCTGGGCCTGTTCGGCGAACAGCGCATGCCCCGGCATGTGTACTACGGCGACGGCTCACCGATCGAGGACGCAGTGATGCAACAGATCGGCGAGCTTTATGAGCAATGCGCGGTGCGTTTCGACTGGCGCAAAGGCGATGTGATCCTGCTCGACAACATGCTCGCTGCCCACGCCCGCGACCCATTTGAAGGGCCGCGCAAAATCGTCGTCGCCATGGGCGAAATGATCGAGCGCGGCGCCCTGCAACCCAGCGAAAACCGTTTGATGGAACAACAAGGAACTGACGCATGAACACCCCAACTAACGTGACCCTAGACGCTGGCCTGGCCTTGCTCGGAGAGCAACAGGCCTGGGTGCAAGCCGCCCGCGACGGAGCAAGCTGGGCCGAGGCCGGGTATTTTCTGCGGGTCGACGTGCGCGGTGAGCTGGATCCGCAGCGGCTGCAGGCAGCGCTGAATAACTGCCTGCAATGCCAGCCGGTGCTGACCACGGCACTGCGTGCCGTGCCCGGTTATCACGGCCTGCGTCAGTTCGCGGGCGAGGGTGTTCAGTCGATTTCTATGGCAGTCCATACCCTTGAAGAGCCGTTGTTGGTGGTCGAGCAACAGGTGCGGCAGTGGTGCGCTCGGCCGTTTCAGCTGGAGGAGGGCGTGTTCGTCCAGGCGCGGTTGCAGCGCCTTGAAGCCGGGTATTGGCAATTGCTGCTGGGCATCGCCCGATGTGTGGCCGATCAACACAGCCTGGACATGCTGTTAGGTGAGTTGATCGTTGCCTACGAGCAAGGGCCTCAGCCCATTGATGACGATCAGGCGCAGTTTTCCCAGTACCTGGAGTGGCGCAGCGAAGTGGTGCAGGACGAAGATGCCGAGGCGGGCAAAGCCTATTGGCAGGCGCAGTCGACGGATGGGCAGGCCTTTGCTCCTGGCCTGCCGGAGCGGCAGCACCTCGCGATTGATCCTGCTCACAGTCAGTCCCTGCCCGCTGAGCTTGATGCCCAACTGGTGTCAGGCCTGGAAGCCTTGGCTGCTGAACAAGGTCGGACCCTTGACGTGCTGTTGCAGGCGGCTTGGTGGCTATTGCTGGCGCGCATCAGCGGTCGGCAGAGCTTTACCGGTGCCTGGCGTCACGACGCGCGGAACGACTATGAGTTCTTTCATTGCTCAATGGGCGTGTTCGAAAAGACCTTGCCGGTGAGTGTCAGTCCTGACATGAGCCAGCCGTTCAGCACCTGGTTGAGCCTCGTCGCCGGGCAATTGCAGGAGCACATCACCTGGCAGGAATACTGCCCGGACGTTGCACCCCTGGCGCTGGCCTATGGCTTCAGCGTGCGGACTGTTTTCAACCCGTTTAACTACAGCGGTCTGAGCTGGACGGCCACACCTGTGGAGGCAATGGCAGCACCCCTTGAAGTGGTGATGAACCTGCTAATGGATTCGCACCCTCGATTCAAAGGGCTGCGCCTGGATTATCAGCCCGAGCATCATTCTGAAAGCGCCATGCAACGCTTGTTGGGCCAGTATCAGGTGCTGCTGCACAGCATCGTTGCCAACCCTGAACTGGCCTCGGGTCAGTTGAGCCTGTTGGGTGAACAGGAGCGCGGGGCGTTACTGGCGCTTAATCCGCCACGGGTGGAGTTTTCCGCACAGGGCTTGCTGCCCGAGATCATCCGGCGCTGGGCTGAGCAAACGCCGGACGCTCCTGCGCTCGTGGCGGATGGGCAGAGCCTGAGCTACGCGCAGCTGGATCAGCAGGTCGCGCAACTGGCTGCGGGCCTGGCGGCAGAAGGCGTCTGCAAGGGCGCAGTGGTGGCCATCGCCTTGCCGCGTTCGGCCGCGCAAGTGGTGGCGATGCTGGCCAGCTGGCGAGCGGGCGCGGCGTATCTGCCCCTGGACCCCGGCTGGCCGGTGGCTCGTCAGCAGTCGATCATCCAACAGGCCAAAGTGAGCCTGTTGCTGGCGGACGCGGCGAGCGTCGATTTGCCAGCCATGAGCATTGCTCAGGTGCTTGAACGGGGTCGCCAGCGTGGGCCGCTTGGCGCTGTGCCGGGCAGCCCCGCCGACGCTGCGTACATCCTGTTTACCTCTGGCTCCAGCGGCGTACCCAAAGGGGTGGTGGTCGAGCACCAGCAGCTGTTGAATTACACCGCTGGGGTGTCCAGCCAGCTGTGCCTGGAGGCCTGTCGGCATTTTGCGTTCGGCTCCACGGTGGCCGCTGATCTTGGCAACACCACGCTGTTTGGCGCGCTCTACAACGGCGCCGCGCTGCACATCGCTGACGATGCAACCCTGCAAGACCCTCAAGCCTTTGCCGACTTCATCCAGACTCAACACATCGACTGCCTGAAAATCGTGCCGTCGCACCTGAGTGCATTGCTGGATGTGCCAAACCCGGTATTGCCCGCTGTCGTCGTGCTGGGGGGCGAGGCGGTTTCACCGGCGCTGGTCGAGCGCATTCTGCAATTGCGCAGCGACTGCCGCCTCTTCAACCATTACGGCCCCAC
The DNA here is from genome assembly GCA_900475325.1 of Paucimonas lemoignei. Lineage (GTDB taxonomy): Bacteria > Pseudomonadota > Gammaproteobacteria > Pseudomonadales > Pseudomonadaceae > Aquipseudomonas. The sequence goes on from LS483371.1 coordinate 1,786,591, forward strand.
CGAGACAACCGTCGGCGTGCTGGTGCATCCCGTGGTGCTCGCGGATGCTCAGTTGCCGGGTATCGCCTTGACCCAGGTGCTGCCGAACAACGAGGTCTACGTCCTCGACCCCCGCCAGCAGTTGGTGGCCGCTGGCGAGCTGGGCGAGTTGTATATCGGTGGGCAGCAATTGGCCCGTGGTTATTTGAATCAGAACGACGTGGTCCCGCAGGTGTTCATTGACAGCCCGTTTGCGCCGGGGGAACGCCTGTACCGCACAGGGGATCTGGCGCGGTATCGAACCAGCGGCGGCATTCAGCTGTATGGCCGCCGTGATCAACAGGTCAAGGTGCGCGGTTATCGTGTGGAGCTGGCGGAAATCGAAGCGCAGATGCTGCAGTTCCCTGAGGTCAGCGAAGCGGTGCTGATCATCGATCAGGCGACGGCTGAGCTGGCCGCGTTTGTCGTCCTGGCGCCAGGTGTGGCGGTGGAGGCCGTGCCCGGGTTGAAGGCTGCGCTGGGGCAGCGGTTGCCCGCGGTCATGGTGCCGGGGCGCATCGAGCGTCTTGAGCGAATGCCGCGTCTGGCCAATGGCAAGGTGGATCGGCAAGGGTTGCACGGGGTCAAGCCTGCCGGGGTGCAGCAGGCGTATGTTGCCCCGCGTGATTCGCTTGAGCAGTTGATTGCGTCGCGCATGGCGCAGTTGCTGGGGCAGGAAAGGCTCAGCGTCGATCAGGACTTTTTTGCGGCGGGCGGGCATTCGTTGCTGGTCATCAAGCTGGTGGCGGGGGTTCGCAAGCTGCTGCAGTGTGAAATCCAGCCGGGGCTGGTGTTCGACCACCCGACCCCCGCTGGTCTTTCGCTGGCGTTGCGCGGTCTGGAAACCACCCCCGGCCAACTGGAAAGAACCGCCCGCGCACGCTTGCAGCTGGACGCCATGAGCCCGGAAGAAAAGGCGCAGATGCTGGAAAAGGCTCGGCACGGGGTTTAGTGCGCCTCGGACTTGTGGGAGCAAGCTTGCTTGCGAAGGCAGTATTCCAGCCGACAAATAACTATCGGATGTAATGGCCTCTTCGCGAGCAAGCTCGCTCCCACAAATCCAATGTTTTCTGCGCGCTTCAAAGCTTGGCGTGCTTTATTAACAATATTTTCACATTCCACTAATTTTCAGCTCATCGGTTCGTTTATTGGAAGTTCGATACGTTTTCACTGCCCGTTTATCCCAAGGGCGTGCGCGCCTGTGCGCAGGTAGCGATCCACACTGACTTTCAACGGCCAGCACTCCAGTAGAGAGGGCGGCCTGCCCACTTAACGTTTCAACCGGGGTGATTCATCGCATGAAATCCAAATACAACACAGCTGCACGAAGGCTGTTGAGCCTGTCGAAGCCCGCCTGGCGATCCTCCGCATCGGCCGTGGTGCTGGGGCTGGCGCTGGGCGCGAGTGCTGGTGCATTCGCCGAGACTCGTCCGGTGAACATTCCGGCCCAACCGCTGGATGCGGCCCTCAACGCATTGGGCGCGCAGACCGGCTTGCAGGTGTTGTACCGCCCTGAAATGGTCAGCGGCAAGAAGTCCGCTGCGGTCAAAGGTGATCTGGAACCTGGCGCGGCGCTGGATCTGCTGCTGCGTAATGCAGGCCTGGATTACCGCATCGAGAACAACACCATTTACCTCAGCGAAAAGGGCTCGCCAACCGCCGCCATGGAGCTGGGTGAAACCACGATTCAGGGCCAGGGCATGGGCATGGCCACGGAGAACTCCGGGTCTTATACCACCGGCCTGACCAGTGTTGGCTCAAAGACGCCAACCAGTCTGCGTCAGACGCCGCAGTCGATCTCCATCGTCAGCCAGCAGCTTATGGCCGACCAGCAGATGACCGACATCAACGACGCCATGCGCGCCACGCCGGGCATCACGGTGCAGAACAACACCTATCGCACGGCTGACATTCTGTCCCGTGGTTTCTCGATCCAGAACTTCCAGCTCGACGGTGCGGCGCCCATGGCACAGGGCAGTGCGGTGGGCAGTTTCTATTCGTCCAACGTCTATGACCTGGCCGAATTCGACCACATCGAAGTGCTGCGCGGTTCAGCTGCGTTGTTTGGCGGCACCGGTGACCCGGGCGGGCTGGTCAACATGGTTCGCAAGCGCCCGATGGATGCCTTCCAGCTCAAACTCACCGCATCGGCGGGCAGCTGGGACAACTATCGCCAGGAACTGGACGTCACCGGTCCTATCGCCTTCGACGGCAAGCTGCGCGGCCGCATGGTGGTGGCGAACACCGATCGCCAATACTTCGTCGACAACCGCAGCACCGAGAAGCCGTTTGTCTACGGCGTGCTGGAAGCGGACGTCACGGATGACACCATGCTCACCTTCGGTGTGCGTTACAACAAGGCTCACGAAAACGGTACCCAGAGCTCGGTGCCGCGTTACCTGGATGGCTCCGACCTCAAGCTGCCGCGCCATACCGGTCTGACCCAGAACTGGGCCTATACCGATGCCACAGGGCGTGAAGTCTTCGCCAAGATCGACCACAGGTTCAACGATGACTGGAAGCTCAACGTTTCCTACACCGACCTGTGGGACAACGGTTACTTCAAAAGCGCGACCTCCAACGGCGCAGGGGTCAACCCGGTCACCGGCGGCGGCCTGATCTGGTACGGCACCCAGGTCAAGCAGGAAAACCAGCAGCGCATGTGGGACACCAACGTCTCGGGCAACTTCGAGGCCTTTGGCCTCAAGCACTCGCTGGTGGTCGGCGCCGACTACCAGGACATCACCAGCCGTTGGCTGGGTACCGGCCGATTTGCAGCGGCGGGTCAGCCGCTCAATGTCTTCGATCCGGACAGCACGCCATTTCCGGAACCCGCGGACGACTACAACTACAGCCGCGATTACAAACCCAACAACCAGACGCAATATGGCCTCTACGGCAGCCTGCGCCTGCAACTGGCCGAGCCTCTGCACCTGATCCTCGGCGCTCGGGTGCAGCGTTATAAATTCGAGCAGACGTACCAGACTCGGGTCGGCACGACCTGGACGCCGCAATCCGACATTTCCATGCGTGCACCGACCAAGGTCACGCCTTATGGTGGTGTGGTCTACGACCTGAACGATGAGTGGTCGGTGTATGGCAGCTACTCGAAGATCTACAAACCGCAGATCAACCGGCTGCAAGGTCCATTGCCCGGCACGCCCATGGAGGCGCTGGAAGGCAACACCTTTGAAACCGGTCTGAAAGGGGAGCTTTTCGGCGGGGCCATCAACACCAATCTCGCCTTCTATTACACCAAGCGTGAAAACGAAGGCGTGCGTGACAACAGCTACCCGGTCAACGACTTTGCCTTCTCGGGCAGCTGCTGCTGGGTCAGCAGTGGCGAGGTGGTGAGCCGGGGTATCGACCTGGAAGCATCGGGTGAAATCCTCCCGGACTGGATGGTGATGGCGGGCTACACCTACAACATCAACCGCAACAAGGATTCCAGTGCACCACTGAGCACCGTGACGCCCAAGCATTTGTTCAAGGTGTTCTCGACCTATCGCCTGCCAGGCGTGCTGTCGGACTTTAAAGTGGGTGGTGGCGTTACCGCTCAAAGCTCCAATTACCTGAGCGGCAGCGTCACTTACAACGGCGTGACCAGCAACTACGACTTCGATCAGCCTGGCTATGCAGTCTGGAGTGCGCTGGCCGAGTACCGTGTCGACGAGCACTGGACCGTGACCTACAACGCCAACAACCTCTTCGACAAAACCTACTACGCCACAGTCGGTTCGACCTTCCCGACCAACTGGTACGGCGAGCCTCGTAACCACATGCTGACCCTGCGCGGTACCTTCTGGTAACAGCGGGTAAGCAAAAAAAGGGGAGCCATTGGCTCCCCTTTTTCATGTCGCTGGTTTTTTGTGCTGCTGTATCAGTCAGCCAATGAAGCTTTCGATGCTTCTGGCTCCGGGTCGTCTTTCATCTTGCGGAAGTAAGTCGACAGCAACGCGCCCGAGATGTTGTGCCACACACTGAACAGCGCGCTGGGTACGGCGGCCAGGGGCGAGAAGTGCGCACTGGCCAATGCAGCGCCGAGCCCGGAGTTCTGCATCCCGACTTCCAGCGCCAGGGATTTGCGTTGTGGCAGCGGCAGCTTGAAGACCTTGCCGGTGAAGTAACCCAGCAGGAAACCAAAGCTGTTGTGCAGGATCACCACGGCCATGATCAGCAGCCCGGATTCAGCAATTTTCGCCTGACTGGCGGCCACCACGGCGCAGACGATCATCACGATGCTGACCACCGAAATCAGTGGCAGCACGTCAATGGCGTAGGCCACGCGTGCACCCAGCAGACGCTGGGCGAGAACACCTAGCACGATGGGCAGCATCACCAGTTGCAGAATCGACCAGAACATATCCATGAAGGACACCGGCAACCAGGCCGAGGCCAGGAACCAGATCAGGGTCGGGGTCAGCAACGGCGCGAGCAGAGTGGTGACCGCTGCGATGGCCACGGCCAGGGCCAGATCGCCTTTGGCCAGCCACGCCATGACGTTGGACGAAGTGCCACTTGGGCAGCAACCGACCAGAATCACACCGACGGCGATTTCCGGCGGCAGGTGAAACACCTGGCACAGCAACCACGCCACACCCGGCATGATCACGAAGTGCGCCACCACACCCAGCGCCACACGCCATGGATGGCGGGCGACTTCAGAAAAGTCCTCAAGTTTGAGGGTCAGGCCCATGCCAAACATCACCAGGCCCAGCAGCGGCACGATCAACGGCTTGAGGCCAATGAACGCCTGCGGGAACAGGAACGCCAGAATGGCGAACAGCAGCACCCAGTACGCAAAGGTATTACCGACAAATCGACTCAGGGTTGCCAATGCACGCATGGCTTGGGGTCCTTTTTTATTGGGGTGAACCAGGGGAGGTATCGGGTAGACGCCTGAAACTGTAGAAACTGCCGAAGGCTGCGAACGGCGGTGTGTCATGGGAAAACCGCTTCGCAGCCTTCGGCAGCTCCTACAGGTAGCAGTGGGGCTATCAGATCCCTTGCGGAATCTCTTCGCCGCCCAGGGCTTCGAACAGCTCCGGCAGGAACTCGCCGAAGGTCAGCATCATCAGCGTGAAGCTGGCATCGAGTTGACCCAGGGCTTCGTCACCGCCGTCCTGTTCCGCCTGATCCTGCAACAGATCTTCGAACTTCAGACGCTTGACGGTCATTTTGTCGTCGAGCATGAAAGACAGTTTGTCCTGCCACGCCAGGGACAGTTGAGTCACGACTTTGCCGGTGCTCAGGTGCAGCTGGATTTCATCGCTGGTCAGATCCTGACGCTTGCAACGCACGATCCCGCCATCTTCGTGGGTATCGCGCAGTTCGCATTCATCGAGCACGAAGAAGTTGTCAGCGGCTTTCTGCGTGGTGACCCAATCGGTCATCACCGCAGTCGGCGCAGTCTTCACGGTCAGTGGGCGAACGGGCAGGGTGCCGATGACTTCACGCAGGGTCGACAGCAGGTCTTCGGCGCGTTTCGGGCTGGCCGAGTTGACCAGGATCAGACCTTGTTTCGGCGCAATCGCAGCGAACGTAGACGAGCGACGGATAAAGGCACGCGGCAGGAACGCCTGGATGATTTCATCCTTGATCTGCTCGCGTTCCTTCTTATAGACCTTGCGCATCTGCTCGGCTTCGATCTCTTCGACCTTTTCCTTCAAGGCATCACGCACAACACTGCCCGGCAGGATGCGTTCTTCTTTACGCGCGCTGATCAGCAGGAAGTCGCCACTGACGTGAACCAGTGGTGCGTCTTCACCTTTGCCGAACGGGGCAACGAAACCGTAAGTGGTCAACTCCTGGCTGGCGCAGGCGCGTGCCGGTTTGGTCGCCAGGGCAGTTTCCAGTGCTTCGGCGTCAAAAGGCAGATCCTGGGTCAGGCGGTAGACAAGCAGGTTTTTGAACCACATGAGGTGAATCTCTCCTTCTATACAAAGGGGGGCATTATTCGCTGCAATCACCTTGCGGCCAACCCTGCGCTAAGCCTTTGGAAGGATTATAAAAATTATTTAAAAAAGTGCTTGCCAGAGGTTAGGTCGCTCCGTAGAATGCGCGCCACACCGAGAGTGAAGGGTGATTAGCTCAGCTGGGAGAGCAGCTGCCTTACAAGCAGCGGGTCGGCGGTTCGATCCCGTCATCACCCACCAACTCGCTCAAAAGTGTTACGCGCAGCGGTAGTTCAGTCGGTTAGAATACCGGCCTGTCACGCCGGGGGTCGCGGGTTCGAGTCCCGTCCGCTGCGCCATTATTCAGCTTCAAGGCCCTTGAACTCCTTGAAGCAACAGAAAGCCCGCCTAGTGCGGGTTTTTTGTTGTCTGCGTTTTTTGTGGAGTGGTTATATCCTCCATCACGCCACCCGTGGGAGCGAATTAATTCGCGAAGGCTTTATTCCACCCACTAAAAATTTGTCTGATGTACCGGCCCCTTCGCAAGCAAGCTCGCTCCCACGGATGCTGGGTTTTTTCAGACGCGCCTTAGTCTGTAGGAGCTGCCGAAGGCTGCGAACAGCGGTGTGTCAGGCCAACCGTCTTAGCAGCCCTCGTAACCTCGGTCAGCTCAAAGTCCATCCGCATCAATCGGCGACAGGGCGACTCGCTTTTGATCTGCTTTTGATCTGCTTTTGATCTTGATCCCGCCGAATCAATGTCGGATTACGGGCATGCCGAGCCTAAGCGAGGGACCGAGTGGTGGGGCAAGAGCGCTTTGGTTACTTTCGCGCTCTTCGAAAGTGACGCGCCGTAAGGGCGCAACCAATAGCAGCCGTTACCGCAGCAACGGATACACACACGCACACACGCACACACGCACATCGCCTAGCTGTATCGCTTCACCTGCCAAGAATCCCAACTGTACCGCTCATCCCTCCTATAGCTGTAGCCAAGACCCCATCCGCCTGCATGCCAGAATGACTACCTAAATATAGCTAGACATGCAGACCCCTCATGACCCAGCGCGAAAACCAAGGCATGGCCCTCGGCCTGCTTGCCGTCATCATCTTCAGCCTCACCCTGCCCATGACCCGCATCGTCGTTCATGAAGTCAACCCAATCCTCGCCGCTTTGGCTCGCGCCCTGTTTGCCGCAGTTCCCGCGGCGGTCTTACTGCTATGGCGCCGGGAAAAACTGCCAACCGTGCGGCAGCTCAAAGGCCTGTGCATGGTGGTGCTGGGCGTGATCCTTGGTTTCCCGATGCTGTCGTCCTGGTCCATGCAAACCTTGCCCGCTTCACACGGCGCTTTGGTCAATGGTCTGCAGCCCATGGTTGTCGCGCTGTTCGCCGCATGGCTGTCCCACGAACGACCTTCCAAAGCGTTCTGGATGTGCGCCGCATTGGGCAGTGCGTTGGTGCTGGGTTACGCAGTGATCCAGGGAGCGGGCTCGATCAGCACGGGTGACCTGTTAATGCTGCTGGCCATCGTCATGGGCGGGCTGGGTTACGCGGAAGGGGGACGGCTCGCCAAAGAGATGGGCGGCTGGCAAGTGATCTGCTGGGCACTGGTCATCGCCAGCCCCTTACTGTTGGGCCCGGTCGCCTGGCTGGCCTGGCACCATGAGGGCATGATTTCCAGCCAGGCCTGGTGGTCGTTCAGCTATGTCACGCTGTTTTCCCAGTTCATTGGCTTCTTCGCCTGGTACGCCGGGCTGGCCATGGGCGGCATTGCGCGAGTGGGGCAGGTGCAACTGCTGCAGATATTTTTCACCATGGCTTTTTCGGCACTGTTCTTCGGCGAGCATATCGACACCATTACATGGATCTTCGCTGGTGCAGTGGTGTGCACGGTCGTTCTGGGTCGCAAAACCGCAGTACAGCCGGCAATGGTGCAGGTACCAGCGCGCTGAATGTACGCAAGCGCTGTAAGAGTCCTGTTTTGAGTCGCGTGGGAATTTTCGTCGCCAGCCTGAACCGGGACTGAACGACGGCACATGCCGGACAAGAAAACCTTTGGATACCTGAACTTATCTGTCTTTTCTGCCTCTCATGCCGGTAGCCATTGATCGCGGCAGCCTGATAAGCTCGCGGCTTTACTCGTTTGCCCTATTGGCGCATGAACAAGGAATCAGCATGAAACAGCATCGGTTGGCAGCGGCGATTGCCCTGGTCGGTCTGGTACTCGCAGGTTGTGATAAGCAAGCCAGCACTGTTGAGCTCAAAACCCCGGCACAAAAAGCGTCTTATGGCATTGGCCTGAACATGGGCAAAAGCCTGGCTCAGGAAGGCATGGACGATCTGGACTCCAAGGCCGTAGCCCAAGGCATCGAAGATGCCGTCGGCAAGAAAGAACAGAAACTGAAAGACGAAGAACTGGTTGAAGCCTTCGCTGCGCTGCAAAAGCGTGCTGAAGAGCGCATGGCCAAGATGAGCGAAGAGTCGGCTGCGGCTGGCAAGAAGTTCCTCGAAGAAAACGCCAAGAAATCCGGTGTTGTCACCACCGCTTCCGGCTTGCAGTATGAAATCGTCAAGAAAGCCGATGGCCCACAGCCTAAGCCGACTGACGTCGTGACCGTTCACTACGAAGGCAAGCTGACTGACGGCAAAGTGTTCGACAGCTCGGTTGAGCGCGGCAGCCCGATTGATTTGCCGGTTAGCGGCGTGATCCCGGGTTGGGTTGAAGGCCTGCAACTGATGCACGTTGGCGAGAAGATCAAGCTCTTCATTCCGAGCGATCTGGCCTACGGCGCGCAGAGCCCTAGCCCGACTATCCCTGCCAACTCGGTATTGGTATTCGATCTGGAACTGATCGCTATCAAGGATCCGGCAGCAGCAGGCGCACCTGGTGCCGCCGACGCTGAGGAAGAAGAAGAGCCAGCTGCGCCTGCTTCCAAGTAAGCAAACGCTCCGGCTTGACCCCAACGCCCCGTCTCGACGGGGCGTTGTCGTTTCCGGTCGAACCGATTTGTGTGGTCGCAGTCCCATTACCTGAGAGCGACGAGCATGAGAGGGCAGCGCCTGCGGTATTGTCTGACGATCCAACATAAATCGGTAGCAGCAGCTGTGGGTAACTTCTGAGCAGGTCCAAGTCAACGATTTTTACGGTTTTTTTATGTGAGTAAAAAACGCCCGATTTGACTGCGAGCCCCGTAGGACAAGGGTTCTGGCGCAAAAAAATGGCTCTGTTCACAAGGTTATCCACAAGATGTGTGGATAACCTTTTTGGCCAGCGGACATCGATGTGTGTAGGCCTGATGTTTATCGGCAAAAACTTGGCTCAACGGGAGTGGACATGAAAGCACCCTGGAATTTACTGCGATACCTGCCCATGGCGCGCCGTTTGATGGCCGCCGGGCGCCTGCCGGGCTTACTGTTTGCCGTGGCGCGCAAGGGTTCGGCTGAAGGCAGCCGGCTGGGTCGTATAAAGGAAGATCTGCGTCTGTTGCAGGCCTTGTGCCTGGCGTACTGGCGTGGCGAGTACCGCGCGATCAGCCCCAAGGCGATTCTGTCCATCGTCGCCGGTCTGATGTACTTCCTCAGCCCACTGGATGCGGTGCCTGACTGGATCCCCGGTATTGGCATGCTTGATGACATCGCCGTATTGGCCTGGGTAATGAAGAGCCTCGACGCCGAGCTGGAAGCCTTTCGCCAGTGGCGTGCGCGTCAGGCGCCTGAGAAATTGATCGTGGTCGAGCGTTTGCCCGCCACTCAGCAATTGCTAGAGCAGGAGAAAGCCAAGGACTAAGGATTGTCCCCCGCGAGTTGGCATTGATCGGCGACCTGAACGCATACACAGCAGGCGCGTCGCCCCGGACCGCTGTTAAGATGCCAGCATCTGGAATAAACCTACTCGTTTTGTGTAGATGTCCTACCTGGGGGTTGTATGGATGTGCAGGTTATTTCACGGGAAGGCGAGCCTGAGTACGCCATTTTGCCTTGGGATCAGTATCAGGCGCTGTTGCGCGCAGCCGGTTTAGCCCAACAAACTGCCGCGCCCGTGTCCAGTCCCGCTGCTGAATGCAGTGGTGAGGCTGCAGAACTTCCCGGCCTCGACCAGTTGGCGACACTGCGCGAAGCCAAGGGCCTCGAGCGTGCGCAGCTGGCACGCACCGTCGGGATCAGCCCGTCGTATCTGCAGTTGATCGAAACCGGCGTACGCAAGCCCGACGCGGCTATCCGTCGCAGCCTGGCGTGGGAGTTGGGGGTTGCGGGTTGGCGGGGTGAAGCATGAGTGTGCGGATCAGTCGGCAGCACTGGGAAGGGCTGTTGACCGAACTGGACCAGGCACGACGCCAACGCCATCTGTTGACCTACCGTGCGCTGCTGGAGCGGCTGCAGTTGCCGAGCCCCGCCATGCAGACCCTGACGGCTGCGCTGGAGCATCTGGCGGCGCTGGACGCCAAGGCTGAGCAGCCGTTGCGCAGCTCGCTGGTGATCAGCCAGGGTGCCAGTCGTTTGCCGCGTACCGGATTCTTTGAGTGCGTAGAGCGCCTGGGGCGCTTCTCGGGCCCTTCCGACGGCGTCGCCGCAGCGTCCTGGCATGCCTCGGAAGTGGTGCGGGTGTTTGAGTTCAATTATCCCGAATGATTGAACACAGCGCATAACGCATAACCTGGAATGGCGCGTTCCTGTGGGACCGGCTTTAGCCGGGAAGGCGGTGGTTCTGTTGAAGACTTCTAGCGGATGTACCGGCCTCTTCCCGGCTAAAGCCGGTCCCACGTCGCTTTATGCATGCTGGGTCTACCTCAGCGCCCTTGTATCAATCACATGCACGCTCGCACCCACCACATCCTTGGCATAGTGCTTGGCCTGTGAGGCGAGTTCGGCCAGTTGGCTGGCATCGAGCTCGCTGCAGGATTCGGCATGCAGATGAATCACGCCGATGGACAGCGACAGCAGTGGGAAATCCTGCCGCTGGCCCTGACGGTTCAAGGCGATGAAGCAACCGGCTTGCAAGTGCTCGGGGCGGTAGAAGCGGCGGCACTGATTCTGGAAGTCTTCAAGCAGCACCTTCAAGCGCCGCTCCCAATCCTCGGAGCCCAGCACCATCAGGAAGTCATCGCCGCCAATGTGCCCGACGAAGTCGCGGCTTGGGTCGATGCGGTCATTCAGGCACTGGGCCAGACACAGCAAGACCTCGTCGCCACGGCCGTAACCGTAGATGTCGTTGAAGGGCTTGAAGCTGTCGATGTCCACGTAGCAGATCATCGACTCCCGACCTTGTTGCAGCACACGCGTCAGGCACTGCTGAATCGGCACGTTGCCGGGTAGCAACGTCAGCGGGTTGGCATACCGGGCTTGCTGGATCTTCAACTCAGTGATCAGCTTGAGCACGTCGATCACTCGACCCAGGCCCAGGTAGGCACCGTTGCTGATGATGATGAAATCTTCCTCTATGCGCTGCCGTGCGCGACTGGTGAGCAGGCGGCTGACCTGCTGCAGAGATTGGCTCAGTTCGACGGCGAGAAAATCATCGCTCATCAAGCGGCTGATGGGCTTGCGGGCGAACAGTTCGGTGCCGAAGGGCTTGAGCAGCACCTCTGACAACGAATGCCGATGCACAATGCCGCACGGTCGCCCCAGCTCATCCAGCACCGCCAGCGAGTTGAGGTTGGCCTGTTTGCGAAAGGCCTCGAGCACCGAAGCCGTCGGGGTGTCCTGTGCCACCGCTGTTTGCTCATTGAGCAGGGCGCTGAGGTCGCTGCCTTCGTCAGCACTGACTGGGTTGGCCAGGGCGTCCAGTTTGGGTAGCAGGGTGCGTGCGTCTCGAGGCGGTTGTTCCTGAGGGCGGCATAACAGATAACCCTGCACCAGCTCTATGCCCATGTCATGGAGCACGGCGAGCTCTTCCGGCAGCTCGATGCCTTCAGCGATCACCAGCGCCCGGGAGGCCTTGGCCATTTGCAGCATGGAGCCGACGAACTCGCGCTTGACCGCGTCCTGATGAATGCCGTCGATGAAGTGCCGGTCGATCTTCACGTAATCCGGGCGCAACTCCGACCACAGGCGCAGGCTGGAATAGCCGGCGCCCAGGTCATCCATGGCAATTGAAAAGCCCATGTCGCGATAGTGGTGAAGGGCGGTGTACAGCAGCTGGAAATCTTCAGTGGGGGTTTGCTCGGTCAATTCGATGACCACGGCGCTGGGTGCAATGCCGTAGCGTTGCAACAACTCCAGGGTCCGGCCCGGCGGGTGCGCGGGCTCCAGAAGGGATTCCGGGGATATGTTGAGGAATAACTTGCCCTCCAGTTTCTGCTCGCTGAACCGTCGGCAGGCGCTTTCGCGGCAGGCGATTTCCAGCTCACTCAAGCGCCCGGCCTGGCGCGCGACGGCGAACAGGTTGACGGGGGAGTGCAATGAACTGTTGGACGGCCCGCGGGTCAGCGCTTCGTAACCCAGAATGCGCTGTTCGGGCAGTGACACGATGGGCTGAAACAGGCTGTGCAATTCACTGCGATCCAGAATCGAACTCAGTGCGCTCAGCTGTTCAGTCGTGGGCATGGCAATCTCGAGACAAGAAAAAGGGGCCGGGCGATATAAGCGCCGGGCCCCGTATTTCACGACAGATTCATGACTGTTTGATGACGGTTACTATCAAATAGCCAGTCTTTCAAAAGCACTTGCAGACCTGTGGGAGCGAGCTTGCTCGCGAAGACGATGTTCCTACCGCTGGAAAAACAGCGGATGTACTGGCCTCTTCGCGAGCAAGCTCGCTCCCACAAGTAGCCCTACTTCTTGGCTACCGCAGCATTGAGCCCCAGATAATCGATCAGGATGCGGCCGGTTTCCGACAGGTAAGCGTCGTCTTCCGGTTTGGTCTTGTCGTCGTCCATCGGCAATGCATCTTCGTCTTCTTTCTTCAGCTCTTTGAGTGGCTCTTCACCCTTGGCCTTGCGGCGGGTGTTTTCCAGCGCCAGCTGTTTGCCTTCGATGGTGGCGTGTTCGGCACGACGGTCGGCTTCGTTGAGGCTGACAGTTTTTTCTGCCATCAGCTTTTTAGCCAGGGCCAGACGATCTTCGATGAAGACGAACTCGGCGTCTTTCGCCGAACGGGCTTCATGTCGCGATTGCAGCTGGGCCAGGAACGGCTTGAACGGGTCGATAGCCGGTTTGATCGCCGGTTTGATGCTGTCCCAAGGCATAGCCTCTGGCAGCGCGCTCTCGCCGATTTCCTTGGTGTCGATGATCGACGGGTAGCTGATGTCCGGCACCACGCCCTGATGCTGGGTGCTCTGACCGGAAACCCGGTAGAACTTGGCCAGGGTCAGTTTCAGTTCGCCATGGTTGAGCGGCTGAATGGTCTGCACGGTGCCTTTGCCAAAGGTCTGGCCACCAATGATCAACGCGCGATGGTAATCCTGCATGGCGCCTGCGAAAATTTCCGAAGCCGAGGCAGACAAGCGATTGACCAACAATGCCATCGGACCTTTGTAGAAGGCGCCGGTGTTTTCGTCTTCGAGCACATCCACCTTGCCGTCAGCATTACGTACCAGCACGGTCGGGCCTTTGTCGATGAACAGGCTGGTCAGCTCAGTGGCTTCCTGCAACGAACCGCCACCGTTGTTACGCAGATCCAGGACCACGCCATCGACCTTCTCGGCCTGCAGCTCGGTCAGCAGTTTCTTCACGTCGCGGGTGGTGCTCTTGTACTGCGGGTCGCCAGCGCGGTAAGCCTTGAAGTCCAGATAGAAAGCAGGAATGTCGATCACGCCAAGTTTGTAGTCACGGCCATCCTGTTTCAGGTGCAGGATCGATTTCTTGGCAGCCTGTTCTTCAAGCTTCACTGCTTCGCGCGTAATGGCGACGATTTTGGTGGTCTGGTCGTTCGGCGCATTGCTGGCCGGGATCACTTCCAGGCGCACGACGGAGCCTTTCGGACCGCGAATCAGTTTGACGACTTCATCCAGACGCCAGCCGATCACGTCGACCATCTCTTTGTCGCCCTGGGCAACGCCGACGATCTTGTCTGCCGGTGCAACCTGTTTGGTCTTGGCCGCAGGACCTGCGGGTACCAGACGCACGATCTTCACGTTGTCGTTGTCGCTCTGCAACACGGCGCCGATGCCTTCCAGCGACAGGCTCATGTTGATGTCGAAGTTTTCCGCGCTGTCCGGGGACAGGTAATTGGTGTGCGGGTCGTAAGACATGGCGAAGGTGTTGATGTACGCCTGGAAGATGTCTTCGGCGCGGGTCTGGTTCAAGCGCGCCAGTTGGTTCTTGTAGCGCTTGGTCAGGGTTTCCTGAATCTTGGCCGGGTCTTTACCCGCGATCTTCAGGCGCAGGACTTCATCCTTGACGCGCTTGCGCCACAGGTCGTCCAGCTCGGCTTCGTTCTTCGGCCAGGCGGCTTCCTTGCGATCCACCAGCAGGCTTTCCTTGCCGGTGAAATCAATCTTGTCGACGCCTTTGTTCAACTCTGCCAAGGCGAAATCCAGACGCGACTTGATGCGGTCCAGGTAACGCTTGTAGATGGTGAAGCCGGGGTTCAGGTCGCCGCTTTTGAGGAAGTCGTCAAACTGCGTGCGCCACTTGTCGAACTCGGTAATGTCGCTGGCCAGGAAGTAGCTGCGCGCCGGGTCAAGCAGCTTGAGGTAGCTTTCGTAGATGATGACCGAGCGCTTATCGTCCAGCGGCGGCTTGCTGTAGTGGTGGCGTTTGAGCAACTCGACGACGTTGAGGCTGGCGATCACTTCGTCGCGATCCGGCTGGAGATTATCCCAGCTGTTGGCGGCGAAAGAGCTGGCGGACATCGGCAGAATGCTGAGACCCACGACCAGTGCCAGGGTGGCGCTGGGAAAAAAATGCTTCATGCTGATTCGACGCGGGGACAATTGATAACGCATATTAGGCCGTCTTTGGAAGTCGCCGGTCCCGTCGGATCCGGTCGCATAATGCAAGAAAGCCCGTGCTGCTTCAGCATTCGGGCCCAGTCCAGACTCACTATGGAGGCACTGTGAAGGCATTGCAAGGCGTTGAAGGTCAAGTGGAATGGGTCGAGGAGCCGAGTCCGGCGCTCGATGTCGGTCAAGTTCGCATCAAAGTTGCGGCCGCAGGTCTCAATCGCGCCGACTTGTTGCAACAAGCGGGGCTTTATCCGCCCCCGCCGGGAGCCAGTGAAATTCTCGGCATGGAATGCTCAGGCGTGATCGCCGAAGTCGGCCCAGGTTCGTCCTGGCAGGTCGGCGACAGGGTGTGCGCGTTGCTGGCGGGCGGGGCGATGGCCGAAGAGGCGGTGGTCGACGGGCGACATGTGTTGCCAGTGCCCGAGGGGCTGACCCTGGCCGAGGCCGCGGCGCTCCCTGAAGTGTATGCCACCGCCTGGTTGAACCTGTTTCAGCTGGCGAAGCTGGAACCCGGCGAAAAGGTGTTGCTGCATGCCGGCGCAAGTGGAGTTGGTTCAGCTGGCATTCAGCTTTGCAAGGCGTTTGGCAACCCGGTGTGGGTCAGTGTCGGCTCGGCTGATCGTCTTGAGTACTGCATTGCGTTGGGCGCCCAGGGTGGTGTGGTGCGCAATGAAAGTCTGGAGAGCCTGAAGGACTTCGCGCCGTTTGACGTGATCCTTGATCCAGTGGGCGCCAACTATGCCGAACTGAACGTCAAGCTGCTGGGTGTCGACGGCCGCTGGGTGTTGATCGGCCTGATGGGTGGCCGGGAGGCAAAACTGGACATGGCGCAGATTCTTGGCAAGCGCATTCATCTGCTGGGCTCGACGCTGCGTAGCCGCGACGACACGTTCAAGGCTGACCTGATGCATGACCTGGGTCAGCACGTCTGGCCGCTGTTCAGCGAAGGCCGCCTCAAACCTCAGCTTGCCCGCAGCTACCCGATCAAGGACGCCACAGCGGCTTATGCCGAACTGGCCAGCAACAAGGTCAACGGCAAGCTGGTGCTGGTGATTGATGAAAGTCTGGTTTAAACGCTGAGCGCAGAACCTGTAGGAGCCAACAAGTTGGCTCCTTGTATGTCTGTAGTTTCGGCGAATCAGAGTGGTGAGCCTTGAATCGAGTAGCAACAACAGCATCCGGGTGTTGCTGAGTCAGGTTCCGTCCTGACGGCCGGGTCACTTTTGGTGCCAAAAGTAACCAAAACCTCTGCGCTGGCGTACGGCCCCCGCTTTGCGGGGGTACGTTCGCTCCGGTGCCGTGGGGCGGGCACGCGCCGACGGGCCATCCATGGCCCAGCGGCGCTCGCTCGGCATCCATGCCGAGCGACCCACCCCACGACACCTGCGCTCACCCTCCCGACGCGCATTTTGCGTCGTCTGTGAAATCGCGGCAGGAAAAGCAAAAGCAAATCTGCTTTGCAGATTTCTCAAACATGACTTCTTCCTGGCTCACACCCTGCTTTTGATTCTGGAGCCATGCGCAAAACGTATGGGCGACACAAATTGCGACTTGTGGCCGGCCGAGCGCAGGTATTGCGCAGTGGGCAACCCGGCATGGATGCCGGGTTAGCCGCACCGGGCCATGGATGGCCCATTGCGGCGGCCCACGGAGCAATGCCGGAGCGAGGGAAGTCTGAGCCTTGGCGAAGACCCGGACAAAGGAGCGTGGCGTTTTGCTTACTTTTGCGCTTTTCAAAAGTGAGGCGCCGTAAGGGCGCAAAGGTGAATCAGCGTCGCCGCCGCTGCTGGATATACATGGTATTAGGGCACTCCCAACAGAGTATCCACAGGGTTCAGTTTCGCTCGTGCCTTCGCTGGGTTACTTCCAGCTGTGCACCGGCCAACCCGCCTTCTGGGCATGCTCCAGCAAGGTCGGGTCCGGGTTGACCACGTGGGGATGGTCGACTTTGAGCAGCAGCGGCAAATCGTTGCGTGAATCCGAATAGAAACTTGCGCCTTCAAGGTTCTCACCTTCGGCGTCCAGCCATTCCATCAGACGGGTGATCTTGCCTTCGCGGTAGGTCAGGGTGCCCACCGTCTTGCCGTTGTAGACGCCATGCGCCACATCCAGCTCAATGGCGAGCACTTCATCAATGCCGATACGCTCGGCAATCGGTTTGACCAGATGTACGCCCGAGGCGGAAATCACCAGAATCCGGTCACCTGCCGCGCGGTGTTCAGCGATGCATTTGGTGGCGTCGCTGAAAATGATCGGCTCGATAAAATCCTCCACCCAAGGCCCGACCAGGTGATCGACCTCTTCCGGGGAGCGGCCCAGCATCGGCTCCAGGCTGAAGGCCATGTAGTCCTCCATCGCCAGCTTGCCTTCGCTGTAGGCCTGCATCATTTCGTGGTCACGCTTGAGGAATGACGCAGGATCAACCCAGCCAAGCCTGCCCATCTGCTCGCTCCACAGACTGGCGCAGTCGCCGGCGATCAGGGTTTCGTCCAGGTCGAAAATTGCTAATGCCATGGCGCGCTTTTCCTTACTCTTTGTTTGTTCTATCTGTGTTTGGCGCGCAGCTGCAAGCTTCAAGCTATAAGCTGCAAGAAAGGCCATGCGCCGTATCTACTTGCATCTTATCGCTCGCCGCTTGCAGCTGCCTTCATACCACCTCACACAACGCCGAATCATCAATCCTCAGCGACACCCGCCGCCCATGGGCCAGCAAGTCATCCGCCGAGCGATTGAGGACGTCCACCACCAGTTCTACGCCGCGCGCTTCAATCCGATAGCGGATCACGTTGCCCAGCAGGCTGTGGCTGCGGATCTCGCCTTCGAGAGAACCGGTGAGGCTCAGTTGAATGGCCTCTGGCCGAATCGCAATGCGGCTGTTGATCGGCCGTTGCATCAGGCGGCTGGCGTCGTCGGCTTCCAGCAGGTTGTAGTTGCCGATGAAGCCTGCGGCGAAGGCATCGATGGGCGCAGTGTAAAGGGTTTCGGCGTCGCCGCTCTGCACGATACGACCCTGATTCATGAGAAAGATGCGATCGGACATGGTCAGCGCTTCTTCCTGATCGTGGGTCACGAAGATCGTGGTCAGGCCCAGCTCGCGCTGAATCGCCCGGATCTGTTCGCGCAGGTGTTTGCGGATCCGCGCGTCCAGCGCCGACAAAGGTTCATCGAGCAGCAACAGGCGCGGGCGTGTCACCAGCGAGCGCGCCAGGGCCACGCGCTGGCATTGGCCGCCGGACATCTGATGCGGATAGCGGCTGGCGAAGTCGGTCAGCTCCACCAGCCTGAGTACTTCGGCGACGCGCGTGTGGGTGTCGTCGGCACTGACCTTTTGCATGCGCAGGCCAAAGGCGACGTTCTGCTCCACGGTCATGTTCGGGAACAGCGCGTAGCTTTGGAACACCATGCCGATATTGCGCTTTTGCGGCGTGACCGGCACCAGGTCCACGCCATCGAGCAGGATGCGCCCGCTGTTGACCGAGGTCAGCCCGGCGATACAGCGCAACAGGGTCGACTTGCCGCACCCGGAAGGCCCCAGCAGGGTGACGAACTCGCCGCGTTCGATGGTGCAGTTGATGTCACTGAACACCGCCGTGCTGCCGTAGTTTTTTTGCAGGTTTTCAACACTGACAAAACTCATATCAGTCTTTGTCCTTATTCAAGCGATTGGCGGCCAGGGTCAGCAGCAACACGAAGAGGAAGTAAGAGATCACCAGCGCACTGTTGAAGTGGCCGCTGCTGTTACGCATGTTGTTCAAGTACACCTGCAGGGTTTCATAGCGGGTGCCGACCAGCAGGTTGGCGAACACGAACTCGCCGAACAGGAAGGAAAACGACAGCAGCAACGCCACCATCAAGCCCTTGCGCAGGTTGGGCAGTACCACCAGAAAGGCCGCTTGCCAGGTACTGGCGCCCAGCAGTTGGGCGGCGTCCATCAGGTCAGTCAGATTGATCGCTTGCAGGTTGTTGCTGATCGCGCGGTACATGAACGGCAGCGCCACGGTGAAGTAGCAACCGATCAGAATCCACGGCGTACCGACCATGGCGAACGGCCCGGAACCATAGAGCTGCAACAGGCCCACGGACGAGGCCACCGGCGGCACGGCGAAGGGCAGGAGGATCAGGATGTTCATCAGCCCGTCAAGGCGCGGGAAGTGATAATGCACCACGAACAGCAGCGGCAGGATCAGCACCACGGAGAGGATCAGCGCACCCACGCAGACCAGCAGCGATTGACCAAAGGCGGCGAGAAAGCGCGGGTCGCTCCACAGCGCGATGTACCACTTGAAGGTCAGGCCGCTGGGCAGGATGCTCGCTGACCAACTGGTGGCCACCGAATACAGCATCGTCCCGGCCAGCGGCAGCAGCAGGATGAAAAACAGCAGATAGACAATGGTCCGGTGATAGAACCGGGCAGGGCTTCTTTCAACGCGAGACATGGTAGCTCCTCTTCAACAGCCACTGATGAACCACAGTCACCAGCGTCATCAAGCCCACCAGAATGATCGCCAGGGCGCTGGCCATGTTCGGATCCAGGCTGATGTCACCGGCCACCATGGCCGCGATACGAATCGGCAATACGTTGAAGTTGCCGGTGGTCAAGGCGTAGACCGTGGCATAGGCACCCAGGGCATTGGCCAGCAGAATCACGAAGGTGCCGAGCAGGGCAGGGGTCAGGACCGGCAGGCCGATGTAGCGCCAGAACTGGAAGCTGCTGGCGCCGAGCAACGACGCGGACTCGCGCCAGTCTTCACGCAAGGCATCGAAGGCCGGGTACAACAGCAAAACCCCCAGGGGAATCTGGAAGTAGGTGTAGAGGATGATCAGTCCGGTTTTCGAGTACAGGTTGAAGTCTTCAATGATTCCCGCCTGCTTGAGCATCAGGGTCACGGCGCCGTTGAAGCCCAGCAGAATGATGAAAGCGAACGCCAGCGGCACCCCGGAAAAGTTGCTGGTCATGTTGGCGAAGGAATTGACGAAATCCCGCAGTCGCGAATCGACATTGCGCAGCGAATAGCTGCCCAGCACCGCGATGATGATGCCGAACAGGCTGGACCAGAAACTGATCTCCAGGCTGAACTGCATCGCCTGGCGATAGAACCGCGAGCTGAACGCGTTGATGAAGTTTTCCAGGCCCCAGCCTGCTTCCGAATGCAGGCTGTTGATCGCCACCCAGCCCAGTGGGGCGATCTGGAACACGAAGAAAAACAGCGCAAAAGGAAGCAGGCACAGCAGGCTCAGCCATTTGCCTCGGTTATTGGTCACTTGAGGATCTCCCGGCATACCAGTTTGTCGTGGGGCACGCCGAGCAGTTCGCAGACAATGCCGCACAGCTCGGTTTGCCGGGGCGCGGCGTCAAGGTTCAGGCTGAAGGCATCGCCCAGCACGAACAGCGGGACTTCCCGTTCTTCGGGCAGCAAGCCGTTATGGGAGCGGTCGTTGTTCATGCCGTGGTCGGCGGTTACCAGTACCTGATAACCGGCGTCGAGCCAGCCTTGCAGGTAGTCGGCGAGGATGATGTCGACGCTGCGTGCGCTGTTGCGGTATTGCGGGCTGTCGAGGCCGTGCTTGTGCCCGGCGTCGTCGATATTCATGGGGTGGATCAGGAGCAGGTTGGGAGCGTGTCTGACCAGCAGGCTCTGCGCGTCGGCGAACAAGTGCGAGTCAGGGTAATGGTCGGCGTAATAGAAATGCCCGTGCTGGATTGGCAGTTCGATGTCGTCGGTGTGGCGATCCCGGGCAGCGTCGAACGGCGTGCGGTTGTACAACTCGCTGACCCAGTGATAAGCCGCCGCAGCGGTGGTCAGCCCGGCGTCGGTGGCGTAATGGAACATGCTGCGCTGGTTCGACAGCCGTGAAACCTGGTTATGCACGATGCCACTTTCGATAGGCGGCACGCCGGTCAGGATACATTCGTACAAGGGCCGCGACAGCGCTGGCAACTCGCATTCGAGCTTGTACAACGCGGCTCGGCCTGCGCTGCTGTAAGCCTGAAGATGACCCATGGCATGCCGGGCGACTTCGTAATTGAGGCCGTCGAGCACCACGAGGATGACGTTGTGTTTCATGAGCCAGTCGCTCCGACGGGATTCGTTACGGGGAGGGCGATAAAAAAGGCCTCATCCTTGAGGCCGGTAGCGCATTACTGCATTTCGATGATGACTTGCTCGTTCCACATCTGCGGCAGCTTCTTGGAAGTCGTTTCCCATGCGGCGGCGTCTTTGATTGGGGTCACGCCTTTGTACTGCTCGTTAGGCAACAGCTTGGCCTGAACCTCAGCTGGCAGCTTGATGTGCTCGGCGCGGATCGGGCGCGCATTGCCTTTTGCCAGGTTGATCTGGCCTGCATCGCTGAAGATGTATTCGCGAGCCAGCTTGGCGGCGTTCGGGTTCTTCGCGTACTTGTTGATGATGGTGGTGTAGCCGGAAATCACCGAACCGTCGGACGGGATCAGCACCACGTAGTCATCCGGGTTGGTCATCTTGGCTTTGTAGCTCAGGCCGTTGAAGTCCCAGACCACACCCACTTCCACTTCGCCTTTTTCCATGCTCTGGATGTTCGGGTTGTTCAACGCCAGACGTTTCTGCTTGGCCAGCTCGGTGAACAACTGCAGGCCAGGCGCGATGTTGCTCTCGTCGCCTTTCATGGCGATGGCTGCAGCCAGAACGCCGTTCGCGGCCTGGGCTGCGGTGCTGACGTCACCGATGGTGACTTTGTACTTGCCGGTTTTCAGGTCTGACCATTTGGTCGGCACTTCAGAACCGTGCAGCAGCTTCTTGTTGACCACAAAGGCGATGGTGCCGGTGTAGGCCAGTGCCCAGTGACCGTCTTTGTCCTTGGCCCAGTCCGGAACCTGGTCCCAAGTGCTTGGCTTGTAAGGTTGCGTCACGCCCTTGGTGGCAGCGATAGGGCCGAAGGCTGCACCCACGTCGCCGATGTCAGCGCTGGCGTTGTCTTTTTCCGCGTCGAACTTGGCGATTTCCTGGGCCGAGCTCATGTCGGTGTCCATGTGCTTGAGACCGTATTTGGCCTGCAGGTCCGCCCAGGTGTCCTTCCAGTTCGCCCAGTCGTCCGGCATGCCGACGCTGTTGACCGCGCCTTCAGTCTTGGCGGCGGCTTCGAGGGTTTTCAGGTCTACGTCCGCGGCCATGACCGAGGTGCTCAACGCAATAGCGGAACCGAGGAGTGATGCCAGCAAAAGGTGTTTCATTCGAAGCTCCTTGTGCACTTCTTAATGATCTATTGAGAAGTGATCGTTGCGGGTGGGTTGGTCTAGGTCAGCAATACCTGAGCCAAGTTAAGCTTTTTCGATGACATTTTTATGTTGGTACGGTGTGGCAGGCGCCTGTGCCTTGGGCACACGGGCCATCGCGAGATAAGCGTAGACCATGATCAAAGCCTTGATCTGCAAGGGTTGAACCCGTGTTGAACGCTGGATT
This sequence comes from Paucimonas lemoignei, assembly GCA_900475325.1. Classification (GTDB taxonomy): domain Bacteria; phylum Pseudomonadota; class Gammaproteobacteria; order Pseudomonadales; family Pseudomonadaceae; genus Aquipseudomonas. The sequence goes on from LS483371.1 coordinate 1,808,825, forward strand.
GGCACGCTTTGTGATGCGCCCTGTCATGCGCCAGTCATCTACGCTCATTAGGCTGTTGCGACACACAAGGCGGTGCGAAGCGCCCAACCTGTGCGCTGTTTTGGCGCTGGTCTAGTCCAGAAAGGTAACTCGATGCGCGAAGAAGTACCCCGTGCGGTGACGACGATCTGTACTGCGTTGCAGGAACAGATCGAGCACGGCCTGTTGCCTCCCGGCAGCAAGCTGCCCGCTGAACGCAAACTGAGCGAGGTCTTCGACACCACGCGTATCACCCTGCGTGAGGCCTTGGTGCAGCTCGAAGCCCTTGGGCTGATCTACCGTGAGGAGCGTCGCGGCTGGTTCATCTCGCCGCCGCGCCTGGCCTATGACCTGATGCGCCGCAGCCACTTTCACGCCATGGTCAGTGCACAAGGGCGGGTGGCTGATACCCAGGTGATTTCGGCGCGCCTGCAACCTGCGTCAGCGCGGATCTGCGAAATGCTGCAACTGCCAGCGCTGTCCAGCGTGATCCAGATCTGCCGCGCGCGGCGCATCGATCAGCGGCTGGTGCTGTATGTGGAGCACTACCTGAACCCGGAGTATTTCCCTGGCATTCTGGACAGCGATCTGAATCAGTCACTGACTGAGCTGTACGCCAGCCGTTATGACTTACGTTATGGTCAGGTGCGCTTTGAGATGGTTCCTACGGCGTTGCATGCCGAAGCCGCGGCGGCGCTGAAAGTCTCCCTCGGCAGCCCCGGACTGCGCATCGCTCGGGTCAACTTCGACCAGAATGGCCGCTTGATTGACTGCGACCTGGAATACTGGCGGCACGATGCAATTCATGTGAGCGCGGTGGTGCGGGATATATGAGCAGGCAGCGATATCTGAAACACCCGGTAATCCGGTAGACCTCGGACCTGTGGGAGCGAATTTATTCGCGAAGACAATGTTGTGCCCGATGAAGATTCATCGAATGTACTGGCCTCTTCGCGAGCAAGCTCGCTCCCACAGGCCCTATGTTTGCTGCGCGACAGCGCTATGGCAGGGACACAGCGGAATCTCCCACAGAGATCGCATTTCAACTGTAGGAGCTGCCGCAGGCTGCGAAGGCGGTGTATCTGCCGTACGCAATTCGCAGCCTTCGGCAGCTCCTACAGGGTCGCGGCGCTGTCGGGTTCTACTTTTGCCCCGCCCGCCGTCATCACCTGCACGCTCAACCTCGGCGTCGCCAGGTCCATGCCCGCTTCATCCAGATGCCGCTTCAATGACAGGTTGAACGCCCGGGACACTTCCCATTGTTTGATCGGCGCGGTCTTGAAGCGCGCTCGCAGGATCGCATTGCCGGACTCGAAGCTTTCCACACCCTGGAATTCCAGAGGCGACCAGATATTGCGCCGTTGCAACGGGTCAGCGCGCATTTTCGTGCCCACATCGCGGATCAGCTTGAGGGCGTCGTCGATCTTCATGTTGGCCGGGATGGCAATGCGGAAAATCGCATAGCCGAATTCCCGCGAGTAGTTCTGGATGCTCTTGATCTCGCTAAACGGAATGGTGTGCACGATGCCGTCTATGTCCCGTAGCCGCACGGTTCGGATGGTCAGGCCTTCGACCGTACCCAGGTGTCCGCCGACGTCCACGTAATCATCAATGGCCAGAGAGTCTTCGATGATGATGAACAGCCCGGTGATCAGATCCGCCACCAGTGACTGTGCGCCGAAGCCGATGGCCAGGCCGATCACACCCGCACCAGCCAGCAGCGGCGTGACGTTCATGCCCATGTTCGCCAGCGCGACAATCAGCGCAATGATGAAAATCGCCACGAACAGCACGTTACGAATCAGCGGCATCATGGTCTGCGCCCGGGCATTGGCCACGCCTTTGCGCGAGCGGGTCAGGGCGTGATGAACGGCCGTGTCGCTGACGATCCACACCAGCCAGGCGAACAGAAGGGTCGCGATCAGGCTGAACAGCTTGACGCTGATGTCATGGCCATCGCCGTCGGCAAACCGGATCAACGACAGGCCCCAGACGCGCAGGCCCAATTCGATGAACACCACCCAGACCAACAGATGCACCAGGGTGTAGAAGAAATTGTTCAGCCGGTCCGAATACAGCGCGTGGCGTTTGTGCCCATGCCGAGGGCGCAGCGCATGCCGGCGCACCAGCCCGTGTATCACCATGCAGATCACCAGCAACACCGTGCAGATCAGCGCCTGCCGCAAGGCGGTGCTGGTGTCACCAGCGGAGAAGAACGTGGCGAACAGCGACACCGCCACCAGCATCAGCGCCGGGACATACCAGTAGGTGCCGAGGATCTCGATGGTGTCGCTCAGTGCACGGCGGGTCAGGCGACGCGGCAGCGGCTGGTTGCGGATCAAGTGGGCGATGGGGCGACGGAACCGCAGGATAAACAGCCCGCTGAACAGCGCCGCCATGACGTTGGCGCAGGTCGCGGCGGTGTGGGCCAGATGTATGCCGAGGCTGGCGATCAGGCGCGGATCGCTGAGTGCCTCGCCAAAGGCCGCGAAACTGCCGATCAGCCACAACGGCCGGAACGCTTGATGGCGCAGGATATACAAAGCCTTGTGGCGATGCGGGCCATCAAGAACAGAAAACGCTATCACGCAAATCGCAGAAAACAGGGTGCCGACTACCAACGCATAGGCCAAGACCATGGCCAGGTCCTTGCCCAGTGACGAAGGCAGGTTGTAGCTCAGGTAAACGGTGAACACTAACGCAATCAGCCACGGCCCCAGCTTGCGCAGGGCGAAGCGCAGCAGGTCCAGGGTTCGGGGATTGCGCGGTAATTCCTCTGATAAACCAAAGCGCACCCGCACCCAGTGGCTGAGCCACATCAGCGCCGCCGCCAGCAGGCTCCAGAGCAGTAGCACAAGCGCGAAGCCGACGATCACCGGCAACCATTGATTGGCGGGCAGGAGCAGGGCAACGAACTCGTCCTGGGCCAGATCGATTTCCTCGGACCAGCGAGTGAGGGGGCTGTCTGCGCCAGAGAACTTCTTCTCCAACTCACCCAGGCTGCTGCCGATCAACCCCAGCACGCCTTGATCGCTGCCGGGCTGGGCTTTTTTCGTTGCGTCGCGAAGTTTTTTCAGATCGGTGAGCAACTGGGCGCGCTGCTGATCGTTCTCCAGGCTTTTGATCACCTCATCCAGAGACTGACCCAGCGGCTCTTGTGCCTGGGGCTGAGTTTTCGACCCGCCCCCCAGGACACCCGGCAAGGCGACGGCTTGGGCGGCATTGAGCGGCAGCAGTGCCAGCAGGCAGACCAGAAACAGGCGTTGGAGCAGGGAAAAGCAGGGGGAAGCGGTCACCGGGCTGTAAACCTCGAATCGACATCGGTACGCCGCAAGCCGAACGGCCGGGCATGAATGAACAATGAGTTTACGAGTGGTGCGCGCGCTTTGCGAGTCGCAATTCAGCCCTGCGGCCCACGTGATCCGTGAGGTCGTGACTCACGTGAGCTTTTCCAGAATCTTCCAGCACGCCGTCCCGATCAGAGACATCACGCCCAGCCAGATCATCAGCACACCCACTGGGCGCTCCTGAAAGCTATAACCCACACACAGCAACAGCATCCCGCCGGTTACCGGCAGCAGCAGTGTGAAAAACGCATCCATTGCATCGCACCTCATGAGGGCGGGATGCCTTCAGTGTAGGTGGAATTTGTAGATACGATCTTGGTGTGCTCTTGCGGATTGTGCCCATTAAACCTAATCAGGTCTTGCATTGAACACCGTCAGCACGTTCATCAGATTCGTCACGTCGTGGATCGAGTGAGTGGCGAGCGGACTGATTCAAGGTACCGGTCGTTTTAACGTGAGGAGTTAATATTCCAAGGTCGATAATTACCCGGCCACTGGAGTGTAACGTGTAGTGAGGGTTATATATTTTATGGGTATAGATTCTGCGGGGGGTATTTACAACGGATCTAGCTTTTGATCGGCTCACAATTGCCTCGGTACGCTTTTTATTCTTCAATCGTGTGACCACAAACAGTCACGTTCAAGGAGATGAATAATGACTGCTCAAAGAGAAAGTGTTTTGCCAGCCCCCACACTGCCACAGGCCGTCGATGGAGCGTTAAGCCTGACCGTAATACAGAAAGATGGGATTGTTGTGCGAGTACCCCTTTATAGCAATATAAAAGAGGGAGATCAGGTGTCTACTCCTTTTGAAGGATTGCCGAAAGCGCCCCTTGTACAGTTCCCACCCGTTCATGTGGTAACGGCTGCTGACATTGCCAATGGACTGATGAATCTGACTTTGCCACCCGGTTATGTATGGAAGGAGTGGAGAACATTTGAAACTTATTATCATATCGCCAGCTCCGATGGTCTGGCGGACTCCCCTAAGATTAAAGTTGATGTGAAGCAATAGCTGTAGCTTATAAGTATCTTGCCTGGGTAGTAGAAGATGATGCGGCGTTATTAAGTGCTGATCACACCTCTTTGGGTATGATCAGCACTTCGATGGGTTAAGGCAACTCATGACTCGCATAAAACGCGCCCAGCACTTTCACCAGATGCGCCAGGTCATGGCTCCCCGCCAGTTCGCGGATCGAATGCATGGCGAAGGTCGGCAGGCCGATGTCTACGGTGCGCACGCCCAGGTGGCTGGCGGTGATCGGGCCGATGGTTGAGCCGCAGGCCATGTCGCTGCGCACCACGAAGCTCTGCACCGGCACTTCTTCGGCCATACACAGGTGGCGGAAGAACCCGGCGGTTTCGCTGTTGGTCGCGTAGCGCTGGTTGCTGTTGACCTTGATCACCGGGCCAGCGTTGAGTTTCGGGCCGTGGTTGGCGTCGTGTTTCTCGGCGTAATTAGGGTGGATGCCGTGGGCGTTGTCGGCCGAGACCAGCAACGACTTCTGGATGGTGCGCACGTAATCGGCGCCATCGGGCAGCAGGCGCTGAATGATCTGCTCCAGCATCGGGCCGTCTGCGCCGCAGGTTGACGACGAGCCCACTTCTTCGTGGTCGGTGCAGACCAGCAGGCAGGTTTCGTCGGTGTCCGTACCCAGCAGCGCTTGCAGACCGGCGTAGCAGGACAGCAGGTTATCAAGGCGCGCCCCGGCGATGAAGTCGGCATTGAGCCCGACCACCGCAGCGCTTTGCGTATCGTAGAAGCTCAGCTCGTAATCAAGCACCACGTCGGCGTTCAGACCGTGCTCGCGGGCCAGTTGGTCGGTGAGCAGGGCGCGGAAGTCGGCGCGTTCGTCGCCGGCTACCTGGGCCAGGATCGGCGGCAGCTCGGTCTGCGGGTTGATCGTCCAGCCTTCATTGGCGGTGCGATTGAGGTGGATCGCCAGGTTCGGGATCACCGCAATCGGCAGTTTGAAATCGATCAACTGGCTTTCGACCTTGCCGTCACGACGGAATGTCACCCGACCGGCCAGGGACAGGTCGCGGTCAAACCATGGGGCAAGCAATGCGCCGCCGTAAACTTCGACACCCAGTTGCCAGAAACCCTGGCGTTGCAGCTCAGGTTGCGGCTTGACCCGCAGGCACGGGCTGTCAGTGTGGGCGCCGACCATGCGAATACCGCCGGTCAGCGGCGATTGCCGACCCAGGCGAAACGCCACAATGGAGGAGTCGTTACGGGTGACGTAGTACTTGCCCCCGGTTTCAGTCGCCCAGGTTTCGCGCTCGTCCAGACGCTGGAAGCCAGACGCTTCAAGGTGTTGAACGAGAGTGGCAGTGGCATGGAACGGGGTAGGGGAGGCCTTGAGGAAGTCGATCAGGCCTTGGTTCAACTCTTCGCGCATAAATAGCTCCAGACAGCAATGGCGGGAGTTTACCGTATTGATCTGTGTCGTGTTGTTGCGGGTGTGCTTATCTGCGCAAGAACGCAAGACCTGTAAATACTCTGTTGGGAGTGCCCTGATACCATGTATTTCCAGCAGCGGCGGCGACGCTGATTCACCTTTGCGCCTCTGCTAAGCAGATTTGCTTTTGCTTTTCCTGCCACGATTTCCCAGACGACGCAAAAATGCGCGTCGGGAGGCTGAGTGGAGGTGCCGTGGGGTGGGTCGCTCGGCATGGATGCCGAGCGAGCGCCGTTGGGCCATGGATGGCCCGTCGGCGCGTGCCCTCCCCACGGTGCCGGAGCGAAGGAACCGCCGCGAAGCGGGGGCCGTACGCCAGCGCAGAGGTTTTGGTTACTTTTGGCACCAAAAGTGACCCGGCCGTCAGGACGGAACCTGACTCAGCAGCGCCCGGATGCTGTTGTTGCTACTCGATTCAAGGCGCAGCGCTTTGATTCTCCGAAGCTACAGACATACAAGTAGATGTCCGAGGTTACGGGGCGAAAGCTGTTTGCCTGACACGCCGCTGTTCGCAGCCTTCGGCAGCTCCTACAGAATCGTGGCGGGCCTAAAACGGCGCAGGGCACTCAAACCGCAAGCGCTCACCCGTCTGCGGATGGGTGAAGCTCAGCATGCTGGCATGCAGGCACAGGCGCGGATAGGCCGCCAATGCCTCAGGGTGGGCATACAGGCCGTCGCCCAGCAGTGGGTGCCCGATGGACAGCATGTGCACCCGCAACTGGTGCGAACGTCCGGTAATAGGCGTCAGCTCCACGCGGCTGTAGTGGCCACAGCGCTCCAGTACTTTCCAGAAGGTCTGCGCATGCTTGCCAGCCTCATGGTCCACCACGTGCCGGGGCTTGGTTGGCGGGTCGTAACGCAGAGGCAAATCGATGCTGCCACTGTCCAGCGTCGGCTTGCCCCAGCACAAGGCGGTGTAGGCCTTTTCGGTTTCCCGATCATGAAACTGTCGGGACAGTTCACGATGGGTATCCGCGTCGCGGGCCAACAGAATGATCCCGGAGGTTTCCCAGTCCAGGCGATGGACGATGCGGGCTTCGGGGTAGCCGTTTTCCTGCAGGCGGGTAATCAGGCAATCCTTGTTGTCCTCGGCACGGCCGGGAACGGAAAGCAGCAGGGTTGGCTTATCGATCACCAGAACGCCAGCGTCCTGATGAATGATGCGGATGTTCGACAACGGCATTTGTATAGCCTCAAAACGCCAACGGCGATATCAGCCCCACTCCTGAGAGTAGTGCCGATATCGCCGCAGACAACCGCTGGATCTAGCGATCTGGCAGGGTGATGTTGAGTTCCAGGATCGAGCAGCTGCCTTGGTTTTCCAGAGCGACCTGCACATCGTTGGACTCGATGTTGACGTATTTGCGGATCACTTCGACCAGCTCTTTTTGCAGGGCTGGCAGGTAGTCCGGAGTAGTGCGTTGGCCGCGTTCATGCGCCACGATGATCTGTAGACGCTCTTTCGCGACCGACGCGGTGCTGGTTTTTTTGCTGGCACGAAAGAAGTCGAAAATGTTCATCAGTTACCCCCGAACAGGCGTTCGAAAAATCCTTTCTTCTGTACGTCCAGGAAACGGTGCTCGCGGTCTTTGCCCAGCAGACGATCAACTGCATCGCTGTAGGCCTGACCGGCATCGCTCTGCTCATCAAGGATGACCGGGACGCCCTGGTTGGAAGCTTTCAGTACTGCCTGGGACTCCGGGATCACGCCCAGCAGAGTCACCGCGAGGATTTCCTTGACGTCTTCAACGCCGAGCATCTCGCCCTTGCTGACACGCTCCGGGTTGTAGCGGGTCAACAGCAGGTGTTCCTTGATCGGCTCTTCGTTGCGCTCGGCACGGCGGGATTTGCTGGCCAGCAGGCCCAGCATGCGGTCCGAGTCACGTACCGAGGAGACTTCCGGGTTAGTCACGACGATGGCTTCGTCGGCGAAATACATCGCCAGGTGAGCACCGGTTTCGATACCTGCCGGGGAGTCGCAGACGATGTACTCGAAGGATTCCTTGAGTTCCATCAGGACCTTTTCCACGCCTTCCTTGGTCAGCGCTTCCTTGTCACGGGTCTGGCTGGCGGCCAGTACGTACAGGCCTTCGATCTTCTTGTCTTTGATCAAAGCCTGTTGCAGGTTGGCTTCGCCATTGACGACGTTGACGAAGTCATACACCACGCGGCGCTCGCAACCCATGATCAAGTCGAGGTTACGCAGGCCGACGTCGAAGTCGACGATGACAGTTTTGTGGCCGCGCAAGGCGAGCCCGGTACCGATGGCGGCGCTGGTGGTGGTCTTGCCCACACCACCCTTGCCGGATGTAACCACGAGAATCTTGGCCAAGGTGTATCACCCCTAGAGGAAAAGGACTGTTAGTCCTGAAGAGCGTCCCTGGAAGCGGCGGCATCCGAACAATGATGGAAATTTAAACGCCCGTCGGGCTGACCCTGGGAGCATCTGCCGAGGAAAGTGAATATCCCCGGATTTCCTATAACCTTTGCTACGTTTTCGCGACGAATCAGAGATGCTTTGAAAATGGCGCAGTATCCGTTAAAGACGGATGATGTTCAACACGTCGCCTGACAGGCTGACCTGTACCGAGCTGCCCCACAGCGGATCGCGGCGCAGATCTTCGGAAACCTTGTATTGCCCCGCGATGGAGATCAGTTCAGCGCCCATTTGCTGACAGAAAATTCGCGCTTTGGTATCGCCTTTTATCCCTGCCAGCGCCCGTCCACGCAATGGGCCGTAAACATGGATGTTGCCATCGGCCAGAAGTTCCGCACCGGGACTCACAGGAGCGATCACCACCAGATCGCCACCTTGAGCGTAAATCTGCTGGCCGCCCCGTACGGGCGAGGTGATTACGCGGGTTGGCTTGATGACCGGCTCAGGCGGCTTTTCGATCTTTTTCTTCGCAGCGTCGCCTTCGAGCGGGTCCAGCGGGCGTTCCCGGGCACCGGAAGGCGGCAACACCGGCAGATCAATGGCGATAGCGGCAGCAATGTCTTCAATACGGCTGGCACGGATCGCCAGGGTGCGCAGGCCATGCTGACGGCAAACACGCATCAGGCCGGGCAGATCCACCGCGCCGCTGTCGGCCGGGAGCTTGTCCAGGGCCAGCACCAGCGGGGTGTTGCTGAAGAAGTTGGGCGCCTGCGCCACTTTCGCCGCCAATTGGCGGTCCAGGGCCTCAAGATTGTTGCGGGCCAGCTCCAGCACGGTGATGGCCAGCATGCTGCCCTTGAGTTGGAAGACAGGTTCCTGTTCTTGCGATTCGTTTTGGCTCATGGTCGGCATACAACGGCTTGTCGCTAAAAGTGCCGAGACTTATAACGAGAACGCCCGCGAGCCGCAAGCGGGGTCGAACCGTTGTAGAATGCGCGGCCATGGTTCTGACGGAAGCTTTAATGGATCGCCCGCGTTTTCGAACTTACTTTCTTCACCCGCGTTTCTGGCCGCTATGGCTGGGGCTTGGGCTGCTCTGGCTGATTGTTCAGCTGCCATTTCGCGTCCTGCTGGTGATCGGCCGACTGCTGGGAGCGGTGATGTATCGCTTCGCCACTGATCGCAAATACATTGCCGCACGCAATCTGGAACTCTGTTTCCCGCATTTATCCAGCGCCGAGCGCAAACGCCTGGTCAAGGAAAACTTCGCGTCCACCGGCATCGCCTTTTTTGAAATGGCCATGAGCTGGTGGTGGTCCAAAGAGAGGCTGGCGAAACTGGCGCACATCGAAGGTCTGGAGCATCTGCACGCCGCCCAGCAGCAAGGGCAGGGCGTCATCCTCATGGCGTTGCACTTCACCACCCTGGAAGTGGGCGCTGCACTGCTGGGCCAGCGCCACACCATCGACGGCATGTACCGGGAACACAAGAATCCGCTGTTTGACTTCATCCAGCGCCGGGGTCGCGAGCGGCATAACCTCGACTCTCTGGCTGTAGAGCGCGAGGACGTGCGCGGCATGCTCAAGCTGCTGCGCAACGGTCGCGCCATCTGGTACGCCCCGGACCAGGACTACGGCGCCAAGCAAAGTGTGTTCGTGCCGCTGTTCGGTATCGAGGCGGCGACGGTCACGGCGACCAGCAAATTCGCCAAGCTCGGCCGCGCCCAGGTGGTGCCGTTCACCCAGCAGCGTCTGGCCGACGGCAGCGGGTATCGTCTGGTTATCCACCCGCCGTTGCAGGATTTCCCGGGTGAAAGCGATGAAGTCGATTGCCTGCGCATCAATCAATGGGTAGAAAGTGCCATTAGGGAATGTCCCGAGCAGTATCTTTGGGCGCATCGTCGTTTCAAAAGCAGGCCGCCCGGCGAGCCGAAACTCTATAAAAAGCGTGACTGACCAATAAGGGCAGCCTAAATGCTCGAACCTGCTGTAGCGATGGACGCTGTGAATGATGTCGAGCCCGTTACCGGGTTGATTTTGTCCGGCGGTGGGGCGCGAGCTGCCTATCAGGTGGGGGTGTTGGCCGGTATCGCCGACTTGCTGCCACCGGGCGCGCCAAACCCCTTTCCGGTTATCGTCGGCACCTCCGCAGGCGCCATCAATGCAGTCAAACTGGCCAGCGGCGCGCTGCACTTTCGCACCGCCGTGCACCAGTTGACCGAATTCTGGCAGGGCTTTCACAGTGACCAGGTGCTGCGCAGTGACTGGCGCGGCGTGATCGGCCAGGCGCGGCGGTTTTTCGGCAATAGTTTGTTAGGGCTTGGCTCGCAGGTGCCGGTAGCGCTGCTCAACAGCTCGCCGCTGCGTGACCTGCTAACCGAACGGCTTGATCTGGACGGCATCGATGCCGCCATTGCGGCCAGGCATCTGCATGCGGTTGCGGTCACGGCCTTCGGTTACGAATCCGGCCACGCGATGACGTTCTATCAGGGTAAGGGCACTATCGAGCCCTGGCTGCGGCACCGTCGCCTGGGCGTGCCGACGCAACTCACCATTGACCATCTGCTGGCGAGTTCAGCGATTCCGCTACTGTTTGCGCCGGTGAAAATCGGTCAGGAATATTTTGGCGACGGCGCGGTGCGTCAATCCGCTCCGATCAGCCCGGCCCTGCATCTGGGGGCCAACCGGGTGCTGGTGGTCGGTGTCAGTGGCAACACGCGGGGCATCGACGCGGGCAAGCAGATCCAGCGGGTCACCCATGGCAAACAGCCAACCCTGGCGCAGATCAGCGGGCACATGCTCAACAGCACCTTCATCGACAATCTTGAAAGCGATATCGAAGTGCTGGAGCGCATGAACCTGGTCAGTGATCTTCTGCCGTGCGAGCAACGTATCCGCCAGAAGGGCCTGGCACCGGTGGAAGTTCTGATCATCGCCCCCAGCCAACCCATCGACCAGATCGCCGCCCGCCACCGCCACGAACTGCCCCGTGCGCTACGCACTTTCCTGCGTGGGCCGGGCGCGACCAAGACCAGCGGTGCCAGCGTGCTGAGTTACCTGCTGTTCGAGGCGGGTTACTGCCGCGAACTGATCGAACTGGGCCGCTACGACGCAATGGCCCAGGGTGAGCAGTTGAAGCGGTTTTTGCGGCTTCCTTGATACTCGGTAATGCGCCGGGTAACCCTGTGGGAGCGAATTCATTCGCGAAGGGGCCGTTAAATCCGCAATAGATGTATCGTCTGGATTACCGCCTTCGCGAATGAATTCGCTCCCACAGGTGAAATGCGATGCCACCAGGGATCATCATTTCTAATCAAGTTTGACTTCACGCCGTCAACCGATCATCCCGAAAATCCCGCAGCGCCTGTTCGATCTCTTCGCGGGTGTTCATCACGAACGGGCCGTATTGCACGATCGGTTCGCGCAGTGGTTTGCCGGCGATCAATAGCACGCGCGCACCTGTTGTGGTGTTCAGCTGTAATTCGCCTTCTTCGGACAAGCGCACCATGCGGCTGGCGCTGACGCCTTGCGAATGGCCTGCGACCTCCAGACTGCCTTCGTAGACGTACAGCAAAGCGCGGTGACCTTCGGGGATGCGCGGGCTGATGCTGGTTCCGGCGGGCATGTGGAAGTCGAAGTACTGCGGCTCGGTATCCGGGCGTTGCACTGCGCCGGCCTGCCGGGTCTGGCCATCGTCGAACTGTCCGGCGATCACCACCACAGCAACGCCGTTCTGCGTGGTCAGGCGCGGGATGTTTTCCGGCTGGATATCCTGATAGCTGGCGTCATTGAGCTTGGTTTTGCCTGGCAGGTTCAGCCACAACTGAAAGCCGCGCATCACACCTTCTTCCTGCTCTGGCATTTCACTGTGGATGATGCCACGTGCGGCGGTCATCCATTGCACGCCACCGCCTTGCAGCAGGCCGACATTGCCCATGTGATCTTCATGGCGCATGCGGCCTTCGAGCATGTAGGTCACGGTCTCGAAACCCCGATGCGGGTGCGGCGGGAAGCCCGCGATGTAGTCGTCGGGCTTGTCGGAGCCGAACTCATCGAGCATCAGGAACGGATCAAATTGCTCAACACCCTGACCGCCGAATACACGGGTCAGCTTGACACCGGCACCGTCCGACGTGGGTTGGCCGGCTTGAATGGACAGCACTTTTCGAAATTGGCTCATGTGACAGGTCTCCTCATCAATGGCGACCATGCTATGCCTGTTTGGTTGATTGATGGGTGATGAATTTGAGGGGGAATGATCGATTCAGTAGATGCTTATGGTTTAAGTTGAAATGGGGTCTGGTGGGAGCGAGCTTGCTCGCGAAGAGGCCGGTACATCCGCACTATTTCTGTGTGCAGGGATACTGCCTTCGCAAGCAAGCTTGCTCCCACAGGTTTAACGTCATGCTCAAACAAAAACGGCCAGGCGGATCGCTCCGGCTGGCCGTTTTCGTGACGCCGATCTGTTACTCGGCGATTTGCAACTTGCGGGCTTCGGTGTAGACGTAGCGCACTTTCTCGTATTCGAAAGGCGAGTTCATCTGGCCGTAGCGGAAGCTGGTGCCGTAGCGGCGGTCGATGGCACGCAGAACGTAGAGTTCCGGATGGTCGCTGCTGACCTGAGAGACGTTCAGGAAGTTGATTTGCGATTCGGCCGTGAAGTCGAACAGTAAACCACCTGTGTCACGCAGGTTGGACGGGCCGAGCAACGGCAGTACCAGGTAAGGACCCGACGGCACACCGTAGAAGCCCAGTGTCTGACCGAAGTCTTCGCTCTGACGCGGCAGGCCCATCATGGTAGCCGGGTCCCACAGGCCAGCGATGCCGATGGTGGTGTTGACCAGCAGGCGGCCAGTGGTTTCCAGCGAACGCTCGCCTTTGAACTGGAACAGGCTGTTCAACAGGTTGGGGATGTCGCCCAGGTTGTTGAAGAAATTGCTCACGCCACTGCGCACGAAGCCCGGTGTGACGTAGCGATAGCCATTGACCACCGGCAGGAATACCCACTCGTCGAAACGGTAGTTGAAGTGGTAGACCCGACGGTTCCAGGACTCCAGCGGGTCGTAGACTTCCAGCGCGGTGAGGGTCGCGCGCTCGAATTCCCGTTGATCCAGGCCGGGGTTGAATTGCAGCGACTTCAACGGCTGGGTAAAGCCATCGGCATCGATCTGGCGCGCGACTGTCGCCGGATGCTCGGCAAGGTTGCTGGCGGTCGTGTCAGCGGCCTGGGCGGTTCCTGCGCAGAGCAGGGCAGCGAGGAGTAAAAGACGTTTAGCCACGGAAGAACTCCAGCATGGCGTCGCTGTTGACGCGGTAATTGATGTTGCCGCAATGGCCGCCGTAAGGGTAAACGGTCAAGCGATCGCCAAAGGTCTTGCGCAGGAAGCCCAGGTCACCGGCGCCCAGAATCACGTCGTCGGCGTTGTGCATGACCGAGATTTTCTTGCTGTCGTGCAGGTAATCCTTGAGCGCGTACAGGCTCACTTGATCCACCAGCTGCAACAGGCTGCCACCGTCGGTGCGGGCGCGCCACATCGGGATGACTTGTTCGGTCAGGTAGCAATCGAAGTCACATTGCAGGGCGCGACGCAGGAACGGCGACAGGCTGGTGCCTTCGGTGATCGGAAACTTCGGCGGGGTGATCAGGCCGCGACGGTTGATCAGGTCCGAGGTGAACGCGATATCAGCCGACGAGAAGCGGAACGAGGTGCCGATCAGCATCGCCATCTGTTCGTTGGTCAGGTGCTGTTTGGATTGCTGGAAGTCGTACAGCAGGGCGTCGTTGAGGTCGATGTAACCCTTCTGACGGAAATAACGAGTCAACTTGGCCAGTACCAATTCATAGAACGTGGTGCTGTTGTCGATGCCCTTGACGTTGGTCTGCACCAGCTTGTCGAGGTTGGAAATCGACGTGTAAAGGTTAACCGGCGGGTTGAGCAGCAACACTTTCTTGAAGTTGAAGCTGCGACGGGTTTCGTCCAGACGGGCGACGAACGCAGCGTTCAGCGCGCCCAGGCTGTAACCGGTCAGGTAATAGTCGGTGACTTTAAGGTCAGCCTGTTGCGCACGCACGGCCTGCATGACCCGGTACAGGTCTTCGGCGTCTTCGGTGGAGATACCCGGTGTGGCGAAGCGCGATGCCGAGCTCATGAAGTCATAGCTGGTGGGCGACGACAGCTGTACGACGTTGTAACCGGCGCCGTAATACAGCTTCTTGAGGAATTCGTTGATGGTGCTGTTATACGGTGCGCCGGTGCCAGCGATCAGGAAGATCAACGGCGCGGGCTTGTCTTGCTTGGCCAGGCGATAGCGCAGCTTTTTAACGGCCCAGAAGTTGTCCGGCAGGGTGAACTCGCGCTCAGGCCGCAGGTTCAGGGTGTAGTCGTCCTGATCGATGTCGTCGTCGGCTGGCAGCTCCGGGCGCATGTCGGGAGGCGTGGTGGCGATGGTCGCTTCAAAAGGGTTCTTTAAAGGGAAGCCATAGGTGGCGGGGTCGACGTTGACCGCCATAGCGGACGCACTCAAACAGAGGCCGCCAATAACGGCAGCAAAGCGCAGGAAACGGAGCATGACTAGATCCCTTGGGAAAGAAGTGCTGATGATGTACGCGGGCTATGACCGCCGCTGTAGTGCCAAAGTGCCCTACCGGCCGGTAAACCCGTTGTAAATAGTTCGAGACAATACACGTTCTCTGGCGTCAATAGCGCAAAGCTGAACTTTTTATCTGTGTTTTGGGTGGATGCAGCTAGGTGGGGGCCACTCCGGTAGCTCCCACGCAAAGGGCCGCCGCAGGTGGCAGCGAAGAAAAGCGCACAGCAAAAAGGGGAGCCGAGGCTCCCCTTTTGAATCGTCTGACGTGCTCTTTTTTATTGTTCTAGGGTGGCCTGTTGTTGTTTTTGGCGACCTGTCCCTTTACTGCGTTCTTGTTCGACCCCCATCCGGGGTCAAGAGCAAACGTATTTTTTTGAGCGCTGATTCACTTTGACCTTGCGATCCAACCAGTACGGGAGCTGCCTGATAGCAGTTTTATTGTTCTCTGTCCGGTTGCGAGGCCCCGAGGCGCCTCTGTAAAGCTGATCCACTCCAAAAAAATCTGTTAGCTGCGTCTCTGTGCCTTTGTTCTTGTTATGTCAGAGCCGATACGTCTTGTTCTTATTAGGTATGCCACTTCTTATTCTTGTTGTGCCAGAGATATAGCAGGACCTGTGCCAACTTTGCTAAACCCTTTAAAAACATGGACTTGCTGAATCTCATGGTAAGCCATCAAGCAACGCTTGTTTCCGTGTTACCCGCCTTGGCAGCCGTTCGCGCGCTGGCGGTAACACAAGTGTTCCCCACGGGCTTGCCGCTCACAGGCGCTTTTTACGACACGGTTGTCGTTGATGGCGCGCTGATGTCGTTTCTCCGTGCCTTGAGGTCGCTGACAGAGCATGTCCTTTCGCCATGCAGGTTGATGATCATGGGGCATACGGTGCTGGTCATCGTCCGCTGAGTAAATCAGGCGTGAAAAGTGCGCAGTGCTGTCGCGGTGTGTGCGGACTGCGGTCTTTATAAAAACGTTAACGATGCCTGACTGTTGTCGGGCGCAGGACTACCGGGGAGTAACGATGAAAATGCGAAAAATCCTGGGCGTAAGTGCCGTTTTGGCGCTTGCTGTCAGTTCCACGCTGGCGTATGCCAAAGAAGTGAGCATTGGCTATGTTGACGGCTGGTCCGACAGCGTTGCCACCAGCAACGTTGCGGCAGAAGTGATCAAGCAGAAACTCGGCTACGACGTAAAACTGCAAGCCGTTGCGGCCGGGATCATGTGGCAGGGCGTTGCGACCGGCAAGCTGGACATGATCCTGTCGGCCTGGCTACCGGTTACTCATGGTGAGTACCTGGCCAAGAACAAAGACAACGTCGTTAACTATGGCCACAACTTCAAGGACGCCAAGATTGGCCTGATCGTGCCTGAGTACGTCAAGGCCAACAGCATTGAAGACCTCAAGACCGACGAGTCCTTCAAGAAGAAGATCGTGGGTATCGATGCCGGTTCAGGCGTGATGATCAAGACTGATCAGGCGATCAAAGACTACGGTCTTGATGGCTACAAACTGCAGGCCAGTTCAGGCGCCGGCATGATTGCCGAGCTGACTCGCGCTTATCCAAAAGAGCAATCCATCGCCGTGACGGGTTGGGTACCGCACTGGATGTTCGCTAAATGGAAGCTGAAGTTCCTGGAAGATCCAAAAGGCGTCTACGGTGCAGCGGAAACCGTGGACAGCATCGGCAGCAAAGAGCTGGCGACCAAGGCTCCGGAAGTCGTGGAATTCCTGAAGAAGTTCCAGTGGGCTTCCAAGGATGAAATCGGTGAAGTCATGCTGGCCATCCAGGACGGCGCCAAGCCTGATGCTGCGGCCAAGGCTTGGGTTGCCAAGCACCCTGATCGCGTAAAAGAGTGGACCGGCAAATAAGCCAGCCCTTCTGACGCTACACCCCAACCGCCCGGTTTAACGACCGGGCGGTTTTTTGTTGCCCCCAAAATATAGGGCTTGCCATATTCCCTTTGGGAGATTCCATGTCTGCCTGCAGGCTTCTGAACACACATGGAAGCCTGTACAGACCTCGGACCTGTGGGAGCGAATTCATTCGCGAAGGGGCCAGTACATTCCATGCATTTTCGTCGGCAGTAATATTGCCTTCGCGAATGAATTCGCTCTCATCAAGCATAAAGTAACTATCTGAATTGTAATAATTTTTTGTGGGAGCGAGCTTGCTCGCGAAGAGGCCGGCACACCCGATATATCTCTGTGGGCAGGAACATTGCCTTCGCGAGCAAGGTGGAGCGCCACCCCGGTCGTCCCACAGGTCCTGTGTTTGTTGCGGGACAGCGCGGGGTCGAAGACGGAGCGGGATCTCCCACAGGGAGTCGCGCGACCTGGCAACAGTGCACATCCCCGAACCCTCGACTAATGTCGTTCTAATACTAAGGTCGTCTGGAGCAGTCGCCGAAGCGGACTAAAGTGCATTACGTAACATCTCATCTGTGCTGCGAGGACAAAAACAATGAACGACAGCATTTACCTCTCGATTCAAAACAGCCCCCGTTTCAAGGAGCTGGTATCCAAAAGGGAGCGCTTCGCCTGGATTCTCTCGGCGGTCATGCTCGGGCTTTACGCCGCTTTCATCCTTTTGATTGCTTATGGACCCCATATTCTGGGCGCTAAACTCAGCCCCACTTCGACCATTACCTGGGGAATGCCGATCGGGGTCGGTTTGATCCTGTCTGCGTTCGTGCTGACCGCCATCTACGTTCGCCGTGCCAACGGTGAATTCGATGACCTGAACAACGCGATCCTGAAGGAGGCGCAACAATGATCCCGCGTCTTCTTGCAGCATTCGGCCTGGCCGCCTTCGCGCCGTCCCTCTGGGCGGCAGACGCGTTGACCGGCGCTGTGCAGAAACAACCCCTGAACGTCTCGGCGATCGTCATGTTCGTCGTGTTCGTTGCCTTTACCCTGTACATCACTTACTGGGCCTCGAAAAAGAACAAGACAGCCTCGGACTACTACTCGGCGGGCGGCAAAATCACCGGTTTCCAGAACGGTCTGGCCATTGCCGGTGACTACATGTCGGCAGCCTCCTTCCTGGGGATTTCCGCGTTGGTTTACACCTCCGGCTACGACGGCCTGATCTACTCGATCGGCTTCCTGGTGGGTTGGCCGATCATTCTGTTCCTGATCGCCGAGCGCCTGCGTAACCTGGGCAAGTACACCTTCGCTGACGTGGCTTCGTATCGCCTCAAGCAGAAAGAAATTCGCACCCTGTCTGCCTGCGGTTCGCTGGTGGTGGTGGCGTTCTATCTGATTGCGCAGATGGTGGGCGCGGGCAAACTGATCCAGCTGCTATTCGGCCTGGACTACACCGTTGCGGTGATTCTGGTTGGTATCCTGATGTGCCTGTACGTGCTGTTCGGCGGCATGCTGGCCACCACTTGGGTACAAATCATCAAAGCCGTGATGCTGCTGTCCGGTGCGTCGTTCATGGCGCTGATGGTCATGAAGCACGTCAACTTCGACTTCAACATGCTGTTCGCCGAGGCGGTCAAGGTTCACCCTAAAGGTGAAGCGATCATGAGCCCGGGCGGTCTGGTGAAAGATCCGATTTCGGCGTTCTCCCTGGGCCTGGCGCTGATGTTCGGTACCGCAGGTCTGCCACACATCCTGATGCGCTTCTTCACCGTGAGCGACGCCAAGGAAGCCCGCAAGTCGGTGCTCTACGCCACTGGCTTTATCGGCTACTTCTACATCCTGACCTTCATCATCGGCTTCGGCGCGATCCTGCTGGTCAGCACCAACCCTGCGTTCAAGGACGCGGCCGGTGCGCTGTTGGGTGGTAACAACATGGCAGCGGTGCACCTTGCCGATGCTGTGGGCGGCAGCCTGTTCTTGGGCTTCATCTCGGCAGTCGCGTTCGCCACCATTCTGGCGGTGGTTGCCGGTCTGACCCTGGCAGGTGCTTCGGCGGTTTCCCACGACCTGTATGCCAGCGTGATCAAGGCAGGCAAGGCCAACGAGAAAGACGAGATCCGCGTGTCGAAGATGACCACTATCGCCCTGGCGGTGGTAGCCATCCTTCTGGGTATCGCCTTTGAAAGCCAGAACATCGCGTTCATGGTCGGCCTGGCGTTCTCCATTGCCGCCAGCTGTAACTTCCCGGTACTGCTGCTTTCCATGTACTGGAAAAACCTGACCACCCGTGGCGCCATGATTGGTGGCTGGATGGGCTTGATCAGCGCGGTAGTGCTGATGATCCTTGGTCCAACCATCTGGGTGTCGATCCTGCACAACCCGAAGCCAATCTTCCCTTACGAATACCCGGCGCTGTTCTCCATCGCCATCGCATTTGTGGGTATCTGGTTCTTCTCCATCACCGACAAATCGAAGTCGGCAGAAGGCGAGCGCGCATTGTTCGCTCCGCAGTTCGTCCGCTCTCAGACTGGCCTGGGCGCCAGCGGTGCGGTGTCGCACTAAGCGACAGTCGTTGTAAAAAAGAAGCAGCCTTCGGGCTGCTTTTTTTATGCCTGTAAACCGAGGTTGCCGGGATGAAAAACGGGGATTTGTAGGAGCCAACTTGTTGGCGAGGCGTCATGCCTGACACACTGCCTCGCGAACAAGTTCGCTCCTACAGGGAGCGGCGTGTTCCAACTAAACTGAAAACAACCCAATAAAAAGCCCCGCTAAAAAGCGGGGCTTCAGGTCATGCGGTACGGATGTTTATATTCGGCCCAGCAATACCAGGATCAACAGAATCACCAGAATCGTACCGATGATGCCCGACGGACCGTAGCCCCAGCTGCGCGAGTGCGGGAAGACTGGCAGACCGCCAACCAGCAGCAAGATCAGGATAATGATAAGAATTGTGCCGATGCCCATGACGAGTTCCTTCTTTGGTGCTTAGGTTAATGGCGACAACAGTTCAAGCTTTGTACCGGGTTGGCGTAAAGTTTGTGCTGCTTGAAACATCCGACTGTGCACACTCTGAAAAAATCCGTGGGTTGGACGATTAATTTTACATTTCGTTAAAGGTTCATGTTTAGCGATTAAAAGTTGAACTTTAGTCTCCGCTAGTTGTTTTGCCATTTATTCAAAGAGGCGCTCATGTTTTATCGTCTTGCCGCCGATTCCGTGGTGGTCATCCACCTGCTATTTATTGTTTTCGTGCTGTGTGGCGGGCTTCTGGTTTTGCGTTGGCGCTGGGTAATGCTGCTGCATGTGCCCGCGATGACCTGGGGCGCCGTGGTGGAGTTCTTCCATTTGTACTGCCCTTTGACCCCGCTGGAAAACGCTTTGCGGGCCAAGGCGGGAGGGCAGGGCTATGACTCAGGCTTTGTCGAGCACTATCTGATTCCTATCATTTACCCTGCCGGCCTGACCCCGCAGATTCAACTGTGGTTAGGCGCCGTCGTCGTGTTGAGCAATCTATTGATCTATGGCGGCTTGCTCTGTCGCCACTGGTTACGGCGCAAGCCCGCGTAAGGCGTGGGTTTGCCTTGGTCATTCAGCGCCCTGATGGTGGGTCGAATCGGTGAAATCAGTGGTTACACTCAGGTTCACTCCCCGTAACGACAAGGCTTTCCCTATGCAAAATCGCATCATGATTACCGGCGCGGGTTCTGGTCTGGGTCGAGAAATCGCACTGCGCTGGGCCCACGAGGGCTGGCGCCTGGCGTTGTCCGACGTCAACGATGCCGGTTTGCAGGAAACCCTCCGGCTGGTACGTGAGGCGGGCGGCGATGGCTTCGTACAGCGCTGCGATGTGCGTGACTACAGCCAGTTGACCGCACTGGCCCAGGCCTGTGAGGAGAAGTTCGGCGGGATCGACGTGATCGTCAACAACGCGGGTGTGGCCTCAGGTGGTTTCTTCAGCGAACTGTCACTCGAGGATTGGGACTGGCAGATCGCAATCAATCTGATGGGCGTGGTCAAAGGTTGCAAGGCGTTCCTGCCGATGCTCGAAGCCAGCAAAGGCAAGATCATCAACATCGCTTCCATGGCCGCATTGATGCAAGGTCCGGCCATGAGCAACTACAACGTGGCCAAGGCGGGCGTGGTGGCGCTCTCGGAAAGTCTGTTGGTTGAATTGCGTGAGCAACAGGTCTCGGTGCATGTGGTCTGCCCGTCGTTCTTCCAGACGAACTTGCTGGACTCCTTCCGTGGCCCAACCCCGGCCATGAAGGCCCAGGTGGGCAAGCTGCTGGAGAGTTCACCGATTACCGCGACCCAGGTTGCCGAGTACATTTACGACCATGTTGCTGAAGGCGAATTCATGATCCTGCCCCACGAACAGGGGCGCATGGCCTGGCAGCTGAAGCAGAAAACCCCCCACGCGCTTTATGACGAGATGGCCACGATGTGCGAGAAGATGCGGGCCAAGGCGCGGCAGTAAAATCGGGATCAGCCATGTGGCCATCCTGTGGGAGCGAATTCATTCGCGAAGAGGCCAGTGCAGTCGACACATTTTCATGAGCTGTGCCAGCGCCTTCGCGAATGAATTCGCTCCCACAGGGCCTGAGTTCTACAGCTGATTTTCTGCTAGGGTTGCCGCCTTCAATCGCAACCCTGGACGCCATCCTCCATGCTCAATTACCTGTGGTTTTTCCTAGCGGCGTTGTTCGAGATCGCGGGTTGTTACGCCTTCTGGATGTGGTTGCGCCAAGGCAAGAGTGTGCTTTGGGTGATTCCTGCGCTGATTAGCCTGACCTTGTTTGCGGTGTTGTTGACGCGAGTGGAGGCGGCCTATGCCGGCCGTGCATACGCGGCGTACGGCGGGATTTACGTGGTGGCATCGATTGCCTGGCTGGGCATGATCGAGCGCGTCAGGCCGCTTTCATCCGATTGGCTGGGGGCCGCGCTGTGCGTCATCGGCGCGAGCATTATCCTGCTCGGCCCGCGCTGGTCAGCTCCTTGAATGAGTCTATGCACACCCATTTGTAGGATGCATCCTTCAGCCTTGTCCGGCGAGCTTGAAGGGCATTACTGATTTTGCTCTGGCCAATTGATGCCAGTGAACCGCCCGTGCAATCTGCTTTCTCGTTAACAACAAGAGAGCAAAAAAATGCTGGTACTCAATCGTGAAGCTGGCGAGGCGTTCTCGATCGGCGATGAAATCAATCTGCAGGTGCTGGCCGTGCATGGCAATCAGGTGCGCATCGGCATCACCGCCCCCAGGCAAATCAAAATCCACCGCGCTGAGGTTTACAAACGGATCGCGCAAACCCAATCAAAACAGTCGGCCGAACTGGCGGACAATCTGCCCTGATTGATCAGTCGAAAAACTCTTTAGGCACGTCATGCTTGAGCATGAGTTGGCATTGCTGACTTTCCAGGTCGAAGAAGATCACCGCCTGACCCTTGCTCAAGGCATGGCGCACGCGCAGTACGCGGGTTTCCAGCGGGGTGTCGTCGCCATTGTCAGTACCGTCACGTGTGACAAAGTCTTCGATCACGCGGGTCAGGGTGTCGGCTTCGAGTTGGTCGTAGGGGATCAGCATGAGCGTTCTCGTTACATTTGCCGGCGATGATAGTGCTGATGCCGACAAAAAGCTGGGCAATTTTATTCGGCGCTGAATTTGGGAACCCGAACTGTGGGAGCGAATTCATTCGCGAAAGCGGTTTTCACGTCCACGAATAATGCGTGGCTGTACCGGCCTCTTCGCGAATGAATTCGCTCCCACAGGGGTATCGACAACCGGAGGGCGTTACTCCACCTCTTCCCGATTCTGCCCGATCAAGCTATCGACGCTCGGCACGCGAGTATCGCTTTCCATCTGCGCGTCGTGTTCGATCTGGTGGCTGAAACTTTCCAGTGAAGCCTTGCCCGGTTGCGCATCGCTGGCGAAGACCGGCGGGCTGAGCATGTACGCGCCAAGCAAGCGGCTGAGCGCCGCGAGGCTGTCGATATGGGTGCGCTCATAACCGTGAGTGGCGTCGCAACCGAAGGCCAGCAGGGCAGTACGGATATCATGGCCCGCTGTCACGGCCGAATGCGCATCGCTGAAGTAATAACGGAACATGTCCCGGCGCACCGGCAGCTCATTCTCGCTGCCCAGACGCAGTAGATGGCGCGACAGGTGATAGTCGTAAGGCCCACCGGAATCCTGCATCGCCACACTGACGGCATGCTCGCTGGAATGCTGGCCAGGGGCGACCGGCGCGATGTCGATGCCAACAAACTCGCTGACGTCCCAAGGCAATACGCCCGCTGCACCGGTGCCGGTTTCTTCGGTGATGGTGAACAGCGGATGGCAATCAATCTGCGGTTCTGCGCCACTGTCGACGATGGCTTTAAGCGCGGCCAGCAACGCCGCAACACCGGCTTTGTCGTCCAGATGGCGGGCGCTGATATGGCCGCTTTCGGTGAACTCTGGCAGCGGATCGAAGGCGACGAAATCGCCGATGCCGATCCCCAGCGACTCACAGTCAGCCTTGGTGGTGGCGTAGGCGTCCAGGCGCAGTTCGACGTGGTCCCAACTGATGGGCATTTCATCGACAGCGGTATTGAACGCGTGCCCGGAGGCCATCAACGGCAAGACGCTACCGCGAATCACGCCATGATCAGTGAAAACGCTGACCCGGCTGCCTTCGGCAAAACGGCTCGACCAGCAGCCAATCGGCGCCAGTGACAGGCGACCGTTATCTTTCACTTCACGCACGGCGGCGCCGATGGTGTCCAGGTGGGCCGACACCGCGCGATCGGGGCTGCTCTGCTTACCTTTCAAGGTGGCGCGAATCGTCCCGCGCCGGGTCAGTTCAAACGGGATGCCCAGTTCCTCAAGACGCTCGGCGACATAGCGCACGATGGTGTCAGTGAAGCCCGTAGGGCTTGGGATCGCGAGCATTTCCAACAGGACTTTCTGCAGGTAATTCAGATCCGGTTCGGGGATATTTTTTGCAGTGGTCATGTGAGCTCCTTCGGAGCAGCGGCAAGCTGTAAGCGGCAAGCTACAAGCTGGACCGGGTCCACTTGAAGCTTGCAGCTTGAGGCTTGAAACTGCTCTCAGCTATGCGCAGGCAAACTATGGGGAAACAGCAGGTCGACGAACTTTTCTGCCGTCGGTTGCGGTTCGTGGTTGGCCAGGCCAACCCGTTCGTTGGCTTCGATGAAGACGTATTCCGGTTGATCGGCAGCGGGCACCATTAGGTCCAGGCCCACCACCGGAATATCCAGAGCGCGGGCAGCGCGAACAGCGGCGTCGCTGAGCACCGGGTGCAAGATCGAGGTCACGTCTTCCAGGCAGCCGCCGGTGTGCAGGTTGGCAGTCC
Organism: Paucimonas lemoignei; assembly: GCA_900475325.1. GTDB lineage: Bacteria > Pseudomonadota > Gammaproteobacteria > Pseudomonadales > Pseudomonadaceae > Aquipseudomonas. The sequence continues at coordinate 1,832,834 of LS483371.1, forward strand.
GTCGCACGGCCAGACGCTCATCCATGGGCAGCACGCTGCTGTAGTCGTAACCGGCATCACGCACGGTGCGTTCGGTTTCTTCGTCCAGCGGGATCTTGCTCTCGCCACTGGTGGCAGCAGCGCGGCGGCGGCTTTGAGCTTCGATCAACTGGCCGACGGTGTGACGACCATCGCCCACCACCTCGGCAGGGCGACGAATCGCAGCAGCCACCACTTCGAAACCGATCACCACGATGCGCAGATCCAGCCCTTCGTGAAAGCTTTCCAGAATCACCCGGGTGTCGAATTGTCTGGCGCGTTCAATCGCGCCGTTCATTTCTTCCGGGGTGCGCAAGTTGACCGCGACCCCCTGGCCCTGTTCGCCATCCAGTGGTTTGACGACAATCTGCTGATGCTCTTCAAGAAACGCCAGATCAGCCGCCTCGTCACCCACCCGCTGTTGCGCCGGGAGCTTTAAACCCGCAGCTTTGAGCGCCTTGTGAGTCAGGCTCTTGTCCTGACACAAGGTCATGCTCACCGCGCTGGTCAGGTCGCTAAGGGACTCGCGGCACCGGATCCGCCGCCCGCCATAGGCGAGGGTGAACAGGCCTGCTTCAGCGTCGTCCACCTGGACCTCGATGCCGCGACGATGAGCCTCTTCGACAATGATCCGCGCGTACGGATTGAACTCCGCCTGCGGGCCGGGGCCGAGGAACAGCAATTCATTGATGCCGTTTTTGCGCTTGATGGCGAAGGTCGGCAGGTTGCGAAAGCCCAGCTTGGCGTACAGCGACTTGGCCTGCTGGTTGTCATGCAGCACAGACAGGTCCAGGTAGCTCAGGCCACGGCTCATGAAGTGCTCGACCAGATGACGCACCAACACTTCACCCACGCCAGGGCGGGTGCATTGCGGGTCGACCGCCAGGCACCACAGGCTGCTGCCGTTTTCCGGATCGTTGAATGCTTTATGGTGATTGAGGCCCATCACGCTGCCGATCACCGCGTTGCTGCTTTCGTCCTCGGCGATCCAGTAGACCGGGCCGCCTTGATGGCGCGGGGTCAGCAGGGCAGGGTCGATGGGCAGCATGCCGCGGGCGATGTACAGATTATTGATCGACTGCCAATCCGCGCTACTTTGCGCCCGACGAATCCTGAAGCCGCGAAACACGCGCTGGGCCGGGCGATAGTCGCTGAACCACAAGCGCAGGGTATCCGACGGGTCAAGAAACAACTGCTGAGGCGCTTGAGCCAGTACCTGTTGCGGCGCCGCGACGTACAGCGCAATGTCGCGCTCGCCAGGCTTTTCATTCAGCAGCTCGTTGGCCAGCGCGGCCGGGTCCGGGTAGGTATGGCCGATCAGCAGCCGACCCCACCCGCAGTGCAGCGCCAGTGGCCCTGCGTCAGTGACGCTACCGTCTTCAGCAAAGCGGGCCTGCAGGCGCTCATAGGAAGGCGATTGACCACGCAGCAATCGTTGGCTGTAAGCCGGCGAATTCTGTTTCATCGATCAAAGTCCTTGTTCGCTGAGCCATAGATTCAGCGCCGCCAGCTGCCACAGCTTGGAACCGCGCAGAGGCGTCAATTGACCTTCCGGGTTGGTCAACAGTTTGTCGATCATCGCAGGATTGAACAGCCCACGATCCTGGCTTGGGTCTACCAGCAAATCACGCACCCAACCCAGAGTATTACCCTCAAGGTGCTTGAGGCCCGGCACCGGGAAGTAGCCTTTCTTGCGATCGATCACTTCGGATGGGATCACCAGGCGCGCTGCTTCTTTAAGCACCTGCTTGCCGCCGTCGGGCAGTTTGAATTTGCCGGGAATACGTGCCGACAGTTCCACCAGGCGGTAATCGAGAAACGGCGTACGCGCTTCCAGGCCCCAGGCCATGGTCATGTTGTCCACGCGCTTGACCGGGTCGTCCACCAGCATGATGGTGCTGTCCAGACGCAAGGCTTTGTCCACGGCAGCATCAGCGCCTGGCTGAGCGAAGTGTTCGCGAACGAAATCACCTGCCGCGTCATTGGCGGTCAGCCACTTGGGCTGCACGGTGGCAGCGTATTCGTCGTAGCTGCGGTCTACGAAGGCATTGCGGTAGGCGGCAACCGGGTCGGCAGCGCCATCCACTTGCGGGTACCAGTGATAACCGGCGAACAGCTCATCCGCACCCTGGCCGCTCTGCACCACTTTGCAGTGCTTGGCGACTTCACGGGACAGCAGGTAGAACGCGATGCAGTCATGGCTGACCATCGGCTCGCTCATGGCGCGGAACGCCGCAGGCAATTGCTCGATGATCTCGTGTTCCTGAATGCGCAACTGGTGATGGTTTGTGCCGTAGTGCTTGGCGATCAGGTCGGAATACTGGAATTCGTCGCCACGCTCGCCACCCGCATCCTGGAAGCCAATCGAGAACGTCGACAGGTTCTCGACCCCGACTTCACGCAGCAGACCGACCAGCATGCTGGAGTCGACTCCGCCGGACAGCAGCACCCCAACGTCCACTGCCGCACGCTGACGAATGGCCACGGCTTCGCGAGTGCTGTCCAGCACGCGGTCACGCCAGTCTTCCAGTGTCAGGTTGGCTTCATCGGCATGCGGGCCGTAAGGCAGACGCCACCAGACTTTCTGCTCGACCTTGCCGTGGGCGTCGATGAGCATCCAGCTGGCGGGCGGCAATTTCTCGACACCGGCCAATAGGGTGCGCGGTGCTGGCACCACCGCGTGGAAGTTCAGGTAATGATTGAGCGCAACCGGGTCGAGCATGCCGCTGATGTCGCCGCCCTTGAGCAGCGCGGGCAGAGTCGAAGCGAAACGCAGGCGTTTGTCAGTACGCGACAGGTACAGGGGCTTGACGCCCAGGCGGTCGCGAGCGATGAACAGCTTTTGCGTGTCACGCTCCCAGATGGCGAAGGCGAACATGCCATTGAGCTTGGGCAGCATTTCTGCGCCCCAGGCGTGATAGCCCTTGAGCAACACTTCTGTGTCACCACCGGAATGGAACTGATAACCCAAGGCTTCGAGCTCGGTCCGCAATTCCGGGAAGTTGTAGATCGCGCCATTGAAGGCCATGGACAGGCCCAAGTGACTGTCGATCATCGGCTGCGCCGAGCCGTCAGACAGGTCCATGATTTTCAGACGTCGATGACCCAGGGCAATCGGCCCTTGGCTGTGGAACCCCCACGCATCCGGGCCGCGAGGCGCCAGCTCATGGGTAATGCGTTCAACAGCGGCTAGATCCGCTGGTTGATGGTCAAAACGTAACTCGCCTGCTAATCCGCACATGCTGCTTGAATCCTATGTGTTTCGGCACACTTGGCGTCACTGGCTTTTGCTCGTACCACTTCGTACCACTTTTCCAACATTTTCAGCTCATCACACTCTGCCCGGTCGTCAGGCGAGTTGATCCACTTCGCTTAGGTGGAAAGCGGCACTTGCACGCTGTGCCCGAGTTGAGCGGCGATGAATGCCGGGTTCATGCCAGCCATCAGGCCCAATGCTGCGTACGCGTGGCGCGCGTCTTACATCCCGCGGCGTCTGCTAATGCACAGCTGACGCAGCGCGGCCAACCAGTAACGTTTGTGACTCGTCTCGGAGCGGGATAAACATCTCCGATTTCTCACCTGTTTCCCTTGGCGCAAACACGTAATCCGAGTGCGCCTCGGTGAGCGGTCTGGCTTTTTCGAGTACGTGCAAAGCGCGATCGTTCAATAAAACCTTGCGATTTTTCCGCGTTTTGGTTCGTTCCTGTGTCACGTCACGTACCTGAATGCGCCACACATTGGCGGTTTCCCTCGCCTGTCAAACTCGCTCCAACGCAGCGCCATCACCTCTGCGGGGCGTCGACCTGTCTAGGAACAAATCCCAAGGCAGGCCGCGCAAATGGGGGGCATGCCGCTCGTCACTCTGTCAGTACAGCTCAGCGATAATCAGATCGCCTTCATCCTCAGGGCGCCGGATTCTTTGCATAAAACCGAGCTGGATCAATGTCCCGTTTCTCGCCCGCCTTCCTGGCCTGGAGCGAATATGTTATTCCTACCCCCGCCAATGATGGCTATCTGCCGAGGGTTTAGGGATTCAATATGACTCATCGCGTGATGACGACTTTGCTGAAAATCTTTCAGGAAGCGAGTGCAAAAGGCGAATGCCACAGTGAAAGCACCACAACATTTTGCGATCGTGATGCGGCTTACATAAAAGGAACCAGAGAGGGGATCATTTTTGACATGACGCAAAAGGGTCTCATAACGTCAAGCTTCGAGAGCATTACCGGTATCACTCGCGAGGGCGCTGAGGCGTTTGACGCATTGCAAGGAATACTGGCAATTGACAAGGACGGCATGATGAGTGAAGCACTGGTAGGCATGTTCATACCTGCGATCCAGAAATAGCACTAACCCCTGCTAATCCCGAACCCCGCCAAGTGCGGGGTTCTTTGTTTCTGCAGTTCCATATGACGCCGTGATTATGACGATCGTCGCGCTCTGCCTGTGGAGCCTCAATTGCGTGGTCCGCAACGGCTGCGGGCGTGGGCTAATTGTGAGCCTGTACCGGCGAATGAATCTGTCGCCCAGTGGTCTCATCGCGATTGATGGACAAAGTGATATGGAGATGTAGGCAATGAAAGTTTATCGGGCTATCGCGATAGCAGGCTTGGCAGTGCTGAGTGCTTGTCAGCAACAGCCAAACGTTTGTGAGGGCGCCGAGGTCAGGGATGGAGTGGTCCGGGGTTTTGGTACCGACCCGTCGTCGCCAGAATACGCACTGATCAAAAATCTTCAATTGAAGGAGATAAAGGTCGTAAAAACAGATGAGTCTACCGGGGCTACTCAGTGCTCAGCGCGCGTGGTTGTGCCAACAGATGGCGGGCCTTTGGACGCACCTTTAGAGTTTCGTGTGGGGCCATCCGCGAGTACCGGAAAGAGCGTGTTCATGCACTTCACATTCAGCAAAGCGGTAGAGGATATGTGGGCTCACCTGGTGGTTATAGCTGCCAAAACCGCAACCCATTAGGGATGTGGCTTAAGTGCTGCCTGAATTTCAAGCCCCCGCACTGGAGTCATCAATGATCAGGCTATACCGTCAAAAACTTTATTGCGGTGGGGGCGAAGCTACCAACTTTGGAAAGCGTTAGAAAATGGGCGAAAGGGGACGGGTCGTGTTGACGGCAGTTTCAGGAATAGCTTTTTGAGCCTTCAAACGTCTGGTGACCGTTGTGTCAGCGTGTGTGCCAGGAACTCATGAATTATAACCAGGTTGTGGAGTTGGAGTCGGTATGACGTTAAGTAGATATAAGCGGTTATGCAAGGTTTTGATTTTACCATTGCTAGGGTTGGGAGTGGTCGCCTACTTTGCCCTATGGCCATACCCTAGAAGTGCAAGTTACTTTTGTGAGTTGCGGGATACTGAGCAGTGTACTAATGCAGGTGAGTACGGAAGTCATGTCTATGATTTTATCTCGAAGCAACATCCGAATTACGCCGAGGTGTACGTCGGCAAAAGCAGACCTCTTGAGTCCTACTACACGATCAGGATTTCCCCTAGGTACATAGCAAATGCAGAGATTAACTATGCTAAAGCCTATGCAGGAAACTCGCTAGCATCAAGCGAGCTGGTTGGGAGCTTGCAGGGGATGCGTGCGACCCTGAATTTCGGAGGGTTCGACGAGTATCCTTCCTTTTTAACGAAGGACTACGCGGTGTTGTACTGCAATCAATTGTCGCTAGAGAAAGAGTCGAGCGTGTACTCAACACATTGTTTTGGTCCGGGCTGGGGCGGTTTCATTAAATTTTCGCCCAGCGTTGAAAATTCCGACAGTCTGATGATGGGCAATATGAAAGAGGCCGTCTTCGATAAGATTTCTGATAATAATCGTTTTAATGTTATTTACTTTCTGTTTGCAGTGCCTATATTCGTCTATGTTTTTCTATTGCTGTCGTTCCTGTGGTGGCTCACCTCGAAAGCCATCAGGTATGTCAAAAACGGTTAAATATCCGCGTTCATTCGTGAACAGACCCCAGCACGTTCGGGATTATCTGCGTCTGGAGACTGGCGAACACCAATTGCATAACAACCCGCCACTGAGCGGGTTTATTTTGCCGACCATGCTGTTGAGGTAGTGGATCGAGATTGTTTGTGGGAGATCCTGTATTTGCACGCAAGTGTATGTGATGACGTGGGACCGGCTTCAGCCGGGAAGGCGGTATTTCAGGTGACTACTGTCAGGTGAATGTACTGGCCTCTTCCCGGCTGAAGCTGGACGCCGCCCAGCCGGTCCCATGTCGTCGCGCGATTATCGAGACCACTCCTGTGGAGCGAGCTTGCTCGCGAAGGGGCAGGCACAGCCAATCGATCTGGAGGCTGGACCCATGCTTGCGCAAACAAGCGTGCCCACACAGGACAGAGCATCCCCATGTTGCCGCGCAGGTCTCAATACCCCGTCATCTCCAGATACCCGACGCCTTGATGACTGCCACTCATGGTTATAGGCCCTTCCCAGTAGGGGGTCTGCAAATCCATCCAGGCGTTGGGATTGAGGGCATCGGTGGTGATGTCCAGGCCTTTGCCGGGGATTTTCACTGACCAGCGGGTGGGCATGCTGTGGCCTGCGACTTGGGTGTTGGTCAGTGGCTCAAGGCTGATGTCCCGGGCGCTCAGTTGCTGTGTGCTGCCATCGGCGCTGATCCAGGTGCCGGTCAAGTAGGGCTCGCCCTGTTTCTGGCGCATGCGATACAGCATCAGTTCGTCGCCGTCAGCCAGGTGCACCGAGAACCAGTCCCAGCCAGTCTGGTTGGCCGTCAATGGCTGGCTGCTCCACTCCCGGTCCAGCCACGCCGGGCCGCTGACCTGATAGCGTTTGCCATCAAGCATGACTTCGCCCTTGGCCTCGAAATACGGCTGGCTGTAATAGTAGGAAGCCTGGCCCTGCTCGGATTTCTGGCTGAAACCCTGCTGACCTTGCAGCACCAGCGGCTTGCTGGACGTCAGGTGCAACCGATAGGCGAATTGTGCACCCTTGGCCTGTAATTGCAGGCTGGCCAGAGGGTCCGCTGCCGGCGTATCGCTGCTCATCAACCAGTCATCGATCCAGGCCGAAAAGGGCGCTAGCTTGACTCCCGCTTGCTCGACGCCGCCCCGGGCATAACGCTCGGCGGCGTAGTGCCGGGTCGCCGAGGTGACAGCGGCGTGGCCCATCCAGATCGTCCCGTCGTTCCAGCCCGAGCCTTGGGCGCCCGCACGCAATGCGTTACGGAACAGCGTCCATTGCACGCCGAAATCCTGACCTTGTTCGTCCTTGAGGTTGGCGGTGATGTACCACCACTCAATGCGAAAGCCCGGGTGCGGGCCGTGATCAGCCGGGAAGGTAAAGTCGCGCCCCGGCGTGACAGGGGTGAACTGCTCAGCCTGATTGCCCAGCCCCGCGAACCCCTGCTCGGGAGTGGATGGCTGATCGCAGCCGGCGAGGGCCAGAAGCAGCAGCATGAACAGCCCGTTAAGCTTCACTGGCGAAGCTCCTCAGCAGATCGGCAGGGCGGGTGCGGAACAACTTCAGCAGCGGCCATGCCGAGGCGAGCAGGGTCGCCAGCAATGCAAGCGCCGAGAGTTGCAGCAGTTGCACGGGGAAAATATGCAGCGGCAGGCGCCAGCCAAAGGCCTGCACGTTGATCACTGCGTCCAGACACCAGGCCAGCAGCAGGCCCAACGGTAGCGCCAGGACCAGCGTCAACACCGCCAGCAGCCAGGTCTGGCCGAGGTTGAGCAGCATCAGTTGCTTGCGGGTCACGCCCAACGCCCACAGCGGCGCCAGTTGGCTGAGGCGGCTTTGGCTCTGGGTCAGCAGGCTGATGAACAGCGCAATCCCGGCGACGGCCAGGGTCAGGCTGTTGAGTGCGGCAGTGGCAGCGAAGGTGCGTTCGAACACCTGCGTGGACCACCCCTTGAGTTGGGTCTGGTCGATGATGTGGTTGTCATCCAGGGCGAAGCGCTCTTGCAGTTCGCGGACCAGTGCTGGCACGGCGCTTGGCTCGATACGCAGGTTGAAGCGATTGGCCGTCAGCTGCGGCCAGTGGGCGAGCAGATGGTGGGCGTTGACCAGCAGATGGCCCTTGGGATTGCCGTAGTCGGCATAGATGCCTACCACTCGAGGTGCCCATTCTGCATCGGGCGTGGGGATTTTCAGGCGCTCGCCCACTTTCAGTTTCAGGCGCCGGGCCAATTGTTCGCTGAGCATCACGCTGTCGCCCTTGGTCAGTTGCTCCCAGGGGTCGCCATCGACCGATTCCAGCAACGGCCAGTGCTCGCGGTAGGTGGCGTGATCCACCACACCGAACAGGTCCGCTGGCCAGCCTTGCAACTGAACCGCCACCTGCCAGTTGGGCAGAACGGCGCTGATGGTGGGTTGCTGTGTCAGCCAGTCTTGCAGCCGGGGCGCCTGTGCTGCGTTTTGTGGGGTGACGTAAAGCTCGGCGGTCAGGCGCTGTTCCAGCCAGTTGCCGAAAGTCTGTCGAAAGCCTGAGGTCATGCTGCCCGCACCGATGTTGGCCGCCAGCGCCAGCAACAACGCCATCAGCGCCAGGCTCAAGGCAGGCAGTTGCTGGCGGCAATCGGCAATAAACCACTGGCCGAGCACCGAGCGGCTGCGCCCGAGCAACCCATTGAGCACGGCGTTGAGCAACACCGGCAGGCCCAGCGCAGCTGACAGCAACAGACCGGACATCAACACAAAACCACTGGCCAGGCTGTCACCGAACAGCAGCGCGGCCAGTGCCGCTATGGCAGCAACCCCGGCGACCCAGGCCTGGCGGCGCAGCCAGCGGCTGTGGGCCTGATGCCAGGCTTGTGCATTGGCCAGCGCCAAGAGTGGTAAACGTGCGGCGCGCAGCAGGCTGTTGGCCCCGGCCAGTAGCGCGCCGAGAATGCTCAAACCCAGACCGCCCAGCCACCAGATCGGGCTGAGGCTCAATTGCCCGGCGACCTCTGCGCCGTAAAGCCCGCGCAAGCTGGCCGCCACATCCGGCAGTAGCAGGCTGGCCAGCAGATAACCGCTGGCGACCCCGAGCAGGCCGCCCAGCAGGGCCAGTACCCCCAGTTCCACGGCAAGGCACGTGATCAGCATTCTGGCGCTGACGCCGCAAGCGCGCAGGTTGCGCAGCAATCCGCGACGTTGCTCCAACGCCAGGCCGATGGCGGCGTGCACGATAAACAGCCCGACCACGAAGGCCAGCACCCCCAGGGCATTGAGGTTCAAGTGAAAGCTTTCAGTCAGGCGCGCCAGATTATTCTCTTCGCCACTGTTCTTGAGCTGCAACTGGCTGTTCAAGTCGGGAGGAAGTACTGGATTGCTGGCGGCAAAGTCCTTGGGCAGTAACAAGCGCGACACCTGGCCGGGCAGGTTGAGCAAGGGCTGGGCGAAGCCGATATCGGTGAGCAGCACGCCCGGCGCCATGTCGACCCGGCTGCGCAGCGGCGGCAGGCTTTGCCCGTCCGCTGTCTTGGGTTGTTGGCCGTCGTGCAGCCCCAGTGCCTGCAGGGTTTGGGTGGCGATCCAGGTATGTCCGGGCGGGGTCAGGAAGTCGACGATCTGCTCAGTGTCCAGCGTCTGTCCGGCCACCGCCGTGCCACTAGGCAACGACACCGGTTCGATGCCCATCAGTTGCACGCGCCGGTCTTCGAGGCCTTGCAGGATGATCCGCCCCTGCACCACCGGTGACACCGGCCAGCCCTCGCGGCGCAGGCTGATGAACAGCGCCTGCGGGAACGCTGCGCCATTGGCAGTGCTCAGGCTGCTTTGCGGTTCTCCACCGATGAGCTGGCTGGCCTGGGCGTAGTTCTGACGGGCTTGGCTGTTGAGCGCCTGCACGCCGGTCAATAAGCCGGTCGCCAGCCACAAGCCGGTCAGGACGCTGAAAAACTGCACGGGGTGACGTCGCCAATGGCTGAGCAAGGCGCGCAAGGTCCAATAGAAAACGCTCATCTCAACCCTCTACCGGGGTTGCCAGCCGGCCGTGGTGCAGGATCACCTTGTGCGCCAGGCGCTCTGCCACCCGAGGGCTGTGCGTCACCATCAGCAGGCTGGTCGAACTGTCGGCGAGCAAGTCCAGAAGCAATTGCAGCACTTCATCGCTGGTCGCTTCGTCCAGGTTGCCGGTGGGCTCGTCGGCCAGCAGCAAACCCGGGCGCGACGCCAATGCCCGACCTATCGCCACCCGCTGTTGCTGCCCGCCCGACAATTGCTCCGGGTAGCGCTTGAGCAGATCCCCAAGCCCCAGCCGTTCAACCAGTTGCGCCTGCCACTGAGGCTCAAACCGCCCGGCGAGTCGTGCCTGAAAGGCCAGATTGTCTTCGACCTTGAGGCTGCCGATCAGGTTGAACTGCTGAAATACCAGACCGATTTCCGTGCGCCGCCAGTTGGCCAATTGCGCTTCGCTCATCAAGTCCAGCCGCTGCCCCGCAATCTCGATCTGCCCTGCATCCACCTGGTCCAGCCCGGCCACCAGATGCAACAGCGTGCTCTTGCCACTGCCGGACTCGCCCATCAACGCCAGGCTGCTGCCGCTCTGTAACGCCAGGTCCACGCCCCGCAGCACCGCCAACGGACCTTGGGCCGTGGCGTAGCTCTTGAAGACGTTTTTTACTTCAAGCATGGGGTGGGCTCGTTTGCATTCGTGGGGGAGGAGGATAGCGGCTTTGGTTCAGGGTGTGGGTTCAATTCTGTAGGAGCTGCGTCAGCACAGGCCGCACCGGATCAGTGGGAGCGAATTCATTCGCGAAAGGGCCGGTGCATTCAGGCACTGATTTTTGACCGGAACACCGCTTTCGCGAATGAATTCGCTCCCACAGAAATCAGCAACATGCTTTTGATTTCACTTACCCCGAATCAACTCCCGCAACATGAACCGGTTCGGGTGGCAGGCTTCGGCCACGCTGCGGGGCAGGGGCAGGGGTTCGTTGTCGAGCCAGGCGGCGAGGAGTTCGGCGCACAGGGGAGCGGTGATCAGGCCCCGGGAGCCGTGGCCGCTGTTGATGTACATTCCGTCCAGCCAAGGGCATGGGGCGTCTGGCGTCTGACGCGCGTCTTTAGCCAGTGCCGCGTAGGTCTGAACAAACGCGTCTTTATCTGCCAGCGGCCCGATGATGGGCAGGTAGTCCGGGCTGGTGCAGCGGAATGCTGCCCGACCTTGCAGTTGTTCCACGGGCAGGTTGGCTGCGTCGAGGCGTTCTGCCAGATCGTGGGAAATCTCCTGCAGAAGCTGCAGGTTGCCCAGGTGGTCCGCCGTGGTGGTGCTCAGGTCTTCGTTGGTGAAATCGAAACTGGCCCCCAGGGTGTGCTCACCCAGGCGCGCCGGGGCGACGTAGCCTTCAGCGCAGACCACCGTTCGCAGCGTCTGGCTGGCCTCGGTTTGCGTCAGTCGGGTGATCTGCCCGCGAATGCGCTTGAGGGGCAACCCCGCGCTGGCCGGGAACTGCTTGATGTCTGCCGCGCCTGCCAGGACGACTACCTCGGCGCAGGCCAACAACCTGTCGCCATCCCAGGCCTGCCACTGGCCGGACTCACGGCGCAACTCAATGGCCTCGTGATGCAAGTGCAAGTGAATGTTCGGATGATCAACGGCCGCGCGACACAGCGCAGGCGGATGCACCCAGCCTCCCTCGGGGAAGTACAACCCGCCGCTCTGAAGGGTTACGCCACTGCGTGCTTCGGCGGTGGGCTTGTCCACTTGATGCAGCAACGCCTCGGGAAACGCCGCCGCCAATTGCGCCTGGCGCTGGGCTTCCTTGGCGTTGAAGGCCAGTTGCAAGACGCCGCAGGCATCCCAGTCCACACCCTTTTGCAGGCGTTGCAAGGTACGCCGCGTATAGCCGAAACCGCTCAGGATCAGTTGCGAAAGCGCCGTGCCGTGAGCAGAGAGTTTCAGATACAGCACGCCTTGCGGGTTGCCTGACGCCTCCTGGGCAATATCGCTGTGACGCTCCAGCAGATTCACCTGCCAACCTCGCGCCGCCAGGCTTGCGGCGGTGGTGCAACCGGCCATACCGCCACCGATGACCATCGCCTTGCGCTCGCCCGTGATCGGCGCCGGGCGTGCGAACCAGGGTTTGACCACTGGGGCAGGCGCGGCGTCTTCAGGCCAGCCGAGAAAAGTGCCGCGCAGCACCTCCCATTTATGGCCGATACCCGGCACGCGTTTCATCTTGAAACCCGCCGCGTTCAGGGCGCGCCGCACCCAGCCGGTGCTGGTGAAGGTGCCGATGGTAGCGTTGGGCGCGGCCAGTCGGGCCAGTTCAGCAAACAGCTCGGGCGTCCACATTTCAGGGTTTTTTGCCGGCGCAAAACCGTCGAGGAACCAGGCGTCGATCGGTCCGTCCAGCTGTGCAAGCATGTCTAGCACGTCGCCGATCAGCAGGGTCAGCGTCACTCTGCCGCCGTCGAACACCAGGCGCTGAAAACCCTCATGCACCGCCACGTATTGCTCAAGTAACAGCGCGGAAAACGGCGACAGCTCTGGCCATAGATCCAGGGCCCGTTGCAGGTCGGCCCGGCTCAGGGGGAATTTCTCCACGCTGACAAAATGCAGTCGTGCCGTTGGTGGCGCGCACTCGGCGAACAGTTGCCAGGCGCAAAGGAAATTCAGGCCGGTGCCAAAACCGGTTTCCCCAATCACCAGTCGCCCATTGGCTGGCAATGCGCTGAAACGCTCTTGCAGGCTGTTCTGCACCAGAAAGACGTGTCGAGTTTCTTCAAGACCTGCCCCGGTCGCGAAGTAGACGTCGGAAAACTCCCGGGAGTGGGGGTTGCCCTGTTCGTCCCAGTCGATCTGGGCATTGCGGGTGATGGTCACGGTGTGGCTCGGCTTGGGGGCGGGGGGCTATGGTAGCGCAGTCTGCGACGTACTTCAGATCACCCACCTCGTGGGAGCGAATTCATTCGCGAAGGGGCCATTGCATCCCATGCATCTGTATCGGTCTTGATATTGCTTTCGCGAATGAATTCGCTCCCACAGGTCCCAGGCCAGCCTGGGCTCTTGGATGCTTCCCGAAAACGGTCGATATTTATATAACGCCATTTGCAGCGCCAAACCTGATCACGTGTTCACTCTTTCAAAAGGAGTTGAGCAATGAGCCAAACAACAGCCCCGGTTAACCACCCCTTCATCAAATCCAGTTTGCCGTCCTGGTACGTCTACACCACCGCCGAGCTGCGTGACCGGCTGCATCGCGACATGCTCCACGGTCATCATTTGCGCAGTCAGGTGAAGCAGGTATTGAGCGGCCTGCAGGACCTCACAAGCTTCGCCCGGCCGCTGTTGACCGACGCGCTGGAGCGACACTTTGGCGTGGGGCTGGATGTTGATCGTGACCATTTTCGCCATGTGACCTTTGCAGACAGCGTGTTGCCGCTGCCGGGCAAACTGGTGGAGCGCACCTTTAGCGTGCAGTCGCTGCTGCAGGCGGCGCTGCAGAACTTTCACCAGGAGGAGGTCGACGCGGCCACAGCCGATTCAGTGATTTTCCACGGTACACCCAACCTTGCGACGCTTGCGGATGGCACCAGCTATCCCCATGCGCTAAAGGTTGCCCCGGCTGAGTTCATGGCGCTGTGCCGCAAGCTTGATCTGGGCGGGCAGTATCAGGCTCATATCAAGGCTGTGCTGGAACCCGCGGCCAGCATCCAGGCCCCGCCAGCGTTGAATTCGAAGCAGATCAAATTCATGCTCGGCCAACACATGCGCAACACTTTGCATGTCGAAGCCCACTTGGCGCATATGCAAGGCACGGAGATGCTTTCCGAGGGTGCCTACGACTCGGTCCTTGCGGCCACCGAGCATTGGGCTGCACTTAAAACCGCCCGGGCGGTGGATATTCAGTACCTGACGATCCTGGGCTTCACCCTGCGCGACGTGTTGGTGTTTCAACCCCAGGGTTTGATTGGGTGCGTGGTGTACGTCCCCGGCGATCCGACTGCGCCGCTCAAAGAGTACGACTCGTTTGATCAGTTCATGACGCTGTTGCGCTCGAAATTGCGCAACGCCAGCTATCAGCAGTACTTCGCAGGCTTTGTCGGGCAGCGACGCCGGGCCGAGTTCATCAGCAAGCTGCGCGATTGCCTGACACCACGGCGCACCCGACCGGTGCCGGGTGGTACCGGGCTTATCCCCAGGCAGTGGGTGGTGGCTGAAGTGGACGAAAATGCCGATCTGAAATGGGTGGCGCAGACAGTGCCTTACTCACTGCTGGACTACTTTCATTTTCAGCGAATGCTGCGCATCAAGGACGATGCACGCGCCTTGGCGGTACCCACTGGCGATGAGGACCGGGCGTCTCGCCAGAAGCGCATGGCCCATTACCTTGAGTTGGGCATGAACGCCATCAACCTCGCGGCGCTGTTCGTGCCGGTACTGGGTGAAGCGATGATGGTCGTGGCCGGTTCGCAATTGCTGGTAGAGACCTTCGAAGGCGTCGAGGACTGGGCTCATAAGGATATGGATGAAGCCTTGGGCCATCTGGCGAGCATCGCCGAGAACCTGGCAATGCTCGCGGCATTTGCGGCTGCGGGAAAGGTGGCAGCGCCGACTGAAATGGCGCCGATCAAGGACTCTTCATTCGTTGGCAACATGATCCCGGTGAAACTCGCCGATGGTCAGACCCGATTATGGTCGCCTGACCTGGCGCCCTTCAGCACGGAGGTGGTTTTCCCACAGGGCCTGAAACCCAGCGCCGAGGGAGTGTTTGCCCACCAGGGTGTGAACTACATCGGCATTGAGGGCCGGTTTTACCGCGTCGAGCTTGATCCCGCCTTGAACAGGTGGCGGCTCAAGGCGCCGCGCGGCAAGCGCTTCACCCCGCAGTTGGAGCACAACGGTGCAGGTGCCTGGCGCCATGAGGGCGAGAGTCCTGCGACCTGGGATCTGAAAACCTCTTTCAAGCGTCTGGGCTATGGCGTTGCCACGCTGTCCGAGCAAGCCGTCGAAGAGGTCATGGCGGTGACTGGTACGGACCGGGCGTTACTCGACACCCTGCATCTGGAACACCAGGCACCCCCTGCGGCACTGACCGATACCGTCGAGCGGTTCAACCTCAACCAACGCGTAGTGCAGATGAGTGGTGCGCACCCGCAGTTGCTGTTCGAACGCCTTAACCAGTTGCGCGAGGCCAGCAGTGACCCGCTGGTGCAGCTGATCAAGCGCGATTTCCCTGGCATGACCTCGGCCGCAGCCCGTGATCTGCTGCTTGAAACCAGCGCCGAGCAGCGCACGACCATGAGCGCGACTCAGACCCTGCCTTTGAACATTGCCGGCAGGGCGCGTGGTTATCTGCAGGAAACCCGCATCAATCAGGCGCTGGAAGGCTTCTATCTCGAGTCCCGCGCTGATAATGCCGACACCCTGAAGCTCGCCCTGCATGGCATGGAGCAACTGTCAGGCTGGCCGAAAGACCTGCGTATTGAAGTGCGTGATGGCACCTTCGGTGGGCCGCTGCTCGACGGCGTCGGAGAGCGCTCCACCCCGGTGAGGCGCATTCTGCTCAAGCAAGGCGCGCGCTTTACGGTTTGCGATACCGCAGGCCAGGTACTTGCACCTGCAGATAATATTTACGCCGCACTGCTCAATGCCCTGCCTGAGGAGGCCATGAGCCGCATCGGCATCACTGATGCCACTGCGTTGCGTGAGCGGATTGTCAGTGATGCGACGTCCCAGCGCCGACGTGTGGCAAAAGTGCTCGGCCTTCAAGAAATCGCTCCCGGCTTTCGTGGGCCCCAACGCCTTGCCGATCGGCGTTTCGGTTATGAGCTGAGTGGGCGGGGGAGCGAGGTGTTCAGGCCCGATTTGCCCGCCGACTCCGGTGAGCTGATAGCCGCACTACAGGCCCTGTATCCGGAAGCTCCCAGTTTGGTCATCCATGTGCAGAACCTGATTTTTCGCGGCTGGAGTATCCCGCAGTTGCTGGAACTGACCCAAGCCAGGTTGCAGTCCTGGGAGATGATGCGCAGTGCTCTTGAAGGCTGGGTGAACCCCACGGGACCTGGCCCCTCGATCAGCAGCCAGCAATTTGCAGTGCGCCAGGCCGTTGCCGATGCGCTGGGTCGGGCATGGCGTTTCAGCGATCCGCTATCGCCGATGCATTCGAGCAACCTGCTGTTGGAAGGCCTGGATCTGACCGGTTTCACGGATATGCCCGACCTGTCGTCTCACTACCGGGAAATCCAATACCTGACGCTCAGTCGTGTCACGGGTGGCGTGGAGGACATCAATCGCCTGCTCGGGCGTTTTCCGGGCGTCAGGCGGCTGGAGTTTTTGGGTGTGGGGCTGACGGAGTTACCCGAGGGGCTGGCGGGTATGCAGGATCTGACGCACCTGTCCCTTGAGGGCGCGGGGCTGACCATCGATCAGACCGCCATGGATCTGTTCACGCGCATCCCGAATCTGGATGAGCTGGATCTGTCTGGCAACATCCTTGGCACCATCACCGACGTCAATTATTTGCGTATCACCACCTTGTGGCTGAACGAAACAGGCCTGACTGAGTGGCCCGCCTGGGTTGAAGACCTTGCCCTGCGCTCGCTCGATATCAGCGATAACCAGATCGTACATCTGCCCGAGCACATCATAGAAAACAGCGCTGGTCAGCCCGCGCAACTGACCATCCACGCCTACGACAACCCCATTGATCACGAAGACCTGCGACGGTTCTGGATCAATGACCATGGCTACGATATGACCTATCGCCTTGAGTTCAACTTTCCCGAGGACATCCGCGACCTAGTGGTGGAAACCACTTCCAGCGATGACGAAAACTCGTCGGATGAGGAGCTGGATTGGCACACGCACAACGCTGGTCATACGGCGTATAGGCCGCCAGTTCCGGTCATGGATATCTGGCTGGTGGAGGGGCGCACCGAGCTCAATTCCAGATTACGTATCGCCTGGCAAAGCGTCGAAGCCGCGGGGGATGCTCCCAACCTGCTGGTGCTGCTCCAGCGCCTGCACGAGGCGCCTGACTTCAGGCGTTTCCATGAAGAGCTGGCCAATGACGTAATGCGAGTGCTGGAAATGGCGGCGGATAATCCGAGCCTGCGCGCCGAGCTGGAGGTGATGGCCAATGATCGGTTGTTCGGCGCCGACCAGACCTGTGAAGACGGCGCGCGGCTGATCTTCAGTGATATCCAGGTGGCGGTGTACGCCCGCAGTGAACTGCAGGGTGTGCCCGAGGCGCAGCACACCGAGGTGTTGTTTCGAGTGATTCGCAGACTGTTCCGCTTGAATGAGGTACAGACCCTTGCCGACCTGGAGATCGCCAGTCGTGAGGCGCGGGACATGCTGGTCGATGAGGCAGAGGTACGCATGGCCTACCGAATCGGCCTGGCCAGCGACCTTGACCTGCCTGGCCAACCGCTGAGTATGGCCTGGAGTCGCCTGGCCTCGGTGGATCGCCAGGCCATTCTCGAGGCCCGTCGGCTGGTGCTGGAGCGTGAAGCAGGGGATGAATTCGTGAACTATGCAGTGGCCGACCGCCGCTGGAACGAGCGCTTGCGCGCCGAGCATCAAGCGGATCTGGCGCGGGTCACGGCTTCTATCAGGGCGCAAATGGAGGCACTCGAAGAACATCCTCCCGCCGATCATGACGAGTACGATCGTCAGGGCCGCGCCTTGATCGCCAGCCTGAACGCTGCGGAAAAAGAGCTATTGGAGCAATTGACCAACAGCATGAGGCAAAGGTGGTTTTGAGTCCCGTCTGAGTTGATCCGACCCCGGCAACTTTGTCGGGGCTGGGTTAGTCTGAGGTTCAGGCGCTGACATTTACCCTGTAGGAGCTGCCGAAGGCTGCGATTGCGATGCATCAGGAGCATTGCTTTCGCAGCCTTCGGCAGCTCCTGCAGGGAAATGCATTCCAGGTTATGGGTTGGTTGAAAAGAGGGAACACCCGCATGTTCGAATCCGCTGAAATCGGTCACGTCATTGCCAAGGAAACCTACGACGCTGAAGTCCCTGCTTTGCGTGAGGCCTTGCTCGACGCGCAGTACGACCTGCACGAGCAGGGCCAGCGCCAGATCATCGTGTTGATCAACGGCATCGAAGGGGCGGGCAAGGGCGAGACCGTCAAGCTGCTCAATGAATGGATGGACCCGCGCTTCATTGAAGTGCGCACCTTTGATCAACAAACCGATGAGGAGCTGGCCCATCCCGTGGCGTGGCGTTATTGGCGGCAACTGCCAGCCAAAGGGCGCATGGGGATTTTCTTCGGCAACTGGTACAGCCAGATGCTCCAGGGTCGGGTCCATGGGTTGTTCAAGGACCCGGTGCTCGACCAGGCGATAAACGCCTCTGAACGGCTGGAAAAGATGCTCACTGACGAAGGTGCGCTGATCTTCAAGTTCTGGTTTCACCTGTCCAAGAAACAGATGAAAAACCGCCTCAAACTCCTCAAGGACGACCCGCTGCACAGCTGGCGCATCAGCCCGCTGGATTGGCAGCAGTCCAAAACCTACGACAAGTTCGTGCGTTACGGTGAGCGAGTGCTGCGTCGCACCAGTCGCGACTATGCGCCATGGCATGTCATTGAGGGGGTCGATCCTCACTACCGCAGCCTGACCGTGGGCCGCCTGCTGCTGGAGGGTATGCAAGCTGCGCTCAAGGTCGCCAAAGCCAAACCCCAGGCCAAGCCGTTGACCGTCGGGCCCTTGGCGCCGACACAGAACGAGGCAACCCTGCTGGGCAGCCTCGACATGAGCCTGAACCTGAGCAAGGACGACTATGAGGAACAGCTGATCACCGAGCAGGCGCGGCTATCGGGCAACATTCGTGACAAGCGCATGCGCAAACATGCCCTGGTTGCGGTGTTCGAGGGCAACGATGCGGCGGGCAAGGGCGGGGCGATCCGGCGGGTAGCGGCAGCGCTTGACCCCAGGCACTACAACATTGTGCCGATTGCCGCCCCCACTGAAGACGAGCGGGCGCAGCCTTACCTGTGGCGCTTCTGGCGGCAGATCCCGGCGCG
Source organism: Paucimonas lemoignei (assembly GCA_900475325.1). Taxonomy (GTDB): domain Bacteria; phylum Pseudomonadota; class Gammaproteobacteria; order Pseudomonadales; family Pseudomonadaceae; genus Aquipseudomonas. Next base: position 1,851,801 of record LS483371.1, read on the forward strand.
AGGCAAATTCACCATTTTTGATCGCTCCTGGTATGGCCGGGTGTTGGTCGAGCGGGTCGAGGGTTTTTGCAGTCAGGCCGATTGGTTGCGCGCTTATGGCGAAATCAACGACTTCGAAGAGCAACTGACCGATGCCAAGGTGGTGGTGGTCAAGTTCTGGCTGGCCATTGATGACGCCACGCAACTGGAGCGTTTTCAGGCGCGGGAGAAAATCCCGTTCAAGCGTCACAAGATCACCGATGACGACTGGCGCAACCGGGGTAAGTGGCCGCAATACCGTGACGCAGTCGGCGATATGGTGGACCGCACCAGCACCGAAATCGCCCCCTGGACGCTGGTGGAAGCCAACGACAAACGCTGGGCCCGGGTCAAGGTGTTGCGCACCTTGAACGAAGCGCTGGAAGCGGCGTTTGAGCGGGATAAGAAGAAGTAGTTTGAGGGTTGCACTGTTCCCGTGGGACCGGCTTTAGCCGGGAAGGCTGCATTTGAGTCGATAAATATGCAGTGCATTTACTGGCCTCTTCCCGGCTAAAGCCGGTCCCACGGGGTGGGTGTTGGTGTGCCAGACACGCCGCTGTTCGCAGCCTTCGGCAGCTCCTGCAGAAATCTGTGCACTATCAGGAAATTGCTACCGCTCCCGCAACGCCTCGGTCCGGGCTTTCAAGACGGGCTTCAATAAATAATCCAGCACGCTTTTTTCCCCGGTGATGATGTCCACGGTGGCGGTCATGCCAGGGATGATCAGCAGGGGTTTGGCGTCGCTGCCCAGGTGGTTGCGGTCGGTGCGGACCTGGATCAGGTAGAAGCTGTTGCCCTTGTCGTCAGTGGTGGTGTCGGCGCCGATCAGTTCGAGTTTGGCCGGCAGGCCGCCATAAATCGTGTAGTCGTATGCGCTGAATTTGACCATGGCTTTCTGGCCCGGATGCAGGAAGGCCACGTCTTGCGGCCGCACCTTGGCTTCGATCAGCAGGTTGTCCTCCATTGGCACGATCTCCACCAGATCACTGCCCGGCTGGACCACGCCGCCAATGGTATTGACCTTGAGCATCTTGACCACGCCGCGTACCGGTGACACGACGGTGGTGCGTGTCACCCGGTCATCAATGGCGATGCTGGTGGCCGTAATCCTGGCCAGTTCCGAGCGCTTTTCGTTCAGCTCTCTGGAGGCGTCCGAGCGAAAAGCGAATTCCGATTCCTGCACCTTGCTCTTGATTTCATTGATCGCCGAATCCGCCCGTGGAATCGCCAGGGTGGTGGCGTCCATCGAACCGCGGATCTCCACCGCGCTGCGTTTGAGCCGCAGAATTTCCACCGGCGACACAGCCCCCGAGGCCACCAGCGGCGTGGACATGTTCAGCTCCTGCTGGACCAGCCCGAGGCTGCTGCGGTATTGGTCCTGTTTGGAGCGAAACTCGGCCAGCTCTTGAGTCTTCTGCCGTAATTGCTCGGTGAGCGTGCGCTGCTCGCTGCGCAAGCGCTGCTGGCGGGATTGATACAGCGCCAGCTCGTCGGCTGCGACTTGAGGCGCCTTGGCAACCACGTCGGCGGGCAGCTTGAACGGCCGTCCCTCGGCCTCGGCAGAGAGCCGTTCGACCTGGGCGGTCAAGGTGTAGCGATCCACCTCGCTTTCGCCCTTGTTGGAGCGAAAGCGCGTGTCGTCCAGCCGCAGCAGCGTTTCACCCTTGTTCACCAGTTGCCCTTCGCGGACGAAGATTTCAGTGACGATCCCGCCCTCCAGATTCTGGATGACCTGCACCTTGCTGGACGGAATGGCCTTGCCTTCGCCCATGGTCACTTCTTCGAGCACGGCCAGTTTTGCCCAGACCAGCGCTGTCAGCATCAGCACCGCCACCACCCAGACGGTCAGGCGTGATTTGCGCGGGGTGTCCTGGGCCATGACGCCTGCCAGGTACGGCATGAATTCGATTTCTTCGCGCAGGCGCGGGTTGAAATAGCGAGGGGCGTGGATCGCGGGCATGGTGATTCTCCTTTAAACCGAGGCGTGGCCGATCTGGCCTTTGCGCAGCGCCTGAATGACAGCGTCCTTTGGGCCGTCGGCGACGATTCTGCCGTTGTCCACCACCAGCAGCCGATCAACCAGGGTCAGCATGGACATGCGATGGGTAACCAGCAGCAGGGTCTTGCCGGGCAGCAAGTCGTAGAGGTGCTGACGCAGTTGGTCTTCGCTGGCGTTGTCCATGTGGCTGGTGGGTTCGTCCAGCAGCAGGATCGGCGGGTCCAGCAGCAGCGCCCGAGCCAGCAGCACAGCCTGACGTTGCCCGCCGGACAGCAACTGACCGCGCTCGCCCAGCGGCCGGTCGAAGCCTTGCGGGTGACGCAGGGCCAGTTCATCGACGCCGGTTACCCGGGCCACTTCGATCATCCGCGAGTCACTGGTCTGCCGCGCGCCCAGGGTCAGGTTGTCACGCAGACTGCCTGCCAGCAGGGGCAGGTCGTGGGCCACGTAACCGATCTGCTGGCGCACCTCGCAGATGTCCAGCTGGCGCAAGTCCAGGTTGTCCAGCAACACCTGCCCTTCATCCGGCTCGTAAAAGCCCATCAGCAAGCGCGCCAGGGTGCTTTTGCCAGAACCGCTGCGACCAATGATGCCGATGCGCTCCCCAGGCCGAACCACCAGGTTGACCCCCGACAAGGCCGGCGCGCCCTTTGCGGTGTAGCGAAAACTCACGTGATCAAGGCTCAGCGCGCCCGAGAGCGTGCTGTGCTCCAGCGGTTTTTGCAGGGGTTGGCGCTCCTGAGGCAGGGCCATCAGGGCGTCGGTGCTGGTCATGGTCAGGCGCGCTTGTTGATAGCGGGTGATCAGCCCGGCGATTTGCCCCAGCGGCGCCAGCACCCGGCTGCCGAGCATATAAGTGGCGACCAAGGCGCCGACGCTCAGGCTACCCGCGATGATGCTGTAGACCCCGGCAATAATCGTTGCCATGCCCGCAAACTGCTGGACAAACAGCGTGCCGTTGCTCGCCAGGGCCGCCAGGTTACGGGCGTGGCCATCGAGCCGGGTCAGCGCGCCGTGGGTGGTTTCCCATTGATGCTGGCGCTGATGCTGCGCTCCGCAGGCCTTGAGGGTTTCCAGGCCGCCGAGGGTTTCGATCAACAGGGCCTGGCGTTCGGCTCCAAGGCTGAGGCTTTTTTCCACGGTGTCACGCAGGCGGATCTGGATGATCCAGGCGAACAGCATGGTCAGCGGGAAGGCGATCAGCGGGATCAGCACCAGCCAGCCGCCCAGCAGACCAATGACCACCAGCATCAAGGCGGCGAAGGGCAGGTCGATCAGGCTGGTCAGGGTGACAGCGGTGAGAAATTCGCGCAGGCCCTGAAAGTCATGGATGCTCTGGGCAAAGCCGCCAACGGTGGCCGGGCGCGCTTTGCTGGTCATGCCGACGATGCGTTCAAACAAGGTGGCGGAGAGAATCAGATCGGTCTTGCGCCCGGCCTGATCCAGCAGGTGCGCACGGATCATGCGCAGCACCAGTTCGAACAGCGTGCCCACCAGCAAACCGATGGCCAGGACCCACAGCGTCGACGTGGCCTGATTGGGCACCACGCGATCGTAGGTCTGCATGACAAACAGCGGCACCATCAGCCCCAGTACATTGATCAGCAGGCTGGCGAGAATGGCATCGCTGTACAGCCCGCGCGACAGCTTGAGGGTGTCGCGAAACCAGGCTTTGACTCGGGGCACCAGCGGCGCATGCAGATCTTCTAAAGTGTGGCGCGGCCGAGCGAACAAGGCCTGGCCGCTGTAGCGGCGGGCCAGTTCCTCAGCGTTGATCCATTGTTCGCCGCCTTCGGTTTCGCAAGGCAGGATCAGCGCACGACCGTCTGCGCCCCAACGGCTGAGCACGGCACAACGTTGCCCGTCGAGCAGCAGCAGGACCGGCAGGCTCAGGGCGTCGATGGCCTTGAGTTCGCGACGTAGCCAGCGCGCCTGCAACCCGGCCCGCGCCGCAGCACGAGGCAGCAACGGGGCGCCTAGACGTTCCCCGGCAAGGGGCAGGCCCGCGCTGAGGCTGGAGCGGCTGACCGCGCAACCGTGCAGTCTGCAGAGGATCAACAGCCCGTCGAGCAGCGGATCATCCTGCAGCGGTTTATCGAGCCGTGGTTTATCAGCGCTTTCAAGGGCGTCAGCAGGTAACGGCAGTTCCATGGTGGTCACAGGCGTGCTCCCGAGGCGAAGGGTTATTTCAATGCTGGCAGGCGGGCGTCACTTTTGACGTCCGAAAGGGCAACGGCTTCGGCAGGCAGCACGATCCGCTGTTTGCGCAGCAACTCGCCTTCAGTGGCCAGGACTCGGTACATGGCGAACTCTTCGGTGTAGCGCACTTCGGTATAACGCCGATTGGCGTTGTACAGCTCGTTCTCACTGTCGAGCAGGTCCAGCAGGGTACGTTGACCCAAGCCGAACTGGTCTTGATAGGCGCTGCGCACGCGGGTGGAGGACATGGCGTATTCCCGGGCGGCAGGTGTCTGCTGACGCGCGTTGTTCATCGCGTTCCAGGCCAGGGCGAGGTTTTCATTGAGCATGCGCAGGGCGTTGTTGCGGATGTCCATGGCTTGCCCGGTCTTATAGGAGTCCGAGCGCAGGCGGGCCTTGTCGCGGTTGCCGTTGAACAGGTTGTAGTTCATCACCACCGCGGCGCGCCATTCGTTGTCGTGGCCTTCTTCGCCTTGCAGGTTGTTGTTGGCGCCCACCGCCAGCTCCCCATCGAAACGTGGGTAGAAAGGGGATTTGGCAATTTCGTATTGCTTCTCGGCGGCGTTCACATCGGCCTGTGCGGATTTCAGATAAGGGTTGTTGAGCAGCATGCTTTGCTGCGCATCACCCAGGGTCAGCGGCACTTCGCCCTTGATCGACGGCGGCGCTTCCAGCTCATCCGGCTGGCGGCCGACGGCGCTGAAGAAATTGGCTTCAGCGTCCGCCAGGTCCACTTGGGCGGTGTAGAAATTGTTCTCCGCCAAGGCGCGCCGGGCGCCCGACTGGTCGCGGTCGGCGGTGCTGCCCAGGCCGCGCTCGGTGCGCAAACCAATCTGGTCGTTGATGCGCAGGTGCGCTTGCAGGTTGTTCTTGGCCAGGGTCAACAACTCCCGGCGTTTGAGCACTTCCAGATAAACCTCGATGGCGCGCAGGGCCAGGCTTTGCGAGGTGCCCTGTACGTAGTAGGCGCGGGAGTCGACCACCGCCTTGGTGCGCCCGACTTCATTGGGGGTGTTGAAACCGTCAAACAGCAGTTGGCGCAGGCGCAGCTCCGACTGGGTGTAGTTCAGGGCCCGGTCGTCGTGGCCGTATAGAGCGCGGGTGGTGGGGGTGTCGCTGCGCTGTCTGCCATAACCGGCAATCAGGTCTACGCGCGGCAGGTAACCACCTTTGGCGACATTCACTTCTTCGTCAGCCGACAGCCGATCGTTCTTGCTGGCATGGATTTCCGGGTGGAAATCGAGCGTGCTCTGAATGGCTTCGTTCAAGGACATGGCTTGCGCTTGGGCACAGGCCACCGCCAACACCACGGCACTGTAGAGCGGGGTCAAATCGCGCATGAATACTTCTCCCTAAGTAATAATTTCTGCTTTGCCAAAAAAATGACGATTCCGACATTTGAACCGTATCAGGTTTGTAACATCACAGCTAAGAACAACTTTGCGGGAAGGCAAGACGGTTTTTTCATAAGCCTTATGCCGAAAAAGACTTATGGATTTTCGATGATTCGAGAGATTGTTGTTTTGTTATGGTCAGTAAATACAGTGGTTTATAGACTCTGTTTAGGCTGTTTTGACGTTGTGGCAGATTAATGGCGAACACGGATTTTCATGATTTATAACGGAAATCTGGAATTTTCAAGGTGTGACATTATTTTGTCGTTTTCTAAATTGTCAGTTCAAAGTGCCGCCATAGAGCCAGCAGATAAGCCTCTGTTGTCACGAATATGAAGCGGATTATTGCGAAATCAGGAGGGAATATGGCTCAGGTGATCGGCACGATTCGACAGGTGGTAGGCGAAGTGTTTGCCGTGGCCAGCGATGGTACGCGGCGAGTGGTTATAGAGGGCGAGCGATTGTTTGCGGGCGAGCAACTGATGACGGGCGCGGCCGGTGCGGTGGCCGTCAATCTCAGTGGAGGTGGTGAGTTGACCCTTGGCAGGGGCAGCAGCCTGCCACTGACGCCTCAACTGCTCACCCACCACGCGGCGCAAATCCTCACCGCTGATGAGTTGACCCCAACCCTGGCGCAGCCCGCAGACGTGACCCAGGCGCAGCAGGTGGCCAGCCCGCAGACGCCGTCTGCCAACGAAACGCCCGCCGCTGCAGACGGATCGCCACTGGGTGGTGGCCATTCGGCAATGCTCCTGACCGAAGTGGGCGGCGTGGTGACCCCGCACATCGGCTTCGCGACCCAGGGCCTGAGCCGTGCGCCGGAGTTTCCAGAAGGGCGTATCGAAGGTTCATCCGGCAGCTCGACGGGGACGCCGTCAACGCCCGTGCCGCCGGTGGTCGATACACCGGTCGTGGTGATTCCGCCCATTGATCCCCCCATAGAGCAGCCGCCCCTGGACCCGCCTATAGATCCGCCGGTAGTACCTCCAGTTGAGCCTCCGGTAACACCCCCCGTCGAGCCGCCCGTGGAACCACCGGTTGAGCCCCCCGTCGAGCCACCGCTCGATCACGGCGTGCAATTGTCCGATGGCGAGTTGACGCTCAATGAGGCTCATCTGTCGTGCGGCTCGGCCACCGATCCGGATGCCCTGACCCAGACCGGCACCTTCAGTGTGTCAGCGGGCGATGGCCTGCAAAGTCTGGTGGTGGGCGGGCTGGTGATCATTGATGCGGGCGTGATAGCGGGTTTCCCGCAGAGCAACCAGACCCCGCTGGGCAACGTCTTCAGTGTCACGCACTACGATCCGGCCAGCGGTCTGGTCAGTTACAGCTACACATTGGTGGGCGCAACCGCCCATGGCGATGGCGACGGCACCAACCTTCAGGGTGAAACCCTCGACGTCACGGCCCGGGATATCGACGGCGACGCTGCCAGCAGCACGCTGCAGATCCACATCATTGATGACGTGCCCGAGGCGGCGAATATCGAGCTGACCCTGACTGGGGAGTTGGCCTGCGACGGTGTATCGCCTGCTGTCACTTGGGGTAGCTTGCTGGACGGCGGTACGTTCGGCGCCGATGGCGGTTTCGTGCGCTCGATCTGCTTCAACGGCGCCACCTACAGCTATGACCCACAAACTGGCCTCAGCGTCAGCGCAGGTACGCCCGATCCAGTGTTCGATCCGGTCACTCACGTGCTGTTCGTGGTCGCAGACGACGGATCGTCCCTGGCGGTGAACATGTTGACGGGCGTCTACGGGTATACCCCTTCGCCTGACCCGTCCAGCGTGATACTGACCGAAACCATTGGCTTCGTGATCAGCGACAACGACCATGACCTGGCCAGCGCCGATCTGATCATCCACGTGCCGCCCACGGTTGCAGAGCCACAAGGCCCGACCGCCGTGGCTGATCATGTGATCACCAACGTGCTTGCGCCGAGCATTGAAGTACCTTCCGCCTTGTTGGTGGCAAATGATCTGTCAGCGAACGGTGACCCCTTGAGCGCCACGCCGCCGGTGTTTCAGACCGGCTGGCAGGCCAAGGGCGAAGGGTTTTCCGAGGGCTGTGTGAAAACTCTCGATTTCGCCGGGCATCAGAACAAGCCGGGCAATCAGCTGAATAACCTGCAGCGCAGCGATTTTGTAAACGCGGGCAACCTGACCGCGCTGGTGGTGCTCAATGGTTTTCTGGGGGCCAGCAATGCGGCGGCGTCCAACGCTCAGGACCTGTACAGCGTGAATCTCAAGGCGGGAGAAACCGTCAGCGTGGCGCTCAGTAGCTCAAGCGACAACATCGGTATCGCCTGGCAATTGGGCAATGGTGATTTCCAGCTGATCGACGCCAATGGCAGCTTCACCGCCAGCGAAGACGGCGTGTATCGCATCCATCTGGTCAATCAGCCTGACGATGGGGAGGCGTATACCTCCGAGGATTATTCCCTGAGCCTTGCCATCGACTACAGCGCCGTGGACAACACCCCTACCTACGAAAGCCTCTACACCGTCACCGACAACCATGGCGGCAGCGACTCGGCGCCACTGACGATCAGCTATCAGGAAGGCTGCACCTTGCTCGGCACCGCGGGCAATGACGTATTACTGGGTGGCAGCGGCGACGACAGCCTGCACGGCGGTGATGGCAACGATGTGCTCAGCGGCGGTGACGGGGACAACATTCTGTACGGCGATAACGGTAATGACCTGCTGTTCAGCGGCTGCGGCAATGATGTCCTCGATGGCGGCGCAGGTAACAACACCGTGAGTTATGAGCTGGCGTCGTCTGGCGTCACCGTCAGCACCTTGCAGACCGACCCTCAGGAGACCGGCGGGGCAGGCGTCGATACCTTGATCGACATCCAGAACCTGATGGGTTCCAACTTCAATGACCACCTCACCGGTGACAACGAAGCCAATGTGATCAGCGGCGGATTGGGCGACGACGTGCTGATCGGTGGCGTGGGCAGCGATACGCTGACCGGTGGCGGCGGTAACGATACCTTCACGTGGGTGGCGGGGGATGCGGGCCGGGATCTGGTGACCGATTTCAGCCTTGGTGCCGACACTCTGGACCTGTCAAAACTGTTGCAGGATTTGAGTGCGGGCGGGGATTCGCTGGATGACTTGCTGCACTTCAACGTCAGCGGCAGTGGCGAGAGTCTGGTCTCGACCATCGACGTCGGCTCCTCTCAGACCATCGACCTGGCAGGGGTGGACCTGGCCAGCCATTACGGCGTGACGGCCGGAGCAGGCGGGATGATTGCCGGAGGGGCGGATACGGCTGCGATCATCACCGGGATGCTGGGGGATCATTCGATGCGCGCGGATGTGGTTTGATGAGTTAGATCGAATGCTTCATGGCGGGTACAGGCAGTCGCAGTTCCTGTGGGAGCGAATTCATTCGCGAAAGCGGTGGGTCAGGCGATGATGTTGAGCTGCCAAGGCCCTATTCGCGAATGAATTCGCTCCCACAGGATCGCGTTCATGCTCTGGTAAAGCCAATTAGCGCTTTTGCAGCGTCTTCTGCCGCAAGATATAAACCGTCACCAGCACCGCGCTGATCAGCATGAACACCCGCGCCCAAAGTAAGGGCACCAGGTAACAGGACAGGCCGATGCTGAACCACATCGTGACGATGGCATAGACCTTGCCCTTGAGCGGGATGCCGTTGCCTTCCAGGTAGTCGCGGATCCACGGGCCCAGCCGTTTGTGATTGACCAGCCAGTTGTAGAAGCGAGGAGAGCTGCGGGCAAAGCAGGCGGCGGCCAGTAACAGGAAAGGCGTGGTGGGCAGGACCGGCAGAAAAATCCCGATCACGCCCAGTGCCACGCTCAACCAGCCAACGCCCTGAAGTGCGTAGCGCACCAGCCGATGGCGACTGGTGCGCGGCGGATTCTGCGCCATAGGCGCAGACTCAGTGATGGCGAGGCTTGAGGATCGCCGGTTTTTCGTCCGGCGCCTGGCACAGCAGATACAACGCCGTCAGGGCTTCCGGAATCTGCACGATCATGTCGTCCATCAGGTTGGCGTCCTGAGCGATATCGGAGAACTCCGGTTGCTCGTCGAACAGGCCCGAACCGACCATGATTGGCAGCAGCATTTCGCTGACTTCTTCCTCGGCGGTTTCGAACCAGGCGCTTTCACGCAGGAACACGCCTTCCATGAAGCCGATGCACCAGCCGCGCAGGTCGGAATCATCAGGCTCATCGCCCAGATCCAGATCGCATGGCAGTTCGAATTCTTCATCCGACGCCAGTTGGCGAGCAATGTGCGCCTGGAGCTGGATCAGCGTGCCTTCGATTTCTTCGCGCTGGGCATCATCGGTGTAATGCGGCGGCTCGGAGAATAGCGCGTCGATCCATTCCCGCTCCGGGACGGTTTCGGCGCAGATGGAAAGGGCGGTCAGGTAGCCATGGGCGGCCACGTAGTCCAGTGCCTCGTCATGCAGCTCATCAGCATCGAGGAAGGCTTGCAGGCGGTTTAGTTGCTCAGCGAAGGACATTGACGGACTACCTTGGAAATAAACGATGCTGAATTCTAGGCCCTGAGCGCCTTGGGCGCCAGCGGCGCGGGCCATGCAATGCGGCTGCGGGTTAATTTTGACCACTTATATCCATGCTGCCCTTTGCCTCCGAAGCCTCGGGTATACTGCCCGGCTTTGCAGTGCAGCAGGACAATCTGGGGTTTTTATGCTCGAACAGGCACAACGCGTACTTAAAGACATCTTCGGCTACGACAGCTTCCGTGGTCGCCAGGGTGAAATTATTGAACGTGTGGCCAGCGGCGGCGATGCCCTGGTCCTGATGCCCACTGGCGGCGGCAAGTCCTTGTGCTTTCAGGTGCCGGGGTTGCTGCGTGACGGTCTGGCGGTGGTGGTCTCGCCTTTGATCGCCCTGATGGACGACCAGGTCGCCACCCTTGAAGAACTCGGGGTCTCGGCCGCGGCCTTGAATTCGACCCTGAACGCCGATCAGCAACGTGAGCTGGCCCATCGGATTCGCCTGGGCGAAATCAAAATGCTGTACCTGGCGCCCGAGCGACTGGTCCAGCCACGCATGCTGTCCTTCCTGCAAAACCTGCAGATCGCCCTGTTTGCCATCGACGAAGCCCACTGCGTATCGCAATGGGGCCATGACTTCCGCCCTGAATACCTGCAACTGGGGCAGTTGGCCGAGCTGTTCCCCGATGTGCCGCGCATCGCTCTGACGGCCACGGCCGACAAGCGCACCCGGGAAGAAATCGTCACGCGTCTGCATTTGCAGAACGCCGAGCGCTTCCTGTCCAGTTTTGACCGGCCGAATATTTTCTACCGCATCGTGCCCAAGGAGCAGCCGCGCAAGCAATTGCTGGCGTTCCTGTCCGAGCGACGCAGCGACGCGGGCATCATTTATTGCCTGTCCCGCAAGAAAGTCGATGAAGTCGCGGCCTTCCTCTGTGAGAACGGCTATCCGGCGCTGCCGTACCACGCCGGTTTGCCCAGCGAGACCCGCGCGGCCAATCAGAAGCGCTTCCTTAATGAGGAAGGCTTGATCATGGTTGCCACCATCGCTTTCGGCATGGGCATCGACAAGCCCAACGTGCGCTTCGTCGGGCATATGGACTTGCCCAAGTCTCTGGAAGCCTATTACCAGGAAACCGGGCGCGCCGGGCGTGATGGTTTGCCCGCCGATGCGTGGATGGCCTACGGGCTGCAAGATGTGCTGATGCTCAAGCAGATGCTGCAGAACTCTGAGGGCGACGAGCGTCATAAGCGTCTGGAGCACCACAAGCTCGACGCGATGCTGGCCTTGTGCGAAGAAACCCGCTGCCGCCGTCAGACGCTGCTGGCCTATTTCGACGAAGACATGCCGCAGCCGTGCGGGCATTGCGACAACTGCGTCGATGGCGTACAGACCTGGGACGCGACCGAGCCTGCGCGTCAGGCGCTTTCGGCGATCTACCGCACCGGCCAGCGTTACGGCGTCGGCCACCTGGTGGATGTGTTGCTGGGTAAAAACAATGAAAAGGTGCAGAGCTTCGGCCATCAGCATCTTTCTGTATTTGGCGTCGGCAAAGACCGCTCCGAGGGCGAGTGGCGCTCGCTGTTCCGGCAGCTGGTCGCCCGCGGGCTGGCGGATATCGACCTGGAAGGCTACGGCGGTTTGCGCCTGAGCGACTCGTGCCGTCCGCTGTTGCGCGGCGAGGTGCGTCTTGAGTTGCGTCGCGACCTGAAACCACAAACCACCTCCAAAAGCAGTTCCGGCAGCCCCGCCAGCCAACTGGTGCGGGGCGAAGAGCGCGAGCAGTGGGAAGCCCTGCGCGCCTTGCGGCGCAAGCTGGCCGAAGAGCATGGTGTGCCGCCTTACGTCATCTTCCCGGATTCCACTCTACTGGAAATGCTGCGCAGCAAACCCGACACCCTGTCGGACATGGCCGAGGTCAGCGGTGTCGGCGCCCGGAAACTGGAGCGTTATGGCCAGGCATTCCTCGAGGTGCTCGGCGGCACGGCTGAAGCGCCCAAGGTGGTGGCCGATGTCCGTCACGAACTGATCAGCCTCGCCCGCGCGGGCATGACCCCGATGCAGATATCCGGTCAGTTGCAGTGCTCGGAAAAGAACGTCTACACCCTGCTTGCAGAAGCCATCGGCAAACAGCAGCTGTCCCTGGAGCAGGCACTGGATCTGCCTGAGGATTTGCTCAGCGAAATCCAGGATGCGTTCCTCGATGGCGAAGGCGAGCTGCCACCGGTTGCGGCCATCGCTGAACAGTTCGCTGGCCGCGTACCTGAAGGTGTGTTGTATTGCGTGCGTGCGGCGCTGCAGGCTGAGTTTGAGGTTTGAAATAACGCTTTGTCGTAGGAGCGGCTTTAGCCGCGAAGAAGCCGCGAAGGGGGTTGGTTCATGCGCTGGATCTTCATTGCCAGCACTACCGTTCGCGGCTGAAGCCGCTCCTACGGAATCAGTCTGCTTCATGGGGCAAGCGCCTCACACTTGCCTCGTCCCCCTCGCCATGCTTAGCTGGCTAATAATTAGTTTCGACCGTGAGTTTGCTATGCCAATGACTGATGAACACCGCTTCGGGATGCAGTTGGCGAATATGTCCCGTGGCTGGCGTGCAGAACTGGACAGGCGCTTGGCCGATCTGGGGCTTTCCCAGGCCCGTTGGCTAGTGTTGCTGCATCTGGCCCGTTTTGAAGAGCCCCCGACCCAACGGGAACTGGCTCAAAGTGTCGGCGTTGAAGGCCCGACCCTCGCCCGTCTGCTCGACAGCCTGGAAAACCAGGGTCTGGTGCAGCGCCACGCGGTGGTGGAAGATCGACGTGCGAAGAAAATTGTCCTGTGCGACAGCGCCCGGCCCTTGATCCAGCAGATCGAGGCCATTGCCACGGCGTTGCGGGTCGAGTTGTTCGCGGGCATTGACGAAGAAGATCTGCGCATTTGCATGCGTGTTCATACGAGCATTCTGGCGAACCTTGAAAGATCCTGAGGCACAGGCTGGTCTTCTCGCTCATACTGGCAACTGGACATTGAAGTCCTCGCGTTATATTGAATTGCACAGAAGCTTGCTTTGGATTCCATAAGGGTTGGTATGCGCAACAGTTCTCGGGCGGCGACGCCAGCAGGGTTTGCCAGGACGGCCATTCGTCGTGGTTTGATGATTGCCGCGTTTTCTTCGGCATCGATGTTCTATTCGACCTTCGCTCAGGCATTGGGCATGGGTGAGATCACCCTGCATTCGGCGCTCAATCAGCCGCTCAACGCCGAAATCGAACTGGTGGAAACCGCAGGTCTCGCGGCTGAGGATATCGTCGCGAAACTGGCGTCTCCGGAAGCGTTCGCGCGAGCCGGTGTGGATCGGCAGTTCTTCTTCAACGATCTGCGCTTTACCCCTGTGATCAAGGGTAACCGTGGCGTGATCCGGGTGGTGTCCAGCAAGCCGGTGACCGAGCCGTATCTGCAGTTTCTCGTTCAGTTGAACCGACCGAACGGCGACCTGCAGCACGAATACACCTTGTTGCTCGACCCGGCCACCTCACCTGCCGGGCGTGCTGCCCTCAGTGGTCGCAGCCGCGATTCCGCCTCTCAGGCTGCACCGCAGTCGCGCATGCCTGTTGCTCCACCGACTGCCTCCCAGGGCAAGCGCTATGTCGTGGCCAGTGGCGATACGCTCAACGCTATCGCCCGGCGTGTACAGGGCTCGGGTGCCAATGGCTCGGTGAGCAAGTTGGCCGATGGCATCAAGGCTCTGAACCCACAGGCCTTCGCCAATGGCGATGGCTCTACGTTGCAAATCGGCCAAAGCCTGGCACTGCCGGACGCAGCGGTCTTGCCCGCTGCATCCGCGAACCCCGCGACTTCCGCACCAGCCACCGCTGCGACGCCCGCCGTCGCAGCGTCGCGCAATGCTGATCAGGTGACAGCGTCGGCGATTGAAAATCAGGCACTGAACCAGACGGTTGCGGATCTGCGCTTGCAGCTACAGAGCCTGCAGGAGCAGATGGAAGGGCGCGACAAGCAGATTTCCACCTTGCAGACCGCGCTCGCCGAGCAACAGTCTGGGCCTGCGCCGCTGCCCGTTACGCCACAGCCTGCGGCGATTACGGCTGTTGCCGCTGCACCTGTAGCCGCCACGCCGGTCGCGCCGCAGCCCGCTGCTGTCGAGCCCGAAGGCGACTCGATCCTGACGTCTCCGTTGTTGATGGGCGCTGTGGCGATCCTGTTGCTGCTGATCGGACTGGCATTTTCGGTACGCCGCAATCGTCAGAAAGAGCAGCATCCGGGCCCGGTTTCTGCCGACCCGACCCTGATCAAACCCGCTCAGACGCCGGTGGCTCCGGTTTACGAAGTGCCTGCGGCGGCGGTTGTCAGCAAGCCGGTCAGCACTCCGGTTGCGTCGCGTCCCGCTTCTCGTCCAGCCGGTGGCGCTCCCGACGCGCTGGATGGCGTGAGCATCTACATCGCTTATGGGCGCTATGCCGAAGCCATGGGCATTCTGCGTGAAGCGTTGATCAAACAGCCTGAGCGTGCAGATATCCGCCTCAAGATGCTGGAATTGCTGGGCGAGCAGAACGACTCCGCCGGTTTTGCACAGCAAGAGCACGATGCGCTGGAGAGTGGTATTCCGGCCCAGCAGATTCAAGACATTCGCGCGCGTTATCCCAAGCTCAGCTCTGCATCCGAGGCTGTGGCTGACGCTCCTGTTGCTGCGGCGCTGATCCCGCCTGTGACTGTGGCGTTGGCCTCCAGCGTGGCTGAGGCTGAAGCGGCCGAGCTGGATGAAACCGCCGCCGCTGCCTTGAACCCGGAGCCTGCCGACGAGTTTCAGCTTAACCTGGACAACCTCGCGCTGGATGCCGACTGGGATCTGGTTGATCCGTTTGACACGCCCGCACCCTTGCGCGCGAAGCCTGCGGTGGAGCCGGAACCGGAAGAGGATCCGGACTTTGCTTCCAACCTGATCGAATATCCGGAAATCCATGAAATACCCGACGACAGGTTCCTCAGCGATTTCGCCGATGACGAGGTGCCGATTGTCGAGTCCAACAGCGATGCCCTGGACGATGCATTCCTTGATGGCTTCATGGACGATTCGTCCGAATTCGATCTGCTGGACCTGGACGATGCGCCATTGAGCAAGGTCAATCAGGCCCAGGTGTTGATCGACGAGGGCGACGTCGACGGCGCGCGCGCCTTGTTGCTTGAAGTGATCGAAGAGTCCGACGAAGAGCATCAGCAAACCGCACGGGATCTGTTGGCGGGGTTGTAACGGCGCGGCGCAATTCCCCTGTGGGAGCGAATTCATTCGCGAAGAGGCCCGTACATTCGATGAGTTTTCATCGGCTGTAACATAGCCTTCGCGAATGAATTCGCTCCCACGTAGCTTGTACAGGGCTTAAGCCTGGCGGAGTTCTCCCCATGACCACCAAACCCGAAATCATCATCACCTACTGCACTCAATGCCAGTGGCTGCTACGCGCAGCATGGCTGGCGCAGGAGTTGCTCAGCACGTTTTCCGATGACCTGGGCAAAGTCTCCCTGCAGCCGGGCACGGGTGGGGTGTTCATCATCAGCTGTGATGGCGTGCAGATCTGGGAGCGCAAGGCTGACGGCGGCTTCCCGGAAGCCAAGGTTCTCAAGCAGCGGGT
The DNA here is from genome assembly GCA_900475325.1 of Paucimonas lemoignei. GTDB lineage: Bacteria > Pseudomonadota > Gammaproteobacteria > Pseudomonadales > Pseudomonadaceae > Aquipseudomonas. The sequence continues at coordinate 1,867,533 of LS483371.1, forward strand.
TCGGGATCAGATCGATCCGCAGCGCGACCTTGGACACAACGATAAAGGCAATGATAAAACCGCTCAGTGATCGTTCTCGGTCAGTGATGCCGGAATCTTCGTGTTATATGGCAGGCCTTATTCGCAGCCTTCAGCAGCTCCTACTGTCAAGCGCGGCAGTTGATCAGGCTGCGTTGTCACTGCATTGCCACACCCTCGTCACATTCGATTAACCGGCATGGGCCACTCTCATCCAAACCCAGCGGGAGTTTGCCCATGAGTAGTGCTCAGCTTGCCAAACCCAGCCGTAAGCAACATGTGCGCACGTTATGGATTTCCGATGTGCATCTGGGGACCCGCGACTGCCAGGCCGAACACCTGTCGCGGTTCCTCAAGGGCTATCAGGCCGACAAGGTGTATCTGGTCGGGGACATCATCGACGGCTGGAAGCTGCGCAGCGGCATGTATTGGCCCCAGGCTCACACCAATGTGATTCGTCGTCTGTTGACCATGAGCAAGCGTGGCACCGAGGTGATTTACGTCACCGGCAACCATGATGAATTCCTGCGTCGCTATTCAAAACTGATCCTGGGCAATATCCAGCTAGTGGACGAGGCCGAGCACGTCACTGCCGACGGCCGTCGCCTGCTGGTCATCCATGGGGATCAGTTCGACGTGATCACGCGCTATCACCGCTGGCTGGCGTTTCTAGGCGATTCAGCCTACGAATTCACCCTGACTCTCAACCGCTGGCTCAATCATTGGCGCGCTCGCTACGGCTATGGCTACTGGTCACTCTCGGCATACCTCAAGCACAAGGTCAAAACCGCCGTCAGCTTTATCAGCGACTTTGAAGAAGCCATCGCTCACGAATGCGTCAAACGCGGCCTTGATGGTGTGGTGTGCGGGCACATCCACCACGCGGAAATCCGCACCGTGGGCGGTGTGGAATACCTCAACTGCGGGGATTGGGTGGAATCCTGCACGGCATTGATCGAGCATCTGGATGGCACGATAGAGCTGTTCCGGCTTGCCGATGCCCACCTGCGTGAGAAAGAGCTGCTGGCTCAGGCAGACACTCCGGCCAGCGAGCCTGCGCTCTAGCAGGGAGCAGTTTTTAGAACGGCACCTTGCCGATGATCATGTCCCGATACATGACAAAGTCGCCCAGCAAGCTATAGAACGGATGCTGAAAAGTGGCGGGGCGGTTCTTCTCGAAAAAGAAGTGGCCAACCCAGGCGAAGGCGTATCCGGCCACGGGCACCAGCCAGATCAGCCCCCAGCTGCCGCTGCCCAGCACGAATGCCAGGACGAATATCACCAGTGTGGTGCCGACAAAGTGCAAACGGCGGCAGGTGCTGCTCTGGTGTTCCTGCAAATAGTAAGGATAGAAATCGGCGAAGCGGGTAAACGATTTGGTGGTTTCCATGGCTGGAGTTTCCTGATCGTGATCGCTGTGGGTCCAGGCTCTGCTGGGACAGTGCGTAAGCGGACATTAAACCTTTGCGATCACTGACGCCAGAACGCCGGGATGCACAGTACCAGCACGGTGATGATTTCCAAGCGGCCCAGCAGCATGCCCAGCGACAGGATCCACTTCGCCGTGTCGGGCAGAGTGGCAAAGTTGCCTGCCGGGCCAATGGTTTCCCCCAGCCCCGGACCTACGCCGGACACGGTGCTTGCTGCGCCAGTCAGGGCGGTCATCCAGTCCAGGCCCAGCAGCGAAAGCAGCAGGGCGATCACGCAGATAGTGATGGTGAAGAAAAACGAGAAGGTAAGAATCGAGCGAACGATTTCATCATCCAGTCGATGGCCGTTGTACGTCTGCTTGAGCACCGCGCGTGGGTGGATCAGCTGATTAAGGTTGGCCTTGAGCAGAATATAGGCAACCTGAAAGCGGAAAATCTTCACGCCCCCGGCCGTGGAGCCCGAACAGCCGCCGATGAAGCCCAGGTAAAAGAAGAACATCAGGGCGAAGTTGCCCCACAGGCTATAGTCGCCCAGCGCAAAACCAGTGGTGGTCACCACCGAGGTGACGTTCAACGCCACATGGCGCAAGGCGTCGTACCACGGCAGGTCGGTGGTCAACCAATACCAGACGGTCATCACCAGCCAGGTGGCGAGCAGCAAGCCGAGCAGGCCACGCACCTGTTCATCGCGAAACAACGCGCCACGGTTACCGCGCAGCGTGGCCACGTACAGGGTAAACGGCAGGCTGCCGAGGATCATCACTACGATGGCCACCCAATGCACGGCAGGCTCGGGCCACTTGGCCAGGGATTGGTCAGAGGTGGAGAAACCGCCGGTGGAAATCGCTGACATGGCGTGGTTGATCGCATCGAACATGCTCATGCCCGCGGCCCAGAACGCCACACTGCCTACGGCCGTAATGCTGACGTAGGCCAGCACGATGAACTTGGCCACCATGTGCGAGCGCGGCATGACCTTTTCCGAGCGGTCCGAGGATTCGGTCTGGAACAGGCGCATGCCGCCGATGCGCAGCAGCGGCAGAATCGCCACCGCCATGCCGATGAAGCCGATACCACCCAGCCAGTGCAGCATTGAACGCCAGATGAGGATGCCGGGCGACATGGTGTCCAGCCCGCTCAATACCGTGGAACCGGTGGCGGTGATGCCGGACATGCTTTCGAAGAATGAGTCGGTGTAGCTGATGTGTTGCGTCAGCAGGAATGGCAGCGCAGCGAACACGCACACCACGATCCAGCTGGAAACGGTCAGCAGGTACATGTCTCGGGGGCGCAGGTGCACATGCTCCGGGCGACCGGGGGTGATCAGCGCCA